>CAVWTU010000004.1:0-86141 GCA_963758055.1 uncultured Solirubrobacteraceae bacterium
GGGCTCCAACGGCTCCTGCCTGCCGCCGAAAAAGTTGGAAGAAGACGGGCTCGAGTCCTGCACGCCCGGCGAAGAGGGGGCGATCTGCTTCGGGCACGCGATCTGCCTCGCCCGGCCAGGCTATGACGGCCCCTCCGGCCTCGGCACCCCGAACGGGCTGGGCGTCTTCCAGGCCACGGGTAAAGCCGCCAAGAAGCCCCAGCAGCTCGACTTCACCTCGACGGCGCCGAGCGGCGCCAGGGTGGCCGGTGCGCCATACACGGCGGCGGCCACCAGCAGCTCGGGCCTGGCTGCCTCGTACGCGTCCGCGACGCCCTCGGTGTGCGGGATCCAAGCGTCGACGGTGAGCTTCTCCGGCGCGGGCACGTGCACGATCGAAGCCCTGCAGGCGGGCGACGGCGAATATCAGGCTGCTGCGCCGGCGCAGCAGTCCTTCACCGTCGGGCCGGGCACCCAGATCATCCGCTTCACCTCCACGGCACCCACATCGGCCGTGGCCGGGGGGACGCCCTACAGCGCCTCGGCGCTCGCGTCCTCCGGCCTGCCGGTGACGTTCGCCTCGCTGACGCCGTCGGTGTGCACCGCCGAAGGCGCCACCGTGAGCCCGCTCGCGGCCGGGACCTGCACGATCGCCGCGGGCCAGGGCGGCGACGCGGACTACGAAGCGGCGGCCGAAGTCCAGCAGAGCTTCCCGGTGGCTCCCGCCCCCTCGCTCGGGCCGGGGCCCACGAACCTGCTGAACGTCCCCTCGGGTGAAACGATCTCGTTCAAATCGCCCGGCCCCGACAGCGACTTCACCTTCTCCGGGAAGCCCGTCGTGAACCACCGCACCGGAGCGATCACGTTCACGCTCTCACTCGTGGACCCCGGCAACGTCACCTGGCGGCTGACCTTCGGCCCTCGCGGCACGGCCTCCCGGCGGGCACTCGGCGGGCGCTGTCACGGCTCCGCGGTCAGGCTGGGGCGGACCTGTCACACGCTCCCGGCGACGTTCGCGGACGGGCATCTAACCACCTCCAAGGGCGGGAAGGTGACCTTCACCGTTCGCCCGGGAGGGCTCGCCCGGGCTGCGCTGGCGGACGCCGCGGGGCCGGCGCGGGGCATCCTCGTCGGCGCCCAGCTGAAGGTGCAGTCGGCGGTCGGCGGAGACCCGAGCTCGCAGGCCCGCTCGCTGGACGATTACCTGATCCCCGCCAGGCGGAGCTGAGCGCGCGAGCCGCAGGGCGAGCGGCGTCGCCCGCGGGCACGGGCCCCTCGCGCGGCGCTCACACCGGGGTGTCGGCGGGCGTGGGGCTCTCGGGCATGCCCCCCAGTGCACGTGCCCGCGCCAATGCGGGCTGGGCGTCGAGCTCATGCAGCGTCGCGACCGCCTCAGCCAGGAGCTTCTGCGCCTGGGGGGCGCGGTCCTGTCCCAGCAGACAGGCGGCGAGGTCGATCTGGGCGCGGGCGACCCAGTAGGGGTAGGCGAGCACTCGGAAGGCATCGAGCGCCCGCTGCAGCTGGCCCTCGGCTGCACCGTGATCGCCAGCGGCCCCGGCAACGAGCCCATGGCCGCGCATCAGCTGGGCGCGCAGGAACGGCGGCACGTGCCCGGGGGGCTGCTCCTCGAGCAGCGCCAGCAGGACGCGGGCGTCCTCGTCGCGCCCGAGCTCGACGGCGGCCTCGAGCGTGAAGGACCAGCCGTGGCGGACGGCGTCGTGGGATGCACCCAGGGCCGCGGTGGCCGCCGGCAGCATCCGCCGGCCGAGCTCCAGCGCCTCCTCGCGCCGGCCCTCGGTGAGCGCCAGGCTGATGGCCACCGAGGTGTGGGTGCTGCCGAGGTCTTCGTCGTCGCTGAGCTCCCAGCCGACCATCCCGGCGAGGTCCTCCCGGGCATCCGGGAGCTCGCCGCGGAGCGTATGCATGACGGCCAGCGGCCAGCGGACGTACTCCACGCCGGGGCGGTCTTCCAGCTCTTCGAGCAGGCCCGGGGCCATCGTCTCGGCTTCGTCCCAGTGCCCGGCGAGGACGTGCAGGAACATGAGGTTGCCCGCGGAGATGGACTCGCGGAAACGGTCACCCAGGCGCCGGGCCAGCGCCAGCGCGCGCACGAACTGCAGGTCGGCTCCGGGCTGGTCCCACTGCATGCCGAGCATGCCGCTGTTACCGAGGGCGTTGTGGGCGCGCTCGATCAGTTCGTGGCGCTCGGCGATCTCGAGCGCCGCTCCCAGCAGCGCACGGGCCTCGTCGGGGCGGTTGTCCTGCAGGCACATCAGGCCCTTGTCGATCAATGCCCCGCTCTGAACCTCGGGCAGCGCCAGCTCCTGGGCGAAGCGCAGCGCCGTCTCCAGTGAGGCGCCGGCCTGCTCGTCCTGCCCGCGGTAGAGGAAGGCGTGTCCGAGGACCGCGTGCAGCCGCGCCACCTCGGCATCCACCCGCTCGGCCCCGAGGACCTCGAGCGCGCCCTCCAGCTGCTCGATCGCCTGGTCGTTGCGGCCCACGTAGCTGAGGGCGCGCCCGATGTTGCCGGCCACGCTCGCCGCCTCCCGCTCGCGTCCCGCCGCCACGTAGGCGGCGGCCGCCTCTTTGAGCAGCTCGAGGGCCTGCTCGAGGCGCCCCGCCTGCATCGCCATCTCGCCCGCGGCACAGGTCAGCTCGGTCCGCTCCTCCTCGTCGCGGGCCAGCTCGACCGCGGTCAGATACGCCCGCTCGGCCGACTCCGGGGCGCCCACCGAGGCCGCGCGGCGCGCGCCCTGGCGCAGGGCCGAGATCGTGGTCTCCTGCAGTGCCGGAGCGTCGGGGTCGCGGGGGCCGGCGGCGCGGTAGGCGTCCAGGTAATGGGCGGCGATCGCCTCGGCGGCGACGTCCTCGCCGTCGTGGGGGAACAGCGTGCGCAGGTGGGCCGCGGCCGCCAGGTGGCGGGGCTTGCGCTCGCGCCGGGAGAGCATCTCGTAGGCGACCGTCCGCAGCAGCCCCTGCACGAACACGTACTGGCCGCTGTCGGGCGTCAGTGGGTTGGCCCTGATCGCGAGCACCTGCTTTCGCACGAGCGACTCGAGGATCGTGTCGAGGCGCTCCTCGGGCACGTCGCCCAGCTCGCTTGCCGAGGCGCGCGAGAAGCTGGTCCCGAACACCGCCATCGCCTTCACAAAACGGCTCTCGAGCGGCTCCAGTGCGTCAAGGCGCGCCGCCAGCAGCGACCCGAGGCTGGCCGGCACGTCGAGCTCGCCGAGCTCCCCGGTCAGGCTCAGGCGCCCTTCCCGCTGCTCGAGCACGCCCCGGTTGGCGAGCGTCCGAATCGTCTCGATGGCATACAGGGGGATGCCCTCGGCGCGGTCGATCACACGCCCCCGCACGCGCCGCGGCAGGCCCTCGACCAGCTCGTCGAGCAGCCGGCCCATGGTGTCGAAGTCCAGCGGCTCGAGCTGCAGCACGGTCGCTCCGCGGCGTCCGCCGGGCCACCCGTCCCGCCCCGAAGCCAGCTCGGGCTCGAGAGGGTCAGCATGAAGATCGCGCTCGCGGCCGACCACTCGAGCACGTGCTCGATGAAGTCCAGCATCCCCTCGTCGGCCCACTGCAGGTCGTCGAACACGAGCACCACCGGCATCTGCTCGGCGAGGCGCTCGAGGAACAGCCGCCAGCCCGCGAACAGCTCGGTGCGGCCGAGACCGGGTTCGGCGACGCCGAGCAGAACGCCCAACCTCGGCCACAGGAAGTCGCGGTCGCCGGGGTCGGGGATCCAGCGTTCCAGGCCCGCCTGCAGCTTGGCGCGGGTCTCCTCGACCGGCGCCTCTTCGGGGATGCCGAAGCGCTGGCGGATCATTTCGGTCAGCGCCCAATAGGCGACCCCGTCGCCGTATGAGAGGCAGCGGCCGGAGTGCCAGAGGATGTTCCCGGCCAGCCCGTCGACGTACTTGTCGAACTCCCACAGCAGGCGCGTCTTGCCGACTCCGGCGGCGCCGTAGACGGTCACGAGCCGCGCCGAGCGCGCGCTCGAGCGCGCCGTGGAAGAGCTCCTTCAGCAGCCGTAGATCGGCGTCGCGGCCGATGCAGCGGGGCCTCGATGCCCGCGCTCTCGCTCGGCTCCGCCGAGGCCGGCGACGACGCACGGGTTGCCCGCCACAGATGGATCGGCTCGGCCTTGCCTTTGACGGCGTGGTCGCCGGCGTCCTCGTAGGCGATCGCCGCGGAGGTGACTTCGCGGGTGACGTCGTCCACCGCCAGGGTCCCCGGCTCGGCCGCCGACTGGGCTCGCGAGGCCGTGTTGACGCGGTCGCCGACGACCAGCCCTTCGCCGGGGTTCGGCCAGCGCCGCCACCTGCCCTGTGACCACTCCGGCCCGCGCGCGCAGGTCCGGCGACGCCGACTTCGGCCCCGAAGGCCGTCACCGCGTCGAGGATCTCCAGGCCCGCGCGCACGGCGCGCTCGGCGTCGTCCTCGCGGGCGATGGGGACGCCCCAGCACGGCCATCACGGCGTCGCCGATGAACTTCTCTACGATGCCGGCGTAGCGCCCGATGATCGTGCGCGTGGACTCGAAGTAGCGGCCAGCAGCTCGCGCACTTCCTCGGCGTCGCGGCCCTCCGAGAGCGAGGTGTAGCCGACGAGATCGACGAACAGCACCGACACCAGACGCAGCTCCGGTGAGCTCTGCACGGCTCCCGGGTCGGGGGCCGGTGGCGCCGTGGCGGCCGTCGCGAGGGCGCTTCCGCACTCCGCACAGAACTTCTGGCCGGGGGGATGGGGCGTGCCGCAGGAGGCACAGTGGGGCGCTTGGACCGGGCTCCCGCACTCCGGACAGAACTTGGCCGCCTCCGCCAGCTCAGCGGCGCACGCCGGACAGACCATCGATGCCTCCCGCTAACGGTGTCGCGACAGCCTAGCCGCCGTCGCCGGCGATTTCGTGAAGCTCAGTGCAGTTTCGGCGCCCGGGTCTTGAACACGTTCCCGGGCACTTCGCCCTTGGGAACTTCCGCGTCGAGGGTCAACAGCTGTGCGAGTGTCTGTTCGTAGGTGATCCCGTACGCGCTCTTGATGGCGGCCAGGCTGGGGTCGTTGGCGTAGAAGAAGCGGTCGCCGTCGCGGAGCGCTTCGAACTGCCTGCGCCACAGCGCGTACTGCAGGGGCCCGAGCTCGCTGCCGTGCACTTCGGGTTCGCTGACCATGCCCACGAACGCGTCGAGGTTGGTGACCGAGCCGTAGATCGCCTTCAGGCGCGCGGCCAGGCTGCTGCCCCGGGTGCCCGCCACAGCGCGGTCTGAGGGGTCGTCCGGGCTGGTGCTGTGCCCTTTGCGGTCGATGAGCGTGGTGAAGTTCATGATCGCGGGAGTTTCGATGTTTCTGCCTGCCGGAAATTCTTCGGTTTCGTCTCCGGTGAGCTGATCGAAGGACCCGGGGACACCCAGGCCGAGGGTTTCACGCAGCTGCGCGTAGCTGGGAATCCCGTGGTCGCGCCCGCGCTGGACGTCGATCGCGCCGAGGTCGACGATCCCCGAGAAGCACCCGCTCAGCTGTGGCTGTTCGAAGCACTGGACCGGTGTGCGTTCGGGCGACCCGGGCGTCTCGAACAGCACCGAGCGCAGGGCGTTGTCGATCTGCTCGTCGTTCCTGTAGTCGGGTGTCTGGGAGAGGCCGGCGAGCAGTCTGCCGAGCCCTACGGCCGGGACCACGGCGGGGTTGAAGAAGGCCGCGCTCTGGCTGATGTTCAGCAGCTCGCCATGGTGCTTGCCGATGCTCACGGGTTCGGCCCTTACGCCGAGTTCCCGGATCGCCTGCAGCTGTTCGGGCGAGTAGGCGCCGGTCGGGACCACGATTTCCTCCTCGCCGTCGACCATCGAGTGGGCGCGGTAGCCGACGGTTGCGAATTCGTCGCTGATCTCGGGGTCGACGGAGGGGTTGTAGCCCTTGTATCCGGAGAGCTTGACGCCCACGGCGGGGAGGAAGGCCTTGTAGGTGATGTACTGGATCTCCGCTTCCACCACGCGGCGGGCGATCTGGAACTTCTGTTCGGCGGTCAGCGATTCGGGCAGTTCGGAGACGATGCGGTTGTGCTCCCTGTCGAACAGCGTCGTGACCGCGTCGAGGGCCGCGTTCTCGTTGGTGCGCACGTCGCCTCCGATGACCGCGTCTTCGGGAGTCAGCGCGCCTTCCTCGGTCATCTTGGGAGCGGTGGCGACGTCGCCACGCGCGCCGGCGACGGGCAGATAGCCGCCCGGCAGCATCATCGTCGGGCCGGCTTCTTCGGGGTTGCCGTCGTCCGGCCCGGTGCGCAGCCATTCCAGCCGTGACTGTGTCCCTCCGTAGATGGCGAACCCGTCGATGTAGGAGGGCACCGTGTTGGTCTGCTGGCGGGGGTTCTGGGTGCTGGTGCCGGACCCGGGAGCCGGCGCGTCGCGGACGAAGGGGATCATCCCCAGCGTGTCGCTGAAGCTCTCCAGCGGATCGTTCTGGTTGACAGCGATCGGCATTTCTTCGCTGCCGCCTTCGGCGAGCTCGAAGTTGTGATCCAGGAACTGGCCCCAGACCCACACCCACTGGCTGACGTTGCGCGGAGAGAACAGGTCCGTGCCGAGGGCGTTGAAGACGCGGTTGCTGATGTAGCGCGGGTTGGGTCCCGTGACCGGCTGGGAGATCCCATCCGCGTAGTGGGCCGGCGCCAGGCGCACGTAGCGCGAGCCCGCCTCGCCCCATTCGGGATGCTGGGCGTTGTTACCCGACCCGTTCAGGGCGCGCGGTTCGGTGACGACAACGGTGCTCTCGGGCTGTCTTCCGGAGTGCCGGTCTGCCTTGGCGTGATGTGCGGGCTGTAGCGCGGCCGCCGGGCCCGGCGCGATCAGCGCGCAGGCGAGTAGGGCGAGAAGCAACCGTCCCGCCACGAGCCATCCGTGTCTTGTCCTTCCGCCACCCATCAGCTATTCCGTTGCCGCGGGAAGGTCTGCCGTCCGTCCCTCCGGACACGGGATTCTACATCCGGCGTGTGCGCCGGGCGACACTTGGCGCCGGGCTCGCGGCTCGCCGGACGCCGTCGGGGAGGCGGCGCTCGCACCTGGGGAGAAGAACCGCTTTCGGAGGAGGCTCGCCTCCGGGAAAGCTCACCCGCGCTTGGAGATCCGGCGCAGGTAGGCCTCGGCGCTGGCGCGCGATTCGGGGTCCCCGAGGGCCGTCATCAGCGAGTCGGCGTCGTTCCAGGCAGCGGTCGTGGCGAGCAGCTCCTCGCTCGCCGCCTCGACGGCGCGCTTGGTGGCCAGCAGCGTCAGCCGCGACTTCTCCAGCAGGCTCGTGACGAGCTCATCGACGGTGGCCTCGAGCTGCTCGTCGGGCACGACGCGGTTCAGGAAGGAGAGCTCACGCGCCTCCGCGGCCGAGAAGGGCCGGCAGGTCAGGACGAGCTCCCTGGTCATGGCGGGCCCGATCTCCCTCACCAGGCGTGGGATCCCTCCCCAGGCGAGCGGGATCCCCAGGTCGACCTCGGGGATCGAGAACACCGCCGTCTCGCCGGCGACGCGCAGATCGCAGGCCGCCGCCAGCACCACCGCGCCCCCCACGCAGTACCCGTGGATGCGGGCCACGGTGACGGCAGCCATGCGCTGGATCGCCTCGGCCATCAGCCGCCCCGCGTCGGCCCCCGCCCGGCGCTGCTGGGACCCGGGGTCCTCGGCGGTGAATACCGAGACGTCGGCGCCGGCGCTGAAGGAGCGCCCGTTCCCGCTCACGACCACGACCTTGATCTCGGGCCGGGCGTCGAACCAGCGGGCCGCCTCGGCGAGCTCCAGGAGCGTCTGCTGGTCGAGTGCGTTGAGCTTCTGGGGACGGTTGAGGATCAGCTCCCCGCGGGCCCCGCTGACGCGGGTCTGGATCGTCTCGAACCCCATGGGAAGCGACCTTATCGACGGGGCGCCTGCGCCTGTCGCCGGGGGCGCTGTTGCGCTGCTGGCGCGCCGCGGTGGAGATGCTAATCTCGCCGCAGTCGGTCCGGCCGAGGGGAACAATGCCAAGAGGGGACGTGTGTCAGGCAGGTCACGTGGGACTGCGCTCGCGCGGCGCCCTGCTGGTGGCGATGGCGCTCCTCGCCGTGGCCGCCGCGACGCTGACCGCAGCCGGGCCCGCGGCCGCTCGAGGAGCGCACGCCCTGGCGGCTCTCGGCAGGACCAAGGGCAACGCCAGGATCTCCGCCACTCCCTCGGCCACCAGCCCGCACTGGGCGTGTCCCCAGGGAGCCTGTGAAGCGATCGTCGAGCCGCGCCTGCTCAGCGGCTCCGGACGCGCGATGTCCCCGCGGGGGCGGCTGTACGAAGGCAGCGGCGAACTCGGAGGTCTCAGCCCCCAGGATCTGGAGTCGGCGTACAAGATCCCGCTGGGCGACGGATCCAGCCAGACGGTCGCGGTCGTCGACGCCTACGGTTACCCCAAGGCCGAAGCGGATCTGGCCGAATACCGGGCCCGCTACGGCCTGCCGCCCTGCACGAAAGCCAACGGCTGCTTCCGCAAGCTCAACCAGCAGGGCCAGGAACTGAAATTCCCCGAAACGGTGCCGGGCTGGGACGTCGAGCAGGCGCTCGACCTCGACATGGTGTCGGCCGCCTGCCCGTCGTGTCACGTGCTGCTGGTGGAGGCGACAGAAGAAACCCCCTACCCGAACGACCTCGCCGAATCGGTCAACACGGCGGTCGCTGCGGGCGCCACCGAGGTCTCCAACAGCTACGGCCTGCCCGACGAAGGGTGCGGGTCGGCCTACGCATGCACGCGCTTCGCCCCCGACTACTCGCACCCAGGGGTGTTCATCGACGCCTCCTCCGGAGACCACGGCTACGACAACGAATACTCGCCCTTCTTCGCCGCGTCGCCCCTGTATCCGGCCGACCTCTCGACGTTGTCGGCGATCGGCGGCACCAGCCTCTCGAAAGCCGCCAACGCGCGCGGCTGGTCGGAGCGGGTGTGGAACGAACCGAGCCTGCAGGTGGGCACCGGCAGTGGCTGCAGCACGTTCGCCTCTAAGCCGAGCTGGCAGAAGGACAAAGGCTGCCCGGGCCGCATGGACGACGACGTCGCGGCCGTCGCCGCCGTCGAAACGCCCGTGTCGGTGTACGCCAGCGCCGAAGGCGGCTGGACGATCGTCGGTGGAACCAGCGCCAGCTCTCCGCTGATCGCGGGCATCGTCGCCCACGAGAGCGAATCCGTGCGCTCGCTGGGCGCGCAGGCCTTCTACGAAGGTCTCACGCCTCTGTTCGACGTCACCGAAGGCAGCAACGGCACGTGTACCCCGCCGGCGCCGGCGAGCGACGCGTACTACTGCACCGGTGAGATCGGCTACGACGGACCCACCGGGCTCGGAACGCCCGACGGCGGCGCGGTGGCGCCGACCGTGACGAAGGTGGAACCATCCGAAGGCCCGGGCAGCGGCGGGACCGTCGTGACCATCACGGGGACCCACCTGAGCGCAGCAACGTCGGTCGAGTTCGGCGAACGGGCGGCCACGAGCTTCGAAGTCCACTCGAGCACCACGATCACCGCCCAAGCCCCGATCGGGGCCGGCACGGTGGACGTGACCGTGGGCACCCCGGAAGGCCCCAGCGAGGCCACCTCCGCCGACCAGTTCACGTACACGCCCGTGGGGTCCGCGCCCGCGATCAAGCGTCTGAACCCACGCAAGGGCCCTGAAGAAGGTGGAACGGTGACGGTCATCACGGGCTCCAACTTCACGGGCGCCTTCGCCGTCAAATTCGGGGCCGTCCCGGCGAAGGCGTTCGAAGTCAATCCCGCGGGCACGGCGATCACCGCCACCGCTCCGGCCGGTGTCGGCATCGCGGACGTGACGGTTACCACCGTCGGGGGCCAGAGCGTGATCAGCAAGAAGGACCGCTTCCGCTACCAGCGGCCGAAACGGCACTAGCCGGCCGGCGCCGGTGGGCGCGCGCCCGGGCCGCGGACTCGCCCGGCCCTTCAGAATCCGTCCCGCATGAGCTCGAGCCGGCGCGCAGACCTCCTGGCCCGTCTGAAGCTGTTCGTGCGATCGGTCGAACGCGGCGACGAGTCGATGGTCGAGGAGGTGCTGCGTCTGAGCGGATCCCGGCGCCTGTTCGCTCCGCTGGCCTACCTGGTCGGCGCCTTCGCGATGCTGCTCGAGGGGCTTCGGCGCCTGCTCCATGACTGGCGCGTGATCCCGATCGAGCTGTTGCCGGCGGTGTGGCTGTGGCTGGCGATGTACGACCTGCGCGTGCAGGCGCTGCGCGGAAGCTCCTATCACTCAGCCCACGAAGGGGAGCTGGTGGCGATCGGGGCGGGGATCGTCGCCGTGACGGTGGCCGCGCTGTTCCTCAACGTCGTGTTCGCCTTCGCCGTCGCGGACGAGCGGACGGCTAGCCTGTCGGCATCGCTACGGGCCGCGGGCGCCAGGCGGCGCACGATCGTGCTCGTGGGGCTGGTCGTGGGCCTGCTGCTGGCGCTGAGCGTGACGGCCGGACCCCAGCTCCCACACCGTTTGTTCATCCTCTCGCTCGGCGCGTCCGTAGGGCTGCTGATGATCGTGTATCTCTCCCTCCCCTCGCGCCTGCTCGGCGTGGACGTGCGCCGGCCGCGTCGCGACCGTCTGGCCGCGAGCGCGATCGGGGCGACGCTGTCGTTGCTCGTGACGGCGCCCTTCTACGTGATCAGCCGCGTGGGGATCCTGATGCTCGGCTCAACGGTCCTTGCCATCCCCGGCTACCTGCTTCTCACCGTCGGCGTGCTCTTCCAGGCGGGCGGCATCGGCGCCGTGCGGGCGATCCGGATGAGCAGTGCGCTGGTCGACGTGCGCCGGGACGCTTGACCTTGGGACTCGAACCGCGCACATGGGGGCTGGTCGCGACCGTCGTGTTGGCCGCGACGATCGCGTCGGGCTGTGGCTCCTCCGCCGGCGGGGGAGCCGAGGCCCACGGTTGCAACGGGTCCCACGCGCTGTGCTCGCGGCCGCTGCAGGACGTGGTGTTCCCCGGCACCCACAACTCGTTCGCGGCGTCCGAGGAGCCCGGGTGGCACTTCGCCAACCAGACCTACCCGATCCCGCGTCAGCTCAAGGACGGCATCAGGGCCTTCCTGCTGGACGTCCACTACGGCGTGCGGGATCCCGCCAACGGGCGCGTCCGGACCGACCTGGCGGCCGAGGGGTCCGATCGCAACAAGGTGGCCGAACAGCTCCCGGCGAGCGCGCTGCGGGTCGCCGACCAGGTGGCCGGCGGCATCGGTCTCGGTCAGCTGAAGGGAACCTCCGAACCGTTCCTGTGTCACACACTTTGCGAGCTGGGGGCGGAGCCACTGGATCGGGAACTGAAAGCGGTGGCCGGCTTCCTGAAGCGCAACCGCGGCGCGGTGCTGATCGTGGTGGTGGAGGACTACGTGCCGCCGGCGACAGTCGAACGGGCCTTTGGCCAGGCCGGCCTGACGCGCTATGCCGAGACGCTGCCGCGCGACCGGGCGCTCCCGACGCTGGGGAAGCTGGTGGACAGCGATCACAGGCTGCTGGTGTTCGCCGAGGAGCAGGGAGGGTCACCATCCTGGTACATGCCGGCCTTCGACTACATCCAGGACACCCCGCTCGGAGCCCTGCATCCCGCCCAGCTCAGCTGTGCCCGCTATCGCGGCAGCGCCGCCAGCCCGCTGCTGCTGATCAACCACTGGATCCCTCCCTTCCCCCCGAGCCCGACCCTCAACGCGCAGATCGGCCGATCCGCCTTCCTGCGCGCCCGCGTCGCCCGATGTACGCGCGAGCGGGGGATCCCGGGGGCGATCCTGGCCGTCGACTTCTACCAGCGCACGGCCGTGGTCGAGGTCGCCAAGGAGCTCAACGGCGAGGGGTGAGCGGCCCCCCGGCCGCGAGTGCGGTTGCGTCTGCCCGCGACACGCCCCGATACTGTCTAGGCGTGTCTGCTGCGGCCCGATCGGCCCACGGAAGGACAGAGGCCGCGCCGATCTCTCGCGGCGCCGTCGCGGGCTCGGGCGCCTCGGCTCTGGCGCTGGGAGCGCTCGGGGTCGTCTTCGGCGACATCGGCACCAGCCCCCTGTATGCGGTCCAGGCCGTCTTCACGGCCGACGACCACGCCGTGCACCCGACACCGGGCGAGGTCTACGGCGTGCTGTCGCTGATCTTCTGGTCGATCACGATGATCGTGTCGGTCGGCTACGTGACCTTCATCATGCGCGCCGACGACAAGGGCGAGGGCGGGATCATGTCGCTGGTGGGCCTGCTGCAGGGGGCCAAGGCGAAGCGCACCGGCCTGACCGTCGGCCTGGTCACGCTCGGGGTGCTGGGGGCGGCGTTGTTCTTCGGCGACAGCATGATCACCCCGGCGATCTCGGTGCTGTCGGCGGTGGAAGGGCTGAAGGTGGCGGTGCCCAGCCTCGCTTCGGTGGTGCTGCCGATCGCGATCGCCGTGCTGACGGGGCTGTTCGCGATCCAGCGCTTCGGGACCGGGCTGGTGGGGAGGCTGTTCGGTCCCGTGATGGCGGTTTGGTTCACGGTACTGGTGGTGATCGGCGTACCGGAGATCGCGCGCCGCCCCGAGATCTTGCGCGCGCTGTCGCCCACCTACGCGGCCGAGTTCTTCATCAACCACGGCGCGGTCGCGTTCATCGCGCTGGCGGGGGTCGTGCTGGCCGTCACCGGGGCGGAGGCGCTGTACGCCGACATGGGTCACTTCGGCCGCTCGCCGATCCGCCGGGCCTGGTTCTTCCTCGTGTTCCCCGCGCTGACCGTCAACTACATGGCGCAGGGCGCGCTGATCCTGCGCTCACCGAAGGCCGTCGAGAACCCGTTCTTCCTCCTGACCCCGGGGTGGGCGCAGATACCGATCGTGTTCCTGGCCACGTTCGCGACCGTGATCGCCTCCCAGGCGGTGATCTCGGGCGCCTACAGCGTGACCCAGCAGGCTGTCCAGATCGGCTTCCTGCCCCGCCTGACGATCCGCCACACCTCCGCCAAGCACGTGGGCCAGATCTACACGCCGGCGATCAACGCGCTGCTGTTCGTGGCCGTGCTGGTGATCACGATCGGCTTCGGCTCCTCGACCGGCCTCGCCTCCGCCTACGGGGTGGCCGTGACCGGCACGTTCATCCTCAGCACGATCCTGTTCCTGGCGGTGGCGAGGCTGCTGTGGCACAGGTCGAAGCGCTGGGTGGTGCTAGGGGGGTCGGTCTTCCTGACGATCGAGGTCGCCTTCTTCTCGGCCAACCTGACGAAGGTCGTCCACGGCGGCTGGCTGCCGCTGGTGGTGGCCGCGATCCTGTTCGTGCTGATGACGACCTGGCACCGGGGAAGGGAGATCGTCACCGCGAACCGCCGCCGCATGGAAGGCTCGCTGCCCGACTTCGTCGAGGGCCTGGGTGCGCAGGAGCTCCGCGTTCAGAGGGTGCCCGGAGTGGGGGTGTTCATGAACCCCAACCCCCGGACCACCCCGTTCGCCCTGCGCGCCAACGTCGAACGCAACCGGGTACTGCAGGACCACGTGATCATCGTGACGGTAGAGACCGTACGGATTCCCCACATACCGGAGTCCCGTCGCGTCAGCACGGGAACACGGATCATGTTCAGCGGGGCCACCGGTGACTCGCTCCAGCTGGCCGCGGACATCGCCTATCTGTCAATGCGCTTCGGCTTCTTGGACGAGCCGAACGTGCCCGCGGCGCTGATCTCTGCGGCGGAGAGGGATCTGATCGACGGCGACCTCGCCAACGCCACGTACTTCCTCTCGGCCACGACGATCGCGCCCACCGACGATCCCGGGATGGCCCACTGGCGCAAGAAGATCTTCGTGGCGCTGGCACGCAACGCAGCCGACTCGGCGGCGTATTTCCGGCTCCCCTCGGACCGCACCATCTCGATCGGCGCGCGGGTCCCGCTGTGATCCGGGCGTGCCGCCCGGGCCCCTAGGGGATGTCACAGCAGGACCTCGCCGTCGTCGGGCGGGCGATCGACGCCTTCAGCCGTGGTGACGCGGAGGCATTCTGCGAGCTGACGACCTCCGACGTCGAGTGGAAGGTGGGGCTCGCGGCCGTCGAGGGGGAGGTGTTTCGGGGACACGACGGGGTGCGAACCTACTTCGAGCGGCTGCGGGGGGCATGGAGGGAGTTTCACTTTCTCGCCGACGAATACCGCGAGCTTCCGGACGGGGTCCTCGTGCTCGGACGTCTGCGGGGCTTCGGCCGCGGGGGTGAAGTCCCGGTCGAGTCTCCCGTCGGGGCCGTGTGGGAGCTTCGCGACGGCCGGATCTGGCGACTGCGGGCCTACCTCACGCACGCCGAGGCGATCGCCGCCACGGGCGGGGAGGGTTAGCCGCGCGGCGGGCGAGCATCGCCGCCGGCGTCAGCCGGTCGGCTGTTTGTTGGTCTCGCTGATCTCGAAGCCTGCGGGGTCGGCGCTGGTCGTGACGACGGTCGTGGTGAGCGTGGTGGAGAAGGCTTCGCCCGCGACTTCGGTGGTGAGGCCGCCCTGGAAGCCCACGCCCGCTCTGAACACCGCCTGGCTGTGGGTGCTCATCGCGTCGAGGTCGCCGCTGGCTTCGCCGGCAACTTCGCCGTGGACGGTGTATTGGGTCCCGCCGCACAGGTACTTCATCACGGGATTGCCCGCCAGGCCCGTGAAGAATTTGCCTTCTTCGGAGTAGGAGACCGTTTCGAGCGGTTCGGTGTGGATCACGCCTTCGGCGGCGCCGGCGCTGGAGCATTTCGTGCTTGCGTGTTTGCAGCCCCGGTAGGTGATCGATTCGGAGCCCGCCCTGAGCGTCTGCAGCTGCCCTTCGGAGGAGCCCGATTCGCATTCCAAGGCGCCCGCGCCGCCTTCGAGCTTGGTCGTGCCGGCGGCCGTGGTGAAGGCGTCACTGCCGAGTTCGTACTTCCCCTTCGGTTTTCCCTTCTTGACGTCCACCGTCTGGCAGGCGCCTTCGGCGTAGCGGCCGTGCTTGAGCGGGAAGCAGGTTGCAGGGGCGCCGAACCATTCGAAGGCGCCCTTTGGTTTGCCGTTCTTTTCATCGGTCGTGAGGCACGCCCCTTCGCCGAAGCGACCGTGCTTCATGGGCTCGCATTTGCCGTATTCCTGTCCCCCGGAGGGACCTCCCACGTGGCGCGGGTCGGAAAGCTGGGCGATGCTGGGCCTGGTTTTTTCGGTGGCCGTCACCGTGATGCAGGGGGTAGGGGATTCGGTGTACACGGCGACCGGTTCCTGGATCGGTTCCCAACCGGTTTCCGGGTTGTCCCACCACAGCGCCTTGGCTCCCGCGAGTTCGCAGTCCTTGTAGGAGATCGTGGTGAAGCTCGAGGAGGTGCTGCGGTAGATCTGGAAGTAGACGCCCCGGGACCTGGGCAGCGGCCTGCCTCCGATGTCTTTCGCGTAAGGACCGATCGTGACCTTCCCGGTGCCGCCGCTGCCTTCCACCGACAACTGGCCATCGGTCGCTTTGGCCGGTTTCGCCGGTTCGGAGGTTTCAGCGCTCGCGAACGTGGCCAGCGTGGTGAAGGTCGTGTCCCTCCCGAAGCTCGTGCCGAATGCGTTGCGGGCGGCGACGCGGAAGTGGTAGGTCGTGTTGACGGCGAGTTTGGTGAGCGTCGCCGACACGGCGACGGAGCTTTCGCCTGATCCCGGTTTGGCCGGCGAGCATTCGGCGGTCGATCCGTAGGCGGTCGTGGTGCCGTATTCGAACACGCACGAGGTCACTTCTTCGCCGTTGGGGTTCACGGAGGCATGCAGCACGGCTTCTTTCTGTGTGACTTCCCGGGCCGCCTGTTCGCTGACCGTCGCCCCGCTGACGAACGCCCAGGCGCCGCCGAGGGAGCCTTTGTCGAGCGCACCTCCCAGCAACGCGGTCCTGCCATTCGACGCCAGCGCCACGCTCTCTGCGAATTCGCCGTTGCCGGTCTCGCCGCGGGCGATCAGCTTTTCGCCCTGCTGGCTCCATTTGCCGCTCGCCTGCGTGAAGACCCACGCCGCGCCGAGTCCGGGGAGATCTTCTTCGTCCTGAGTGTCCCAGGGGCCGCCGATGAGCGCGAGGTTGCCTTCGAAGGACAGTGCGACGCTGTGGCCGAACTGTGCTTCGCGGCCGGACTCTCCTTCGCCGGTCAGCTTTTCGCCCTGCTGGCTCCATTTCTTGCCGGACCGCGTGAACACCCAGGCGGCGCCAGTACCCGGCCCGAACCCCTTGGCGTTGTTGTCCCACGGCGCGCCAACGAGCGCCGTGTCGCCTTCTGCGGAGAGCGCGACGCTCCAACCGAACTGGCCTTCACCGATCTCGTTCGTGGGAGTGATTTTCGACCCCTGCTGGCTCCACGTTTCACCCGCGTGGGTGAACACGTAGACCGCGCCGCGTTCGCCCGCACCCGGGTTTCCTTCTTCTTCCTCGATCGGCGCGCCGATCATCGCTGTGGTGCCGGCCGCGGACAGCGCGATGCTCCAGCCGAACAAGCCACCTTCCGCACCCGTGCAGCACTCGCCTTTGGCTGTGATCTTCGCCCCCTGCTGCGACCATTTGCCGGCGGACCGGGTGAACGCCCACACGGCACCGTCGCCGACCGTGGTGCCGACGGTTTCGTTGGGTCCGCCCACCAGTGCCAGGCTCCCTTCGGCCGACAGAGCGACGGCGACGCCGAAATTCGGCTGCGGGGCCGTCTCTTCGCTCCCGGTCAGCTTCGGCCCCTGCTGCGTCCAGGTGCTGCCGGTGCGCGTGAACACCCAGGCGGCGCCTTTGCCGTTGTTGTCGCCCGAGCCGCCGATCAGAGCTGTGTTCCCATCAGCGGACAGCGCCACGGCGGAGCCGAAGAAGGGGTTGACGAGCCCTTCTGAGCCTTTCAGGGGCGGGCCCTGCTGGCTCCAGACCGAACCCGTGCGGGTGAACACGAACGCGGCTCCCTGGAAGGTGTTGTCTCTGGGCGCGCCCACGAGCGCGGTGTTGCCGTCCGAGGACAGCGCAACGGTCGCGCCGAGGTGGCCTTCGCCTTCCTCGCCTTCGGCGGGCAGCTTTTCCTCCTGCACGAGCGGGTCGACCCGCAGGGGGAAGCGTGCTCCGCGGGCATCGAGATGCAACAGGATGCGCGGGCCGTCCAACGTAAGCCAGCTGCGCAGGGCATGACCGCGGGCATCGCTCGCGCTGAGGCCCGTGTACCGCAGTACGCGGCGTCCATCGCGCGTGAGCTCGACGCTGCGCCCGTTGCGGACGAGGGACGCTTCGACGTTGCCGGACAGGCCGACCGCGAGCGTGAGATCACCGTGGTCGCGGGTAGCCGGCGGACGCTGCAGCGTGAATCCCTGCTCGAGGCCCAACGGCCCGTTCACGTACCACTCGCTCAGCCCGGTGTGGGCGTAGGCGACCCGGTTGGCGTGTGCGTGGGGGCTGGAGGGAAGGACCGTCCGCAGGGCGGTGTCACTACCCTCGCCTTCCAGTCGCAGCTTCAGCTCGGCGGAGCCCGCAAACACCGATACGCCGGAGGCGGTGAAGGTGCTGCGGAGCTGCCGGCGGTCGTCGGCGGAGGCGAAGCCACCACTCGCCGGGTGCACCTGGTACGCGCGATCCCGGGCACCGAGAGCGCCGGACACGGCCCCCTCGGCCGCCAGCGGAAGGCTCAACAGGCCGGCGTGCTTGAACGCTGCTGCATGCGCCCGGGAGGGCGCGGAGTGTGAGGCGGGCAGGGCCTGATAGACGGCGAGCGCAAGCGCCATGCAGGCGATCGGCGCGGCCAGGAGGACCGATCGTGGCCGCGAACGGCGTCCCTGCGACGGCGTCGCCGCCCCCGCCGCGGGTCCGCCGGTTCGCGTACGACGAGCCCCGGTTGTGCTGGGTTGCCCCGCAAATGCACTCATTGCGCCACCTCCGTGCCCCTCGGTCCTGCGCTAGCCGTCGAGCGTCAAGGATGCCAGGAAAGCGGCTGGGCACGTCGCCCACAACCGGGGGCTGCGAGATCCAGAAGTGGCCCTCCTTGCACCGCGCCGGCAGGGGGCGCCGGCTATCGAGAGCGCCACGCCTACAGCGGCGGCACCTGGTTGTTGACCTCCGACCCGTGATACAGGTGGTCGTGGTCGTTGCAGGCCGGCGGGAAGAAGAACTGGACGCTGTCGCTGCGGACGCCGTTGTAGCTTGCGAACAGCGTCGCGCGGCCGACCGTCCCGACCTCGCACTGCGCATCGTTGCTCGCCTGCACGCGGACGACGATTTTCATGATGTTGCCCGGGAAGCCCCACTTCACCGCGTAGTGGGAGTGGTAGAGGAGGTGGTGTGCGACCGTCATCGTGATTGCACGGGTCGGCCGGCCGCGAGCACGGTCTTCCTGGCACAGGATCCCGGAGACGGTGTTCGCCGCGAGGTTGATCTGGCCGTGCCCGCGGGCGAAGCTGCCGGTGGCGCCGATCGGGGGACCGGTGTGGAAGCCCCAAGGCGGAATCCCGTAGACGATCGGGACGTGCTCGCAGCCGGCTCCGTAGGAGGACGCCTGGACGGCAGGGCCGGCGAGCGCCAGCAGCGTGATCGCCGCCGCCAGCAGGAGTGCGAGCAGGAGTCCAACGCGACGCGCTGACCGAGGCGCGGTCATTGCCGCGTCCGTGGGTCGCCCGTGCGGGATGCTCCCCGCTCGACGACGAGCTGGCAGGGCACGCGGCGGGGCGGACCGAGGAAAAGCGTGATTACGGATTCATACCGCGGCGAGGCGATTCCTACACCGATCTGGACATGTTCCCGAGGGTCGGCAGCAGGGGTGGGCGATGTCGCCGCACAACGTGGAGATCGTCCGCCGGGCTGACGAGGCGTTCAACCGCCGGGATGTCGACACCTTCGACGTGGAGGCCCCTCTTTCGCCACGCCGACCCGGACATGGTGCTCGATCCTCGACGAGCCCCCGTTCGATCGGGCCGACGGCGGACGGCTCTGTATGCTCACCCGGTGGCCAGCAGCATCTTCTTTGCCTCAACGGGCGAGCATTCGCTCGTGGTTCACGTGGAGGAGGAACTTCAGGATCTGCTGGATGCGGCCGAACGGTCAGGCGTGAAGCTGATCACCGTCACCGAGACGAACACGAAACACAAGGTCCTCGTCAACCCGTCGACGATTGCCTTCGTGCGGCAGAGCCAGCCCGCCACGTAGGGGGCTTTAGACGCTCCCGCCCCCGTTCAGGCGGGAGTTTGGCCGGGGTTGGGCTGGGGGCGGGGCCCTGGATGGGGTGGTACTCTCCGCCGGCAAGGGACTTCGCGATCGACTCGGGGGAGCTGCGGCCCGGAGGCCCAGCGTCGCGGACAGGAATGGAGGCCTGGCATCATGAGCGCACGTCGTCTGGTCTGTTGCACGGGGGTGTTCCTCGCTGCGCTCTGGGTGCCCGCTGCCGGAAGTGCGGCGGTCGGGCCGCCCGGCGTCGCCTTGAGGTCCATGCAGATCTCAACCGTCCCGGGGTTGTTTCCCGCCTTCAAATCGTCGGTCACGGATTACGTGACGCGCTGTCAGCCCTCCGATCAGGTCCAGGTATCGGTGTTGGCGCGGCCCGGTGTCCAGGTATCCGTCGACAACGGACCGCAGCAGACCGGGAGCTTCGAGCGTGGGGTCGACCTCAGCGCCGGCCAGGAGTTCGATGTCACCTCAACCGACGCGAAAGCCTCCACGACCTATCACGTCCGGTGCCTGCCGTCAGACTTTCCAACCTTTACGGCCGAGGTCAGGGGCGCCAGGCAGGCGGCGTTCTACATCATGACGCCGCATCGGTATCCGAACCCCGAAGGCTTCTCCCCGCAATACACGGCCTTCTTCGACAACAACGGCGTACCGGTGTGGTGGATGAAGTCCTCCGGAACGTCTATTCCCGAAGACGGCATGCTGATGCCCGACGGGAACGTAGCCTGGATCCATGCCTGGAGCGCTGTGGGACTCGGCGCGGAAGATAAGGTCGGCGTGGAGGAGCACGAACTGGACGGTTCGCTGGTGCGGACGATCAACACCGTCGGCAGCGAGGCCAACCAACACGATGTCCAGGTGATGCCCAACGGCAATTACCTGATGGGCAGGACATTTCCGGTTCACGGCGTGGATCTGTCGGCCTGCGGCGGCCCCTCCGACGGCACGCTGCTGGATTTCGAACTACAGGAGTTGACGCCGAGCGGCGAACTGGTTTGGTCCTGGCTCGCGTCGGACCACATCTCGTTTGCTGAAGTCCCGCCCGACAAGCCGGGTTGCCGGAACGTGGGCGACGCGTATCACTGGAACTCCGTCGCGGTGGATGGAAGCAGCTACGTGCTTTCCTTCCGGAATCTCGATGCCGTGTACGACATCGACGCGGCGACCGGAGCAATCAACTGGAAGCTCGGTGGTACCCCCACCCCCGAGAGCCTCGCCGTGGTAGGGGACGAATACCCGAGGGCGCTCTGCGGCCAGCACGATGCGCGCGTGCTACCGGACGGAACGCTCACGGTGTTCGACAACGGCACCGGATGCCGTGGGGCCCCCCGTGGCGTCCGCTACGTGATCGACTCGGCGACGCGTACGGCCACGCTGATCGAATCGGTGACAAATCCGCTGATCAGATACACCGAGTGCTGCGGCTCAGCGCGGATGCTTCCCGGCGGCGACTGGGTCATGGGCTGGGGCTCGACGGGCCTCGTGACCGAGCAGACCGCGACGGGCGCGAGCGCCTTCCAGCTTCGGTTTCCCCACGGCTGGTACACATATCGCGCCGTCCCGGTACTGCCGGGCCAGGTCAGCATCGACGCGCTGCGGGCGGGGATGGACGCCCAGTACCCCCGCTGACCTGGGCGGCCGTGGACGCGAACTGTCGCGTTCAGCGGCAGCGCGTATGGGGGCGGCGCTTCGGGCTCAGGCTGGCGTATGGGTTCGCGCGACATGTTGTGTGCGCACGAACGGCGTGAGCGCGTCGGCTGATTTCCGCGCCCGGGATCGAGAACGCGTAGAGGCTGGTGCTCTGGCCGCCGGGTAAGCCGCGGTACCCGGAGCCCCAGTAGACGGTGCCGTTCACGATCGCAGGCCCCGAGTCAACCACGCCCTGCGCTTCGAAGGCCCACAGCAGCCTGCCGGTTTCCGCTTCGAGCGCGAACATGTTGTCGTGTCGGGCGATGTAGGTCCCCGCAAACACCACACCGTCGGCCTCGGTCATCGGCCCGGTGGCCGAAGCGTCGCCGGGTGGCGCGACCTGCCAGTCGAAAGCGCCCGTCGCGGGGTCGAGCGCCGACCACGAGCCCCCGTTGTCCGGTTCCCCGTTGGCGAGCTTGTACGGAATGCTGAAGGGAGCCGGGTCCGCGATCGGCACATAGATGCGCTGGCCGTCATACGAGGTACCCCACTCGATTCCGCCACTGGCAGTGCCCGGCCCAACGAGCGTGTTCCATACGATTTCACCCGTAAGCGCATTGAATACCCAGTAGACGCCGCTCTTCTGGCCGGCGCCGACGAGCATCCGGCCATCGACGGTGAAGACGTTCGGTCCGCCGCCCCCGAAGTCGAAGTCGGGGCTTTCGATCGACGGACACCAAGTGAACCCCAGTCGGTAGGCACACGCGCTGTTGGTCGCATCCCAGCCCTCGACCTTGTGTCCCCACCTGACCGCTCCGGTCTGGAGGTTCAGCGCAAGAACGCTGTCGAAGTAGTCGTCCGGTGCTGTGCAGTCTGCGTCCGAGCTTTCCGATTGGATCGCCTGCGCTTGGCATTGCTGTGCCTGATCAGGGACGGTGTAGTTGTTCCCGGTGGCGACGTAGACCGTGCGAGTCAGGAGCGATGCCGCCGGTGTGTCCCAGACCGCGCCCCCGCTGTAGCCGCACCCTTCGGGTGGATCCGCATGCCTGCAAGGACCACCGTTCGGCGGGACCGTGTAGGTCTTCCAGAGCACCGCGCCGGTGCTTGCGTCGAGCGCGACGACGCTGCCGCGAAACGTGCAACAGGGATAGCCCGCGCTGAGCGCATCGTCCTCCTCCTCGGATGAGACGCCGAGTATCACCTCGTTGCCGACGACGATCGGATTGGATGTGATGTGCGCAGCCGGATGGCGGTCCACCTGCGTGCTCCAGATCAGTCGGCCCGTCAGCCGATTGACCGCGAATACGTGGGCGCCGCCGACCTGATTTTCTTCGAAGTTGTCGCCGACTATCACCTCTTGGCGGTAGATGGCCGGGCTTACACGGACGATCGCACCGCGGCTCGGGTCGTAGGTGGAGACCGGCTGCTCCCAGATCCGGCGGCCGGTCCTGGCGCTCACCGCGTTGAGGTAGCCGCCCCAGTCAGGGAAGTAGACGATGCCTCCGTAGACGGTCGGCGTGGCGGAGACGTCCCCGTGCGTCCTGAACACCCACCTGGGCGCCAGTTTTCCGGCGCTGAGCGGCGTGATGATGGTTTCGTGTGCTTGGGCGCGGCCGTTGTTGATGTCCTGGCCTGCCATTGGCCAGCTCGCGGCGCCGGCCACCGCGCTCGACATCGAGCAACCGACGAGAGCCGCCGCCCATGCCACGCCGAACACGCGCCAGCTGCGGACCCAACGTGTGTTTCTGTGAGACGACATCCGTGACCCCCTCCGGTGGCAAGCTCCGTAGCCGCCTTGCAGCCTAGCCGTTGCGCCGTGTTCTTGTAGACCGCAGGAAATGCGCCTGCGGAACCTGTCTGCTTCCAAAGCCGCGTCACGCAGCGCCCCCGTCGCCGGGCACCGGTAGACACGCACCACCGCGCCCTGTTCCTACGGGCGGGATACTGGGCAGGCGATGTCCGAGTTGGCGAGTGGGCGCACGGCCCGCCAGCACGCGACCTCCGTCGCGGGGGCCACGATGCTGGTATAAGGTCCGCAGGGAGATCCCGGCGCAGGCCGGGGACCGCGGTACCGCTTGGCTACGGAGGAGAAGCAAGGATGGATCCCGGATGCCGCAGGGCGTGGGGGTGTCGAGCATGAGGTTCGGTGTGCTCTGCCGGGCTCGGTCACGCCGTCCTGGTCACTCCGGGGGGCAAGCCGCAAGCCCGAGAGAGAGGATGGCAGCGTGAACCGAACCGGAATCATCGGCCTCCTGATCGCCGCGCTCACGATGATCGCGGTCGTCGCGACGACCGCTCAAGCGCAGGCTAGGCGCGTCCCCGACCCACGCCACGTGGAAGGGAAATCGTTTAAGGAAGGGTTTGAAGAATGCAAGGCCAAGCTCGCTGAAGGCAAGGAAAAACTGGCCGAAAAGAAAGCAGAACAAAAGGAAAAGCTCGGCGAATTGAAAGAAAAGGGTGCGAGCAAGGAGAAGCTCGAAGGAGTCAAGGAAAAGTTCAAGGAAAAGGACGAAGCGATCAAGAGCAAGCTCGCCGAAAGGGCGGAAGGCTGCAAGTCGAAGTACGGCGAACGCAAGGAAAAAGTCGGGGGAAAGTACGAAGAATGCAAGGGCAAGGTCACTGAAGCCAAGGAAGCGCTGAAGGTCAAGAAGGAAGAACAGAAGGAAAAACTCGCCGAAGACAAAGAAAAGGGTGCGAGCAAGGAAAAGCTCGAAGAACTCAAGGAAGCCTTCAACACAAAGGACGAAGAAACGAAGGAAAAGATCGCCGAAAAAGCCGAAGCCTGCAAAACCAAGAAGGAAGAAAAGAACTAGACGTGTCGAGAGGGGATCAGCGGCAGGACTGATCCCGCGCTTCATCCATGCCGGGCGGCCGCTAAGTCACGCGTAGTCAAAAGCATTTCATTGCAGGCGTTTTCGCCCAAGCCGGAGACGGGACTCGAACCCGTGACCCCCTGTTTACAAGACAGGCGCTCTACCAACTGAGCTACTCCGGCATCGGGCGAAGCTTAACCCGGCGTCGACGGGGCGCCGGCGGGATCGCAGTGGGCCCTCACGGACCGGAGCGCCCACCGCGTGACCTTCGCGCGTTTGCGCGGCCCCCGCTCGGGCGCTTCGTCTGGGACTCGCTTGCTGTCTGTCCGCTCCGACACCGGCGCCTGGGTGGCCCCCGTGAGAAATAGGGGCGTGACCCTGTACCGGCCCGCCCGGACCCCCGCTATCAATACTGCGGCAGGCCCGATCGACCCGGTCGGCACGCCCGAGCGATATGGTTACCAATGATCACATGAGCACCCTTACGAAGGGAACCAAACTGCCGAGCCGGGCTCGCCTTGGGAGATCCCACACGGTCGTCCTGATCGACGAGCACGACCTCACCCGGGGTGCCCTGAAGCAGACCCTCATCGCCACCGGCATGCAGGTCGTGGGGGAGGGGCGGAGCCCCCGAGAGGTACTCGACGTCCTGCGCCGGCAGGCCCCCTCCGCGATCGTCATCGACCCGGTGTTCGGCGGCGCCGTACATCTGGACTGGGTCGAGCGGCTCGCCCAGCTGACTCCGTCGACCCAGGTCGTGGTGCTCACCTCGAGCCCGTATCGGAGCCTCGTCTCCGACGCGATCGCCGCGGGGGCTCGCGGCTTCCTGCTGAAGAGCTCCAGGCGCGAAGCGATCGCCACCGGCGTCCGCGCCTGCGCCGCGGGTGAGTCGGTGGTCGCCCCCGAGTTGCTCGAGGCCCTGGCCGGCCGAGGCCCGGCGAACGGCTCACCGGAACAGAATCCCGACGAGGCCGATGCCATCGGCACGGTCCTGACCAAACGGGAGCTCGAAATCTTCCGCCGCCTGCCGACCGGGGAGAGCAACCGCGAAATCGGCGTCGTCTTCGCCCTCAGCGAGAACACGGTCAAGAACCACGTCGCCAGCATCCTCACGAAGCTGAAACTCAGCAACCGCATCCAGGCCGCCGTCCACGCCGTGCGCAACGGCTTCGGGGCCGCGGGCGCGCTGGTCGCGATCCAGCTGCTGTCCGACGAATCGAGCCCGCTCGGGCTCGTCGCCTCGCTGTTCGGCTGAGCTCTTCGTCCGAGCGCCTGTAACTGCGGCCTGCGCCCGGGTGTATTTCGGGTTGTGGAGAGTGAGCTCGCACACGATCTGAGGCAGGCCCCGCCGGCGGCAGCGGAGGAAGCGGATACCACCCGCGTCCCGGCCGAGGGCGAGCTCGACCTGGAAGCGTTCCGCGAGCGCTCGCTTCAGAAAGGGGTCAACCCGTTCGTATACAGGGTCATCAGGGCCCTGTTCCTGCCCTTCTTCCTGATCTACTTCCGCCTCCAGCGAATCGGTCGCGAGCACCTTCCCGCGAGCGGGCCGCTGCTGCTGGCCGCCAACCACCGTTCGTTCCTGGACCCGTTCGTGATCGGCAGCCTCGTTCGCCGTCCCGTCTACTACATGGCCAAGCGCGAGCTGTTCGAGAAGCCGTGGCAGGCCTGGGTGCTGAACGCCCTGGGGGCCTTTC
The DNA here is from genome assembly GCA_963758055.1 of uncultured Solirubrobacteraceae bacterium. Taxonomy (GTDB): domain Bacteria; phylum Actinomycetota; class Thermoleophilia; order Solirubrobacterales; family Solirubrobacteraceae; genus Palsa-744. The sequence continues at coordinate 25,221 of CAVWTU010000004.1, forward strand.
CGGTGGATCGTGGAACCGGCGACGGCGACGCCATGAGAACCGCTCGGGAGATCCTTGAACGGGGCGACTGTGTGGTCGTGTTCCCGGAGGGCACACGGATCCGCACAGGGCCCCTGGAGTCACCCCACAAGGGCATTGGCCGGCTGGCTCTCGAAACGGGTGCCCCGGTGGCCCCGGTCGCCGTCCACGGCACCGAGGAGGTCCGCCGCGGATGGCGGATCCGGCCCCGCAAGGTTCGCCTGCGCGTGGGCCGGCCGCTGATGTTCCCCACCACCGGCGAGTGCTCTCCGGCGCTGGCCGCGAGCGTCACCGCGCGCGTGTGGGCTTGTGTGACGCTGCAGTGGGAGTGGCTGGGCGGCGAGCAGGCGCCCCAGCCTCCGACGGTGTGTCCGTTGCCGGGGCGCGAGGTCTCCCGCGCCGCCTGATCGGCCGCTGCCGCGGGGGTAGGGTTGCATGAGTGGCCGACCGCGACAGCCCCAAGACCAAGGCGCAGCTCGACGCCGAGTTCGCCGAGCTCTACCGGGCTCACCTGCGCGACGTCTACAGCTATGCCTACTACCGCGTCGGCGACCACCACGACGCCGAGGATCTGACCGAGCAGACGTTCCTGCAGGCCTATCGCCACTTCGAGCGCGCCCAGCGAGAGTCCCGGGGGCGGCCCCTGCGGCCGTGGCTGATCCGCATCGCCCACAACCTGGCCGCCAACCTCTACCGCGACCGCTCCCGCCGGCCGGCCTCCTCGATCGACGACACCTCCGAGCTGACGGCCCCGCACACGACCGAGCAGCTGGTGGAGGGCCGCGAGGAGCTCAGCCGCGTGCTCGATGGCGTGCGGATGCTTCCCGACGACCGCCGCGAGGCCCTGATCATGCGCTTCGCGCTGGGCATGGACAACCGCGAGATCGCTCGTGCACTGGGACGCTCCGACGGGGCCACCAAGGTCCTCATCCACCGCGCCATCAAACAGCTCGAGGAGATCGTCTCGGACCCCGTCGCGGCGGGCGGCAAACTCGCGCCGCCGGATGCTTCCCCGAACGGAGGGCCGGATGACTGACTCCGCCTCCAGCTTCGAGATCCTGCTCCGGGAAGCACTCGCTCCGGTGGAGCCGCCGGACGCGCTCGCGCTGCGCCTGGAGGAGACGCTCACGAGCATCACCGAGATGGCGGCCGATGAGCTCGAGGCCTGGGAACTGGGCGCGATGCGCGATCCCCGCAACTGGGTTCGCCCCGCCGCCGCCGTGGTGGTGGGCGGAGCGGCCGCCACCGGTCTGGTGCTGCTGCGAGCCCGCCGGCGGGCGAAGGAGAACACGCCCGACCTGCACTCCGCCCGCTCGGCTGCCGAGCGCTCCCTGCGCGATCTGTCCGAGCAGACACGGCGGCTGCTCGCCCGCCGCATCTGAGGAGCCCGCCGGCAGCGCCCTCCGGGGCGCCCATGGGCCACAGCTAGGCTTGCCTGCCACCCCCATGGCCACCTGCTATCGCCATCCCTCACGCGAGACGGGCGTCTCCTGCTCGAACTGCGGGCGCCCGATCTGCCCCGACTGCATGACCAGTACCCCGGTCGGGATGCGCTGCCCGGAGTGCGCCTCCCAACGCACCAAGGTCGTCCGCGTGCGGCAGACCGCCAGCGGACCCGTCGTCACCTACGCCCTGATCGCGATCAACGTGATCGTGTTCCTGGCCGAGGGCGGCGGCGCCCTGACCGTCTCGGGGAGTGCCACTGGAAGCATCTACCTCAAAGGCGCCCTGATCGGCAGCTTCCTCGGAAAAGGTGTCGCCTACGGGGAATGGTGGCGGATCATCACCTCCGGCTTCCTGCACGAGAACATCATCCACATCGCCTTCAACATGTGGGTCCTGTACTACCTCGGGGTGATGCTCGAGCCCGCCCTCGGGCGGCTGCGCTACTCGCTGGTCTATGCGGTGTCGCTGCTGTGCGGCTCCTTCGGGGCCCTGCTGGTCTCCCCCCACGTCCTCACGGTGGGCGCCTCCGGGGCGATCTTCGGGCTGATGGGCGCCGCGGCGGTCGAGCTTCGGGCCCGCCAGATCCCCCTCTTCCAGACCGGGGTCGGGGGCCTGATCGTGCTCAACCTGATCATCAGCTTCTCGATCCCGGGGATTTCATATGGAGGGCACATCGGCGGCCTGATCGGCGGTGCACTCGCGGCTGCCGCGCTGCGCTTCGGCGACGTGCGGCGAAATCAGGTGCTGGCCCTCGTCAGCTGTGCGGCGATCGGCGTCGCGGCCTTCGCGGGCTCGATCGCCGTGGCCCATTCGAGCAAGCCCCAATCGGTCTCGGTTCCGGTCGTGTCGCCGCTCGGTTCCGAACCGTGATCCACCTCAGCCTGCAAGCGTGAGCTCGACCTCGAGCGCCTGGGCGCCCGGTGGCGGAGACGGGAGGAGCTGCGGGTGCAGGATGTGGGCCAGCAGCTCCACGCCGTCTATCAGCCGCGGGCCGGGCCGGGAGAAGTAGGCCGCCGCGTCGACCGCGGTCACGCGCCGCGCCTGCAGCCCCGCGAGCTGCTCGGAGAAGGCCAACGCCTCGGCGTGGGCCCTGGGGGCGTCATAGCCGCACGGCATCACCACCACGACCTCCGGCTGGGCCGCCGCCAGGGTCTCCCAGTCGAGCTCCTGGCTGGGCTCACCGGCGAAGCCCACCACGTCCTCGCCGCCGGCCAGCTCGATCAGCTGGGGGGTCCAGTGACCAGCCACGAACACCGGGTCCAGCCACTCCACCGCCAGCACCCGGGGCCGCGGACCGCCGTCCACGGCCCGGCGGACCGCGTCGATCCGAGCGGTCGCAGCGAGGAGCAGCGCCTCGGCGGCCCATTCGCGCCCGGTCGCCCGCCCGAGCGTGCGCACGTCACCCAGGGTCTCGCCCAGGGTCTTCGGGTCCAGCGCCACGACCTCCGGGTCCGACGGGAGCTCCCCGGCGATCTCGGCCACCTCCTCGTAGGAGACCGCGCACACCGGGCACAGTGCCTGCGTGACGATCAGCTCCGGGTCGAGCTCCCGCAACGCCTTGCGGTCGAGCTCGTAGATGGCTTCGCTGTTCAGCGTCCGCTCGCGCACCGCCTCGTCGATCTCGCGTGCGCTGAGGCCGGCCGGGAGCACGTCCCGGGTGAGGTGCCGGAGCTCGAGCACCTCGGGGGGGTGGTCGCACTCGTGGGTCACCCCGAGCACGTCGCCTCCGGCGCCGAGGGCGAACAACAGCTCGGTGGCGTGTGGGACGAGGCTCGCGATCCTCATGCACCGACTGTACGCGCCGGGGCCGGCGAAGCTAACCTTGCCGGCGTGGCCGTCCTGAGCGACGCCGAGATCCAGGAGCATCTGGCCGACCTCGAGGGGTGGATGGCGTCCGGGGCCGTCATCGAGCGCGAGTGGAAGCTCGATGACTTCGCCGCCGCGGTCGCCTTCGTGGACCGTGTGGCCGAACTGGCCGAGCGGGCCAACCACCACCCGGACATCCTGATCCACGGCTGGAACAAGGTCCGCCTGACCCTCTCCACCCACTCCGCAGGTGGCCTCACGGAGTCGGATTTCGCGCTCGCGGCCAGCATCGACGGGCTCACCTGAGCGTCGCCCGGCACGAGCCTCCCGCCAGCCTCCTCCCACCACCCGGCTTGCTACGTTTACGGGGTCGACGAGATCGATGACCGAAGAAGAAGAAGATCCTCCTCGAAGTAGCGTCGGCTCGTCTCCTCGCCACCGGCGGGGTGGTTCCGGTGACGGGCCCCTTCGCCTCGGCCTGCCGTCAACGGTGAGCATGGCTGACGCCCAGTGAACGGGCTCAAGCTCGTCGTCACGGCGCTGCTGGTCGCCCTGAACGCATTCTTCGTGATCGCCGAGTACGCGCTCGTGCGCTCACGCCGCGCCCGCCTGGAAGTGCTGCGGGAGGAGAAAGCCCGCGGTGCCAAACTCGCCCTCGAGCAGCTGGGGAACGTCAACGAGTACATCTCCGCCGTGCAGATCGGGGTCACCGTCTGCTCGATCGGCATCGGTGCGCTCGGTGCGCCCGCGCTGGCGTCGGTGCTCGAAGAAGTGTTCCCCTCGAGCGTCAGCAAAGGACTCGCCGTCACGATCTCGGTGGTGCTGGCCTTCCTGGTCATCACCACCGTCCAGCTGATCGCCGGCGAGATGGTGCCGAAGTTCTACGCCATCGACCGCGCCGAGAGCGTGGCCCGGCGCGTAGCCCGTCCGCTGCAGGCGTTCAGCGTCCTGTTCCACCCCTTCGTCCTGGTCCTCACCGCCGTGGCCGACCGGCTCCTGCGCCTGCTCGGCATCGACATGCGCCAGCAGGCCGACGCGGGATCCTCCGAGGAGCTGAAGCTGCTGATCGCCGAGTCGCACGCCGGCGGGTCAGATCGACCCCGGCGAGGCGGGCATGCTGAGGGGCGTCTTCCACCTCCACGAGCAGGAGGCTCGCCAGGTGATGACCCCGATTCCCGCGGTCGTCACGATCGACATCTCCCAGGACGTGGAAACGGCCCTGCAACGCCTCCATCTCCAGCGGCCACACCCGCCTGGTCGTGACCGAAGACGAAGACCGCGACCGCGTTCGCGGCATCGTCCACGTCAGCGAGCTCGCCCGCCTGTTCATGCAGAAGGGCGCCCACGCCTCCCTGGAGGGGATCGTCCACGAGGCCCTGATCGTGCCCGAGACCAAGCCCCTGGACGACCTGCTGGCCGATCTGCAGCGCGAGCGGGCCTCGATGGCCGTCGTGGTGGACGAGTACGGGCGCGTCGTCGGGGTCGTGAGCGTCGAGGACATCGTCGAGGAGATCGTGGGCGAGATCACCGACGAGACCGACCCCAGCACCGGCGAGATCCGTCGTCTGGCCAACGGCGACTGGTTCGTCCGTGGCCACGTGGCGGTCGCCGACCTCGCCGACTACGGGCTCGAGCTGCCGGTGGACAGCGACGCCTACAACTCCGTGGGCGGGTTCGTGTTCGCCGAGTTGGGCCGCCTGCCCCGGCGCGGGGACACCGTCAACGCCGACGGCTACTCGATCCGGGTGGAGTCCGTGCGCGAGAACCGGGTGGAGGCCGTCCGCATCCGCGAGCGCCGCGCCGCCCGCTCCCGCGAGGCCGAAGACGAGGACTGAGCGGCCGAGGACGGCAACCCGCCCGGCCAAACGGGCCGTTAAACACGTCCGGCCCGCGGGGGGAGCGGGCCGGACCGTGCGCACTGGGAGGAGGCGGGTGTGCGATTGCGACTATCGAGGGTCGCAGGAACAAGTATCTCCAGGCGAATCAAGGAAGCCTAAAACCGGATTCGGCGCCGGATAAATTCTTGATTCAGCCCCCGCGGGGCCTCATCGGGGGGCGGATATCGGCACCCGGTGCGCCGCGGTTGGGCGCCCGGTGCGCCGCGGCGACGAGCTGAAAGTCCCCGCCGGGGCGTCTCAGGCCGTGCGCTCGACGTCCCGCTCGGGCTCGTAGAAGCCCCGCCCGCTCTTGCGTCCGAGCGCCCCTTCGGCGATCAGGGCGTGCACCTGCTCGGGAATCTCGGCTCCGATCGTTTCCCCGATCGCCCTCGACACGTCCAGCCCGATCAGGTCCAGCAGCTCCAGCGGCCCCATCGGGTGCCCCGCCCCGAGGCGCATGCAGGTGTCCACGTCCTCGGGCGCCATCGAGGTCTCTTCCATCAGCCTGACGGCGCTGAACAGGTAGGGGAACAGCAGCCGGTTGACGACGAAACCGGGGATGTCCGGCACCTCGACCGGCACCTTCTCAAAGGTCTCGCACAGCTCCTGCGCGCGCCGGCGCGTCTCGACGCTGGCGGCGCTCGGGAACACGAGCTCGACCAGGCGCATCTTCGTGACGGGGTTGAACACGTGCAGGCCCACGAAGCGGTCGGGCCTCCCACTGGCCTGGGCCAGGGTCTCCACCGACAGCGAGGAGGTCGTGCTGGCCAGGATCGCCTCGGGTCCGAGGACCTGGTCGAGTTCCCCCAGCAGGGCGGCCTTGACCTCGAGCTCCTCCACCACCGCCTCGACCACGAAGCTCGCCGACTCCAGCGCCCCCGGATGGGTCACGACCTGCACGTGGTCGGGGTCGATCTCCGCACCCAGTCGAGCGAGCGCCTTTTCGACCTGCGCCCGAGCACGTTCCGCGGAGATCTCCGAGCGCGCCAGCACCAGCACCGGCCCGTGATGGGCCGCCGTGGCAGCGAGTCCGCATGCGATCGCACCGCTGCCTGCTATCGCGAGGCCTGTGGTCAGGGGATCCTCTCTTTCATTGGGGCCGCTCACTCCCCTCGATCCTGGCTGACTGGCCAGTCAACGAGTGGCGGCCGCGCGGTAAAGTACCCGATGGGTCCGGGCATTCTCTCAAAGGACGCGTCTGCGACGCTCGGGAGCGGGCCGGGTCTCTCGTTCATCAACGCTTGGCAATCACCGAGGAGACTCCTGACATGAGGCAATCAGAGGGCCGCGAGGTCGTAATCGTGGAGGCCGTCCGCACGCCGATCGGCCGCGGGCACAAGGAGAAGGGCTACTACAAGGACACCCACCCCAACACGCTGCTGGCCAAGACCTACACCGAGGTCATCGAGCGCTCCGGCGTCGACCCGCTCGAGGTCGAGGACGTGATCGCCGGGTGCGTCCAGCAGTTCGGCGAGCAGGGCTTCAACATCGCCCGCAACGCCTGGCTGCAGGCCGGTCTGCCGATCGAGACCCCGGGTACCACCGTCGACCGCCAGTGCGGCTCCGCCCAGCAGGCCGTCAACTTCTCCGCCGCCCTGATCGCGGCCGGCGTCCACGACGCGATGATCGGCTCCGGCGTCGAGCACATGGGCCACCTGCCGTTCGCGGCCGGGATGAAAACCCAGGAGGAGTTCGGCTACGCCTTCACCCCCGAGCTGATGGCCAAGCACAACATCGTCGGACAGGGCCTCGGCGCGGAGATGATCGCCGACCAGTGGGAGATCCCCCGCTCCGAGCTCGACGAGCTCGCCCTGCGCTCCCACCGCTTGGCCGCCAAGGCCACCGAGGAGGGCCGCTTCGAGCGCGAGATCGTGCCGATGGAGGTCAACGGCGACACGCTCGTGACCGACCAGGGCATCCGTCCGGAAACCAGCCTCGAGGCCCTCGCCCAGCTCAAGCCGGCCTTCAAGGCCGACGGCAAGATCACGGCCGGGAACTCCTCCCAGATCTCCGACGGTGCCGCCGCTGTCCTGCTGATGTCGGCGGACAAGGCCAAGGCGCTGGGGCTGAAGGCCCGCGCCCGGATAGCCGACCAGACCACGGTCGGCTGCGACCCCGTGAAAATGCTCGAGGGCCCGATCCCGGCGACGCGCAAAATCCTTCAGCGCAACGGCATGAAGATCGACGACATCGACCTGATCGAGATCAACGAGGCCTTCGCTCCGGTCGTGGCCGCTTGGCGCCGCGAGCTGAACCCCGACATGGACCGCGTGAACGTCAACGGCGGGGCGATGGCCCTCGGTCACCCGCTGGGGTCGACCGGCGCCCGTCTGATCACCACCCTGCTGCACGAGCTCGAGCGCTCCGACAAGGAGATCGGGTTCGTGACGATGTGCTGCGGCGGCGGCCTCGGCACCGCCACCCTGATCCAGCGCGTCTGAGCGGCCAAGGCGCCGGCGGGCCAGCACCCGCCGGCGTCAGCCCTTCGGTGCGGCGCCCGTCCAGTTCACCGCCACCGGAGCCAGCGTCAGCAGGGCCTGCCAGGTGGCGGCTTCCACAACCCCGCTGGGGGAGATGCCATGGCTGGACTGGAAGCTCTCGACGTCGGCGAGCGTCTGGGAGCCGAAGATGCCGGTCGTTTCCTGGGTCGGGATCGCGCTCGCCAGGTGCTCCTGCATCCACAGCACCGTGTCGCCCTTGCTGCCGCCGGCCAGTTCCGGGTAGGTGGTGTTCGGCGTCACCGTCGTCAGCGGCGTGAGCGGCGTGGCCAGCGTGGTCCACCCCGAGGCCGTGGTCTCCTGCCAGTCCCAGTAGGACGAGCCGGTGGCTCCGTAGAGCACCGCCTCCTCGCGGAAGCGCAGCAGGTCGGAGCTCGAGACGCCGCCGTAGGTCTGGCCGAGGGGGTAGATCGGGCGCGCGTACACGCGGTTGGCGATGTAGGTGTTGGCATACACGGTGTCCACCGACACGCCGATGTCCTTCCAGTACATCTGGGGCAGGTTGAACTGGGCGCCTCCGGGGCCGAGGAACACCGAGTAGGGGAACGTGGGGTGGTAGCTGACGTAGGGGAAGGAGGCCAGCCCGAGGGGGTATTCACTGCCGATCTTCGCCCGCAGGTCAGAGAGGTATGTCTGTGCGGCCGCGTAGTGGCCTTCGTACTCGGCCTCGGCGTCGATCACCAGGCATTCGGCGCCGTTGGCCACCGCCTCCGCGCCGAGGGCCGCCTCGCCCGCCGGGTTGCTCCCGTACACGTACTGCCAGGCGCACACTTTCAGCCCCGCCGCGTGCAGTTCGGCCACCAGCGCGGAGGAGAACTGGCTCCAGTAGTTGGTCGACCCGTCGGAGCTCTTGATCAACAGGGTGCTCACGCCCGCGGCGTGGGCCTGTTCGGCGATCGCCGCGACGTTGCCCTTGTCCGAGGCGCTCATGTACCAGATCCACATGCCCTGGCCGTCGAACACGCTCGGGTTCGAGGGCGATGGGTCGACCAGCTTGGCGGCCGGCGGGCCGATCGAGTGGGCGTACACGTAGATCGGGCCGAACGAGCTCGTGTAGCGGTGGTTGCTGAGCAGCACCTTGATACGACCCGAGTGGGCGTGGGAGGGAACCGTCACGACCAGCGAGTTGCCCGAGCGGCGCAGGCGGGCGGCCGGCGAGACGCTGCTGATCCGGGCCCCGGGGGAGCCCGGGAAGGCCACCACCATGTTCGGAGCCAGGTGGATGCCTTCGATCGCCAGCGTGCCCCGCAGGGACACCTGGTGCGGGTTCTTGCTGCAGCGCGTGCTCGGTGTGCAGCTGACGCGCGTGATCCGCACGGTGGTCACGTGCAACGAAACCTGCACGTGTTCGCCCTTGGCCGGCGCGGCGGCGGACGGCTTGCTGCCGCCCGACTTGGACGTCGGCGCCGATGGACCCGCGGCACCGCCCGGCCCTGCGGCCAGGCTCGGTGCGGGAATCGCACCTACGCAAAGCATCGGCGCCAAGAGCGCGCCGGCGAGGAAGCTCCTTCGCAGTTGCACTTGCAGTGAGCAACCTAGCGAGGACGGCCAAGTTGCGCTGGCGCTGGTGGCTTTATGTGGCTAGCCCCAGCGGAACCCCGCCGCCGCCGCGGCGGGGGCCAGGGGGCTGCTCGGCAGGCCCTCCGGGGGCTGGGGCAGGTTGTAGCCCGTAGGGGCTACGTCGTTGGGTGCGTCGGCGTGGTACATCGAGGCGAGGTACTGGTTCTGCCCGCGGCCCACCCCGAGCTCGAACTGGCCCCCGCCGTAGTTGCCGATACCGCGCTCGGCGCAGTAGGCGTAGGCGTCCAGCAGATTGCGCAGGCCTCCCAGCCGCGAGGGCTTGATGTTGACCATCTTCGGCGGATAGGGCAGCGCTTCGATGTCCTCGATCGAGTGGATGGTGGCGTCCCAGGAGAAGCGCTCGCGGTGCTCCGCCAGAACCGCGTCGGTCTCCTCGGTCAGCGCCGGATCCTCGATCCAGGCCTCGGGGAAGGCCTCGGCCACACGCCGGTACAGCACGGGGTCGGCGGGCTGGTCCACGACCGAGCCCGAGTAGTAGCCCTTGAAGTCAACCGAGTCCACGGCACCGGTGGCGACCAGTTCGCCGATCAGGGCCTCGTCCCAGGAACTGGTCGGGTCGAGCTTGAAGTGCAGGCCGGGGTAGCGCCGCAGGCGGACCTCCAGGGGCTGGAGCGAGGGCGGCTCGCCGAGGCGCAGCGAGACCACGAAGCGCACCGCTTCGGGGGTGCGCCCGAGCGCCTCGTGCAGGGGGATTCCGGCCTGGCGCAGGGCGAGGTCGAGCGCCGCCGATTCATACGCCCAGGTGCGGTAGCGCTCGGAGACCTCCCGCTGGGGTGGCTCGGGGAACAGGGACACGCCCGCCAGCAGCTCGCTGAAGGATCCGATCGTGTGCCGTCCCGCGAGCGGGAGCACCGGCCCCGCCGCCTGCAGGATCTCCTGGTCCTCGGCCTCGTAGGTGACGTCCTCCCCGAGACCCTCCTGGCCGGCTCCCCGCAGGTGGATCACGGTGCTCTTGCGCTCGAAGTCGCTCGACACGCTGGCCTGCAGCGCCTGGAGCGAGTAGTCCTCGATCTCCAGCTCCAGCCCGGCCAGGCGCTCCCAGTCGCTCATCCCTCGCTGCTCCCCTCCAGGCGGGTGACGAGCTCGTCGAGGCGCAGCTCCTGCAGGGCGTCCCCGACGGCGGCCAGCTCACGGGCGCAGAGCTCGATCAGGGTCTTGCCCTCGCTCAACAGCGCGAGCGTCTCATCGAGGGTCGCCTCGCCGGAGTCCAGGCGCCGGATGATCTCCTCGACCCGCGCGGAGGCCGCCTCGTAGCTCGGCTTGCCGTCCTGCACCGGCGCGTCGCCCGCTTCCGGGAGAGGCTGCACGCCGTCATCGTGGAGCGGCTCCTGGCCGGGCACCTGCTCGGTCATGACTCGCGTACCTCGGCGTCCAGCTCGCCCTTGGCGAAGCGCAGTCGCAGCTCGCCCGCGGCGCGTGCGGCGTCCACGTCGGTGAGCGGCTCGCCGGCCCGTGAGAAGGCCAGGGCATAACCCCGTTCGAGTGTCCTCTGGGGGTCGTGGCCGGCCAGCGCCAGTCCCAGCTGTTCGAGCTCCCGGGGTCGCCGCTGACGGCAGTCGAGCAGGGTCGAGGAGGCCTTGCGCTCGAGCACCACGCCGCGCCGGTGGGCGAGCGCGCGCTCGTCGCCCAGGCGCCGCCTGGCGCCGGCACGTAGTTCGCGCAGACGCTGGTGCAGCAGCCCGCGCTGGCGCTCCAGGCGCCCGGCGGGGGCGCGGGAGAGGAGCGTCAGCGTCCGCGCCCGGGAGAGGACCGCCCGGCGGCCGTGGTCGCGCAGGCGCACGGCGGCAGCCAGGGTCTCCCGGCGTGCCCGTCCGCAGTCGATCCCCACCGCCGCCTCGGCGGCGTGGGTGGGCGTCGAGCAACTCACGGCGGCGACATCGTCGAGCAGCGTACGGTCGGTGTGGTGGCCCACCGAGGCGATCACGGGGATCGGGCAGATGGCGACCGTGCGACACAGGGTCTCGTCGCTGAGCGCCAGCAGGTCCGCCTGGGAGCCGCCGCCGCGGGCGACGATCGCGACCTGCACCTCGGCCACCGCGGCGAGGTCCGCGAGCGCCCGGCAGATGGCCGGCGCGGCGTGACGATCCTGCACCGGGGTGAAGGCCCACACCAGCCGTCCCCTCCAGCCGCGGCGGGTGCAGCGCGGCGAGCACGTCGTCGCGGGCCTTGCCGCTCTCGCCGGTGATCACCCCGATCACGCTCGGCAGCAGCGGCCGCGGCAGTTGCTTCTGGCGCTCGAGCAGGCCCTCCGAGCGCAGCTGCCGGCGCAGGCGCTCGATGCGGGCCAGGAGGTCGCCCTCGCCGGCCACCCGCAGGTCGTGCACGGCGAAGGAGAACCCCGGGGATGCGCTTGCGCTGCCCGGGTAGTAGTCGCAGCCGCCGGCGACCACCAGCTGCATCCCGTCCTGGGGGCTCAAGCCCTCCCGCGCGCAGATCGCTTCCCATTCGTTGCGCCAGGCGCTGCAGGGGATCGCCCCGGTGGCGTCACGCAGCTCGAAGTACACCCGCGCGCGGGCGATCCGCAGGTTCCCCAGCTCGCCGATCAGCTGCACGCGCGTGAAGGACCGCAGCTTGTCGCGCAGCGCGGCCGCGTACTCGCCCACCGGAAAGGGGCCGCTGAGAGGGCTGTCGGGGATGCCCGCGCCCGCGGGGTCTGCGGGAGTGCTGGCGGGCGGCATCAGCTCCCAAGGATAGGCGCTAGCATCGATGCCAATGCAGCGCCGCGGACCCTGGCACGCTCCCTAGAGCGACCGCCGTGGCCAAGCGCAAGAGCTCCAAACGGAGTCGGTCCCGCAGGCCGGCTTCCCAGCCGGTCCAGGGAGACCCGTCCGCCGGGCCGGAGTCCTCGGCCGAGCCGGTCTCGACCAACGTGGCCACCAGCGATCGGCCCGCCACGAGCCGATCGCAAGCGCCCCGCACGAAGCCGGCACGGACGCGCACAGGCGCCCAGGCGCAGGACGCCCGCCCTCAGGCCCCGTGGCACCCGCTGCCGCTGGCCGAGCTGCTGATCCTGGTCGGGGTGGTGGGCGTGATGGTGGCCGTGTTCCTCGAGAAGGTGGTGAGTCCGCCGCTGCTGGTCGCGAGCATCGCCGCGGTCGCGATCGGCACCTTCGAGGTGACCCTGCGCGAGCACCTCGGCGGCTATCGCTCGCACACGGTCCTGCTGGCCGTGGTCCCGGTGGTCGTGCTGCACTCGGCCGTGCTGCTGATCGCGGGCGCCTTCACCTCGGTGCCCCGCTGGGTCAACATCCCTCTGCTGGCCCTCGATATCGCGATCTTCAGCCTGCTCTACAAACTGCTGCGCCTGCGCTATCTCGACGCCAAGCGCGAGCGGCGCTTCGCGCGCTGAGCTGGCCCGGCCGGCCGCAGCCAGGGCGCGGCCCCACCGAACCGGCTCGACCTAGCCGCCCGGGTTCTCGGGTGCCAGCTCGAGCGAGGGGAGGGGCCGCTCGCCCTCGACGAAGCCCTCGCCGCGGTTCTCCCCGCTGAGGGACAGGCGCTCGAGCCTGGCGATCTCGCGCTCGCCTTCGGTGCGGGCCGGGTTCCCCGGCGGGAGATCGCGTATCAGGGTCGCGATGCGGTTCCGCAGCTGCAATGCGAAATGTGGCGTGGAGGCGCCCATCAGCTGGCGCACGTCCTCCACGGACACATCGGAGGTCTGCTTGCGCTCGACGCGCCTGGGGTCCTCGGCCTCGCTCATTCTGGGGTTGAGGTAGCTGTCTGTTCGCTCTGCCCGGAGGCTTCTTCGCCGCTCTGCTTACTCGGGCTGATCGCCAGCAGCGAGTCGATTTCGGCCTGTGTGACGGGCGTGATCATGTGTTCGTCGCCGATCAGCCAGCCGTGATTGTAGACCCCGTGCACGGGCTGGTAGGCGGGCGCGGAGGTGTAGGCGGGCTGGATGTCCGCGAGGTAGGCCCCCAGCGGCTCGGGGATCCGGTTGGGGCTTTCGAGCAGCAGCAGGGGCCCGTACTGGCTGCTCGCCGAGAGCAGCGCGGCGGCGGGGCCGTCCAGCGGGCGGGCGGCGTTGGCGAACACGAGCCCGTGGCCCGGTTCTTTGACGCCCCAGCCGAAGCTGCCGTCGGTGAAGCGTGCGATCGCGATCGAGTTGCCGGTGGGGGTTCGGTCTTCGCCCCCGATCTGGGTGGTGCCGTTGATCGCCGTCACTTGCCCGAAATGGCGTAGTTCCTGGACCGTGGGATGGTGCAGCTGGCCCTCTCCGACGACGTAGATCGCCGGGTGTCCGAGGTGTTCGAGGACGCCGGCGGTGGCGTGCGGCACCCCCGCCGAGGTTGCGAACAGGATCGGCGCCCCGGTCTGGGCCGAGAGCCCCGCCACCGGGGCCAGCTGCGCATACGGGGCGAAGGTGGGGACCACGATCACCTGGTGGGGCCGGCTGCCGCTGGCCCGCTCCAGCAGCCGCTCGACGGCGGCGGCCGCGACGGCGGGCGCGCTGGGCGGAAGGGTGAGCGTGCGCAGGCTTCCCGGCGCCGAGGCGGAGCTCCCCACCCTGATCACCTGTGCGCCCGCGAGCGAAGCCGCCCCGAGGGGGTGCAGGTGTTCGATCGCTTCCGAGCTGACGCTCGGCAGCGAGCCCCCGTTGCTGAAGATCAGGGGCGCGTTCAGGGGCCTGCTCGCCAGCACAGACGCCGCCAGCGCCGTCTGGAAGCTGCCTTCGTCCACGACCACGACCGCTTCCGGGCTGCTGGAGCGGGTCAGGCCCGGGTAGACCGAACGGGCCACCGCGGCCGCGTCGGAGGCGGGGTCCGAGCCGCCGATCCGGCTGGTGTTGCCCGTCACCACGCTCACGGCCCCCTGTTCGGCGACCGGTGCCAGCGCGGAGCTCGGGCCGGCGCTCTTGCCGCAGGCGGCCAGCAGGCAGGCGCCCAGAGCCAGCACCGGGACGAGCCGGAGACCGCCGGACCGTACGCGGAAGAGCCGTAACACCGGGCGGACCCTAGCGCCACCGGCGGGCGCGCGGGCGGTCTTGACCACCGCCGCGCAAGGACACCCCCTGCAAGCGTCATTGCAGTTTGCTAGCCTGCCGCGCCATACGCCGAATCCGTGACCGGGTGTCACGGACCGGGGGACCCAAATTGTTGGGGCTAACCACACGGCGAGTCCGTGTGGGGCGCAGGCTCTTTCAGCGCCAGCCCGTCAGCTAACCCCGGAGGCCGACGAAAGAGGTCTTGTCTTGTTGTTTCGCACCAGCGGCGCGTTAATTGCGGGTATCGCGTTACTAGCCGGCGCCGGCACTGCGTCGGCGGCGAACACCGGCGGCGCTGCCGTCGGCAGCTCCACGAGCTCCACGCACAGCACGAACGCCCCCGCAGCCCCGGTCGTTCCACCGGGGGCCGCACCGATCACGGCGAAGTCCTCGAACATCGCCTACCACGGGCCGGTCTACGAACGCAACGCCGCCGGCCAGGTGGTCCCCTACGAGCCCGCGACGGTCACCGCCACCGCGGAGGTGTCGACCACGGGCGGCAGCGCCGTGACCATGGTCACCCCGGCCAAGCCCGACCTGCTGGTGCCCGGCACCCGCGCCCGCTACGTGGAAGGACTCGCTGCGGCTCCGATGTCCGCGCCGGCGCAGATCCAGGCGATGGTGTGGGCCGCCAACCAGATCATCGGGCTGCCCTACATCTACGGCGGCGGTCACGGGTCCTTCAGCTCGCCCGGCTATGACTGCTCGGGAACGGTGTCCTTCGCGCTCCACGGCGCCGCCCTGATCACGACACCGGAGGACTCCTCGGAATTCATGCACTGGGGCTCCGCCGGACAGGGACGCTGGGTGACGATCTTCTCCAACCCCGAACACGCCTACATGACCGTGGCCGGACTGCGGCTGGACACGAGCGCCGCCGACGACCCCAGCAACCAGCAGGGTCCCCGCTGGCGCCCGCTGCGCCACGCCAACAGCAGCTACACCGTCCGCCACCCGCTCGGGCTCTAGACGCGGCGGCGGTGGCGCCGCCGGTGGAGATGACGGTCCTGCCGGGCGGCTCGGGTCGGCTACGCTTTCCCCGGAGCTGGCCGGCAGCGAGACCGGCCGCCCTTCTTGACACCCGATAGGAGGATCAGATGGCCGGGCTGACCGGGCGCATGTCAACTGTGATCAAGGCCAAGGTCTCGAAGCTGCTGGACCGCGCCGAAGACCCATCCGAGACGCTGGACTACAGCTACCAGAAGCAGGTCGAACAGCTGCAGAACGTCAAGAAGGGGATCGCCGACGTGGTGACCGCCAAGAAGCGCCTGCAGATGCAGGAGAGCTCGTTGCAGCAGAGCGTGGTGAAGCTCGACACGCAGGCCCGCCAGGCGCTGGCCGGCGGCAACGAAGATCTCGCCCGCGCCGCCCTGGAACGCAAGAACGTCGCCCAGACCGAGCTACAGGGGCTCGACACCCAGGTCACCGAACTCGAGCAGCAACAGGAAAAGCTCACCGACTCCGAGAAGAAACTGCGCGCCAAGATCGAAGCCTTCCGCACCAAGAAGGAGGTCATCAAGGCGCAGTACTCCGCCGCCGAGGCCCAGGTCCGGATCTCCGAGGCCGCGACCGGCGTCGGCGAGCAGATGGCGGACGTCGGCCTGGCGATGCAGCGGGCGGTGGACAAGACCGAAAACATGCGCGCCCGCGCCGACGCGGTGTCGGAGCTCGAAGCCGCCGGGACCTTCGACGACATCACCCAGATCGGCTCCGGCGAAGACGACATCGACCGCCAGCTGAAGGAGCTATCCAGCCAGCCGGCCGTGGACGAGGACCTGGCGAAGCTCAAGAGCGAACTCGGCTCGGGCTCCCAGCCGGCCCCCCAGATCGCCTCCGGCAGTGCCGAGCAGGCCGCCAAGGGCGAGTGACGGCGATGATCGTCCGCATCTCCGGCGAGGACCAGTACCGCCTCGACGACAGCGAGCGCGAGAACCTCAACCAGCTCGAGCAACGGGTTGTGGGGATCGTCGAGGCGGGCGCCGAGGATGACTTTCGCGACGCCTTCCTGACGCTGCTGCAGTTCGTTCGCGACAAGGGCGAGCGCGTGGCGGCCGAGGACATCGAGTCCTCCGACGTGATCCTGCCCCCGTCCGACGTGACCTTCTCGGAGGCCGCCGGCGAGTTCACCGGCGAGGGCCTGATCCCGGACTGACCGGCGCTCCGGCGCCGGTCTGCAGCCTCGCGCCTCATCGCCGGTGTGTGGCGCCGCTGCCGGGGTTGGCGGCGGCTCCGCTTGGCTAGATCGGGATCCCCCAGAGGGGGAACCAGCGCTCGATTTCGGGCTCGATCGGCAGTTCGCTGCCCAGCTGGGCCTTCAGCTGCAGCTCGCGCTCGGTGGAGCGCTGCTCGGAGCCCGAGCCTGCGGGCACGAACGGGTACCAGTCGCCGCGCTTGTAGTTGTAGATGAAGTACACGGGGGCTCCCGCCGGGCGCCCGCCGACGCCGGAGCGGTCCTCGAAGGCGAACACCGCACACAGCAGCCGCTCGCCGTAGCCGGCCGTCTCGATCGACCCCGCGACGGCGTTGATCCCGACCGCGAGGTCTTCGATGCTCGGGCTCCCGGGCGGGTTGTGCAGCAGCATCCAGCGGTAGCCGTAGCTGTCGTCCTGGGTTGAGACCGTGGTCGCGCTCTCGCCGCCGGTCGCCTTCACGACCTCTTCCATTTCGTGGATCGTGCTTTCGAAGTCGCTGGTCGCGAGGGCCTGGAAGACGATCGCGGCCTTGCCGGCGGGGACGATCTGGTGCTCGGTCTCGAGCGTGATGTAGGCGGTGGCGATCGCGAACAGCCGATCCGGCGCCGGCCCCTTGACCTGGTGGCGGCCGGTGAGGATGTCGCGCAGGCCCACTGCCCTAGACGGCGCCCTGCAGCTGAGACTCCAGCCGCGCCAGCGCCGCCAGGCGCTGCTCCAGCGGCGGGTGGTCGGCGAACAGGTTCATCAGCGAGCGCTTCTTGCGCGCCGGGATGATGAAGAAGGCACTCATGCCTTCCGCGCGGCGCAGATCTTCGCTGGGGACCTGCTCGATCGCGCCGCTGATCTTGATCAGGGCCGACGCGAGCGCGCTGGGGCGTCCCGTGAGGATCGCCGAGCCGCGGTCGGCGGCGAACTCGCGGTAGCGCGAGAGGGCGCGCAGCAGCAGGAAGGAGATCGCGTACACGGCCACCGAGACGAGCACCACGATCATGATGTCCTCCTCCTCTTCGCTGCTGCGACCGTAGCCGCCGCCACCGAAGAAGAAGGCGAACTGGGCGATCGTGGCGGCCAGCGTGGCGAAGAAGCTCGCCAGCGTCATCACCATCACGTCGCGGTTGATCACGTGTGTGAGCTCGTGGGCCATCACGCCTTCGAGCTCGGCCGTGTTGAGTGCGTCGAGGATGCCCCGGGTGGCGCAGACGGTCGTGTTCTTGCGCGAGCGCCCCATCGCGAAGGCGTTCGGCATCCGGGTCTCCATCACGCACACCCGCGGCTTGGGCAGATCGGCCTGCACGCACAGCCGTTCGATGATCCCGTGCAGCTCCGGCTCATCGGCGGGGGAGACCTCCTTGACCCCCAACGTCGCCATCGCGATCTTGTCGGAGGCGAACAGCTGCAGCAGCAGCAGTCCGACGGCCACGACGACGATCACGCCCGCCCCCGCGCCGGCCGCGAACAGCACCCCGACGAACACCACGTAGAGGAGCCCGAGCAGGAACATCGTCAGCAGCATCCGGGCCTGGAGCCCGGTGTCGCGACCGAAGTTGGAGTGGGGAGCGGCCATCGCGGTCATTCTGGCAGACGTGCTTACCGTCCAGCTAAAGCGATAATCAGCCCCTGATGGCCAGCGGCACCACCGTATCGGAGGTCTTTCCCCTGGGCAGCCGCGTCAACGAGCACGGCCGCCTGGAGGTCGGCGGCTGCGACCTGATCGAGCTGGCACGGGAGTTCGGGACGCCCGCCTACGTGGTCGCCGAGGGGGACCTCAGGGCCCGGGCTCGAGCCTTTCTGTCGGCCGCCGTGGACGCCGGCAACGACCAGCTCGAGGTCGTGTTCGCCTCCAAGGCCTTCCCCTGCAGCGCCGTGCTCGAGCTGTTCGCCGCCGAGGGGCTGTGGTGCGACGTGGCCTCCGGAGGCGAGATGCACCTGGCCCTGAGCGCGGGCTTCCCCGCCGAGCGCCTGGTGCTGCATGGCAACGCCAAGTCCCACGCGGAGCTGCGTACGGCCCTGCGCCATCGCCTCGGGGCGATCGTGATCGACAACTTCGACGAGCTGGCGCGGCTGCGCGAGCTGATCGCGGCCGGCGCCCTACAGGACCCCGTCCGCGAGGGCGCTCCCGAGCAGCAGACGGTGCTCGTGAGGGTGACACCGGACGTGGCCGGCGATACCCACGAGAAGATCTCCACCGGCCAGGCCAACTCCAAGTTCGGCTTCTCGATGGACCAGGCGGCGAGCGCGCTCGAGCAGGCCGCGGCCGTCGAGGGGCTGAGGCTGCTCGGGGTCCACGCCCACATCGGCTCGCAGCTGCTCGAGCTGGCGCCATTCGCCCGCGCCGCGGCCGCCCTGGCGAGCCTGGGCGAGCAGCCCGTATGGGACCTGGGTGGCGGCCTCGGGGTCCGCTACACCTCCGATCAGCAGCCCCCGCCCTCGGTCGAGGAGTACGTCGAGGCGATCGTCACGGCGGCCCGCGCCGAGCGCGGCGGCGACGCCCCCCTGCTGATCGAGCCGGGCCGGGCCCTGTGCGCCAACTCGACCGTCACCCTGTACACGGTCGAGAGCGTCAAGCAGAACGTCTCCCGCTGGGTGGCGGTGGACGGGGGCATGTCCGACAACCTGCGCCCGATGCTGTACGGCTCCCGCTACGAAGCCCACGTCGCCGACCGCCCCGGCGGCTCGACGGCCTGCGTGCTGGCGGGCAAGCACTGTGAGTCCGGC
Source organism: uncultured Solirubrobacteraceae bacterium (assembly GCA_963758055.1). GTDB lineage: Bacteria > Actinomycetota > Thermoleophilia > Solirubrobacterales > Solirubrobacteraceae > Palsa-744. Next base: position 44,338 of record CAVWTU010000004.1, read on the forward strand.
GACGTGATCGTGCGCGAGGCCACGCTCGACGATCCCCGCCCCGGCGACGTGGTCGTCACCCCCGCCACGGGCGCCTACGGATACGCGATGGCCAACAACTACAACGGCGTCCCCCGCCCACCGGTCGTCTTCTGCAACGACGGGGACGCCCGCGTGGTCGTGCGGCGCGAGAGCTTCGAGGACCTGCTCGGCCGCGATGTCCGCTAGGCCCTACTCGATCGGGCTGCTCGGTCACGGCACCGTCGGCGGTGCCTTCGACGAGCTGCTCGCGGAGCGCGCCGAGGAGATCGAGCGCTTCAACGGCCGCCGGCCCGTGATCACCGGGGTGTTGACGCGCAGCTCCGGTCACTTCGAGGAGGTGCTGGCCGGGGCCGACCTGCTCGTCGAGCTGATGGGGGGACTCGAACCGGCGCGTGAATATCTGCTGCGCGCCATGCGTGCCGGAAAGGACGTCGTGACCGCCAACAAGCAGCTCCTCTCCCAGCACGGCGAGGAGCTGTTCGAGACCGCCCGCGCGCACGACGTCAGGCTGCGCTTCGAGGCCGCCGTGGCGGGCGCGGTACCGGTGGTGAGGGTGCTCGAGGAGTCGCTCTCGGCGACTCCGATCGAGCGGATCCACGGGATCGTCAACGGCACCACCAACTTCATCCTCACGCGCATGGCGCGCGGCTCCAGCTACGAGGAGGCGCTGGCCGAGGCGCAGCGCGTCGGCTATGCCGAGGCCGACCCGAGCGACGACGTCAGCGGCCGCGACGCGGCAGCCAAGATGGCGATCCTGGCGCGCCTCGCGTTCGGCTCGCCGGTGCACCTCGACGACGTCCGCTACGAGGGCATCGACCACCTCCAGCTCGACGACCTCGAGTACGCCCGCGAGCTGGGCCTGGGGCTGAAGTTGATCGGCACGGCCGAGCGCCGCCAGGGCGGGCTGTCGGTGCGCGTATATCCGACCTTCCTGTACGGCGGGCACCCGCTCGCCACGATCCCGGGCCCCTTCAACGCCGTCACGGTCGAGTCCGAGACGATCACGGAGCTGACCCTGTCCGGACCGGGCGCGGGCGGGCGGCAGACCGCGAGCGCGGTGCTCGGTGACGTCGTCAGCGTGATGACCGGCGGCGCACGGCCGCCGGCCCCGCCGCTGGCGCTGGAGTTGATCGAGGACGTCGAGAGCGCCTTCTATCTGCATCTCGACGTCACCGACCGCCCGGGGGTGCTGGCGTCCGTCACGAAGGTTCTGGGCGAGCACGATGTGTCGATAAAGTCGGTCGTCCAGCACGGCATGGGCGAGCGCGCGCGGCTCGTGATGGTTACCCATCAGGTGCTCGAGTCGCGCATGCGCGCGGCCGTCGCCGAGGTCGCGCGATTCGACTTCGTGCGCTCGCCGCCGCGCTCAATCCGCGTCATCGAAGAGGAGTTCCTGTGAGCCAACTGCCGACCGTAGAGGGCGTTCCGCACGTCGGCACGCACGTGCCGCTGATCGAACGCTTTCTGGAGCGGCTGCCGTTCGAGCCGGGGGACCCGCTCGTCAGCCTGCAGGAGGGTTCCACGCCGCTGCTGCGGGCGCCGGTGCTGTCGGAGATGCTGGGCGCGAGCGTACGCCTGAAGCTCGAGGGTGCCAACCCCACCGGCTCCTTCAAGGATCGCGGTATGACCTGCGCGGTCTCGGCGGCGGTGCGCGAAGGCGCCAAGGCGGTCATGTGCGCGTCCACCGGCAACACGGCCGCGAGCGCCGCCGCCTACGCCGCCCGCGCAGGGATCACCTGCGCCGTGATCGTGCCCGAGGGCAAGATCGCCCAGGGCAAGATGGCCCAGACGCTGATGCACGGAGCGCGCGTGATCTCGCTCGCGGGCAACTTCGACCAGGCGCTCGAGCTGGTGCGCGAGCTCACCGACACCCAGCCGATCGTGCTCGTGAACTCGATCAACGAGTACCGCATCGAAGGACAGAAGACGGCCGCCTTCGAGATCCTCGAGGCGCTCGACAGCGAACTCGACGCGCTCTACATCCCGGTCGGGAACGCCGGCAACATCACCTCCTACTGGCGCGGCTTCGCCGAGATGGGCGCGGCGCCCAGACTCCTGGGCCTGCAGGCCGAGGGCGCCGCCCCGATCGTCGAGGGCCACGTGATCGAGCACCCGGAAACCGTCGCCAGCGCGATCAGGATCGGCAACCCGGTGCGCTGGGAGGACGCGAACGCCGCCGCGACCGAGTCACGCGGCTGGATCAGGACCGTCAGCGACGAGGAGATCCTGGACGCCTACCGCCTGCTGGCTGCCAGGGAAGGGATGTTCTGCGAGCCCGCCTCGGCCGCGTCGGTGGCGGGCCTGCTGAAGTACGGCGCCGACGGCGCGGAGTCGATCGTCTGCGTGCTCACCGGTCGCGGGCTGAAGGACCCCGAGACCGCGATCGCCCACCACGACGGGGCCGTGATCCAGTGTCTGCCCGAGCGGGAGGCGATCGAGGAAGCGGTGCTGGGTGATCCGTAGGCGGATCGTCCGCGTCCCTGCCTCCTCAGCCAACCTCGGACCCGGCTTCGACTGCATGGCGGCGGCGGTGGCGCCCAGGCTGGAGCTCGAGGTCTCCGAGACCGGCAGCTTCGCCGTCGAGACCGACCTGCCGGTCGCGAAGGGCCGCGAGAACCTGCTGGTGCGGGCCTTCGAGCACCTGCACCCGGCCGACGACTTCAGCTTCACGATCCGTTCGGAGATCCCGCTCTCGGGAGGCCTCGGATCGAGCGCGGCCGCCGTCGTGGCCGGCCTGATGGCCGCCGACCATCTGTTCGAGCTCGACGTCGACCTGCTGGCGGAGGCCACCGCCATCGAGGGCCACCCCGACAACGTCGCCGCCGCCCTCCACGGAGGCTTCGTGATCGTCGCCGACGGGCAGGTCGCGAGGCTCGACCCGCCGACCGGGCTGGAGGCGCTGGCGGTGGTGCCGACCGAGCCGGTCCGCACGCGCGCTGCCCGCGCCGCGCTGCCCGAGCAGGTGCCGGTCGCGGAGGCCGTCTTCAACGTCGCCCACGCCGCCCTGCTGTCCGTCGGGATCGCCCGCGGCGACTGGGACCTGCTGTCCAGGGGCCTGCAGGACCGTCTCCACCAGGAGCGCCGCTCGCACCTGTTCCCCCGCTCCTTCGACCTCGCCGGCCGCGCCCGCGAGCTGGGGGCGCTGGGCGCGACCATCTCCGGTGCGGGGCCGACCGTGCTGGTGTGGTGCTTCTATGAGCAGACGGGCTCCGTCGCCGGCGCCCTGGAACAGGAGGTGGAGGGCTGGGCGCAGCTGATGCGCGCCCCCTTCGAACCGCAGGGGGCGTACGTCGGGGAGCTCTGAGCGAGCTCGGGCGACGCGCCCGGGAGGCTAGGTAGCGGAGCTCTGAGCCAGCTCGGCCACGCGGGCGCGGGCGCCCTCCAGCTCGGGCAGGCGCTCGAGCAGTTCCGCCGCCAGCGCCGTGTAGTCGGCCCCGAGGTCGGGTCGATGGTCGAGGATCGAGCGCGCCCGCTCGGCCGACTCCGCGTAGGCGATCGAGGCGCGGATGACCGTGTCGAAGACGCTGTCCCCGAAGCGCTCCTTCAGCGAGGTGAGCGCCTCGCGCGAGTGGACCGTCCGCATGTCGGCGAGGTTCAGCATGATCCCGAGCAGCTCGAGGTCCGGATTCAGGTTCTCGCGCGCCAGCTCGACCACCTCCATCGCCTGCTCCACCCCCTGCAGGGCGAAGTACTGGGCCTCGGCAGTGATCAGGGCACGGTCGGCCGCCACCAGCGCGTTGACCGTCAGCAGGCCCAGCGAGGGCGGGCAGTCGATCAGGATCACGTCGTAGGCGTCCAGCCCCTTCGCCAGCGCCCGGCGCAGCGTGAGCTCGCGTCCCATCTTGCCGCCGAGCATGAGCTCGGCCTCCGCCAGCGACAGATTCGCGGGGATGATGTCCTCGCTGACCGCGTCGGCGGCGCTCGAGCCGCCCGTGAGCACCTCGGCGATCGTGGGCTCCACGTCGGGCGGGAGGTCGAAGTACTCCGATAGGTTGCCCTGGGGGTCGAGGTCGACGGCCAGCGTGGACACCCCGCAGCGGCGCAGGACGTCGGTGAGCGTGCGCACGGTGGTCGTCTTGCCCGTCCCGCCCTTCTGGGAGAGGACGGCGATCTTGACGGTCATCGACCCGATACTACGCACCCTCGGCCGAGGTGGCGGGGCGCCACCGCGATGACCCCGAAGTGGGCGCCTGCAAGCCCGTGCAGGGACGGCCGCGGCTCCGCCGCCGGCGGGGTCCGGCGAGCCCCGCAGAAGGCCTCGGTGGCCCTAGCCAACCGAGTGCAGGCGAGTGTCCTGCTGGCCGGGCCGGCGCACCTCGGATTCGACCGCGGGCACCGACAGGAACAGCAGGTGGTAGCGGCCCACGACGATCTCGTCGCCGTCGCTGAGCGTGCGGCCGTCGACCCTCGTGCCGTTCACGAACACCCCGTTCAGGGAGCGGTCGTCGAGCAGGCGCACACCATCCGGCTGGCGCACGATCAGGGCGTGACGGCGGGACACGGTGGGGTCGTCGAAACGAACGTCGGCCGCGAGGCTGCGCCCGACCCGCGTCCACTCGCGCGTGAGCGCGATGACGCGCAGCTCGCCGCCCTCCTCATAGACCACGTAGTCGCCGGGCTGGTCGACCCGCTCACGGGCCTCCGCGACGCGCGTGCTCCGCTCGGGGGAGGGCGCCGCCAGCACGGTGGCGCCGGTCGAGGTGGCCTCGGAGGCGGGTGGGATCCGCTCCGTGCTGAACATCGAGGCCCGGACGAACTCCTCCGCGCTGCACGATGGGCACTCCGGCAGGCGCTCGGAGCCGTCGAGCGTGACGATGTAGCCACAGCGAACGCAACGGAAGGAGCCAGAGCCCATAAAGGTGCCCGAACGAAGTGAATCCATTTGTGCTCCTCCCTCTCTTTTGGCGCTAGGTGGGTGGGCGCTCCTTCGCCGGAGGAAAGTCGTGCGGATCATAACAAGATTCGGAGCTCCGAATCGTTGATGCAGTCCCGTGAAACTACGGAATCTGCGCCCATAAAACTACGGAAGTCACGACCGCTCGAGCCTGGCCTACGGGCCCAACTCTCCCCGGCTCGTGTTCGCTACCCGCACCCTCCCCGCTGCAAACGCCGTTGCGTGCGCAACTCGGCCCGAAGGAACCGGGCGGGTGGGGGCGAATGCCTACTCCACGATGGCCAGTGCCGCCGGCGACCGCGAACGACTCGAGCTCCTGCTGCTGCACCGCGGCATCATCGCCCTGCAGGCCGACCGCACCAGCTGCGACGACTGCGGGCGCACGCCGCTCGTCGGCGAGCAGGTACACGTGTACGGAGGGCGACGCCCGCGGACCGTGTGCGAGCTGTGCAGCGCCGGCCACGCGGAGCAGCCCCAGGTCAGCGCGGCCGTCCGTCACACCGAGCACGGGCAGACCGTGCGCCGGCTCGCCCGCGCCGCCTAGTCACGGGCCCACTCGCCGCCGTCCGGCGCGCCTCCACCGGCGCCGGGCCGGCCCCGCGATCGACCCGCCGCGCCCGCGGTGGCTTATAAAGTGGACCCGCTTTGGACCCGGTCAGCGTCTCAATCGTCGTCTCCGCTCCCCGCGAGCAGGTCTTCGACTACCTGCAGGACATCGCCAACCACCCCGAGTTCACCGACCACTTCCTGGTCGAATGGCACCTCACGCGGATCGACTCGGTCGGCCGCGGGGCCGGAGCCCGCTTTCACGTCAAGGCGCCGGGCAACCGCTTCAGCTGGGCGGACGTGACCTTCGTAGAGGTGGACCGCCCCCACCGGATCGTGGAGATCGGGCGCACCGGCAAGGACAACCGGGTGCGCACGCTCGGGGTCTACGAGCTGGCGGACGCAGCCGGCGGCACGCGCGTCACCTTCACGTTCCGGACCGAGCCGGCCACGCTGACGGACCGGATCGGCGAGAGCCTCGGCGGGCGCTCGTGGATCAAACGCAAGAACGCTCGAGCGCTCCAGCGCCTGCGGGGCATCCTCGAGGAAGGCGTCGGCCGCGGGGCGCGGGTGACCGTTGCCGGTGGCTAGACTGCCGCCTCGCATGCGACACCGCGGGCCCAGAACAGCTCTGGCGGCGCTCGGCCTGCTCGCCGTGCTGGCGCTGGCCGGGTGCGGGGACTCCCACACGAAGGTCACGACGGGCACCTACGCGGGCGAGTCCGGCGCCAACGCCCCCTACCTCGACGTGGGCCCCCTGATCTACGAGGTCCAGATCTCCCGCCAGCTGAATCCCTGGAACAACGGCGACGCCACCTATCTCCAGGGCGTTCTCCCCTCACAGCGCAGGCTCCTGCCGGGGCAGGAGTGGTTCGGGGTCTTCGTACAGGTCTACAACGAAACCACCAAACCCTTGCTGGCCAGCAACACGATCACCCTCACCGACACCCAGGGCAACGTCTACCGGCCGGTCCCGATCGGTCCCACGAACCTGTTCGCCTACCGCGGCGGGATCGTGCGCTCCAAAAACATGCTCCCGCTGCCCGGATCGCCGGCCCGCGTGTTCGGCAGCCAGGGACAGCTGCTGCTGTTCAAGATCGCCACGATCTCGCTCGACAACCGCCCGCTCGAGCTCAAGCTCGTCAACCCGCTGAACCCACACAGCTCGGCGAGCGCCGAGCTCGACGTCTAGCGCAGCCCGGCTTCCAGTATCTGCCGGGCCACGGGTGCCGCCGTATCGCCCCCGGCCCCGTCTTTGACGAGCAGCACGCACACCACCACCCGCGGGTTCAGCGCCGGTGCGAAGGCCGCGAACCAGGCGTCGGTGTTGGCACCCTGGGCTTCGCCGGCGGCGCACGATTCCTGCGCTTCGCCGCCCGTCGGGGCTTCCTGGGCAGCCCCCTGGCCGGTGGGGCAGGCGCTCTTCAGTTCGGCGGTTCCGGTCTTGCCCGCCACCGTCACGCCGGGGATCGCCGCGGCGGTGCCGGTGCCGCCGCGCACGACGCCGATCATCAACCGCCGCACGGTCCGCGCCACCGAGGCCGACAGCGCCCCGGAGCGGGCCGGCGGCTGGGCGGAGGCGAGGAAGGTGGGCTGCGGGCGGCGTCCTGCGTCGGCGATGGTGGCCGCCACCGTGGCCATCTGCAGCGGCGTCGCCAGCACGCTCCCCTGACCGATGGCGGTCGAGCCGACGTCCAGTTCGCCGTGGATTTCGCCGGCGCTCGGAAGCGTGCTCTCGGGCGCTCCGGCGATTCCCGTGGGAGAGTTGAAGCCGAGGCGTTCGGCGCTCGCCACCAGGCGTTCGGCGCCCAGCTTGACGCCCAGCGGTGAGAACACCGAGTTGCACGACACGGCGAAGGCCGTTTCGAGTGTCCCGCCGCATTCCTCGCCGTTGGCGTTGCTCAGCTTGACCCCGTCGAGGGTCGCGTAGGTGGCGTACGGGAAGACCGTGTGGGGGTTTGCGAGGTGTGCCGCCAGCACCCCCGAGAGGGTCACCATCTTGAAGGTCGACCCGGGTGGCTGCAGGCCGTCCAGGCCGATGCCCGCCACCGCCAGGATCTGCCCCGAGGGGCGCATCGCCACGATCCCGCCGTACTGGGCGCCGAGGGCGGCGACCGTCGCCTGTTGCAGGCTGGGGGAGATGCTCGTATGCACGGCCGGAGCGGGGCGCGGCGCGACCGACGCCAGCACGCGGTCCCCCGCCATCAGCTCTCCCCCAGGGGCGCCCCGCAGGCGTTCGTCGAGCGCCAGCTCGAGCCCGCTGAGGCCGACCGGCCCCTGCGAGGGGACGCCCATCGCTTCCATTTCGGCCTCGCGTGCGGCGGGCACCGGGCCCACGCTCCCGAGCAGGGCCGTGGCGGAGTTGCCCAGTGGCGAGACACGGTCGTCGGCTTCTTCGCCCCCGGCGCCGGCCGGCGATTCCGCCAGCACGCTGCCGTCGCTCGCCAGCAGCGAGGCCCGCCGCGGCAGGTTGGTGGTCCGGGTCAGCAGCTCGCCCGCCCGCAGCCCGGGGAACGCGACCGAGCGGCCCCAGGCCACCCCGAGCGAGCCTTCGTGGCTGGTGATCCGCAGCCGGTAGGGCAGCACCAGCGTCCCGAACATGCGCGTGCGGGCACGGACAGGCACCTCGTATTCCCCCGTCCCGACGGCCCGTGGGGCCCCGACCGGCCGGGCTTCGATCAAGGTGGCGGTGGCGCCGGCGGAACGCAGCACGCTCCTGACGTGCGCGAGCGAGACCCCGTCGCGTGTCTGGGGAGCGAGCTGTTCGTACATGGCGGCGTAGTCGCGGGCGGCCCACTCCCGCGCGAAGCTGCGGGCGAGCGCGTGCGCGCCCACGCCGCCCGAGTCGGCGGCGACGTAGGCCCCGAGGCCGAAGGCGAGCACCGCCAGCGCCAGCAGCCATCCGGCCCGGCGCGTGTGAACCCTACGGTTCGGGTGCATCGAGGCTGTAGAACACTCGTGGTGACATCGCTGGACTGGCTTATTGTCGCGTTCGCCAGCATCCTCGCCATCCTCGGCTTCCGCCAGGGCTTCGTCGTCGGGGTGCTGTCGTTCGGCGGCTTCCTGCTCGGCGCCTTCCTCGGCACCCGCCTCGGGCCGCTGCTGCTGCCCCAGGGCTCAGCCTCTCCCTACGCCCCCGCCTTCGGCCTGCTCGGAGCGGTGCTGGCCGGAGCCCTGCTCGCGACCGGCTTCGAGGGCTTCGGCTTCAAACTCCGCCGCACGCTGGTGATCCCCGGATTCGGGGCCCTCGACGGTGTCCTCGGCGCAGCCCTCGGCGTGGCCGTCGGACTCGGGATCGTGTGGATCGCCGCCGCCGTGGCGGCCCAGGCTCCGGGGGAGTCACACCTGCGCAAGGACATCCAGCGTTCGGTGATCCTCAGGGAGCTCAACGAACTGCTGCCGCCATCGGGCTCGATCCTGGGGGCACTCGCGCGCCTGGATCCGCTGCCCTCGATCACGGGGCCGGCGCCCGGCGTGGCGGCACCCGAACCGCGTCTGATCGGCAACTCCGCCGTGAGGGGCGCGGCGCACAGCGTGGTGCGGGTGATCGGCACCGCCTGCGGGCTGGCGATCGAGGGCTCCGGCTGGGCGGCCGGCGGCGATCTCGTGGTGACGAACGCACACGTGGTCGCCGGCGAGGACGACACCGGGGTGCAGGTGGGGGGCGACGCGCCCACGCTGCCGGCCCAGGTGCTCGCCTTCGACCGCCACGACGACCTCGCCGTGCTGGAGGTCCCGGGTCTGCAACTGCGCCCGCTCAGCGTCCGCACCGACCCGCCCTCGGGTACCGCGGGCGTGATCGCCGGCTATCCGGAAAACGGCCCGCTGACGCTCGAGGCGGGCCGCATCGGGCGCACCCAGAACGTGATCACAGACAACGCCTACGGCCAGGGACCGGTCCAGCGCATGCTGACCCCGCTGCGCGGGCTGGTGCGACCGGGCAACTCGGGCGGCCCGATCCTCGACTCCTCCGGGCGGGTGCTCGCGACCGTCTTCGCGGCCACCGTCGACAGCTCCTCGCACGGCGGCTATGGCGTCGCCAATGCCTCCCTGGGAGCCGCTCTGAGCAAGGCCAGGGCGCGGGCGGCGGCGGGTCAGACGGTCAGCACGGAAGGGTGCACCAGCGGCTGAGCGAGCCGGGCGGCCCTGGCCCCCGCTACGCTGACCGCCATGTCCAAGACCCTCCTGGTGGCTGAGAAGCCGTCCGTCGGGCAGGACCTCGCGCGAGTCCTGACCGGGCCCTTCCAGAAGCACGAGGGCTATCTCGAGGGCCCGGACGACGTGGTCACCTGGGCCGTCGGGCACCTCGTCCAGCTCGCCGAGCCCGACGCCTACGACGCCAAATTCAAGAGCTGGAAGATGGCCGACCTGCCGATCGTGCCGTCGCGCTTCAAACTCGTGGTGCGCGACGAGCGCTCGCGCAAGCAGATGTCGGTGATCACCAAACAGCTGGGCCGCGAGGACATCGACGAGGTCGTCAACGCCTGCGACGCCGGGCGCGAGGGGGAGCTGATCTTCGCCTACCTGTACGAGCAGGCCAAGGGCAAGAAACCCGTCAAACGCCTCTGGCTGAACTCGATGACCAACGCCGCCATGAAGAGCGCGCTGCAGGGGCTGCGCCCGGCCCAGGAGTTCGAGGCCCTCGAGGAGGCGGCACGCTCGCGCTCGGAGGCCGACTGGATCGTCGGTATGAACGCCACCCGCGCGGCCACCATCCGCCTGCGTTCGAGCTTCGACGGCGCCGTCTCGCTGGGCCGCGTCCAGACCCCCACGCTGGCGATCGTGGCCCGCCGCGAGGAGGAGATCAGAGCCTTCAAGCCCGAGCCCTACTGGCTCGTGGACGCCACCTTCGCGGCCGCCCCCCAGAACGGCGACGGCTCCTCCGAGGGCGGCGGCGGCGAGCGCGTCTACCGTGGCCAGTTCCACGCCCCCGCCGGGCAGAAAGAGCTGGCGCGAGGGCCGCGGATCACGAGCCAGGAGTTCGCCGATGCGATCGTGCGCGCCTGTAGCGGGCGGCCGGGGACGATCACCAAGCTGGAGAAGAAAGAGCAGCGCGAGAAAGCGCCGATGCTCTACGACCTGACCACCCTCCAGCGCGAGGCCAACACGCGCTACGGCTTCTCGGCCCGCCGCACGCTCTCCGCCGCCCAGCGTCTGTACGAGGAGCACAAGGCGCTCACCTATCCGCGCACCAGCTCCCGTTACCTGACGACCGACATGGTCGAGGAGATCAAGCCGATCGCCGAGCTGGTCGGATCACACGAGGAATACCGTGCCGCCGCGCAGTACGTGACCGGCCTCGACGTGCTCCCGCTGGCGCGTGTGGTCAACGACGAGAAGGTCACCGACCACCACGCCATCATCCCCACCCGCTCCGAGCACAAGCTCGAGAAGATGGACTCCGACGACCGCCGCATCTTCGACATGGCCGCGCGGCGCTTCCTGGCCGTCTTCCATCCGGAGGCGGTGTTCGAGAACACCCGCGTGGAGACGACCGTCGACGGCGCCGAGGAGGTAGGTCCGGCCGGCTCGCGGCTCACCTTCCGGACCCGCGGCAAGGTGCTGCTCGTACCCGGCTGGCGGGGCGTCTACGACGAGGCACCCGTGCCGGCCTCCAAGGGCGGCGAGGAGCGCTCCGAGGAGGACGAGGACACGGCCGAACAGCAGCTCCCGCGGCTGGCGCAGGACGAGCCGGTCGACACCCGCAAGGTGGAGAGCGCGCGCAAGGAAACCAAACCGCCGCGCCGCTACAGCGACGCCTCGCTGCTGGGGGCGATGGAGACGGCCGGCAAGCTCGTCGACGACGACGAGTTGCGCGAGGCGATGAAGGACTCGGGGATCGGCACCCCGGCCACGCGCGCGGCGATCATCGAGCGGCTGATCACGGTCGGCTACCTGGAGCGCGACGGGCGCGCCCTGATCCCGACCGAGAAGGGCCTCAACGTGATCCGTCTGCTCGGCGAGCACGCGCTCACCTCCCCGGACCTGACCGGCTCCTGGGAGCAGCGGCTGGGCATGATCGAGCGCGGCGAGGACTCCCGCCAGCGCTTCATGCACGACATCTCCGAGTTCGCCGAGGAGACCGTCAAGGAGCTCGACGCGACGCTCAAAGACGTGCGCATCCCGAGGGCCCGCCTGGGGCCCTGTCCGATCTGCGGCCACGAGATCGTCGAGAACCGCAAGGGCTATTCGTGCTGGGCCCGCGAGGACCCCGGCTGCGGGTTCGTGATCTGGAAGTCCAAAGCCGGCAAGCAGCTCCCGCTGGCCGTCGCCAAGGAACTGATCCGGACCGGATACACCGCCGCCGCCGTCACGGGCTTCAGGGGGCGCAGCGGGCGCAGCTTCCGCGCCCGTCTCGCGCTCAGCCAGACCGACGAGGGCAAATGGCGCGTGGAGTTCGATGAGCCATGGGCGAAGGAGGGGGCAAAGCCCCCGGACGCCGAGGAGCAGCTCGTCGAGGGTCTCGCCGCGGACGCCGTGAAGGACGCCGGCACCACCGTCGGCGAGCGCACCGCCGCCTAGTCCCACCGCCGATCCCGGCCCTGGGGGCCACGTCCCCCGCGTGCGCCAGGATGGGTGCTTGCCCCTGAAGCTGATCAGCGGGCCCGCCAATGCGGGCAAGGCCCAGGCCGTGATGGACGCCGTGCGGACCGAGCTCGGCGGCGGGAGCCAGCCGCTGTTGGTGGTCCCCACCGCTGCCGATGTGCAGCGCTATACGCGCGAGCTGTCGGGCGAGGGCGCCCTGATCGGCGCCCGGGTTACGCGCTTCGGTGGGCTGCTCGGCGAGGTGGTTCGACGGGCGGGACTGCACGGTCCGGTCCTTCCCGAGCACGCCCGCGAGCGGCTGATCGCCCTCGTCAGTCGTCGCGCGGGCCTCGCGCCGGACCGCGAGGGTCCCCTCTCGGCGGGCCTCTCGAGGGCCGTGCGGGAGCTGATCGACGACCTCCACGCGGGCGCCGTCACGCCCCCCCGCCTGGAGGCGGCGATGGCGAAGCTCGACGCCGACGAGCAGCACGAGGGCTCCTTCCGTCGGCGCCTGGCAGCGCTGTATTCCGACTACGAGTCCGAGCTCGCGCGCCTGGGCATGGCCGACGCCCAGCAGCTGCGGATGCGGGCGCTGGCGGCGATCCGCTCCGATCCGTCGCTGTGGGGAGCCACGCCCGTCCTGTTGTACGGCTTCGACGACCTCAACCCGCTCCAGCTGCGGGCGGTGCACACGCTCGCAGAGAGCGGGGCGCCGGTGACGGTATCGCTGAGCTTCGAGGAGGGCCGCACGGCCTTCGCCGGACGTGCCGCCACCTATCAGGCACTCGCGCCCCTCGCCGCCGAGCACCAGCGCCTGGCTTCGCGGGCCGATTACTACGCTCCGGGCGCCCGCGCCGCGCTCAGCCACCTCGAGCGCCGCCTGTTCGAGCTCGACGCCCCGCGGCTGGCGGCGGACGGGAGCCTGCGGCTGCTCGAGGGGGCCGGGGAGCGCGCCGAGCTGGAGCTGGTGGCGGGCGAGATCTCGCGGCTGCTCGCGGACGGGTTCGCCGCGGGCGAGATCGCGATCGCCGTGCGCGGTGGCGGGGTCTCCCGCGAGCTGCTCGGGGAGGTGCTCGCCCGAGCCGGCGTTCCCGCCGCCATCCAGCGGCCCGTGCCGCTTGCGAACAGCGCGATCGGCAGGGCGCTGGTCGGCCTGCTGCGCTGCGTGCCACGCCGAGGGGAGGGCGAGCCGCCGGGGACGAGCGCCGATCTGCTGGCCTGGCTGACGGCGCCCGGTCTGTTGCGCGTGCCGGTGCTGGCCGACGACCTCGAACGCGAACTGCGCCATCAGGGGGCGACGGCCGTGTCGCGGGCGCGGGCCCTGTGGGAGCAGCGCAACTGGCCACTGCAGGCGCTGGACGAGCTGCAGGTGGCCCAGGCCCGCTCGCCTGCCGCGCTGATCGACCGCTGTGGCCGGGAGCTCGCCCGGCTCCTGGGCGCCCCGCTGCAGGGCACTGGGACCGTGCTGGCGGGTGAGCAGGCCGACGAGGCGCTCGCCCACGCCGCGGCCGCCCGGGCGCTGGGCGAGCTACGGGAGCTGGCGGTGCGCGCACCCCAGCTGGCGCCGGGCGACGCAGCGGCGCTGGCCGCCGAGCTGGCCGCGGTCGAGTTCCTCGGTGGCCGTCCTCCCGGAGGCGATGCGGTTGCCGTACTCGACCCGCTGGCGCTGCGGGCACGGCGGGTCAGGGCGCTGTTCCTGTGCGGAATGCAGGAAGGCGTGTTCCCGTCCCACCGCCGGCCCCGGGGCCTGCTCTCCGAAGAGGACCGTTTCCAGCTCGAGCGCCTCGCCGGCATACGCCTCGGCCGCCCCGAGGATCCGCTCGCCGCCGAGCGATACCTCCTGTACGCCGCCGTATCGCGCCCGGAGGAGCTGCTCGTGCTGAGCTGGCACCTGGCCGACGACGAAGGCCTCTCGACGAGCCGCTCGCTGTTCGTGGAGGACGTGTGCGATCTGTTCGAGGAGCAGCTGCTGGAGCAGCCGCTGCGCGGGGGCGCCCGGGCCACCCTGCCGGTGAGCAGCGGAACGCCCCCGAGCACCGACGATCCGGAGCGGGAGTGGTCGCTGCGCGACGAGCGCGTGCTGGGCGAGCTGGCCGGCCGACCCTGGTCTGCGAGCCAGCTCGAGAAATACATCGGCTGTCCCATGCGCTGGTACATCGAGCGGATCCTGCGCCCGGCATCGTGGGACCCCGACGCCGAGCCGCTGCGCCGCGGGGGGCTCGCCCACGCGGTGCTGAAGGACACGCTCGAGGGACTGCGGGAGCAGACGGGCAGTGCCGCGGTGACGCCGGCCACGCTCGAGACGGCACGTGCACTGCTGGCGCGGGCGCTGGCACGGCGCGAGCCCGAATATCCGTTGTCGGTGGCGGGCGAGCGCCTGCCCGGAGCTCGACTGCGGCTGCACACGGACCTCGACCGTTACCTCGAGCACGCCGCGCGGGCGGAGTCGCCGCTCGAGCCGGGGCCGCTCGAGCTGTCCTTCGGCCTTCCGGCGGAGGAGCAGGGGGACCTCGAGCTGCCGGCCTTCGAGCTCGGTGATGGCGTCGTGCTGCGCGGGCGGATCGACCGCGTCGACTACTCGCCGGCCGGGGACGCCGTGGTGGTGGACTACAAGAGCGGCGCCGCCACGCTGCCCTCACGCTGGATGGCGGAGGGCAAGGTCCAGGTTCCGCTGTACATGCTGGCCGTCGAGCGTCTGCTGGAGCGCACCGCGGTGGGCGGCTTCTACCAGCCTCTGTCCGGTCGGGATCTGCGTGGCCGCGGGATCCTCGACGAGGACACGGGGATCGAGCTCGGCTGCGTCCGCGGCGACGAGCGGCCCGGCGAGGAGGTACGCGAGCTGCTGGCCGAGGCGCTCCTGACGGCCCGCTCGGCGGCCGTGAGGGCGCGCGACGGAGAGCTCGAGCCCAAGCCCGAGAGCTGCTCGCCGGGGGGTGGCTGTAGCTACCCGTCGATCTGCCGGTGCCGCTGACCGACGAGCAGCTCGCCGCGGTGCAGCGGCGCTCGGGGCCGCTGTCGCTGTCCGCCGCCGCCGGCAGCGGCAAGACCGCGGTGCTGGTGGAGCGCTTCGTGGCGGCTGTGCTGCACGACGGCCTGAGCCCCTCGCAGATCCTTGCGATCACGTTCACCGACCGGGCGGCCGGAGAGCTGCGAGAGCGCGTCCGCTCCGCCTTCCTCGAGCTCGGCGAGCGCGGGGCCGCGCGCGACACCGAGGCCGCCTACGTCTCGACGATCCACGGCTTCTGTGCACGGCTGCTCGCAGCCCACCCGCTTGCCGCCGGCCTGGACCCCGGCTTCCGTGTGCTCGATGAGGGCGTCGCCGGGCGCCTGCGCCGCAACGCCTTCCAGGCGGCGCTGGGGGAGTTCGTGCAGGGGGAAGAGGCCGGGGCGGTGGCGCTTGCAGCGGCGTACGGACCCGACCGGCTGCGGACGATGGTCGAGTCGGCCCACGCCCAACTGCGCAGCCGCGGCGAGCGCCTGCCGCGACTGCCGAGTCCGCCCCCGCCGCGGGAGGGGCAGCCGGACGACGCGACCGCGGCGGCGGCCTGCCTGTTGCTGGACCGGCTGCTGGGCGGCTTCACGGACCTGTACGAGGCGTTCAAGCTCGAGCGCGCGGCCGTCGACTTCGACGACCTGGAGCTGCTGGCGGCGGCTCTGCTCGGCGGCCGGGAGGAGATCCGCGACTCCTGGTCGGGCCGCTTCGAGCTTGTGATGGTGGACGAGTTCCAGGACACCAACCGTCGTCAGCTCGAGATCCTGCGCCTGCTCGAGCACGGGAACCTGTTCACCGTCGGCGACGAGTTCCAGGCGATCTACGGCTTCCGGCACGCCGAGGTGGCGATCTTCCGCGAGCGCGCGGAGCTGCTCTCACGGTCCGGCTCGAGCCTGTCCCTGACGCTCAACTTCCGCAGCCGGCCCGCGCTGGTGGCGACGGTCGGGGCCCTGTTCGAGGAGCGCCTGGAGAGCTTCACCGGTGCCCAGGGGGCTCGCGAGCCGGACCCGCGCAGCGATGGGGTGGCGGTGGAGCTGCTGCTCGCCCAGAAGGCCGGTTGGGAGGAGGCGTTGGGCGGCGAGGGCCCCCGGGTGATCGGCGCCGGGCTGCCGCGCGCGGCCGTCTGGCGGCAGGCCGAGGCACGGCTACTCGCCCGCCGCGTGGCGGAACTGGTCGCGGCCGGGGAGGCGCGGCCCCGGGAGGTGGTTGTGCTGCTGCGGGCGCTGGGGGATATCGCCGTGTACGAGCAGGCGCTGCAGCAGCAGGGCCTGGCGACGCTCGCGTCGGCCGGCGCCTACTGGGAGAGCCGCACGGTCGAAGACCTGCTCGCCTACCTGCGGGTGCTCGCCAATCCGCTCGACGAGGAGGCGCTGTACGCCTGCCTGGCCGGGCCACTCGCAGGGCTCTCGCACGACGCCATGGCGCTGCTCGCGCTCGCCGCCCAGAAACGCAGCGGGCGGGCCTTCGAGCTGGCGATCGGGGCCGGCAGCGAGCTGGGCCTGGCTCCCGCCGACGAGCTCGCGCTCGAGCGCTTCTGCGCGTTCGCAGAGCGCGAGCGCACCGGGGCCCCGCTGCGGCCGCTGGGCGAGCTGATCTCCCGCGCGCTGGGGCAGTCCGCGTCCGGTGAGGGCTCGCCCGCGTCTGGCGGCCGGGCACCCGGGCGAGCTAGCCAACGCCTACAAGCTCGCCCGGCTCGCGCGCCGCTTCGAGGAGAGCCGAGGGGCGCGACCTGCGGGGGTTCCTGGACCACGTTGCCTACCTGAAGGAACAGAAACGCTCGGGTGAGGCGGACGCGCCGGCGCTGTCCGACAGCGACGCGGTGCGGCTGATGAGCATCCATGCCGCCAAGGGCCTGGAGTTCCCGGTCGTGTGCGTGGCGGACCTCGGCCGTGCCCCCAACAAACGGATCCCGGAGCTGCTCGTGCAGGACGACCGCATCGGCCTGCGCCTCGCCCACCTGGACGGCTCCGACAGCACGCCGGCGCTCGAATACCAGCAGCTGAGCGAGGAGCGCCAGGCGGAGGAAGCGCTCGAGGAGGACCGGGTCCTGTACGTGGCGATGACCCGCGCCCGCGAGCGGCTGCTGCTGAGCGGCGCCATCGAGCTGCCGGGGCGCTCCTCCGGCGCCAACGGCACGACCATCTCGTGGCTCGCCCCGGCCCTCGTCGGCGACCTCGGCGAGCTCGAACAGCAACTGGCGCCGGGCGCCGGCCTCGAGGGCATTGTCCTCCCGGCCGCGACGGGCGGGGGGGACCTGCGCTGCATGATTGCGACGCCATCCACGGCGGCCGGGCTGCCGGCGCAGGCGCCCGCGGCTCACGGCAGCGTCGACTCGGCCACCGATCGGGGCGCCGCCGGGCCGCCCACGGCCCAGGCGGGCCGGCCGGCACCCACGCGAGTCGACGTCCCGCCGGGGCCCCAGCTCCGTGGCGTGAACCCGGCGCAGCTGACCCTGGAGGACGAGGTCGCGGCACTGGCGCCCGGCGGCGATCCGAGCTCCGGCGGCCCGCCGGCCCAAACGTCTGCGCCCCCGCGCCTGGTCGCTGTCGCGCCCCCGGCGCCGATCGAACTGCAGACGGCGAGCTACTCGTCGCTGAAGGAGCTCGAGCGGTGCGGCTACAGGTACTACCTCGAACGGGTGCTCGGCCTCCAGGAGCGGGGGGTGGAGGATCCGGCGCCTGGGCCCCGCGGCAGGGCCCTCGACGCGCTCGCCCGGGGCTCGCTCGTTCACCGCGTGCTGGAGCTGCACGACTTCGCCACCGGGGCAGGTCCGAGCATGCAGGAGGTCGAGCTGGCCGCTAGCGGGCTCGGGCTGGATCCCGGCGCCGGGGCGCTGGGGGAGATCGCCGAGCTGCTCGGGACGGCCCTCCGGGAGGCACCGGGAAAGCGGATAGCGGCGGCCGCCGAGGTGTGGCGGGAGCAGCCGTTCGCCTACCCGGCGGGTGAGCGGCTGCCGCTGCTGACGGGCGTCATCGACGTGCTCGCCCGGGAGCGGGACGGCGGTTACCTGGTGATCGACTACAAGAGCGACGCGGTCGCGTCCGATGACGACCTCGAGGTGCTCGTCGCCCGCGACTACGCGCTGCAGCGGGAGCTGTACGCGCTGGCCGTGCTGCGGGGAGGGGCCGAGCGGGTGGAGGTCCAACACTGGTTCCTGGAGCGCCCTCGGGAGTGGGCCTCGGCGAGTTTCGGGCGCGGACCGGATGGGCTCGCTGCAGGAGTCCCTCCAGCAGCGCCTGCGGGAGGCGCTTCGGGCCGGCTTCGCCGTCAGTCGCAGACCCCATCGGGGGCTGTGCGGGACCTGCCCGGGACGATCCCGCATGTGCTCCTGGCCGGAGAGCGCGACGATGGCCTCGGAGCCTCCGCCCGCGGGCAACGCCGGCTGAGCTCGGGGCCCCGCGGGAGCACTCGCTAGCGGCCCGTCCACGGGGTGCGATCCGGGCGCCGGCGGGTGGCCGGATCTGGGCCCCGCGAGGTGGTCGGATATGGGCCCCGTCAATTGGTTGAGGCGCTTCTCATTTTCCCTGCCAGGGAGCCTTTTCCCGGCGTGTTTCGCTGCTACCCTTCGGGCTTCGCCTCAGGTGCCCGACTGCCTGCGCCACGGTGCACGGTCGTCTTGCCAGGACGCCCCCCAGCGCCAGCCCGGGATGCACGGCCCCAAGGGAGCACTCACATGAACTTGCAAAACATGCACCCGCCCGGGGAAGCCGGTCTCTACGACCCTCGGTTCGAGCACGACGCCTGCGGCGTCGGAATGGTCGCGCGGCTGGACAACCAGCCCACCCACGAGGTCGTCTCGAGGGCCATCACGGCGTTGGAGAACCTCGAGCACCGCGGCGCCACGGGAGCGGATCCCTGCACCGGCGACGGCGCCGGGATCCTGATGCAGATGCCCGACGAGCTGTTCCGGGCGGTGGCGCCGTTCGAGCTCCCGGCGGCGGGCGCCTACGGCGTGCTGATGTGCTTCCTGCCGACCGACGACGCCGCCCGGGGACGCCTGGAGAAGCTGCTCGAGGACGCCGTCGACCAGACCGGCCAGCGCCTGCTCGGCTGGCGTGACGTCCCCGTCTCCCCGGAGGAGACCGGACAGGTGGCGGGCGCCTGCCGACCGGTCATCCGCCAGCTGTTCGTGGCCGCCGCCGGCCCCTGCGAGACCGACCAGGACGCCTTCGAGCGCAAGCTCTACGTGATCCGCCGGATCAGCGACCTGACCGCCCGGGAGCCCGGCCTGTACGTAGCCTCGAGCTCCTCACGCACGATCAACTACAAGGGCATGCTGATCAGCTACCAGCTTGCGCCCTTCTACGCCGACCTGCGCGACGAGCGCACCAAGAGCGCGATGGCGCTGGTGCACTCGCGCTTCTCGACCAACACCTTCCCGAGCTGGGAGCTCGCGCACCCCTACCGGGTGATCTGCCACAACGGCGAGATCAACACGCTGATGGGGAACATCAACTGGATGCGGGCGCGCGAGAGCGAGCTGCATTCGGAGCTGTTCGGCGAGGACCTCGAGCGCATCCTGCCGGTCGTGGCGCCGGGCAACTCCGACTCGGCCACCTTCGACAACGTGCTCGAGCTGCTGATGCTGGCCGGGCGCTCGCTGCCCCACGCGGCGATGATGATGATCCCGGAGGCCTACCGCGACCGCGACGACCTGCCGGACTACCTGAAGGCCTTCTACGCCTACCACGCCTGCCTCATGGAGCCCTGGGACGGGCCCGCCTCGGTGGCCTTCACCGACGGCCGCGTGGTCGGGGCGACGCTCGACCGCAACGGTCTGCGACCGGGCCGCTGGGTCGAGACGCTCGACGGCTACGTGGTGCTCGGCTCGGAGTCGGGTCTGCTGGACATCCCGCCGGAGAACGTCAGGCGCCTGGGCCGTCTGCAGCCGGGGAAGCTGTTCCTCGTGGACCTCGAGCGAGGGCGGATCGTCGAGGACGAGGAGCTCAAGCGCGAGATCGCCACGCAGAAGCCCTACGGCGAGTGGTACGCGCGCAACGCCGTGCCCTTCGGCGACCTGCCGCCCTCCGAACAGGTGACGATCTCCGAACCAGCCCCTGCACCTGCGACAGCGGGCCTTCGGCTTCACCCAGGAGGACCTGCGGGTGCTGCTGGCGCCGATGGCGATCGAAGGGGCGGAGCCGATCGGCTCGATGGGCAACGACCTCTCGCTGGCCGTCCTCTCCGACCAGGCGCCGCCGCTGTTCTCCTACTTCAAGCAGCTGTTCGCACAGGTCACCAACCCGCCGATCGACCCGATCCGCGAGGAAATCGTGATGAGCCTCGCGACCAGCCTCGGCAACGAGCGCAACCTCTTCGAGGAGACCCCCGAGCACGCCCACAAGCTGCTGCTGGAACAGCCGATCCTGCTGAACCGCGAGCTGGAGACGCTACGCAACGTCGTGCACGACGTCTACAAAGCCCGCACGCTCGACATCACCTGGCCCGTCGAGGAGGGCGCGGAGGGGATGGAGAAGGCGATCGACGCGCATCTGCCGGGAGGCCGAGGCGGCGATCGCCGAGCACGTCAACATCATCGATGCTGTCCGACCGCCGGGTGGACCCGCGGCGGGCGCCGATTCCTTCGCTGCTGGCGGTGGCCGCCGTCCACCACCACCTCGCGCTTGAGGGCACGCGGCTGCGGGCGGGGATCATCCTCGAGTCCGGCGAGCCCCGCGAGGTGCACCACTTCGCGACCCTGATCGGCTACGGGGCCAGCGCCATCAACCCCTACCTGGTGCTCGAGACGCTCGACGAGCTCGTGTTCGAGAAGCGCCTGGAGCGCACCGGGGCGGACGGCAAGCCGAGAGCTGCTGGACCCCGAGCGGGCGGCCCAGAACTACATCAAGGCGATCGGCAAAGGCCTGCTGAAGACGATCTCGAAGATGGGCATCTCGACGATCCAGTCCTACCGCGCCGCCCAGATCTTCGAGGCCGTGGGCCTCGAGCGGGCGCTGATCGACAAGCACTTCACCGGCACCGCCTCGCGCATCGGCGGGGTGGGCGTGTCGGCGCTGGCACCGGAGGCCCTGGAGCGCCATGCGCGTGCCTACCCGATGCGCCCAGGACCGGCTGCTGCCGGTCGGCGGCGTGTACGCATGGCGGCGCGACGGCGAGCACCACATCTGGAACCCGGAGACGATCGCGCTCGTCCAGCACGCCGTGCGCGGCGCCAACGGCGACGTCGGCGGCGGCCCTGCAGGGCGACGAGCGGGCGCACACGGAGGTGCGCTCCAGCGAGGCCTACGAGCAGTACCGCGAGTACGCCCGGATGGTCAACGAGGACTCCGCCCGTAGAGCGACGCTGCGGGGCCTGCTTGGGCTTCTCCCAGGCGCCCGGCGGGCCCGTGCCGCTCGAGCAGGTGGAGCCCGCCAGCGAGATCGTCAAGCGCTTCTGCACCGGGGCGATGAGCCTCGGGTCGATCTCCCGCGAGGCGCACGAGACGCTGGCGATCGCGATGAACCGTCTCGGCGGGCGCTCGAATACCGGCGAGGGCGGCGAGGACCCTGTCCGCTTCACCCCCGACGCCAACGGCGACCGCCGCCGCTCGGCCATCAAGCAGGTCGCCTCGGGGCGCTTCGGCGTCACGATCCACTACCTCGTCAACGCGGACGAGCTGCAGATCAAGATGGCCCAGGGCGCCAAGCCCGGCGAGGGCGGCCAGCTGCCCGGGCACAAGGTCGACGACTACATCGGCTCGATCCGGCACACCACCCCCGGCGTGGGGCTGATCTCCCCGCCGCCCCACCACGACATCTACTCGATCGAGGACCTCAAGCAGCTGATCTACGACCTGCGCTGCTCGAACCCCGAGGCGCAGGTGTCGGTCAAGCTGGTCTCCGAGGTGGGTGTCGGGACGGTCGCCGCGGGCGTCTCGAAGGCCAACGCCGACCGCGTGCTGATCGCCGGCCACGACGGCGGCACCGGCGCCTCGCCGCTGTCCTCGATCCAGGCGGCCGGGGTGCCGTGGGAGATCGGCCTCGCCGAGACCCAGCAGACGCTGCTGCTGAACGACCTGCGCTCGCGGATCGTGGTGCAGACCGACGGCCAGCTGAAGACCGGCCGCGACGTCGTGATCGCCGCGCTGCTGGGGGCGGACGAGATGGGCTTCTCGACGGCCCCCCTGATCGCCACGGGCTGCATCATGATGCGGGCCTGCCACCTGAACACCTGCCCCGTGGGCATCGCCACCCAGGACCCCGAGCTGCGCAAGCGCTTCAAGGGGACCCCCGAGCACGTGGTCAACTTCTTCTTCTTCGTCGCCGAGGAGGTCAGGGAGATCCTGGCCGCGCTCGGCCTGCGCTCGCTGGATGAGGCCATCGGCCGCGTCGACCTGCTGCGGCGCCGGCGAGGCGATCGACCACTGGAAGGGGAGGGGGGTCGACCTGACCCACATCCTGGCCCACGTGAAGCTGGCAGAGGGCGCGCCCCGCAGGCGCGTGGAGGCGCCGCCGGAGGTGCTCGGCGACGCGCTCGACTGGGAGCTCGTGGAGGGCGCCCAGGCCGGCTCTGGACGAGCGCCGGCCGGTGAGCCTGAGCCTGGCGATCCGCAACCGCAACCGCTGCGTCGGGGGGATCCTCTCCAGCCACATCGCCCGCCGCCATGGGCCCGAAGGACTCCCCAGCGACACGATCACGGTGGACTTCGAGGGCTCGGCCGGGCAGAGCTTCGGCGGCTGGCTGGCCCCCGGTGTCACCTTCACCCTGCGCGGAGACGCCCAGGACTACGCCGGCAAGGGGCTCTCCGGGGGCGTCGTTCGCGATCCGCCCGCGGGAGGGCATGGGAGGCCACTTCAAGGCCGAGGAGAACGTCATCGTCGGCAACACCGTGCTGTACGGGGCAACCGCGCGGGCGGGCGTTCTTCCGCGGCCTGGCGGGCGAGCGCTTCGCGGTGCGCAACTCCGGTGCCTGGACGGTCGTCGAGGGCGTCGGCGACCACGGCTGCGAGTACATGACCGGTGGCCGGGTGGTCGTGCTCGGCCCCACCGGGCGCAACTTCGCCGCCGGCATGAGCGGCGGTGTGGCCTACGTGCTCGACGAGGAGGGGCTGTTCGCGAAAGCGCTGCAACATGGGCATGGTCGGCTTCGAAGAGCTGGCCGAGGCCGACGTGCTGGAGCTGCGGGCGATGATCGAAGAGCACCGCGAGCGCACCGCCTCGCCCGTCGCCGAGCGGCGTGCTCGGGCGCTGGGAGGACGCTGATCGTCCGCGGAGCCTTCGTGAAGGTGATGCCCCACGACTACAAGCGGGTGCTGCGGGAACGCGAGCAAAGGAGGCGCTGGCGGCAGCGGCCGCCAACGGCGGTCAGGCGTCGAAGCGGTCGCTTGACGCCGTCGGCGAGGCCGGACCCTGATGGGCAAGCTCGGCGGCTTCCTGCAGATCGAGCGCCGCGGGATCCCCCAGCGGGATCCGCGCGAGCGGGTCGGCGACTACCACGAGTTCCAGCTGCAGCGGCCGGTGGCCGAGCTGCGCGACCAGGGCGCCCGCTGCATGGACTGCGGGGTCCCCTTCTGCCACAACGGCTGTCCCCTGGGCAACCTGATCCCCGACTGGAACGACCTCGTCTATCGCGACCGTTTCGAGGACGCGATCGCGCAGCTGCACGCCACCAACAACTTCCCCGAGTTCACCGGCCGGTTGTGTCCCGCGCCGTGCGAGGCGGCGTGCGTGCTGGAGATCCGCGAGGGCGACGCGGTCACGATCAAACAGATCGAGAACTCGATCATCAACCGCGCCTGGGAGGAGGGGTGGGTGCGCCCCGAACCCCCGCACGCGCGCATCCTCAGCGGGCGCTCGGTGGCGGTGGTCGGGTCCGGTCCCGCCGGCATGGCGGCGGCCCAGCAGCTGCGCCGGGCCGGCCACGAGGTGACCCTGTTCGAGCGCGACGAGGCCGCCGGCGGGCTGGTCCGCTTCGGCGTGCCCGACTTCAAGATCGAGAAGTCGCTCGTGCAGCGGCGCGTCGAGCAGCTCGTGGCCGAGGGCGTGGAGCTGCGCTGCGGCGTCGACGTGGGCCGCGACGTGACCGTGGAGGAGCTGCGGGAGCGCTTCTCGGCCGTCGTGCTGGCGACCGGCTCGCGGGTTCCGCGCGAGCTGCCGATTCCCGGGCGCGAGCTCGACGGGGTCCACTTCGCGATGGACTACCTGTACCTCCGCAACCGCTGGGTGGCCGCGTCAGTCGGGTCCGCGCCCGAGCGTCCCCGCGCCGGCCGGCCAGCGCGCCATCACCGCCGCGGGCAAGGACGTGGTGGTGATCGGCGGCGGGGACACCGGCGCCGACTGCGTCGGCAACGCGATGCGCGAGGGGGCCCGCTCGATCGTGCAGCTGGAGCTGCTGCCGAGCCGCCCGAGCTACCGTCCCGACGACCGCACCCCGTGGCCGCTGTGGCCCGCCAAGTACCGCCTCAGCTACGCGATGGAGGAGGCCGGGCAGGGGGGCGTGGGCGAGCAGGACTACTCGGTCGCGACGACCGGCTTTCGTGACGACGGTCGTGGCGCCGTGGCGGCTCTGCAGATCGCCGAAGCCGAGCCCGAGCCTCCGTTCGCGCCCGTCGCCGGGCACCGACCGTGAGCTGCCGGCCCAGCTGGTGCTGCTGGCGATGGGCTTCCTGCACCCCGAGCACGAGCTGATCGACCAGCTCGGAGTCGAGAAGGATCCTCGCGGCAACGTCAAGGCGCTGGCGCCCTACACCACCACCGTCGAGGGCGTGTTCGCCGCCGGCGACGCCCGCCGGGGGCAGTCGCTGATCGTGTGGGCGATCAACGAGGGCCGCCAGTGTGCGCGGATGGTCGACCGTTACCTGAGGGGGCTCGACGGCACGCCGGCACCCGGTGTGCCCCACGACGACGCGCTGGCCGGCCACAGCGACGCCGACGAGGGCCCCGAGGGCCCGCCCCAGCACGTCGGGCCCGGCATCGGTGCCGGATGAGCACCCTCGAGAGCACCTCCGAGCGCGTCTGCCTGATCGGCGCCGGCTCCTCGGGCATCGCCGCCGCCAAGGCGCTGCACGAGCGCGGGATCCCGTTCGACTGCTTCGAGAAGTCCGACCGCGTCGGCGGCAACTGGGTGTTCGGAAACCAGCAACGGCATGTCGGCCGCCTACCGGGACCTGTTCATCAACACCTCCCGCCCGCGGATGGAGTACTCGGACTTCCCGATGCCGCGAGTCCTATCCGGACTTCCCCCACCACACCCAGATCGCCGCCTACTTCGACGACTACGTCGACCACTTCGGGCTGCGCGAGCCTGATCACCTTCAACACCGGCGTCGCGCCACGCCGGGCGCGCCGAGGACGGCATCTGGAAGGTCGAGCTCGAGGACGGCGAGCACGCGCACCTACGACGGCCTGGTCGTCGCCAACGGCCACCACTGGGACCCGCGCTGGCCCGAACCGGCCTTCCCCGGGTCCGACGACTTCCAGGGCACCCAGATGCACGCCCACGCCTACATCGACAACTCGATCTTCGCGGGCAAGAAGCGTCGTCGTCCTCGGGATGGGCAACTCCGCCATGGACATCGCCGTGGAGTCCTCCTACGTGGCCGAGGAGACCTACCTGGCCGCCCGCAGCGGCGTCTGGATCGTGCCCAAGTACCTCTTCGGCAAACCCGCCGACCAGCTGCGCAACGACCCGCGCGTGCCCTTCAAGGTGCGCCAGCGCTTCATCAACCAGCTGCTGCGCACCTACAGCGGCCCACCGGAGCGCTACGGGCTGCCGAAGCCCGACCACCGCTTCGGCGAGGCCCACCCGACGGTCTCCGGGCGGATCCTCGACCGGATCCAGCACGGGACGATCGCGCCCGAAGCCCAACATCGAGCGCTCGACGGCGGGCAGGTGCGCTTCGTCGACGGCAGCGCCGTCGAGGCCGACGTCGTCGTCTACTGCACCGGCTACAAGATCAGCTTCCCGTTCTTCGACAAGGACCTCATCTCCGCGCCCGAAAACCACATCGAGCTCTTCCGCCGGGTCTTCCACCCCGAGATCCCGAACGTCTTCTTCATCGGCCTGCTGCAGCCGCTCGGCGGCGATCATGCCGCTCGCCGAGGCGCAGGGGGCGTGGGTGGGCGACTACCTCGCGCGGCGACTACGCGCTGCCGGCCCGCGCGCAGCTGCGGGCCGACATCGCCGCCGACCAGGCGCGCGATGCGAGAGCGCTACGTCGCCTCCAAGCGCCACACCATCCAGGTCGACTTCGACGACTACCTGTACGCGCTCGAGAAGGAGCGCCGGGCGGGCGCCGAGCGGGCCCGCGCCCGTGGCTACGCCAGACCCATCCTGTGCCGGACGTTCTGCCGTCACAACCGCTTCGTAGATCACTGCCCGATCTGCGCCCGCGAGCGGGCGCAGACGCAGGCGGTGCCGGCGTCCGCCGGCAGGAGCCGGCGCAGCCCGGCCCGCCCCGGCGGCGCCCGCTCGCCGGGACGCTCGGGCGCCAGCTCGCGCGAGCCCCTGCGTGTGCGCCGTGAGCAGCGGGCGCTACAGGACGGCTACAGCTGCGAGCTGCTGCCGGGGCTCGGCTCCAGTCAGGACGCCGAGCGGCTGGTGGGCGAGATCGCCTTTGCCACGGGCAGGCTGAAGCTGCTCGCCTCCGATCCCCCGGCCTCTACGGGCGCCTGCGGGACCTCGCCGGCCAGGACCTCGAGCGGGCGACCTGGGGCTGCTTCCTGAGCGCCTATCTGTGTCCACTGGAGGGCGCCGACCCGTTCGAGTCGATCGAGCAGGCGCTGGCGGGCTCGGCCGGCCCCGACGAGCCGCCCGACCTGGCCGGCCTGGCGCCCGGGCCACGCAGCTCCCACGACCCGGACCGCGGCCCCGCCACGCTGCGTGCCTACGCCCAATGGGCCGGCGCTTCCCAGGCGGAGGCCTTCCGGGGTGACTCCTCGTGGACGGCGGAGCGGCGCTTCGAGCGCATCTTCGAGCGGCTCGCGCTGCCCGGGTTCGCCCCAGCGGGGCGCTACGACCTGCTCGTCACGCTCGGACGGCTGGGCCTATATGAGCTGCGCGGAGGGGACCTGCGCCTCGGCGGGCCGCCGGGGGCGCGCCGGCGAGGACCTGGCACTGGCGGGTGCCAAGCGGGTGTTCGCGATCGGCGATCCGCTGCTGCTCGAGCGCCGCGCCGGCGCCCTCGCGGGGGCTCTGGAGGTGCCGGTGGAAGCCCTCGATCTGGCCCTGGCCAACTGGCAGGCGGGCGAACGGGCGACGCTGGGGGTCCCCGAGCAGACGCTCGACGAGGGCGTGCCCGAGCGGGCCGGGGCGGTCCTCGGGATCTAGACACAAGTGCCGTCCACACAGGCACCTACAGTCCGCTGGGCAACCTCTTCTCATTCAGGGGAGCCCCGATGCCACTGTGTTTCATCGAGCCTCAGGATGCGATTCGCGTGATCGTCGGGTCCGTGGGCCGCGAGGCGCGCCGCCAGCTGGTCGGCGAGGTCGTGCGTGCCTGGGTGGACGCGATTCCCGAGCAGGAACTGTCGCTCCACTACGCCAAGGCGATCGCCGACCTGGACGAGCAGGACCTCAACCTGTTGGCCGCCTGGCACGCCTCGCTGGAGGTGGGCCAGCCGATCGCCAACCTGGAGTTCCTGGTGGGGGTGTTCCCCAGCCTCGGCGAGAACCGTCGCGAGGCGCTGAAGATCGCGGCCGGCTTCCGCGGCGAGGAAGCCTTCCAGGCGGGGGTCTCCGAGGACGAGGCGCTCGACACCGTGCTCCCCCGGCTCTCCCACGAGCGCGCGGTCGAGCTCGCCGACGAGTGCATCCAGCTCTACATCTGGGACCGCCTGGGCTGCGAGAACTAGACTGGGGCTCGATGGCAGACGCATCGCAGCCACCGGGCCAGGACACCGGCGCACCCGCGCCCGCCACCTCTACGTCCACCGCCTCCTCTCTCGGGCCGCCGGCTGGGCAGGTCAGCACCGCGGGCGGATCCTTCGGCGGACCGCAGCCGGAGCCCGCCGGCGGACCCCTTGCCGAGCAGGCGCCCCCCGCCGCCGTTCCGTCCGGCGGGCAGGAGCCCGGCGGCGCGACGCCGGACGGGCAGGCGCCGTCCGCCGACGGCGGCTCCGCATCGGCCCTGAGCGAGGAGGACGTGCTGGACGCCCTGTCCAACGTGATCGACCCCGAGCTGGGCCTGGACTTCGTCGAACTGGGGCTGATCTACGGCGTCGAGATGACCGGTGGGGACGTTCGCGTGACCTTCACGCTCACCACCCCGGCGTGTCCGATCGGCCCCGCCGTAACCGAACAGATCGAGGAATTCGTGGGCGAGCTGGAGGGCGTCACGAGCGTCTCGACCGAGATGGTCTTCATCCCCCCGTGGTCGCCGGAGCGGATGTCCGAGGACGCGAAGTTCGCGCTCGGGTTCTAGGAACTACCTGCAAAACGTTTCTTTTCGGTCTAGCGGCGACGCTGGGTGTCAGCAGAGTGCCAGCGGGAGCCTCACCGGAGTGGCGCCGCTCCGAAGCTCGATACCTTGGGTTCATGTCGTCCTCGCGCCGACCCAGTAGTCTCCAGGCCGATCTAAAGGGGGCAGGTAGGTGCATCGAAGCGGGGGATACCGACTTTGGACTGAGCGGCACACCAGTCCTGGTACGGGCGACCCATGGGCCTAGCGCTACTCAGCTCCGCATCGACCTCGGCAGTGATGGGCGCCACGAAGAGCGACGTTTTCATTGCGCTGGTGACGGCCGAGGGGCTGCTGTTCGCAGCACTCGCCGTCTCGGCGTCGATCGCTGGAAGCGAAGGGACCTTCGGACCGAAGACACTTGGCAAGCCGTGGATGCTCGCGGCTGTCGCCACGGTCCTACTGCTGGTTGTGGCGGTCGGCGCGGTCCTCGCCTGGGCAGACTTGTTCACAGGCTCCAACTGGTCGACCTCGTCGGATCGCATCGGCGAGGCCATCGCACTCCTTGTAGCGATTGCTGCCCAACCGGTCGTTGCGTTGATCATCGCGATCGGCATCGCGAGCTAGATGGCGCGAAGGGTCACAACCGAGGCCGAGCGACATCTCCGTGACAAGCTGAAATTGGTCCAATGGCTCGAAAAGGACGACGATCGCAAACGCATCTACTTCGAAGGGTGTGACGAAGTGCTCGCGAAACTCCGAAAGATTCTGCAGGACGACGGGGATGATCCCCCCGATGACGCCGTTGTGATTGGAGTCATGGCTGCCGTCAAGGTCGACGACACGCTCTCTGCTTGGGTGGACAAAAAGAAAGGCGATTTCTTTAACGACCAAGCGAACTGGGACGCGCTCCATCATGCAACCGCCGCGGTGATTTATCACGAGTACCTAGTCGCCGTCGAGAAGGGAAGGTGGCATCCATCGTGAGCATCGTGAGCGGGGGCCTGGTTCCAGCAGAGGAGATTGAGGCGCAGATCCAGGAGCTCGTTCGCGAGGCCGAGCAGGTGGGGCGGCGGGCGGAGGCCGAGGCGATGCGCAAAGGCGCTGAAAGGCTGCAGCTTCCGAACAAGCCCGACTCAGCTAACCGTCTCGTTCTAGAACTACGCAGATTGGTGGAAGACGAGGTGGTCGTTGCAAGGCCGTCGATTGGCGAGGCCGCGATCGAGCCAAACGAGCGAGACCGTGAGATCGCAAAGCGCGCGTTGATGCATATCAAGCTTCCACAGCTACGGCAAATCGCAGGCTCGCTTAGCGGCAGATCGGGTGGCAAGCTTGAAGAGGTGCTCGAGACGATCGTGCGCGGTTATCACTCCGACCAGGAGGCCATCGCACGGTTGGTCGTTGAATACGAGACGGAACCGCCGCCCGAGCGGAGATTCGCAACGCGGGTCTTTCATGTCACTTACCCGGAGGAGGCTCAGCTCGAGCAGGTCGCCTCCCGAGCCGAGCACTTTGCCGGTAGATACATGCGCACGGGCGTCGCGAAGTGGTTTGTCATCGAGTCCGTCGACTGGGGGCGGAGTCGGCTGTCAATGCACGGTACATTTCGGGCGTTTGAGGCCACCGCTGCCAAGGAGGACGACAGCTATCGCCTCGTCTCGAATGCCGCGAACGCAACCGCCAGCCTCCGAATGGTCGGAGGCCAGTCCGCCGTCGAAGTTGATGCGCGCGGAACTCGCGAGAGCCGCGCCATCATGGCGGCGTTCGCGAGGGCCACTGGCTTGACATGGTTCGATTTCCAGATCCTCCCTGTGGGCGGGACGATGGCGGCCGTGGGATGGGATCAGCGCAGCGCCTTTCTCGTCGCCCTGAACGCAAACTTCCGAACCGAGGCGATCGAAGTCTTCAACCTGACAACTGCGGGATTCCAGTCGGCTGAGGCGTCTCGCGCCGAGGACGACGACGAAACCCGACCAGCAGTGAGGGCGGTAAAGCTTGACGGACGGCATCTACTTGACTCTCGGCAAGCGTGTGAGCTTTTGGCGGACGGGCAGGGGTTGGTTGAGCTTGGCATGCTCGTGAGATTCCGGACATCGGCGCAAGAGGACTTCCTTCTACCGGTGACTATTCGGCTTGAGCGCGACCACACCACGATTACGACCGGATTCGGGACCGTTCATCCCAGCATCTCCCGCCAGGCGCACATGCTCATTGTCGACGGCGTTCGTCAGTCGTTTCGACAGGGACTGCCCCATGTCGAGGACTTCGACCGCCTGGTTCGCCATATTCAGGCGAAAGCCAAAGGGGAACTTGGACCAGTCCTGGGACGGTCGACGTCGGGCGACCGATATCCGCTTGGATGATGACGAGGTTGAGGCCGTCTCACGGCCGGCCGAGACAGAGGAGCAAGACAGCTAACGCGGCTGCTAGTTAGTCCGTGGCCGCCACGCGCTCGACGGTAGTGCCCTAGCGAGAGCTAATAAGCACCTGAATGCGCCGGTCCTGAGTCGCCCTCCGCAGGGCCATCGGCAAGAGCCTCCCGGCCAAGACTGGTCAATTCGCCGCCTGGCTGCAGGCGTGGGCTCGGCGCGAAGCAAGGGAAATGCTCGGCTACATCGAGGAAAAGAACCCGCCCGACGACGAGGACTTCGACGCTCTCACGGCATGGCAGGCGATGAGCAAGGCGGTGAGCGCATGGAGCGGCTGGCGAGACCGGACGCGTAGGGTTTCCGGTGATGGATTGGTGGACAGCGCACATGACGCGCCCGGACGTGGTTGCCCAGTTCTACGACGAGGAGGCGCTGATTGTCTTTGAAACGCCCAGCCTCGCCGGTCCTGTGGTCACGCCTACGTTCAGCACGGGCGAGGAGGAGACGTCGACGTGGGTGCAGGAGTTTTGGCGTGACCCGGTGGGTGGCGTTGAGGCGAACCGAGGAGGGCTGGACGGTCGTCCGCGAGGGCGGTGATGCGTGATGGCCGTGAGCCAAAGAAATACTGGATCTTCTCCACCGCACCGACGAGGGCTGGCGGACCGTTCCGTTGAGGGACCTCCCCTGGAACGAACGGATCGGGTTTGTGCTGCTCGGCTGTTGAGCACTGGTGGCCCTCTCGGTGCTGAAGGGACTGGGGGCTATCTGATGACACGGAGGAGGTTGTGGCGATGAGCG
This sequence comes from uncultured Solirubrobacteraceae bacterium, assembly GCA_963758055.1. Taxonomy (GTDB): domain Bacteria; phylum Actinomycetota; class Thermoleophilia; order Solirubrobacterales; family Solirubrobacteraceae; genus Palsa-744. The sequence continues at coordinate 75,821 of CAVWTU010000004.1, forward strand.
ACGAGACGATCACCTACGAGGAGGCGCGTCTGCGACTCCACGATCACATCGGTGAGCACATCTACTTCGGGCTCTGGTCTGCGGGTGAAGTGTCTCAGACGGAGATCATCAGTCTGCACGGAACACTGACACACCCCGTCGAAGCGAGTGCTGATCTCGCGGACGCAAATCTGCCCGCCGAGACACGAGACACCTTTGGCGCCACCTATACCGTGGAGCCCGACGCGGCCGCCCGCGCGGCGGGAACCGGCAGGGGCTTCCTGAACCTCCCGCCGCTGCCAGGCACGATCACCGAAACGGACAATGGATTGAACTTCGACATCGCCGAGGGAGTGCGTCTCCGCATCGCATGGCGGGGCACCCGTGGCCGACGTGAGTGATGCGTGATGGCGGCCACGCTCGAAAAGACCAGCACGCCCGGGGTGTACCGGCGGGGCAACCGTTACGCCGTGATCTACCGCGACGGCGAGGGCCGTCAGCGCCAAGAGTCGGCCCGCACCTATGACGAGGCGAGACGCTTGCGTTCGACCCGCGAGGCCGCGGTTTCTGAGGGGTCGTTCCAAGCGCAGACGCGGCAGCGGTTCGCGGAGTACGCGGAGGAGTGGGTAGACCGCTACCAGGGCACGGGCCGAAAAGGGTTTGGGGAGCACGTATCCGAGAGGACGCGAAGTTCGCGCTCGGGTTCTAGACGGCTGCGGTCTGCTGCTCGCGGGCGAGCCTGATCAGCGTCTGCAGCTCGGCGTCGATGTTCTCGGCGATCGCGTCGATGTCCGGTAGGGCGTCGAAGTCGCCCAGCAGGCCGAAGTTCATCTGGCCGTTGTAGGACATGATCGCGATCGCCATCGCGTGGTTTTCCGGCAGGAACGCCACCGGGATCGCCTGCAGCATCTCCCTGCCCAGGACGTAGAGCGGGAACTGGGGGCCGGGGACGTTGGTGACGATCAGGTTGAAGAGCCTGGTGGAGAAGTTCAGGCGGGAGGCCTGCGCGAGGATCGTGGGCGGGGCGAAGTTCTGGGCCCCGGAGATCACCTCCGCGCCGACGGCCTGCTTGGACTCCTTCAACCCGTCCATCGCGTTGGAGACGAAGCGCAGGCGGTTCAGCGGATCGGCGATGTAGATCGGCAGCGGGCCCCGCATCACCACGATGCGGTTGCCGCCGTCGTGTTCGCCCTCGTGACGGACCGACACGGGCACCAGCGCCCGCATCTCGACACCCTCGGTGCGCCGGCCCCGCGAGATCAGCCAGGAGCGCAGCGCGCCGGCCACCACGGCCAGGACGACGTCGTTGACGGTCCCCCCGAAGGCGTTCTTGACCGTCTTGAAGTCCTCGAGCTCGTTGGTCACCGCGACGAACCGCCGGTGGGGCCCGATCGGGACGTTCAGGGGCGTCTCCGGCGCCGGGTTGAGCCCGGCCCAGATCGAGCTCGCCGATTCCCTCGGCGGCTTCGCGGGCCCGGTCCAGCGCCCACTCGGGATGCGAGAGGGCCGTAAAGGCCCCCTCCAAGAGCGAGATCCCGGTGCGGACCGCCCCCTCCAGCCCGGCTGCGAGCAGGGCGACCGTGCCGGGTTCCGGGTGGGGCTGCCAGGCGGCACGGCCCGTGGGCAGGGGAGTTGGCTCGGGGGACAGGTCGAACAGCACGGTCGCCAGGTCCACGCCCGCGATCCCGTCGATCAGGGAGTGGTGGGTCTTGGTGATCAGCGCGAAGCGGTTGTCCTCCAGACCCTCGATCAGCCACATCTCCCACAGTGGCTTGGTTCGATCCAGCTGCTGGGAGAAGATGCGGGCCGTGAGGTCCTGCAGCTGGTCCATCCCACCGGGAGCCGGCAGGGCGCTGTGGCGAACGTGGTACTCGAGGTTGAAGTCGGGGTCGTCGACCCACACCGGGCGGCCGCTGTCGACGGCCGTGAAGGCGAGCTTGTGGCGGTAGCGGGGCACCAGATGCAGGCGCCGGCGGATCTGCTCGAGGAACTCGTCCATCGACGGCGGGGGCCCTTCCACGATCGTGAGGCCGCCGATGTGCATGTGCGAGACAGGGCCCTCCTGATGCAGGAAGGAGGCGTCGACCGGGGTCAGTCGATCGAGGTGGCGCTGCGGCACGGGCTTAGAGTAGCTCGCCCGCGCCTACAATGATGTCCGTGGCGAACACGGTCGAGAAGCTGCTGCTGGCAGCCCCCCGTGGCTATTGCGCGGGCGTCGACCGGGCGGTCCAGACGGTCGAACGGGCGCTGGAGATTCACGGCGCCCCCGTCTACGTCCGCAAGGAGATCGTCCACAACAAGCACGTCGTGGAGGCCCTGCGCGAGCGCGGTGCGATCTTCGTGGACGAGCACACCGAAGTGCCCGAGGGGGCCGTGTGCGTGTTCTCTGCCCACGGCGTTTCCCCGAGCGTCCGTGAGGGGGCCGAGGAGCGTCGCCTGCATACGATCGACGCCACCTGCCCGCTGGTCACGAAGGTGCACCGCGAGGCCGTCCGCTTCGCCAACGACGGCTACACGATCGTGCTCGTGGGCCACGATGGCCACGAGGAGGTCGAAGGGACGATGGGGGAGGCCCCCGAGCAAGATCGTGCTGGTCCAGAACGAGCAGGACGTGGACGAGCTCGAGATCGAGGACGCCGAGCACATCGCCTACGTCACCCAGACGACCCTGGCGGTGGACGAAACAGACTCGATCATCGTTCGTCTGCGGGAGCGCTTCCCGAGCATCGTGGGTCCCCGCACCGACGACATCTGTTACGCCACCACCAATCGTCAGGCCGCCGTCAAGGACATGGCCGCCAGCTGCGACCTGCTGCTCGTGATCGGATCGCGGAACTCCTCGAACTCCAAGCGCCTGGTCGAGGTGGCGCGCGACCTCGGCACCGAGTCCTACCTGATCGACAACGTGGGCGAGGTCCAGGAGGCGTGGCTCCACGGAGCCCGGGTGGTCGGCATCTCCTCGGGCGCGAGCGCCCCCGAGAACCTCGTCGTGGAGCTGGTGGACTTCTTCCGCGGGCGCGGCGTGAGCGACATCTCAGAGCACGAAGTCAGGCGCGAGGACGTCCGCTTCATGCTCCCCAAGCAGATCCGCGAACACGCCCCCGCCTGAGGCGCCCGCCGAGGGTCGCCCGGCGGGCGCAGGGTCGCGCCCGCCAGATGAGTCTTAGGTCTCGGTCTCGCAGGCCCGCGCCGCTGCTGCGCTCAGGCGTGAGCGGAGAAGCTCGTCGAGCCGCTGCACTCGGCGGCTTCGGTGCGGATCGTGCCGCTGACCTTGTTGCCCGAGAAGTGGCCCGAGACGACCTGGGTGATGGGCGCGGGGCCCACCGACTTGCTGAAGCGTTCCTGGATCGTCGCCTTGAAGGAGCCGCTGGATGAGATCGTCGCCGGGCTCGTTTCCGCGATGTGGACCTGCTCCTGGGTGGAGCAGTAGAACAGCGGGCGCCCGAAGGAGATTTTGACGCTGACCTTCTTGCCGTTGGAGGACACCTTCAGGCTGATCGAGTGGCTGGCCAGCTTGACCTTGTGGTGTTCGCTTTCCTGGCCCGTCGTGGACGAGCTGCCCTTGTAGGTCTTCCCGTTCAGCGGGCCGGCGAAGGCGGCCACAGCCAGGGCGAGCGTGAGGGCGAGGGTGAGAGCGAGTGTGCGCGAAGCCATTTGCTTGCGAGTCCTTTCGTGGTGTGAGGCCTGAATTCCTCTCCGGCGCACGTCCGTGTGTCCCCGGAAGGACGGGATTATCGCAAAGGCCATGGCGGCGTGAGCCGGTTCCGGCCGGCCCTGGGCGGATCCTTGCAGGTCTCGAGGCAATCGCCACAAGCGCCCGCCGCGAGACCGTGTGACGGCGAGGCGGCGGAGCGGGGCCGCAGCGGCCGCGAGCCCTGGACGGATCCCCGCCGGAGTCCGAAACGTCCAGGTTTTGCAAGGCTGCACGCTACCCCTTCCCATGCCCCCCGGGCACGGTTATGATCGACCGCTCGAAGAGATGCGACAGGCCCGATGGATCGGGCCGAACGCTCATTGGAGAACCAACAGGCCGGATGGCTGAAATGCAGTCGAAATCGCGATGGATCGCGCGTAGAGCTCTCCTCAGAATCGTCGCGCTGACGCTCGGGGCTGCGCTTGCGCTGGTGGTGGCCCCTGTGGCCACCTCGGCCGCGGCCATCTCGATCACGGAACCGGCTGCGGGGGAAACCGTCGGGCCGCTGCCGTCGTTCAGCGGCACGACCGGCGAAGTGCTGGCGCCGGTCACCCTCCACATCTACAAAGGCTCGACGACGTCCGGCTCGCTCGTCGAAACGCTCGGGCCCTCGGAACCGCCGCTGTTGGGCAAATGGAGCCTCACCGACGAAACTGGCCTGGCGGCGGGTACGTACACGGCGACCTCCGAACAGCCGGAAGCGGTGCTCGAACCGGGACCTTCCGAACCCGTCACCTTCACGGTCAACACGAAACCGCCGACGATCACGCTCGAAAAACTCCCGCCGCGCTCGAACGAAGCCAAGCCGACCTTCAGCGGGACGGCGAGCGAACCGGGGACGGTCACGGTCCAGGTCCACGAAGGGACGGGGAACGGCGGGCCCGTCGCGACCACGCTGACGGCGACAGTGGGCGAAACGGGGGATTGGTCGGTGACGGCGTCCTCGGCGCTGTCGGACGGGCCCTACACCGCGGTCGCGACAGAGCCGAGCGCGATCGGGAACGGGACGGGGGAAAGCCCAACGCGGACCTTCGAAATCTTCACGCACCCCCCGGCGGTGGAATTCACGAAGGTGCCGGCGGAACGCTCGAATCAGACCAAACCGGCCTTCGAAGGCACGACGACGGTCGGGGAAAAAGAACCGGTCCTGGTCCACATCCACAGGGGCGCTGAAGAAGTCGCGACCTTGGAAGCGACCCCATCGGGCGGCAAATGGTCGATCGCAGAGGCCGCGGAACTGCCGGAAGGACAGTACATCGCGCAGGCAACGCAGGCGAGCTCGATCGGGAACGGTCCGGGATCGAGCGAAGTGACCAAGTTCGAAGTCGTCACGGCCGTGCCGGAAGTCACTCTGCAGGACCTGAAATCGCGCTCGAAGGTCACGAAACCGACGTTCCGCGGGACGGTGACCGAAGCGGGAACGGTGATCGTCCACGTCCACGAAGGAGCCACGACGAGCGGGAAAGTCGCCACGACGTTCGAAGTTTCCGTACCCAAAGCCGGGGAATGGAGCCTGATCGCCTCGAAACCGCTGGCCGATGGGCTCTACACCGCCGTCGCGACGGAGCAGAGCGGGGTAGGCAACGGTACGGGCGAAAGCCAATCGCGGACCTTCGAAGTCTTCACGCACCCGCCTGCCGTGGAATTCACTCACGGCCCCGACTGCGTTCCAAGCAAACGAAGCCGGTGTTTGAAGGGACGACGACGGTTGGGGAAATTGAACCGGTGGTGGTGCATGTTTATGAAGGGTCTGGGACCGGTGGCAAAGAAGTGGTCTCGTTGAAAGCGACGCCGTCGGCTGGGAAATGGTCGGCTTCGGTGGTCACGGGGTTGGTGGAAGGGAAGTACACGGCGCAGGCGACCCAGGCCAGCTCGATCGAAAATGGGCCGGGTGCGAGCGCGACGGTCGAATTCGAAGTCGTCACGGGTGTGCCCGAACTGGTGATCACGCATGGGCCGGAAGCGCGGTCCAAGCAGAACAAACCTGCCTTTGAAGGGACCACGACAGCTTGGCGAAACGGCTCAGGTCACGGTCCATGTCTATGAAGGCTCGGGACGGGCGGCAAAGAAGCCGTGTCGTTGAAAGTCACGCCGTCGGCGGGGAAATGGTCGGTGGCGGTGTCATCGGCCCTGCGCATGGAAGTACACGGCGCAGGCGACGCAGCCAGCTCGATCGGGAACGGCTCGGGCACCAGCGAAGCGCTGGAATTCGAAGTGTTCACGAAACCTCCGGCGGTTGTGTTCACGAAAGTGCCGGCGGCGCGCTCGAGTCAGAGCAAGCCGGCGTTCGAAGGAACGACGACACCCGCGGAAACGGCGCAGGTCACCGTCCACATCTACGAAGGCTCGGGGACGGGCGGCAAAGAAGCCACGTTGCTGAAAGCTGCGGTGTCGGCCGGGAAATGGTCGGTGGCGGCGTCATCGGCTCTGGCGGACGGCAAGTACACGGCCCAGGCGACCCAGCCGAGCTCGATCGGCAACGGGTCGGGTACGAGCGGAGCGGTGGAATTCGAAGTCTTCACGGGTGTGCCCGAACTGGTGATCACGCATGGGCCGGAAGCGCGGTCCAAGCAGAACAAACCTGCCTTTGAAGGGACCACGACAATGGCGAAACGGCTCAGGTCACGGTCCATGTCTATGAAGGCTCGGGGACGGGCGGCGAGTAAGAAGCCGTGTCGTTGAAAGTCACGCCGTCGGCGGGGAAATGGTCGGTGGCGGTGTCATCGGCCCTGGCCGATGGGAAGTACACGGCGCAGGCAACGCAGCCGCAGCCCTGATCGGGAACGGCTCGGGCACCAGCGAAGCGCTGGAATTCGAAGTGTTCACCGAAACCTCCGGCGGTTGTGTTCACGAAAGTGCCGGCGGCGCGCTCGAGTCAGAGCAAGCCGGCGTTCGAAGGAACGACGACACCCGCGGAAACGGCGCAGGTCACCGTCCACATCTACGAAGGCTCGGGGACGGGCGGCAAAGAAGCGACGTCGCTGAAGGCTGCGGTGTCGGCCGGGAAATGGTCGGTGGCGGCGTCATCGGCTCTGGCGGACGGCAAGTACACGGCCCAGGCGACCCAGCCAGGAACTCATCGGCAACGGGTCGGGTACGAGCGGGGCGACCGAATTCGAAATCTTCACGGGAGCGCCGACGGTGACCCTGCAGAATCTCAACCCGCGCTCAAAAGTGAACCAGCCGACTTTCCGGGGGGACGTGAGCGAAGCCGGGACGGTCACGGTCCACGTTTACCCCGGCAAAGAAGCAAAAGGCACGGAAGCCGGCAAATACAACGTCACGACGTCCGCGGCAGGCGAATGGGCAGTTGTAGCCACACCCGCGCTCCCCAACGGCACCTACACGGCCGTCGCGACAGAGCCGAGCGCGCTCGGGAACGAGACCGGTAAAAGCCAGGGGAACGCGGACCTTCGAGATCGACACCAAACCCCCGGAAGTGACCCTGAGACTCTGTGCCCTCGCCGCTCGAACAACACCGAAACCCGCCTTTCAGTGACGACGGCCGGCGAAACCGGCCGGTGACCGTCAAATCTACAGAGGCGCGGGGAGCCGAAGGCACGCCGGTGGCGACCGCCAAGGGACCTGTGATCGGGACGGCGAAAATGGTCGGGCCGTGGGCCTCCGCGCGATTCCCCGGCGGCACCTACACGGCGCGGGCGCCCGATCGCTCCGAGCCGCTCGGCAACGCGCTCGGGCGCGAGCAAGCCCTGTCACTTCGTGGTCGACACGGAACCGCCCGGAAGTCCGATCAAGCGACGCCCGCGTCGGTCGAAGCAAAACAAGCCGACATTCAAAGGACGACCCCAGTGAAGCCGCCAGGTCACGGTCCACGTCTACAGGGGCACCAAGCGGAAAGGCCGATGAAGCCGCCAAAGTGCCGCCCCCGTAAGAGAAGGAAACTGGACGGCCAGCGCGGCCTCCACCGCGCTGCCGGACGGCAGATATACGGTCGCAGGCGACTCAGCCGAGCGCGCTCGGGAACGGGCGGGGGAAAAGCGCAACCTAGCCGATCGAAGTCTTCACGGGGCCGCCCGAGGTCAAGGTCACCATGCGCCCGAAAAACGCTCCAAAGAGAACAAGCCGGCGTTCGAAGGGACGACGACGCCCGGGGAAACCAGCCAGGTGACCGTCCACGTCTACGAAGGCTCGGGCACCTCGGGAAAGAAGTCGCGGCCTGAAAGCGACGCCTTCTGGGGCGGGCAAAATGGATCGGTGGCCGCCTCGTCGGACTTGCCGATGGCAAATACACGGCACAGGCGACCCAGCGGAGCTCGCTCGGAAACGCGTCCGGGCAAGCGAGCGGATAGAATTCGAAGTCTTCACGGTACCACCGACGGTCAGTCCCGCACGACCCTGAAAAGCGCTCGAAACGAACAAACCGACGTTCGAGGGACCGACGACGGTGAGGAAACGATCCAGGTGACCGTCCATATCTACGAAGGCTCGACGGCCGCGGGAAAGAAGTCACGGCCCTGAAACGAGCTTCGGGGTGGAGCCTGGTCCGTGGTGGCTCGGGCGAACTGGCCGACGGCACCTACACAGCTGAGGTAACCCAGCCGAGCTCGCTCGGCAACGCGCACGGCAAACCGAAGCGGAAGAATTCGGATCTTCACGAGACCCCCCGCCGTCAAGGTCCACGCGAGGCCCGGAACAGCGCTCCAAACAGAAAGGCCGGCTTTTGAAGGGACCACACCCCCGGGGAAACAAACCCGGGACTCGTCCATATCTACGAAGGCGCCGGGACCGCCGGGCAAAGAAGTCACGGCGCTGAAAGCCACGCTGTCGGGTGCCGGCGCCTGGTCGGTGGCGACTGCCTCCGCCCTCGCGGACGGCAGGTACACGGCGCAGGCGACCCAGCCAAACTCATCGGAAACGCGGCGGGCACGATCAAAGCGGAAGAATTCGAAATCTTCACCGAGACACCCGACAGTAGAAGATCACGCATGAACCCGAAGAGCGGTCCAAGCAGAAAACAAGCCGACCTTCAAAGGGACAGCGAGCGAAACCGAACCAGCCACGGTGCACGTCTTCGAAGGCTCCGGAACCGGGCGGCAAAGAAGTCGCGTCGCTGCCTGCGAGGCCAGAGGGTGGCCGAACACAAATGGCACGGTGACGGCTGCCGACCACGCTTGTCGATGGTGGGTACACCGCGTACGCAACCGAGCCGAGCTGGCTCGGGAACGGGGACCGGCACCAGCGCGCGAGCGGTCGAATTCGAAATCTTCACCGGGCCCGCCGGCGGTGAAGATCACGCACGCACCGGAAGCGAGGTCCAAGCAGACCAAGCCCGCCTTCGAAGGAACGACGACGGCAGGGGAAACCGGACAGGTGACCGTGCACGTCTACGAAGGGTCCGGGACCGCGGGCAAAGAAGCCGCCTCGCTGAAAGCGACTCCTGCGGGCGGCAAATGGTCGGTGACCGCCTCCTCGGGCCTCCCGGACGGCAAGTACACAGCGCAGGCCACCGAGCCGAGCTCGCTCGGGAACGGGTCGGGCACGAGCGAAGCGGTGGAATTCGAAATCTTCACCGGGCCCCCCGGAGTGACGACGACCCACGCGCCCGAAGCGCGCTCGAAGCAGAACAAACCCGCCTTCGAAGGGGCCACGACGCTCGGGGAAACCGCCCAGGTGACCGTGCACGTCTACGAAGGCACGGGCACCTCGGGCAAAGAAGTCGCGTCTCTGAAGCGACCCCTGTGGCCGGGAAATGGTCGGTGGCCGCACCCTCGGCTCTCGAAGACGGTGAATACACCGCGCAGGCGACCGAGTCGAGCTCGCTCGGAAACGGAGAAGGCAAAAGCGGACCGGTGGAATTCGAAATCTTCACCCGGCCGCCGGCGGTCAAGTTCACGAAGGTTCCGCTGACGCGGTCAAAGCAGAACAAACCCGCCTTCGAAGGAACGACGACGCCTGGGAAACTGCCCAGGTAACGGTCCACATCTACGAAGGCGCGAGCACTGGCGGCAAAGAAGTGGCCGCCTTGAAAGCGAGTCCCGCGTCCGCGAAATGGACTATTTCGGCGACCACGCCGCTGGCAGACGGCCAATACATGGCGCAGGCGTCGCAGTCGAGTTCGCTGGGGAACGGGGAAGGCAAGAGCGAAGCGGTCGAATTCGAAATTCTCACCGTGCCTCCGGTCGTGAAGATCACGCACGCTCCCGAACCGAGGTCGAAGCAGAACAAACCGTCCTTCGAAGGGGAAGCGAGCGAAACCGAACCGGTTACGGTCAGCAATACGGTGCCGGCGGCGGAAGGAGGCGACGTATTGCTTGGATTAGAAGCGGTGGCGGGCGCAAGCGCGGGCATAGGCACAGGAACTGCGCGGATGTATAATTACATCCAGTCACGCTGTTGACCGTGAGACTTAGTGCCATCGCCTGGCAGGAGCCTTCACGCCGCGCGGCTCCCCCACGGAGCCCGGCCCGCATTCACGTTGCCGGCCGAGCGGATTCATTTCGAGAACCAATGACGGGAGTTTAGGATGTCACAGGGGTCGAGGTACGTGTCGAGATCCGTTTTCACTGCGGTACTGATTGGATTGCTGTTGGGAGCCCCGGGCGGTGACAGCCTCGGGGATGCGGGCGGCCGCGGCAGCGTGGCGGCGATTCCACGGTAGAGGCCCGCTTCATCGCGGCGCCGATGGAG
>CAVWTU010000005.1:0-308502 GCA_963758055.1 uncultured Solirubrobacteraceae bacterium
TGGCGGCCGGGGTTCCCGTGGTGGGCAGCCGCATCGGCGCGCTGCCGGAGATCCTCGCCGAGGACGAGCTGGTGGCTCCCGGGGACGAGCAGGCACTGGCGCAGGCGATCGTCGCCCGGGCGGGCGACCGCGCCGCCGGGGAGCGCGGGCGGGCGAGGATCGAGGCTGTCTGCGGCCCGGAGGTCGTGGCCGGCCGCCTGCGGGCGGCATATGAGCAGGCCCGTGAGCAGGCGGACAGACGGTCGCGGTCGCGTGGCGGCTGAGAGCGGCTCGGCGCTGGCAGCGCACGCGGGGCCGCCCGGACGCCCTAGGGTCCCCGGCAGATGACGCCGCAGCCGAGCGCCCTGATCACCGGGATCACAGGCCAGGATGGGTCCTTCCTGGCCGAGCTGCTGCTCGACAAGGGCTACGCGGTCACGGGCCTGGTGCGTCGCTCCGAGCCCGACCTCGGCTGCTCGGAGCACCTGCGCGGCCGGGTCGCGACGCTGGAGGGAGAGCTGCTCGAGCCCGACAGCCTGCGCGAGGCGATCGCCGCGGTCCGCCCGCGCGAGCTCTACCACCTCGCGGCGCCCTCGTTCGTGCCCGACTCGTGGGAGCGCCCCGCCGAGACGGTGGCCGCGATCACGGGGGCGTGCGCGGCCGTGCTCGAAGCCGTGGCGGCGACCGACCCGGCGATCCGGGTCTTCAACCCGGCCTCGGCGATGATCTTCGGCGAGGCGCCCGAAAGCCCCCAGAGCGAGACCACGCCGTGCCGGCCCCAGAGCCCGTACGGGGTCGCGAAGCTGGCCGCCCACGAGCTGGTGGGCGTGCTGCGCGAGCACCGCGGCCTGCATGCCAGCTCGGGGATCCTCTACAACCACGAGTCCGAGCGCCGGCCCGAGCAGTTCGTGACGCGCAGGATCAGCCGCGGGGCGGCGGCGATCTCGCTCGGGCTCCAGGACGAGCTCACGCTGGGCGCGCTGGACGCGGTCCGCGACTGGTCCTTCGCGGGCGACGTGATGGAGGGCGCCTGGCTGATGCTCCAGCAGGAACAGGGTCGGGGACTACGTGCTCGCCAGCGGGGTGGGCCACACGGTTGCCGAGTTCGCCGAGCGCGCATTCGCCTGCGTGGGCCTGCAGGCCGAGCGCCACCTGCGCGTCGACGAGCAGCTCAAGCGTGCCCCCGAGACCACGCCCAGCGTCGGCGACCCGTCGAAGGCGCACGAGCAGCTGGACTGGCGCCCGCGCGTGGACTTCGACGCGCTGGTGGCCCGGATGGTGGCCGCCGACGTGGAGCGCCTGCGCCCCTGAGTCGGCCGCCCGCGCCGCGGTGAGCCGGGCTCGGGCCGCGAGCCGGGCCGGTGTCCGCGGAGCGTCGCCGGGGCCGCCTACACTGCTGGCCTGTGAGGCGCGTCGGCGTCATCGGCCTCGGTTACGTGGGCCTGCCACTCGCCGTGGCCTTCGCCCGCGAGGGCTGCGAGGTGATCGCCCTCGACGTGGACTCCCGCAAGGTCGCGGCGCTGGGCGAGGGGCGCTCCTACATCGAGGACGTGGCCGACGAGGAGCTGCGGGCGGTAGCCGAGCAGCTGCACCCCACGACCCGCTACGCCGAGCTCGCCAAGGCCGACGCCGTGCTGATGTGCCTGCCGACCCCGCTGACGGCCAACCGCGAGCCCGACCTCGGTCCCCTGACGGAGGCCACCCGGGCGCTCAGCGAGGTGCTGCAGGCGGGCCAGCTGGTGGTGCTCGAGTCCACCACCTACCCGGGCACCACGCGTGAGCGGATCGCGCCGCTGCTGGAGGAGTCCGGGCTGGCGGTGGGTCGCGACTTCCAGCTCGCCTTCTCGCCCGAGCGGGTGGATCCCGGGCGCGAGGACTTCACCCTGCGCAACACGCCGAAGGTGCTCGGCGGGCTCACGCCCGCGTGCACAGAGCGGGCCAAGGAGCTCTACGAGATCGTCTGCGACGACGTGCGTGTCGTTTCCTCGCCGGAGGCGGCCGAGCTCACGAAGCTGCTCGAGAACATCTTCCGCTCGGTCAACATCGCGCTCGTGAACGAGCTGGCGATGCTCACCGACCGCATGGGCATCGACATCTGGGAGGTGGTCGACGCGGCCGCCACCAAGCCGTACGGGTTCATGCGCTTCGAGCCCGGGCCGGGGATGGGCGGCCACTGCCTGCCCGTGGACCCCTTCTACCTGTCCTGGCGGGCACGCGAGTTCGACGTGTCCACCGAGTTCATCGAGCTGGCGGGAAAGATCAACCAGCAGATGCCCTACCACTGCGTGGCCAAGGCCCAGCGGGCCCTGAACGACCACGGCATGCCCGTCAAAGGGGCCCGTGTGGCGGTATTCGGCGTGTCCTACAAGCCCGGGGTCGGAGACGTCCGTGAGTCGCCCGCGCTGAAGATCATCTCGCTGCTGCGGGGGCTCGGGGCGGAGGTCTTCTACCACGACCCCCACGTGCCCGAGCTGGGCGAGCTGGGCCTGCGCAGCGTGCCCATCGAGCAGGCCCTCGCCGACGCGGACCTGGCCGTGATCGTGACGGCGCACCCCGAGGTGGACCACGAGCTGATCGCGACCCGTGCGCGCCTGACGGTCGACCTGCGCGGCGTCACCCGCGGGACGGGCGCCCCCGGACAGTGCTGCTGTGAGCCCCGGCCCGGGGGGTGGCGACGAGCGCCCGGGGCCGCTGCTCGGCGAGGGGGTCCAGCTGGGAGACGACGTCAGCTTCGGCGCCTACGTGGTCGTCCACGCCGGGACCGTGATCGGCGACGGCTGCGTGATCGCCGACCACGCCGTGGTCGGCAAGCGCCCGATGCTGGCCCGCCACTCCTCGGCCCGCGGGGAGGTCGGCGACCTGGTCCTCGGCCCGGGCGTGAGCGTCGGCACCGCAGCGGTCGTGTTCGCCGGCAGCAGCGTCGGCGAGGGCGCCATCCTCGGGGATCAGAGCTTCGTGCGCGAGCGCAGCTCGATCGGGCCGGGCAGCGTGATCGGACGCGGCAGCGCGATCGACAACGACGTCGTCGTCGGAGCCAGGGTGCGGGTGCAGAGCAACGTCTACCTGACGGCCTTCACGGTCGTCGAGGACGACGTGTTCGTCGGGCCCGGCGTCAACGACGACCAACGACAACACGATGGGCCGGCACCCCGACGACGAGCCGCTGCGGGGCGCGCTGCTGCGGCGAGCCTGCCGGGTGGGCGGCAGCGCCGTGCTGACCCCGGGCGTGGAGATCGGGGAGGAGGCGTTCGTGGCCGCGGGCGCGCTCGTCACCCGCGACGTTCCGGCGCGGGCGGTCGTGATGGGCGTGCCGGCAAGGGTGGTGCGCGAGGTGGGCGAAGAGGACCTGCTCGAGCGCTGGCGCTGAGGTCGCGTGGCGGCGACGAGCGTCCGGGCGCCGAGGGCGGTGAGCGCTCCCGCCGGGCGCCATCAAGCTCAGGTTGAGCCTTACCTTTGCGGGGCGCGGGGCGCGGTGTCGGCCCGGGCGGCGACGCGGGCGCGACGCGGGTGCGGCCCGTCGGTAGCTGCTCGCGGGCGGCCGCGGCAGGTCCGGATGGCCCATGTGACTGGCCGATCAGCCAGAAACATCGCGTTGTGATGCGGGATGAGCAGGGTTGACCAGCGTTCCGTGGCTGTGCTACGTTGGCCGCGACATGATGTCGGGGGTCGAGTCGGGGAGGGGATGCCTGCGTGCTGCGCAGGCTGGCCGGTGCGCATTCTGGCGCCGGCACCGAACGGGCTCGATCTTGACGCCAGAGGGGTTTTCTGGCAAGGTCAACGGCGAATCGAACCGATGCGCTAAGGACTAAAGCGCTAGGCAACGACTGGCTTCGGGGCTTATCCGTCCCGAGCGAGGGGCTAATGGGACGGTGTTTCGTCCCGGAATGAAGTTCGGGGTCGGTCGAACTTAATCCAGAGGGAAAAGGAGCAACACCAGATGAAACGTTTCAAGATCGTCGGGCTCTGCCTGGTGGCTGTGTTCGCGTTCAGCGCGGTCGCGGTCTCCAGCGCATCGGCCGGCAGCCTGGGCGTGTGCGGGAAGGCCGCCAAGGTCGGCAAATCCTACACGGGCAAATTCAGCGACAAGCTCTGCGCTACGGCTGAACCGAAAGGTGAAGGCAAGTACGAATTCACCCCGAACGCGGGCAACATCGCGTTCACGTCTGAAGGCGGCCCGAGCCACCTGAAAGGCGCAGCCGGCGAAATCGCCTGCGAACGTGGCACGGACTCCGGCACGTACGAAGGTGCGAAAAAAATACTGACGTGTTCGTGTTCCTTGGGTGCAAGCTCAAACCATTCGAACTCGTCTGCAAAAGCTACGGCGCCAAAGAAGGCGAAATCGTCACCAACACGCTGGCGAGCACAATGATCGACAACGGTGAAAAAGGCCTCAGCGGCAAGGAACCGGCGGCAGGCGAAGTCTGGGAGCAGGAGACTGCTGCAGGGCTCCACACTGACCCGGTGTTCGGCCCCGGCCCGTTCCTCGCCGACTTCGAATGTGGAGGAATCCCGTTCGCGGTGACCGGCTCGGTCAGCGGTGTCGTCGAAGCGGCGTACATCAACGCCAAACTGAAGAAGGGCAAGGGCGGCAAAGAAACCGGCAAGGGCTGGAAGTTCGGCAAGCCGACCTTCAAGGAGAACTTCACGGAAACAGGCGGCGAACAGGACCTGCAGACCACGTTCGTCAACCCGCTCAACGAAAACAAAGTTGAAACGGGCGCCTCGATTCAGGAAGGCACCAACGAAATCATCCTGCCGACCGTCGCCAAGGGCTTCGAGGTCCACGCGTAGGCACGTAAACCGATTCATCTCTCTAGGTGAGGATCGAGAGGTCCACAGCTAGAGGCAGCATGTAGTCACAACGTGCGCGGGGCCGATCCGGTCCCGCGCACGTTGCCGTTTACGGGGAAGCACGCCCGCCGAGATGGCGAGCGTGAGTAATCAAGCGAGAGGGATAAAAGGAGAGGGCCAGATGAAACGCATCAGGATCATGGGGCTGTGCCTCGTCGCGGCGTTCGCGCTGACCGCGGTCATCGCATCGGGCGCGCAGGCCGGCCAGTACGGCGTATGCGGCAAGGCGGCGAAGGTCGGCAAAAGCTACACCGGCAAATACATCGGACAAGCTGTGCGCAACGCCGGAACCGAAAGGTGAAGGCAAGTACGAATGGACGGCGAACGCCTCGACGATTCCGGTCACCGGTGAAAGCGGTCCGACCCACCTCAAAGGCGCGGCCGGCGAAATCGCCTGCGAACGCGCCCTCGGCTCGGGAACGATCGGCGTCGGTGGTGTGACAGGGACCGCCGTCTTCGAGTTCCTCGGCTGCAAGCTCAAACCGTTCGAACTGGTGTGCAAAAGCTATGGCGCCAAAGAAGGCGAAATTGTCACGTACGAACTCGGCACCACATTGATCGATCACGGCCAAAAAGGCCTCAGCGGTAAGGAACCGGCTGCCAAAGAAGTGTGGGAGCAGACCGAAGCCAAAGGGACGCACACCGACCCGGTGTTCGGCCCCGGCCCGTGGCTCGCGAGCTTCGAATGTGGAGGAATCCCATTCGCGGTGACCGGCTCGGCCAGCGGCGTGTTCGAATCGGCCTACGTCAACGCCAAACTGAAGAAGGGCAAGGGCGGCAAGGAAACCGGCAAGGGCTGGAAGTTCGGCAAGCCGAGCTTCAAGATCGACTTCACGGAAAAAGGTGGCGAACAGGACCTCATCACCACGTTCGTGAACCCGCTGAACGAAAACAAAGTCGAATCGGGACCGTCGATCCAGGAAGGCACCTCCGAAAACGTCCTCGCGACTGTTGCGAAGGGCTTTGAGATCGGTGGCGCCGAAGGCGAGTAACCCGACACATCGCCTGGGTGGGGATCGCGAGATCCCCAGCTAGGTGGAGCAACCGCATTACCTACCACGGCGTGCGCGGGGTCCATCGGGTCCCGCGCACGCCGCCTTTTTGAGGCGGAGGCCGCGTTCCGCCACGGCGCAGGGGCATCACTCGGCCATACGTTGGTTCTCGCTTGAACGGCCTCATGGGCGCTGGTAGACTCGCCCATAGAGGGCTTAGCCACGACGAATTTGCAGGGGAGCGGTGATGGACGGGGAACGCCCGCATGCGGGCGAGGACAGGCATGACGGGGATGGGCGGCGGCTGCGTGGCCAGCTGCTCGTGCTCGCCGTCGTGCTCCTGAGCGCCCTGCTCGGGATCAGCTCACCGGCGTCGGCGCTCAAGCAGCAGGGACACAGCTTCGCGTTCTCGCTCGGCGAACCCGGCAGCGGTTCGGGCCAGCTCGACGAACCGACCGGGATCGCCGTCAACGAAGCCACCGAAACGGTGTACGTCGCCGACCGCAATAACAACCGGGTCCAGGAGTTCGAACCGGCCGGCGGAGGGAAATTGGTCGCCGGCAAAAACATCGAAGTGCCCTACCCGGTCCAAGTCGCGGTGGACAACTCGACCGAATCCTCTGACCCCTCGAAAGGCGACATCTATGTCGTCGGGGCCACGGCGGCCGAGGCGAAGGAATTCAAGCTCGGAGGGGGCGAACCGGAAGAATTACTGGTCTACAAGTTCAGCTCCAAAGGCTCGCTGATCAAGAAGTTCAAGAAGCTGAAAGGAAAAGAAGTCTGGGAAGAAGAAGGCGTCAAAGAAAAAGAAACCTTCGAAGAAGAACTCGAAGTCGTCCGAGGGGTGGCGGTCGATCCGCGCGGAACACTGTTCATCTACAACGAAGAAGAAATCTTCGAATTCAGCAACGCGTCCAAGAACAAGCCCGTCGCGCACTTCGAATCCGAATCGGGTGAATCCAGCGAGGGTCTGGCAGTGGATGGCGAAGACAACATCTATGCCGGGGTCGAATCGCCCGAAGAAGTGAGCGAACTCGACGAACAGCTGACCATACAGAACGAACAGGAAGACGTCGCCGCGGGCATACTCTCGCACCCTCGCCGGAAGGAAGGCCTGTTCGAATTCGGCGTTGTGGCCCAGCTCAATATCAGGCTCAGCCGCGAAACCGCTGCGGTGGCGGTTCCGGAGTTTGACGCCGAATTCTCCACCGGTGTGGCAGTCAACACCGCCACCGGGCCGGTCAACGGCGTCGACGAACGGGGCGACGTCTACATCACGAACGTGACCCCAAGTGGGGGGAAGACGGCCACGACCCTTGCCATCTTCAACGCCCACCACGAACTCATCCAGCGCGTCCCAATTCCGAAGGAAGGCACCGAAGGTCAGTTCGGCGACGGCGTCGCGGTCGACTCCAAGACGGGCGTCGTGTTCGTCTCCGTCGCAAAGGCGGACAAGATCGACGTGTTCGGACGGGAAGCGGAAGGGCCCCCGACGGTCACCGGGCTCACCGCCTGTACGCTCGGCGGGGCAGCGGGCTGTCCGAGTGTCGCCGGCGCCGCGAAGCTGTCGGCGGAAGTGGACCCGCACGGCGCCGACACCAAGTACCACTTCGAATACGGGGCCGCGGCTTGCAGCACCGAACCGTCACCGTGCACCAGCACACCCGAAACGGACGCCGGCAGCGGTTTTGCGGAGGCACGTCAGCGAAGAACTCCAAGGGCTTCCGGCGGGCACATACTACTACCGCATCGTCGTCACGAACGCGCACGGGCAGGTAAGCGAAGAACACACCTTCACGATCCTTTCGGCCGATCGCCGGGCTGCCGACAACCGGGAGTGGGAGCTGGTCTCGCCGGTGCAGAAAGAGGGCAACGAACCCGAACCGATCGCGAGATCTCGGGCAGCATGCTGCGGGCCTCCGAAGACGGCCACGCGATCACATATGCGGCCGACGGGCCGATGGGCGAATGCATCGAAGGCAACCGCAATCCCGAATACGACCAGCTCTCTCGACGCGCGGCGCTTCGGGCTGGAAGCACGCTCGACATCACCACGCCGAACGACCAACGGCTCGGGCATCGCCCCCTGCAGGTTCCCGAGTATCGCGGCCTTCTCGCACGACCTCGCGCTCGCGATCGTGGAACCGTACCCAGCTATGCGCGCGGGGGGACCGTGTTCGCCGAACCGCCGCTCGCGCCGCCGGCGTCCGAACACGAAGAAGAGATCGCGGTCGAAGGACAAGGAGTACCTGGAAAACACGTTCTACCTGCGCGCCGACCCGCCGCTGCAACCGCAGGCCTCGGAAGCCGCGCAATTACCAGCAGGCGGTGGAAAACGGCAGCGTCGCGCCGAAGAAACGGGATCCTCGGGACCGGAAGGCGCCGGTTACATCTCGCTCGTCAACGCGCTGAACGCCCTGGGCAACGAACCGTTCGGCGGCGGGGCCGAAGCCGCGAAAAACAAGGGCATCGAATTCACACAGGTCGCGACGCCCGACCTCAGTCATGGCGTGTTCCTGTCGCGGCTCGCGGCGCCGGGCGCCTACGAGTGGGGTCCGACGGGCAAGCTCCAGCTGATCAGCGAGATTCCCGAATCGCCGGCCGTTTCGTGCGGCGGCGCGGGGCCCGCGTGCAAGCCGGTCGGCGTCGAAGAAGTGCGGATCGGCGGCAGGGCGGAACTGACCCAGCGCAACGCGATCTCCGACAACGGCAGCCGCATCGTCCTGACGGTCGGCCAACTGCCGCAGACGGACTCGCACCTCTACGTACGCGACACGGCCACGCAGGAAACGCTGCAGCTCGACGCCGTCCACGGCGTCAAAAAAGCAGGCGCTGGCCGACGCCATGTTCCAGGCGGCGAACACCGATGACTCGAGGGTGTTCTTCACCGATACCCAGCGCCTGACCACGGACTCGAAAGCGACCCAGAGCCGCTCCCGACCTGTATGTCGCGGAACTGAGCGGTGGCGAAGCCGCAAAAGGGAACCGCTCATGTCACAAGCTCGTCGACCTCACGCCTGAAGGCAACAATGGCGAAAGCGCCGGCGTACCCAGCGTTCTGGAAGATCAACCGGTACGGCGGCGGCGTGCTCGGAGCCAGCGAAGACGGCTCGTAGGTCTACTTCGCCGCCAGCGCCGCGCTCGCCCCCGGCGCGACCCGCGGGGCATGTTACAACGAAGAAGCGGACCTGCAACCTCTACGTGCGCCGCTACAGCGAAGGCGCATGGCAGCCGACGCAGCTGATCGCCGCAGGTCTCCGGCGAAGATGCACCGGACTGGGGCGTGGACCGCGAAGCGCCTCGTTGGCACCGGCGGCGACCTCTCCTTCATGGCCTCGCGGGTGTCGCCGGACGGCAACTACCTCGCCTTCATGTCCCACCGGAGCCTCACCGGCTACGACAACACGGACCGGTCAGCGGAGAACCCGACGAGGAGGTCTACCTCTACAGCGCCGCAACGGCAGCGTGCTGTGCGCATCCTGCAACCCGGCGGGCGAACGGCCGCGGGGCGTGTGCTGACTCCAGTCCACCGAAGGCGGCGTCCAGGAAAGCGCCGAAGGCGTGGGCCTGGTGGCGGACCGGACAGGGGTCTGGAACAAGCACTGGCTGGCGGCGAGCATCCCCGGGTTGGACGACGCTGAACCTGAACAAATCGACCTACCAGTCCCGTTATCTGTCAAACGAAGGGCGGCTGTTCTTCGACAGCCCGGACACGCTCGTGCCGGCCGTCAAAGGCGAAGCGAACAGCAAGGAGAAGGTCTACGAGTACGAGCCGAACGGGCTCGGCAGCTGCAGCAGCGGCACCGGCTGCATCTCGCTGATCTCCGAGGCCGGGGCCGAAGCACGAATCGCACCTTCCTGGACGCGAGCACGAACGGCAACGACGTCTTCTTCCTGACGCGCCGAAAAACTGACCCAGCAGGACATCGACGAAAGCTTCGACGTGTACGACGCCCACGCGTGCGAAGAAGCCTCGCCGTGCCTGCCGCCGCCGGCCGGCGCCCAGCCGGTGTGCAGGTCCGCCGAAGAATGCCGCCCCGGGGGCTACTCGACCTCCGCCTACCAGGCTCCGGCCAGCAGCGCTGCGGGCCCGGGCAACGGCGCGCCCAAGATCGCAGACGCTCGGCGAAATGACCGGCTCCACACCGCCCCCCAAGCTGACCGTGGCCCAGCAGCTGGAAAAGGCGCTGAAGGCATGCAAGAAAGAGGGCAAGAGCAAGCGCGCCGCGTGCGAAAAGCAGTGCGCGGTCCAAGTACTACCCGCTGCTGCTCGCGAGCGCACTGAAGGCATGCAAGAAGCACACGGGCAGCAAGCGCAAGACGTGTGAAACGACGGCCCACAAACGCTACGCCCTGCACGCGAAGAAGGCCACACGCGCATCGAGCTCGAGGAGGGGACGATGATCTCCCGGCACTCCGGCCTGCGCCCGTTCCGAGCCGCTGATGGTGGCCGCCCCCTTGGGCGTGCTGCTCGTTCTGCTCGTCGCGCTCGCCGTGGCCCCGGCGGCGCTGGCCGGCGGACTCGCTCCCCAATGGCGAATCGAATCCCGTCCGGCGCCGACCAACCTGCCACTCGAAGGTCACGGCCTTCTGCTCGTCACGGTGAGCGATCTCGGCGGTCCGGCGAACGCCGAAGCGCAAGAACATCACCGTCACGGACACGCTTCCCGCGGGTGTGGAACTGAACCACGAAATCCTGCACCCGATCACCGCCAAGGGGGAAGGAACGCCTCGCTCCCTGGGATACAACGGGACCTGCAACGAACCGGCGCCCGGCGAACCGATCGTGTGCACGTTCAAGAAAAACCTGACCCCGTATGAACAGGTGGTCGTGTACCTGAGCCGTCAAGACCCAATTCCCCCCCAGCGCCGAACCGGACAACGAAGTGCACGGTCACCGGCGGGGGGGCGGCGGAAGCGTCGCTTAAGCGCCCGCTCAAGATCAACGGCCAGCCCACTAAGTTCGGCGTCGAACAGTACGAACTGACTGCCGGAAGCGACGGAAAAACGTACGAAGGAGGCGAAGAAGTCCTCGGTCCCGGACACCCAGGCCGGCTCGCACCCCTACCAGCTGACGACGACCTTCAACCTCAACCAGCTCGAAATCGGGCAGAACCCGCGGGCGCCGGCGCTGCAGCGGAACCTGAACTTCAGGCTGCCCGCGGGCCTGATCGGGGATGCCAACGTCGTCGGTGACCCGAACGCGCCCCAGCAGTGCACGGGCGTCGACTTCGGAGCGGTCTACCAGGGAAGCTGTTCGCGTCCATCAACGGCTGTCCGGCCGACACCCAGATCGGGATCGCCTCCTTCACCCTGTTCGAACCCAACACGCCTCGGGCTGCACTCCTACGTGGTGCCCGTCTGGAACCTCGTTCCCACTCCCGGCGAGCCGGCCCGGTTCGGCTTCTCGGCCAACCACGTGCCGATCGTGCTCGACACCTCGATCGCCACCGGCGGGAACTATGCCGTCACGGTGAGCGTCCACGACGCGACGCAGGTCGCGCAGGTGCTGGGCTCGAGGGTCACGATCTGGGGCGCCCCGATGGACTCCAGCCACGACGAAGCCCGCGGCTGGGAATGCCTGGGCTACAACACGGGCAAACCGTGCGGCAAATCGACCAGCACCAAACCGACCGCGTTCCTGACGCTGCCGACCTCCTGCGAAGGGCACCCGACGACGAGCGCGACGGGCGAATCGTGGCCCCACGAAGTCGGCCGCGAAGTGGTCGTCAACCACTTCGGCCAGGGCACCGAAGCGAGCGAAAACACCTTCTACGAATTCCCGTCCGCGTTGACGGGCTGCGGTCTGCTCGGCTTCGAACCCACCCTGACGGTCGAACCGAACGAGCAGGTGGCGAACACGCCGACGGAGCTGACCACGCGCGTCCACGTCCCCCAGCAGTCGAGCCTCGAAGAGAACGGCCTGGCGCAATCGGCGATCAAGGACACGACCGTCGTGCTGCCGCCGGGCGTACTGCTGAACCCCGCGGCGGCGAACGGACTGCAGGCGTGCCTGGAGGGAGAAACCGAAGCGGTCGCCGGGGTGGGCAGCGGAGGCATCGGATACACGGGTAGCCGCGAACTGGGCGAAGGCTTCGAAGGGGCCGTGCCGACCTACACCGAAAAACTGCCCGAACCGCTGGAACCCGGCCTCAACTTCTGCGCCAACGCCTCGAAGGTCGGCGAAGTGAAAATCAAGACCCCGGACCTGCCGAACGAAATCGAAGGTGGCGTGTACACGGCCGCGCAGAACGCCAACCCGTTCGGCTCGCTGTTCGCGCTGTACATCGTCGCGCAGGACCCTGTCTCGAAGGTGCTGGTGAAGATCGCCGGCGAAGTCAAACTGAACTCGGCCACGGGTCAGATCACGACGACCTTCTCCAACACGCCGGACGTGCCCTTTGAAGAACTGACGCTGAGGCTCTTCGGCGGCGAAGAACACGGCGCCGGACGCGCCACCATCACGACGCCCCCGGCGTGCGGCGCGGCGGAACCGACGAAGGCCACCTTCACGGCCTGGGCCAACGAACCCGGCCAGGGGCCGCGCGTCAAGGTCGAAGAAGTCCCAGGCTTCGACCCGACCGAAGGCCCCGAAAAGACTCCGTGCGCCAGCCCGCAACCGCTGGCCCCCTCCTTCACGGCGGGCTCCGCGAACACGCAGGCCGGGGCGTTCTCTCCCTTCGAACTGACGATCAACCACCCAGACGCCGACCAGCCGCTCACCGGCCTCACGACGACGCTGCCGGCGGGCCTTGCCGCGGTGATCGCATCGGTGACCCCGTGTGGGGAACCTGCCGCCTCGCAGGGCACCTGCGGCCCGGAGAGCGAAATCGGCAAAGCAGAAGCGAGCGTCGGCCTCGGCGGCGAACCGTTCGTCCAGAAAGAAGGCCGCGTCTTCCTCACCGGCCCCTACGAAGGCGCCCCGTTCGGCCTCTCGGTGGTCGTCCCGGCCAATGCCGGCCCGTTCAAATTCGGCAACGTCGTGACGCGCTCGACGATCAACATCAACGAAGAAACGGCGGCGGTGACGATCAGCAGCCCGCTGCCGACGATGGTCAACACCACGCTCTACCCCGAAGGCGTCGGCGTGCCGGTGCAGCTCAAATCCATTCACGTGGTCGTCGATCGCAATCACTTCCAATTCAACCCGACGAACTGCTCGCCGATGAGCATCACCGGGAGCATCTCGGGCACCCAGACGAGCACCGGCATCTCATACCCGTTCCAGGTCCACGGCTGTGAAAACCTGACGTTCGCCCCCAAATTCGGCATCTCGGTGGCGGCCCAGGGCAGCAAAGCCGGCGGCACCGGTTTCACCGCCACGGTCGAATCGGGCGGGATCGGCGTCGAGGGAATCAGGAAAGTGTTCCTGACGGTTCCGAAAATCCTGCCCGCGCGACTGCAGCCGACGCTCCAGAATGCGTGCCTGGACAAGGTCTTCGTGGTCAACCCGGCCGGCTGCCCGGAAGACGCCTTCATCGGCATCGCGACGGTTCAGACGCCGGTGCTGAAAACGCCGCTGACGGGCCCGGCGATCCTCGTCTCGCACGGGAACGCCTCCTTCCCCGACGTCGAGTTCGTGCTGCAGAGCGAAAACATCCACATCCTGCTCGACGGCAAGACCGACATCAAAAAAGGCGTCACGTACTCGCGCTTCGAAGCGGCGCCGGACGCGCCCTTCACGAAGTTCGTCAGCGAATTCCCCGCCGGTCCGCACTCGATCTTCACGGACAACACCGAAGAAACCCCGCCGTCCAATCCGTACAACCTGTGCGGGAAGAGCATCTTGGCGCCGACCGAAATCACCGCCCAGGACGGCCGGGTGTTCAAGCAGGAAACGAAACTGACGGTCGCGGGGGCGTGCCAGGGCGTCAAACACAATGGGCCGCTCACCAACTCCCAGAAGTTGAAGAAGGCGCTGAAGGCCTGCAAGAAGGACAAGAAGAAGAGCAAGCGCCAGGCCTGTGAAAAGGCGGCACGCAAGAAGTACGGACCGAAGTCCACGAAGCACACCGGCAAGAAGCCCGGAAAGAAGACCTCCAAGAAGAAGCACTAGGCGTGGTGGAGCTCTCCCGCCGCGCGCGTGTGACGCTCGCAATCCGTTTCACCCTCAGCGCCGGGGTGCTCATCGCTGCCCTCCTCGTGGCTGCGTCCGGCGCCAGCGCCGCGCGCGCGGGCGCTGCGCGGGCGAGCGCCGCGAGCGCGGTCGCCGAAACGCTGCAGAGCGACCCCTTCGTGCAGCAGGGGCCGAGGCTCAGCGACAGCGCGCGTGACGTGTCGTTCGGCACGACGGTGGCGATCTCGACGGACGGCACCACGGCGCTGATCGGCGCACCGGGGACAAACGGCGGGGCGGGCAGCGCGCGCGTCTTCTCGAGGGTGGGCGGCGAATGGGTCGAGCAGGCCCGGCTCACCGGCAGCGGTGAGACCGGCACGGGTCGCGTCGGGGGCCAGTTCGGTGCGTCGGTTGCGCTGTCGGGCGACGGCAGCACCGCCATCGTCGGCGCGCCGTTCGACAACGGCGGCGCCGGCGGCGTGTGGGTGTTCACACGCTCCGGGGGGACCTGGACGCAGCAGGGCTCGAAGCTGACGGGGGCAGGTGAGGCCGGCGCCGGTCAGCTCGGCAGCAGCGTGGCGCTGTCCTCCGATGGGAACACGGCCCTGGTGGGCGCCTTCAAGGACGCCGGCGAAGTCGGCGCCGCCTTCGTGTTCACGCGCTCCGGCGAAAGCTGGACCCAGCAGGGCCCGAAGCTCGTCGGCACGGGGTACTGTGGGCTGCCGACGATCGGCAACGCCGTGGCCCTCTCCGCCGACGGGAACACCGCCCTGCTCGGCGGCTACTACGACTGCGACGTGGGCGCCGCGTGGACCTTCACCCGCTCGGGATCGAGTTGGAGCCAGCAGGGCTCCAAGCTGAGAGGGCAGGGAGAGGTCGGCAAAGGCTTCTTCGCCTCGGGCGTGGCGCTGTCCGCCGATGGGAACACGGCGCTGATCGGAGCAGGCGAGGACAACGCCAACAAGGGCGCCGCCTGGGCGTACGTGCGCTCGGGCTCGAGCTGGGTGCAGCAGGGCGGCGAGCTGACGGGCGGCGGCGAGCGGGGCGAAGGCTGGTTCGGGAGCAGCGTGGCGCTGTCCGCCGACGCGGGCACCGCCATCATCGGAGGGGCCTTCGAAGCCACGGGGGAGAACGGGTCGGCGTGGGTCTTCACCCACTCCGGCTCGAGCTGGTCCCAGGAGGGGGCGAAGCTGGTGGGCAGCGGCATGAGCAACGAACCGCTCACCCGGCTCAACGGCGGAGGGTTCGGCCGCAGCGTGGCGATCTCGGGCGACGGCAGCCTCGCACTCGTGGGTGGGGGCCTCGCGGCCGGACCCGTGGGAGCCGTGTGGACCTTCCAGGCCGGTGGCTCGCTCCCGGCGGCTCAATTCGGCCGCTGTGTCCAGGTCGCCACGGCGCCCAGCCGCTACACCGGCAGCTACACCAACGCCGCCTGCGCCACGGTCGGCGGGCGGCACCTCTACGAATGGTTCCCGGGGCCGGCCTCGGCGCACTTCAAGCTGGCGAGCGTGCCGGGCGCCACGCTCGCGCTGCAGACCCCTAAGGGCGCCCGACTCAGCTGCCTCTCGCTGGCGGGGACCGGCGACTTCACCGGCAATGCCCTCTCGACCGTCGGCAACCTCGGCCTGACGCTGTCGGGCTGCGAACTGTCAGGGTCGAAATGCGCGAGCGCCGGGGCCGCGAGCGGTGAAGTGCTCAGCACCCCGCTGGAAGGGGCGCTGGGGATCACCAAGCCGGCGAACAAGAGCGCCAAGAACCGGATCGGCCTGTCGATCCATCCCGCCGGCGTGGGTGGGAGCGTCGCCCAGTTCGGGTGCGGCAGCTCATCGGTGTCGCTCCGCGGGTCGGTGGTCGGCTCGATCACCACCAACGAGATGCTGTCCTCGCTGCCGCTGAGCTTCTCCTCCTCGAAGGGCAAGCAGAAGCCCGAAGGGTTCAGCGGCCAGCCGCCCTCGGCGTTGGAAATCTCCCTCGACGGGGCGCCCTTCGAACAGGCCGCGCTCACGCTGAAGGCGAGCCTGATCGGGGAAGAACCGCTGGAGGTGGATCCGGCCTTCTCGGAAGCGTGTAGCCCGTCCCCGAAGCGGCAAGCGGGACGGGCTCACAAGCCGGCACACGGAGCGGCGCGAGTGCTCCATGGCAAGCAGTGCCTGGGCACCGTTGCCCACAAGCCCGTGCGGAAACCGGCCCGCAAGAGCCACAAGCGCCGGTAAGCTCCTACGCCGCCACGCGCAACGCCGAGGCGACCGCGGCCACGACCTCGTCGGCCTGCTCGCGGCTGAGCACCGGGCTCATCGGTATCGCCAGGTGCGTACGTGCGGCCAGCTCCGTTTGGGGCAGCTCGACCCCCTCGCCCCACCTGCGCATCGCCACCTGGCGATGGACCGGCGTGCGGTAGTAGGCCCGGCAGCCGATTCCGGCCGCCTCGAGGCCGGCCTGGACCTGATCGGCCTGAGGGCTGGCGATCACGTACAGGTGCCAGGCCGGCGATGACCCGGGGCCGGGCCGGGGGAGCCTCACCAGCTCGCCCAGGCCGGCCTGCTCGTAGTGGGCGCCCGCCTGCCTGCGCCCGTCCGCCCATTCGTCGAGGTGGGGGAGCTCAACGCGCAGGATCGCGGCCTGGAGCTCGTCCAGGCGCGAGTTGTAGCCGATCTGCTCGTAGGTGACCTTGTCGTGGGAGCCGTGGAAGCGAAGCGTGCGGGCGGCCTCGGCGATCTCGGCGTCCGAGGTGGTGATCATGCCGGCGTCGCCGAAGGCCCCCAGGTTCTTGGAGGGGAAGAAGGAGAACGTGGCGGCGGTTCCCAGCGCTCCGGGCCGGCCGTCGGGGCCACGTGCGCCGGCCGCCTGGGCGGCGTCCTCGAGCACCGGAACGCCCAGCTGCTCGATCTCGGCCACGGGCGCGATGTTCCCGAACAGGTGAACGACGATGACGGCCTTGGTGCGCGGGGTGAGCACGGCCCTGACCGTCTCGGGCGTAACGCAGTAGGTGTGGGGGTCTATATCGCAGAACACCGGCGTGGCCCCGGTCGGCGGGACCGCCTCGGCCGAGGCGTAGAAGGTGAAGGAGGGGACGATGACCTCGTCGCCGGGCCCCACCCCCATCGCCCGCAGCGCGATCGTGATCGCGTCGGTGCCATTGGCCACGCCGACGGCCTGGGCGCACCCGCAGTAGGCCGCGAACTCCTGCTCGAAGGTCTCCACCTCCGGGCCGAGGATGAAGCGCCCGGAGTCCATCACCCGCGTGACGGCCTCGCGCAGCTCATCGCGCAGCGGCGCCAGCGGCGTGGCGGTGTCGAACAGTGGGACGCCCGGCATCGCCGCTGACTGTCAGGAGCGGCCGAGCAGCTCGAGATCGGCCCGCGTCATGAGCCGGATCAGTTCCTCGAAGCTGGTCTTGGCCTTCCAGCCGAGGTCCCGCTCGGCCTTGGAGGCGTCGCCGACGAGATGGTCGACCTCCGCCGGGCGCACGAACGCGGGGTCGATCTTCACGTACTTCTCGTAGCCGTCGAGACCGGCCTCGTCGAAGGCCACCTCGCAGCATTCTTTGACCGAGTTGACCGCGCCGGTGGCGATCACGTAGTCCTCGGGCTCATCGCGCTGGAGCATCAGCCACATCGCTTCCACGTAGTCCTTCGCGTAGCCCCAGTCCCGCTGCGCGTCGAGGTTGCCGAGCCGCAACTCGCTCTCGAGCCCGAGCTTGATCGCCGCCGCGTGCCAGGTGATCTTGCGGGTGACGAACTCGAGGCCGCGGCGCGGCGAGTTGGAGATCACCAGCCTTCCCACCCCGGCGGCGAACACGCCGCTCTCGGTCTCGATGTCGAACGTCCATTCGTCGTCGGGCACGCTGGCGGGAACCACTCGGCGGACCTCCGCGGGGTTCTTGCGCAGGTGCTGGCCCTTGGCGCCGACCCGGGCGCGGGACGCCAGGTTGAGCTGGTAGTAGGTGCGTCCCTCGCGCTGCTCGACGTACACGGATGCCGGCTGACCGGCCACCTCATACATCCAGCAGAGGCCCTGGGCGAGGACGCCGCTGTTCGTCTTGATCGAGTCGCCGTTGCCGCGCTTGAGTCCGTCGCCGGCGTAGTAGCCGCGGAGGAAGGCCTGCTGTGTCTCCTCATTCCCGTTGAGGATGAGCGGTGGAACCTGCTTGAAACCGGTGGGCGTATAGAGCTGCTCTCTAAACCACGGAGCGAGGTGCGGTTTCCCCGAGAGAAGCACACGGGATACCTGGGTGTCCTCGTTCCATCCCGAGGGCGACGTGGCCTCTTTGGACCTTCCCATCCAGAGGCGGGACCACAGGGATGCGACACGACCTCTGAGAATCGGATCGTTGTTGATAAAGCAGATCTGGGTGCCCTCGCGTGCAACGTAGCCGTCCGCCGCCATGAAACCTAGAAACTCAGCCATCTCCGCATTCACGGCGGTCCATTCGGACACCGGGGGGACTTTCTCCCAGAGGGCGAGCTCGTCTCCAGCCTCGACGTCGCACGCTGCGACCTTTGCGTGGTCGGGATCCAGCATGTTGTGGTGGGCCGTAACCTCAACAGCCCCAGCTCTAGCCTGGAGGGAGAGAAGCTGATGATCGGGGTCGCTCGTACGTCTGCGATTCGCGGTAATCGCGTTGACGATCGTCCAGTTCCGTCCGTCCCAAATCTCAAGAAGCGACTCAGGTACGAAGTTCTGCGTTCGCGACCCAGTGCGACGCAGGGCGACCAGATCGACTGGCGTTCTAACTGCGATCATCCCGTTTTCGCGGACGAGCAGAGGCGTATTTGTGACACAGCTCTCGTGATTGAAAAGTATCCCCGACGTCGCGTGAAGGTCATAGGACTCGCGGTAGTTCACCGTTATGAAGTGGCCGTAGACCTTCGCCACGCCGTACGGTGAGCGGGGGTAGAAGGGGGTGAGCTCGGTCTGGGGAACCTCTCTCACCTTGCCGAACATCTCACTCGAGGAGGCCTGGTAGAAGCGCGCCTCGGGGCACACTTCGCGCATCGCCTCGAGCATCCGGGTGACGCCCACACCGGTGAACTCGGCCGTCAGCGTCGGCTGGATCCAGGAGACCGCGACGAAGGACATCGCGGCGAGGTTGTAGATCTCCGAGGGTTTGGAGGCCCGCAGCGTGTCCACGAGCGAGCGCTGGTCGAGCAGGTCGCCCTGGTGCAGGGTGATGCGGTCACGGATGTGCTCGATGCGGTCGAACTTCTCCGTCGAGGCACGGCGGACCATGGCGTGGACGTCGTAGCCCTTCTCCAGCAGGAGCTCGGCCAGGTAGGAGCCGTCCTGGCCCGTGACACCGGTGATCAACGCTGAGGGCTTGCCGCTCATGTCCGCGGGAGCCTAGCGGCCGCTGGCGATGGGCTGCGGGAGCTCGCGCAGCCAGCGGACCGTGGCGGCGATGCCCTCCTCGGCGTCGATCCGGGCCTCCCAGCCCAGCAGCTCGCGCGCCTTGTCCACCGAGGGCCAGCGGCGCTGGACGTCGACCTCGAAGGTGGGAAGGTGCTCGAACTCGAGCTCGTCGGGGTCCTCGCCGCAGGCCTCCCACACGATCGTCGCGATCTCGGCCACCGTCAGCTCGCGGGAGGCCGAGATGTTGAAGTCCTGGTTCAGGCCCGCCGGTGAGCTCATCGCGCAGACCAGGCCCTCGGCGATGTCGTCCACGTGGGTCAGGGTCCGGGTCTGCTCGCCGGAGCCGAAGATCTGCAGCGGGCGCTGTCCGGAGAGGACCTTGTTGATCAGGTCGGGAACGGCGTGGGCGATCCCCGGTTCGGCGTCGGGGAGCTCGCCGGGCCCATAGGCGTTGAACGGGCGCACGATCGTGAAGGGGAGGTCGTGCTCTTCGTGGGCCGCCCGGCAGTAGATCTCGCCCGTGAGCTTCGAGAAGCCGTACGCCGAGCGGGGGACGGGGCAGCGGGGGAGGTAGTCCTCGGGCGTCGGGTACAGCTCGGCCCGCTCGAAGACCATCGAGGAGGACACGTACACCAGGCGCTCCACTTCGAGCGCGATGCCGGCGCCGAAGACCGAGTTGTAGAGGGCGTTGTTGACGTCCGTGAGGGTGTAGGGAAGGCGGTGGAAGTTGGCGATCCCGCCGACGATGGCGGCCAGGTGCACGACGTGGGTGCAGCCGGCCATGGCCCCCTTGGCGATCTCGGGCTCCCGCAGGTCCCCGGTGTGGACCTCGCAGCCTTCGCGCATCCACTGGGGGGCCGGGCGCTGGTCGGAGACGCGAACCTCATAGGCGGGGTCCGCCAGCAGGTGCCTCACGACGGCGGCGCCGATCGTGCCGGCCCCGCCGGTGACGAGGACCCTGCTCACCCGGTCACGCCGAGCGCCACGAGCTCGGAGGCGTAGGCGAACACCTGGCCCGCGCCCCAGCAGTTCCACGGGTCCACCACCAGGCACTCGGGCGAGGCCAGGGAGGCGATCGCGGCCAGCGTGGACGGGTTGCGGAAGGCGGAGTGGTTGGCGGCCACCACGACCACGTCGGCCCCCTTCAGGACCTCCTCCAGCGAGGCCGTCGGGGTGGCCACCACGGGGTCGTGGACGACCACGTCGGCGAGCTCGCGCTCGGCCAGGCGGATCAGCTTGTGGGCCAGGGAGTCGCGCTCGTCGTCGGTGTCGGCCTTGAAGGCGAGCCCGAGGACCGCCACCCGCCGGTCGGCGAGCGTGCCGAGGCGCCGCTTGGCACCTTCGAGCAGGAACAGCGGCACGGACTCGTTGACGCGGGAGACCGCGAGCAGCATCCCCGGCGCCGCGGAGCGCTCCTCGGAGAAGGTGAAGTCCTTGCGCAGACAGGTCCCGGCGGTGAGGCCCGGCTGGGCGATCCCGCCGCGGGGGTAGTCGCGGTTGATCAGGTCGATGACCTCGAACACGTTGGCCGCGTAGCGCTCGCAGTCCATCATCAGCAGGTTCGGGAGCGCGAACTGGGTGTAGCGCAGGATGTTGGTCCAGATCTTCGCCAGCTCGGCCTGCACCGGCGTGGTCTGCACGATCGGGGCGTCGAAGATCCCGAACAGCTCCGCGGCCACCTCTCCGGAGCGCTCGCCGACGCCGCCGATGATGCAGGGCAGGGTGTCGATCTCCTCCAGGAAGCGACTCGCCGCGATCCGCTCCGGGGCGTGCGCCACGAACACCTCCTCGCCGACCTGAAAGCCGCGGTGCTTGGCGAGGTAGCCCGCGACGAAGTCGGTCGTGCCGGGCGCGATCGTCGAGCGCAGGATCAGCGAGTGCCCCGGCTGGAGCACCCCGAGCAGGTCGTCGAGCGCCGAGCGGATGTCGCGCATGTCGATCTCGATGTGCGAGAACGAGGGGGTGCCGAGCGTGAGTCACGACCTGGCGCGCCGCGGCGGCGTCGGCGACCCGGTCGGTGAGCGTCAGCGTGCCCTGCTCCCGGACGCGCTCGAGCAGCTCCTGGGCGCCGGGCTCGGCGAACGGCATCCGGCCCTCGCCCACCGACGCGAGCACGCGTGGGTCGCGGTCGACGCCGATCGTCCTCAGGCCGCGGTCGGCGAAGCACAGCGCCAGCGGCAGACCCGACCCGACCGAGACCGACGACGGCGACGTCGGCGCTGCTGTTGGAAGCTGCCATTCCGAAGAAGAGAGATTAGCGTCGCCCGGCGCGAGGCGCGCGCGAGCGGCGTGTGCGAGGTACTGGCGCGCGAAGCCGCCCACGAACAGGGGGTTGTAGCGGGCGTAGCGACGCCACAGCCGGCGCGGCTCCTGCGCACAGGCGGTACGCCCACTCCAGGCCGCTGCGCTGCATCCACGCCGGGGCCTGCGGCACGAGGCCGGCGTGGAAGTCGAAGGCGGCCCCCACCCCGACCAGCAGCGGGGCCTGCAGGCGCGGGCGCATCATCGCCATCCATCGCTCCTGCTTGGGCTGGCCGATGCCCACCCACACGACCTGGCGCTCCGCTGGAGTTGATCGTCGCCGAGCGATCTCCTGCTGCTCGGCCGCCGTCAGCTCGCGGAACGGCGGCGAGTAGCCGCCGGCGATGGCCAGGCCCGGGAAGCGCCGGCGCAGCCGCTGCTGGAGCAGCTCGAGCGCCTCCGGTGTGCGCCCTCCGTAGAGGTAGATGGGCGTGCCCGAGGCGGCGGCGCGGGCGCAGAAGCGGATCATCAGCTCGGGCCCGTAGATGCGGGTGGCCGCGCGATGGCCGAGGGCCCGCAGGGCCCACACGAGCGGCTGCCCGTCCGGGACCGCGAGCGTCGCTGCCGAGGACGGCGGCGCGCGTGTCGGGCGTCCTCGCGGGCGCGACATGACGAGGTTCACGGCGGCGGCCGTGAGGTAGCCGCGGGCGCCCGGCGGCGACCATCCCGTCCATCCAGTCGATCACCTGCTCGTAGTCGCTGACCGCGAGCGGGATGCCGAGGATCTCGGCCCGGGCGGGAGGCTCGGGGGCCGCGGGCCTGGCGGGTGGGCGGGCCGGATCGCTGCGATTGCGTGAAGATACCCGCCCTCGTGCTGATCGACAGTGACCTCTGGCGCTCCCGCCGCGTGCTCGTCACCGGCCACACCGGCTTCAAGGGAGCTTGGCTGTCGCTGTGGCTGCAGTCGCTCGGCGCACATGTGATCGGCCTGGCTCCCGGGGCCCCCACGCGTCCTTCGCTGTTCGAGCTCGCGCGGGTCGGGAGACCGCATGCACAACACGCGGTCGACGTCCGCGATGCGCAGGCCGTGCTCGAGGTGATCCGCTCCGAGCAGCCCGAGGTCGTCTTCCATCTGGCCGCCCAGCCGATGGTCAGACGCTCGCTGCGGGAGCCGGCGCTCACCTATGAGGTCAACGTGATGGGGACGGTCAACGTGCTCGACGCCGTTCGCGTAGCCGGTCCGAGTGTGCGCGCCGCGGTGATCGTGACCTCGGACAAGTGCTACGAGAACGACCGCCCGGGTGCGGGGGCCTTCGTCGAGTCCGACCGGCTCGGGGGGCGGGACCCGTACTCGAGCTCGAAGGCCTGTGCCGAGCTCGTCACGGCCGCCTACCGGCGCTCCTTCTTCGAGGACCTCGCCGCCCCGGCTGTGGCGAGTGCACGGGCGGGCAACGTGATCGGAGGGGGGGACTGGGGCGAGGACCGGCTCCTCGCCGGACGCCGTCCGCGCGGTCCAGGAGGGCACGCCCCTGCGCGTCCGCAACCCGGCCGCCGTGCGTCCGTGGCAGCACGTGCTCAGCGCCCTCGCCGGCTACCTGCAGCTGGCCCAGGCGCTGTGGGAGGGGTGCTGTCCGGCGGGGGCGTGGAACTTCGGGCCGCCCGAGCAGGAGGCCAGGAGCGTGGAATGGGTGGTGGAGGAGCTCGCTCGGCTGTGGCACGGGGCGCTGCGCTGGGAGCCCGATCCGCGCCCGGCGCCGGCCGAGGCCGCCTATCTGGCGATCGACTCGGGTGCCTCCGAACGGGAGCTCGGCTGGTCGCCCCCGCTGACACTCGAGCGCTCGCTGGAGCTGCTCGTGGACTGGCACCTGGCGGCCTCGGAGGGCGCCGACATGCGGGCCGTCAGCCTCGGCCAGCTCGACCAGCTGGCGGCCGGGTCCCTCGAGCCCCGAGCAGGTGGCCCCGGAGCCCCGTGAACGACCACGATCAACCGTTTGCGAAACACGCCCCACGGGTACCAACCGCAGCATGTTCGGCGACGGCGCCAGGAGGGGCGGGGTTGCGAGTCCGCGCAGTCGCGGCGCTGAGCTGGACCTTTATCTGGACGCCGTTCCGGGCTCGGTTCCGGTTGCCCGTCACGCCGCGCTTCGCTGGGCTGGGGCCGTGGGGGCCCTCGGCCCCGATCTCGACCGGATCGGCCTGGCCGTCTCGGAGGCGGTGACCAACGCCGTCGTCCACGCCTACTCCTCGGAGGGCCCTGCCGACGGGGCCGCAGCGTGCGACGTCCACATCACCGGCGGCTCCCGTCCCGGGGAGCTGACGATCCTCGTCGCCGACAGGGGCTGCGGGATCGGTCGCGCCCTCGCCAGCCCGGGTCTCGGCCTCGGGCTTGCGGTGATGGACGAAAGCTGTGACTCGCTCACGATCCGCAGCCGTCCCGGGCGCGGGATCCAGCTCGAGCTGGGGTTCCGGCTCGTGCGCTGGACGGACGCCGCCCCCAGCCAGCGGGTAACGCGGGGAGCGCCCCGCTCCCCCGGCGAGCAGGCCTGAGTCCGGGCCGAGCCCGCGCGCGCCCAGATCGGACGGCCCCCTTTCGGCTCACGGACGGCGGGCGTAGACTCGCGCGATGAGCCCGCTGGCGATCCGCCGCTATCGCGCAGATCGGCTTCTCCAAGCCGAATTTCGACAGCTGCAGGCGCGGGTCATCGGGATTGTTCGGGGTCGCGTCGGAGCAACCCGGAGCGGCCTCGACGAGGCGGATCTGGAGGCCTGCTACGCGCTCGCCTGGCAGGGCCTCTACGCGGCGGTGCTGGAGGGCCAGGAGATCTCCAACCCCACGGGGTGGCTGGTGCTCGCCACCTACCGGCGGGCGATCGACGAGCAGCGGGCGCGTGTGCGGGCCCAGCGGGAGACCGCCCCGGAGCGCCCGCAGGACCCCGATCTGGCGAGCGCGCTCGACGACCGCGAACGGCTGCGCCAGCTGTTCGAGGGTCTGCGCGGAAGGCTCGGCCGCCAGGAGCGCCAGGCGGCCGTCCTCTGTTACCTGCACGGCTTCACCCGCTCGGAGGCCGCGGCCCGGATGGGCATCAGCGAGCGGCGCATGCGCAGGCTGATGGAGGGGCGCGGCCCGGGGCACCCCGGGGTCGCCGAGAAGCTGGGTGCGCTGGCCACCAACATCAGCGAAGGACGCTGGTGCGAGCAGCAGGGCTCGCTGATGAGGGGGCTGGCGTTCGGGATCCTCGACCGCGAAGGGGAGCGCTACCGGCTGGCCCTCGCCCACAGCGACCACTGCTCGGCCTGCCGCTCCTATGTGGCCTCGCTTCGCGGCCTCGCCTCGGTGCTCCCCCCGGTGCTCATGCCGGGTGGCCTCGGCGCCGCCGTCCTTGCCCGCGTCGGCGAGGGGGCGGCGGCGACCGGAGCCCACGCCGGGGCCGCGGCCGGGACGTCCGGCGGGGCGGCGGGCGGGACCCTCGGGGGCGGGTCCTCGGCGCCCTTCGGCGGCGGCGGCGTGCTCGGCGGCACGGGCGCGGCCGGAGCCGGTGGGGCGGGGGGAGGCTGGATCCTGGCGGGCGGTCCGTTCGGCGCGAAGCTGGCGGCAGGGTGTCTGCTGGCGCTGGGTGTGGGCGCGGGCTGCGTCGGCATCGGCGGCCTGGGGCAGCGGGCGGGCCAGGGGTCACGCCACGCGTCCCACCACACGGGCGCAGCCGGACGCCAGCCGGGGCTCAGGGCCCACGGCGCGAGCACCTCCACAGCGGTGCCGAGCGACCTCGTTCGGGCGTCCGGAAGCGGAGTGTCAGCCCCCGCCGGCGCGTTGACTGCTTCCGGCCAGGCCCGCGCGGCGCGCGAGTTCGGGCCCGAGCAGGCCCTGGCGGCGGGGACCCCCACCGGCGGCGGGGCGAGCGGATCCGCCGCCAGTGCCAGTGCCGCGTCGGTGCGGGCGTCCGGCAGTCGGTCCCGCGCCACGCGGGCCACCGGGGGGAACGTCCGCACGCCGGGCGCCGGCACAGTGGAGGGCGCCGGCACCTCGCAGCCCGCCGGGGAAGCGTCCACCCCGGCCGCCTCCACGGGAGTGGAAGTCCAGTCCAGCCAGGCTGCGCGGGAGTTCTCCCCCGGTTAGGCGATCGGAGCTAGCTAGCTTCGACGTCCCACATTTCTGTCGCCTCGTCGTCCCATTGTTCCCATGTCATTTGCAGCGTTTCGCCCCAGCTGACGACGAGCGGGCCCTCTGGGGTGAAGCCGTCGAGGACGACCTCATGCCGGCTTTCGGGCATGGTGTAGGGGCCGAACCCCCAGCCTGCTTGGAAGGACAGTTCTGCGATCAGCGCTCGATAATCACGCACGCCGTTTTCCACGTTCACACGGGTCGTGGAATAGCTGTGAAGGCCGGTGAGGTGTATGCCGGCGATGCCGTCGCTGCGCCAGTAGCTCCAGAGGGCGAACTGTGAGAGACCGTCTTCGGTGCCGCCTGCCTTCGCAAACTCGTAGCCGATGAGCGTGGGGTTGGCCTGAACCCCGAGCACGATCTGCTCCCAGTCCGCGGCTGCGGCGAAGGTGCAGTCACCGAGCGGATCGGGCGCCACGTTATCCCAGCTTTGGAATGACTCGTATGCACTGCCGTAGTCGCATTCCGGGCCCGGCGTGCACGCATCGAGGCCGGGCGCCGGTGGGGGCGCCGGCACGCGCGGGGGCGTAGGTTCATGCGGCAGGACTTCGATCTGCACATTGCGCGAATAGCCGGTCTGCGAGCCGCCGCGCGCTTCGAGACCGAAAGACCACACGATTGGGATCGTGGTGGTGTTCGGCGGTACATGCCCGCTTAGGGTGATGTGACCGGAAGCGCAGTTCTCCAACCGACGCGACCTGAGCGGCTGGGCGTCGATTCTGCACGTCCGGGAGTTACGGATGCGCGCGGACACCCGGAAGATCCCTCCGGTGGCACTGAACGTGTGCGGCCTCACGGAGATCGACACGAACTGCGGTCTTGCCGCGAGCGCGACCGTAGTGTGCAGCCCGAACACCGCCATTGCCACTGACTGCGGCGCGCCAGAGCTTGCCCCCGCCCATGCACGAATGAACGGTCGCGCACCTTCCATCTTCCAGGCACCCACAGGGCTGATACGTGCGCGACCGTCATGGCGCGCCTGCGGCTGAGCCGGGCGAGCCTCAGTTCGTGGGGAAGACCTTCGCCAGGCGGGCGAGCGCGAGCGGGTTGCCGCGCGGGCGCAGGCGGCCGCTGAGCGAGGGCGCGGCGCGGGTCCAGCCGCTGGCCGACGATGTCGGCGAAGTCCTGGTAGGCGATCCGCATGCGCAGGTCCGCCCGGGGGGCCTCGCCCTCGGCCACCGCGCTCGACGCCGTTGTTGACCGTCAGATGCCAGGTCGGCACGTCGGGGTCGGTGAACTCCCACTGGAAGGTGGTCGCCCGCTTGAGGCCGTGGCCGGGGTTGACCTGGCGGCGGATCGTGTCGAACAGCAACTCCAGCGTCTGTTGGATCGTGCTGGGAGGGCCCTTCGCGGACGCCGATGATCCCCGCTTTCGCCAGCGCCCGGCCGCGCTGTGACATCTCCAGCGGCGTACAGGCCGGGCGGCAGGATCGGCGGTCCCGGCAGCGTCTCGGGGGCCAGGCCGGCCGAGCGCAGCTTGGTGGTCATCGATTCCACGCCTTCCACCCCGACGTCGTCGTAGCTCGAGCCGAAGACCGAGATGTAGCGTTCATCCCAGTTCGGGGGCATCAGCACCTGGGCCGTGAAGCGGGTGACTTCGCGCAGCAGGCCGGCGACCGCCTTGGGGACGCCGACGGGGTCTTCGCGGTTCAGGTCGGACAGCAGCTTGACGCCGAAGCCGATGTGGCGCTGCTCGTCGGCGGCGATGTTCTCCATCCCCTCGCGGAAGGCGGGGAGCTGGTCGCGTTCCTCGAGGTAGTTGCAGATGAAGTGCTGGCCGGGCTGCGCCAGGGACGCCTCGATCACCACGTGGTAGAGGGTCACGGCGGCCGCCAGCTTGGCGCGGCGAGCGGTCTGCTCGCAGCTCGTCGGCCATCGTGTCGAGGCGGTCGAAGATCTTGCGGAAGCCGACCGTCAGCTGGGGCTTGATCGCCTCCAGGCCGCTGGCGGTGGACCCGTCGCCGATCCCGCAGACCTCGTGCATGAAGCGCTTGAAGAACACCGCGTGGCGGGCCTCGTCGACCTGCTGGGTGGTCAGGAAGTACTTCTGCTCCTCCAGGGGTGCGGCGTCGATGTACGGGGAGAGGTTGTCGGCGACCGCGTCCTCGCCCCAGAAGAACAGGCAGTAGTTCCACAGCGCCGCCTGACGCTCGAACTCGGTGAAGTCCTCCCGCCACTGGCGGGCGTCCTCGGTGAAGTCCAGCTCGGTGGCCGTCCAGTTGCCCCGCTCCCAGCGGGCGTAGAGGTCCTCGTAGGTGATCGAGTCGGTGGGCAGGCTCGCCGGCGGCTTCGTGTCGGGGGACGTCGTTGCGCTGGCCATCTGCCGACCTCCTGGTTGGTGGGTGTCGCCGTCGACCTGGCGCCTTCGGTCCGTGGGCGGCGTCCAGCTATTGGATAATGGACGCTATCGGAATAGCAGACGCTCTGTCAACTGACTAGTATGGGTCCGGATGAGGCTCACCGCGGGAGCAGAGCCGGGCGCAGACCCGCGGAGCGCCTGCTCGAGGCCGCCCGGGGGGTGTTCGCCCGCAACGGCTTCCACGGCGCCTCGGTCGAGGAGATCGCCTCCGAGGCCGGGTTCTCGACGGGCGCCCTGTACTCGAACTTCGAGGGCAAGGAGGACCTCTTCCTGGTGCTGATGGAGAGGGAGATCGAGGAGCACGCCCGCGAGATCGCGGAGGCGGTGAGGGCGCGCCCGACGATCTCCGAACGGGCGGCCGGAGGGGCCAGGCAGTGGATGACGACGATCGAGCGGGAGCCCGACCTGCTGCTGCTGTTCATGGAGTTCTGGGCCTACGGGGTCCGTGACGCCCAGGTCAGGCCGAAGGTGGCCGAGCGCTTCGCCCAGATGCGCCGGGTGCTGACCGAACTGATCGTCCAGGGCGTGCGGGACTTCGACCTCGAGCTGTCGCTCCCCGCCGAGCAGCTTGCGATCGCCGTCGACGCGCTCGCCGACGGGATCGCCCGTCAGAAGCTCGGCCGACCCCGAGGCGGTGCCGGACGAGCTGATGGGGCGGGTGCTGTCGCTGCTGCTGACGGCCGCTACCCGGCCGGCGGGAGGCACAACGCCGCATAGTGAACCGTGAACAGTCTCCGCGCCAGCGCGGGGGCGAGCGCGGTGCACGGCGCCCCGCACGCCCCACTTCAGATAGCCGCGAGCCCGGCCGGAGGGCCCGTGGGCGAAGAACAGGTGGACCTCCAGCGGTAGCGGATCGTCGAGCTCGCCCGCCAGGCGCAGCCCGGCATCGGCGACGATCGCGCGGGCGGCGCCACGGTCGAGGCGGCTGAGGTGGCCGATCTCCTCGGCGTGGGCCCGCTTGGAGGCCCGCCGGGCGGACACGTTGGCCTCGAGGGGCACCTCGATCACGACCGCCTGACACGCCCGGGCGACCTCGCCGAGCAGGGCGGCAGGGTCGGGCACGTGCTCGAGCACGTGGGAGAGGATCCCGAGGTCGTACTCGCCCGCCGCGGCCGGCACCTGCGAGCCGTCGAACTGCTCCACGCGCTCGATCCCCGGGCGCTCGCGGGCGATGGCGACGGCGGCCCCGCTCAACTCGAGGCCCGTGAGGGTCCCCCCGAAGCCCCGCCGCGAGAGCTCCCCGAGCAGGGCTCCGTCGCCGCAGCCGACGTCGAGGACGCTGTCCGGGCGCAGCCCGGAGCGGGAGCACAGCTCGATCACGTGGTCGGCCTTGCCGACGGCGCCGAGGGCTCGCCAGCGTGAATACAGCTCGGCCTCCTCGGGGGAGCTGGCGTAGGCCTGCTCGTAGAAGGCCGACAGTGCTCGGGGGTCGTTGACGCTCATCTCGGGGTCGTGCCGGCGGGCGGGGGCCGGGCCGGGGAACGGTAGTGTGAACCCATGCCACCGTTCTGGCTTTGGACGCAGGTGGCGATCGTGCTGGTCACGGTCGCGGGCATGATCATCGCGATCACCAAGCTCGCCTAGGCCCGCGGGGATATGATCCGCGCGCACGCGCCGGCGGGCGTTTCCGTGTCACTCCGAGGAGGATGATGTTCAAATCGATCGTGGTTGGGACGGACGGATCCGACACCGCTACCCAGGCCGTGCGCGAAGCCGTCGATCTCGCGAAGGCGGTGGGCGCGAAGGTCGAGCTCGTGAGCGCCTACGAGCCGGTGTCCAACCAGCGCCTGCGCAGCGAGCGGCGTGACGCGCCCGAGGACGTGGCGTGGTCGATAAATCCAAAGGAGGACGTCGAAGCGACCCTCACCGACGCCGCCGAGCTCGCCCAGGCGGCGGGGGTGCCGGTCGAGACGTTCGCTCGCCGGGGAGATCCGGCCGACGCGATCCTGGATGTGGCCGAGGAGAGCGAGGCTGACCTGATCATCGTGGGTAACAAGGGCATGACGGGGGCCAAGCGCTTCCTGCTCGGCTCGGTCCCGAACAAGGTCTCCCACCACGCTCCCTGCTCGGTCATGATCATCCGCACCACCTGATCCTCCGTACCGCCTCGCCCTCGGCCCGGCCCGGCCCGGCCCTGCGCCGCCCGAGAGTCCGCACGAGGAGACCTGGGTCACAGCCCGAGGCGGATCTCCGCCTCATCGGCGACGTGGCGGGCGATGGCCAGCGACGCGGTGGCTCCCGGCGAGGGAGCGCTGCGGACGTGCACGGCGTGCTCGGTGTGCGAGAAGACGAAGTCGTCGACGAGGCTGCCGTCGCGGCCGAGGGCCTGGGCGCGGACGCCGGCGAACGACGGCTCGACGTCCGCGGCGCTGAGCTCGGGCACGTAGCGGGCGGCCGCCGCGGACGAAGCGCGGAGCGCACAGCGGCATGGCGCAGCTCGGTGAGCGCCGGTGCGCCACCAGCGGGCCATCATGCGCCAGGTGCCGGGCCATCGCGCCAGCTCGAGCAGCTGTGCGG
Organism: uncultured Solirubrobacteraceae bacterium; assembly: GCA_963758055.1. Classification (GTDB taxonomy): domain Bacteria; phylum Actinomycetota; class Thermoleophilia; order Solirubrobacterales; family Solirubrobacteraceae; genus Palsa-744. The sequence continues at coordinate 30,504 of CAVWTU010000005.1, forward strand.
CGCGGCGCCGAGAGGGCCGCGTTCCGGTCGCGGGCCAGGGCCGGTATGGCCGTCGGGCCCGACCAGCACCTCGCCGTCGATGTGCGCGTGAGGTGGACGCCGAGGAAGGGCAGGGAGGGGTCGGGCACGGGGTAGATCAGCGACCGAACCAGCTCGCCGGCGCTCGGGAGCGAGGCGCAGGTAGGCGCCGCGGAAGGGGACGATGCGCGGCTGCTCGGCGCTCGCCGGCGGGGACGCCAGTCGGTCGGCCCACGCGCCCGCGCAGAAGACGGCGTGGCGGGCAGCGTGTCGTCCGTGGGCGTGCGTCAGGCGTAGGCCCCGGTGGCCGGCTGAGCGGCCATCACCTCGCAGCCGGTCGACACCGACGCCGCCCGCCTCACGGAGCTCGTCGGCGAGGCGCGCGCGCGACGGCGCGGAAGTCGACGATCCCGGTGTCGGGTGAATGCAGGGCCGGCGAGCCCGCGAGCGTGGGGCTCGAGCTCCCGGATGCTCGCTCGGCGTCGATACGGCGCAGGCCCGGGACGCCGTTGGCCCGGCCCCGGCGCTCGAGCTCCTCCAGGCCGCGGGAGCTCCTGCGGCGTCGGTCGCCACGATGACCTTGCCGCTGCGCTCGTGGGGGATGCCGTGGCGCTCGCAGAACGCGTACATGTCGCGGGCGCCCTTCCACGCACAGCCTCGCCTTCAGCGAGCCGGGCTTGTAGTAGATGCCCGCGTGGATGACGCCCGAGTTGTGGCCGGACTGGTGACGGGCCAGCTCGGGCTCTCGCTCGAGCACGCAGACGCTCGCCCGGGGACGGCGCGTGGGCGAGCTCGCGTGCCACGGCGAGGCCGACGATGCCGCCACCGACGATGGCGAGATCGCAGCGCTCTGGGCCTGGGGCCCGGGCAACTCGCCCGGGCAGGTTATCCAGTTACGCGTCGGGGCCGCCGGGGGCGGTGGCCGCCGCGGCGTCGAGCAGCCCGGCGCCATAGAGCGCTTCGTCGCCACCTCCGCCGAGCTTGCGCGCCGTCGCCGTCAGGCGGGCGGTCAGCTGCGGCGGGGACGGGTGGCGTCCGAGGACCCCGCTGGCGATGACGAGCGCGGCCGTGGCGGCCACGTGCGGGGTGGCCATCGAGGTGCCTTCGTAGCCGGTCGGGATGCCGAACTTCTGCGGTGAGCTCGCGCCGTGAAGGTCACCTGGAAGATGTCCCGGCCCGGCGGCTTCGTTCGGGGTGGCAGTTGGGGTCGCCGGGGAGGTTCGCGTCCGGCCCGCCGCCGGGCGCCACGAGCGTGAGCCCGGCGCCGTCGTTGGAGTAGGTTGGCCAGGCAGCCGTGTTCGGTCGTCGCGCCGACGGCGACGACGTCGGGGGCGCGCGCCGGGATAGGCGATCGGCCGAGCGGCCCTCGTTGCCGGCGGCGGCGACCACCAGCACCCCGTGGCGGTGGGCGTAGCGGATCGCTTCGATCAGCTCGGGGATGTCCGCGGCGGTCACGCCGGGGGCGAACTCGAGGCTGAGGTTGATCACCTGGGCGCCGTGCTTGACGGCGAAGCGGACGCCTTCGGCGATCGTCGAGGCGTCGCCTTCGCCCTGGCTGTCGAGCACGCGCACGGGCATGATCCGCGCGCCGTAGGCGAGACCCGTGAGGCCGAAGCGGTTGTCGGTCGCCTCGGCGATCGTCGCCGCGACGAACGTGCCGTGTCCGTTGCGGTCGTTCGGGGTACGGCTCGCGGTCGACGAAGTCATAGCCCTTGACGAACTGGTGCGGGGCAGAAGTCCGGCGAGCGGCGGAAGCGGCCGCGGTTGGCGTAGGCGACGCCGGTGTCGAGCACCGCGACGATCACGCCGGCCCGCCCGGGGCGCCGTCGGCGGCGAGGTTTGCCCACGCTTCGGGAGCGTTGACGCCGAACGGTCCCGACGAAGTTCCACTGCAGTTCCTGCCAGCCGCCGGCTTCGTTGCCCGGCTCCCGGCGTCGTCGGGGATGAAGCGATCCCGCCGCTGGCGCTGGGCGACGTAGTCGGGCACCGCCCAGGCCACGTCGCGGCCGCTGGCGCAGTCGCTCGCAGCGCCGCCGCCATGCTGACGCCCGGGCTGCAGGTGGAGCAACCGCGTGTGCGAGGCGATCGGCGACGGATCGGCGGCCCGGCCGCGTGCTCGCAGCGTGGGCCGCGCGGCGGCGTCGCGGCACGTACCTGACGAGGATCTCGCCGCGGGCGCGAGCTGCCGGCACTGCGGCGGCCGCGACGGACGGCGAACAGCAGCCACAGGCAGTGAGCGCGAGCACCAGCGCCGGCGCGGCAGGCCGCGCAGCGAGGCGGGCGGGCGAGCGCGGGCGCATCGGTCGGGTTGGGGATGGGCTGGCGATACATGGGCGTTCGGTAATGATGGTGTGACGCGACCGGGCGGGCGGCACGCACTGTCGCAGAGACGCGGCTCGGACCGATGAGCGACAGCTTCCTTCCACGCGACGACTACTTCATGCGCCTGGCCCTGCAGCGAGGCCGAGCGTGCGCTTGGAACACGACGATGTGCCGATCGGCGCGGTGTGGTGCGCGGGGAGAGGTATTGCGGCGGCCCACAACGAGCGGGAGCTGCCTGCAGGACCCGACCGCGCACGCGGAGATCTCGCCCTGCCGGGCGGCGGCGCAGGCCGGGCAGCTGGCGCGTGCTGGAGCGCCCTGTACGTGACGCTCGAGCCCTGCGCGATGTGCGCGGGGGCGATCGTGCTGGCGCGCGTGCCGCGGGTCGTCTACGGCGCCGAGCGACCCGAAGGCGGGGGCCTGCGGGAGCGTGCTCGACGTGCTCGGCGAGCCCCGCCTGAACCACCGCCCCAGGTCGCCGGGGGGCGTGCTGGCGGAGGAGTGCGGCGCGCCTGCTGAGCGGCTTCTTCGCCCTCGGCGCGACGCAGGCTCAGGGTGTCCGGGCCGGGTAGCCTTGGACTGGCCTGGTCGCCCTGGAGGGGTGGCAGAGCGGTTGAATGCGGCGGTCTCGAAAACCGTTGTGCGGCCTGATTGGCGTACCGAGAGTTCGAATCTCTCCCCCTCCGTCTTTTTCACCGCAACCAGAGGAGCGACTCGATCTCCGGCGAGCTCACCGGACGGCACTTTTCAGCAGCGGCTCGTACTTGGACGCGATGATTTCGTAGCCGCGGTCGTTGGTGTGGCCTTCGAGCTCTCCTTCGCACTGGTGTGTCCAGTTGCAGATGTTGGCGACGTTCTGAGGGAGCGTCATGCCGTCATAGGACCCCGTCGTCCGCCAATCGGTCGTCGCAAACGCCTTTTCCACGTTCGCGACCTTCACGTGAAAACGCCGGTATGCCTTGGTCAGATCGTGGTCGAGGGACTTGAGGATCGACACGCTTTCGCGCGCGGTCTGCTCGCCCGCAGCCCCCGCGAGGTAAAAGCCGAGGATGGGGTCGTAGTAGGTCATGCCGACGATCGGCAGCTTCGCCCCGCCCGCCTCGCGCAGCCCTTCGAGGATGACCGGCATATTCGTCACGACGTGTTCGAGGCCCTGCTGGATGCACGCCGGGTAGATAGTCCCGCTGGCGGCGCAGCCGACGACGTCGTCGCCGCCAACGTCGATTGTCACGAACTGCGTTTGCCCGGGGTGATTCCTCAGGAACTCCTCCGCATCGCCGAGCTGGTCGCCGGTGGCGTAGTTCTCGCAAAGACCCCCTTCGATCATGCGGGTGGTGGAGTCGCCCCCGCACCCGAGGTTCGCCAGCCGCAGGTCCGGGAGTTTGACCTGCGCCCAGGCGAAGATCTGGCTGACGTAGCCGTTCCCGGTGCTTGTCCCGGCTCCGGTGGCGAGGGAGTCGCCCAGCGCCAGGTAGTACCCAGCGAGGGACGCCGACCGGCCCCGGGCAGCCGCCCGGCCGAGAGCCGGCGTCAGAAGAACGGCCGTCAGCGCCGCGAGCAACGCGCAGGCGCCTTTCCGGATGCTTTTCATCGCGTCGAGCCTACCCTCCGGAGCACTGGTTCTGCCGCGGGACGTAACGTTCGCGTACGTGTCGCGCCGGAGAGTCGCGGCCCTCGCGCCCAGTCTGTCGCCGTCCCTCCTAGGACAGGTCGAGTACGAGCGAAAGTGCGTCCTCGACGCGGAGCAGCTCGGCGTGTGACAGGTGTCCGATCCTCGCGCCAAGCCTCCTCGCATCGGCGGCGCCCACCATCTCGCAGAGCACCTGTGTCGGCACGTCATCGATCACGACCTCGGGATGGAAGCTAGCGTCGAAGGCCGAGCGCGACGTTGGACAGATGACGACGCTGGAAAGAGCCAGCAGGTCGTCCGCCTGGACGATCACGGCGTAGCGGCGGCCCCTTTGCACGTGACCGCGGTTGGTCGGCAGCTTGATCCGGCCGGTGCGTGGCGCTCACGGCCGACTCCTCAGCGAGCGGCCGAATAGAGCCCGTCGAAGAAGTCCGCGTAGCGCTCGTAGACGACCGCGCGCTTGACCTTGAGCGTGGGTGTGAGCTCGCCGTTGGCCTGCGTGAGATCGTGGTCGAGCACGCCGAAGCGCTTGACCTGCTCGATGCGGGCGAAGCGCGCGTTGGTCGCATCGACGTCGGCCTGCAGTACCGCCCGCACGCGCTGGTCCTGCGCCATGCTCGTGATCTCCGAGTCGATCCCCAACTGCTCGGCGAGCTTCGGTGCCTCGTCTGGGTCGAGCACCAACATGCACACGAGATACGGACGCCGATCCCCGTAGACGACCGCCTCGGAGATCCAGCGCGTGTCGCGCAGCGCGCTCTCGATGTTCCCCGCGCTGACGTTCTTGCCGCTGGAGGTGATGATCAGATCCTTCTTGCGCCCGGTGAGCTCCAGGTAGCCGTCGGGGGAGAGCTCCCCCAGATCGCCGGTGTTCAGCCAGCCGTCGGTGAACGTCGCCGCGGTGGCGTCCGGATCGCGGTGGTAGCCGGCGAACACGTGTGGGCCTCTCAGCAGCACCTCGCCTTCGGAGGTGACCATCACCTCGCTGTCGGGCAGCGCGCGCCCGACCGACCCGAAGCGCGGCGCGTGCGGTGGGTTGAGTGTCGCGGTTGCGCAGCTCTCGGTCATGCCGTAGCCCTCGAGCACGAGCACTCCGCAGGCATCGAAGAACTCGAGCAACTCCGGGTCACACGGCGCGGCTCCGACGAGCGCGAGCTTGAAGCGGGGGCCGAACAGCGCGCGCACCTTCGCCAGGCCGAGTCGATCGGCGAGCCGCAAACGCGCGGCGGAGAGCGGTCCGAGGCGCTTGCCGGCTCGCTGTACGCTGCGTGCGCGGCGGCCGACCTCGAGCGCCCACGCGAACAGCACGCGCGCGAGCGGGCCGCGGCTGTCGACGGCGCTGACGACTGCTGTGTGCATCTTCTCGTAGATCCGTGGCACCGCCACGAAGTGGGTGGGTTGAGCCTGCTCGAGCTCCGCAGGAATCGCGTCCGGGTCGCCACTCCAATAGACGAGCGTGCCGCCGACGTCGATCACGACGGTCTGCGCGATGCGCGCGAGCACGTGCGCGAGCGGCAGGAACATGTAGATGACGGGCTGGAGGTCGTCGAGTTCCAGCTGTCCCCGGTACATCGCCGTGGCTGACAGGAAATTGGCATGTGTGAGCATGCACCCCTTCGCCGGCCCGGTCGTTCCGGAGGTGTAGACGAGCGTCGCGACGTCGTCGGGCTCGACGGCGCGCACCCGCCGCTCGACCTCGTCATCCCCGATGTCCCGGCCGAGTTCGCGCAGCGCCACCAGCGAGATCGCGTTCGGCGCGGCGCCTTCGATCGCGATCAGGTGCTCGAGCGCCGGACAGTCAGCACGGATCTGCTCGATCTTGGCGAGCTGTGCCGTGTCCTCGCAGAAGATCAGGCGGGCTTGGGAATGCGAGAGCACGTGTAGGCACTCCTCGGGCGAGTTCGTGTGGTAGACCGGCGCGACGACGGCTCCCGCGCACACCGCGCCGGCCTCGCACAGGGTCCACTCGGCACGGGTCGAGCACAGGATCGCGACCACGTCTCCCGGTTCGATCCCGAGCGCGATCACACCTCGGGCGATGGCACGGCCGTGCTCGCCGAGCTCGTGGTAGGAGATCGAGCGAAGGCCCTCTGCGCCGGGATGGCGCAGTGCGAGATCCTCGCCGCGCTCGGACGCCGAGAGAATCATGCGTCCGAGCGTGGTCGCTCCGGTGATGCGCTCGGCTACCGGCGGCAACGCGGCGGTGGTGGCCATGCCTCCCACCTACCTCACATGCCGCACTTGGAGGAACTCGAGATCGTGGGCGGCGCTCCGGTCTGGTGGACGATCCCCGAGCTCACGACCAACTTCCCGCTCGTGCACCTGCCGGCAGGATCGGCACGAGCTGGGTAGGACCGAAGTGCGCACTCGCAAGCTGGATCACGCTCGCGACGCTAAGCCTTGGGTGCGCCGCCCACATCGTGGATCCGGCCCGGGTGGCGTCAGTAGTTTCGTGCGCCTGTGTCTCGGACTCGGCGTCCCACGGCGTGTGCGGGAGGGCCCAGTGCCCGCGCGAGCTCAGCCGGCGAGCTCGGCCCGTTTGCGGTCGCTGTGAAGCACCGTCCCACCCTCGCAGCCGTTGCTGCGCACGCCCCCTCGCGGGAACACGCGGATGCACGAAGGACACGATTGGTGTTTACTACTGATGTATGGGTAGGGGTACGGGGGCAGTTCAGGATGGGAGGGCGTCGCAGCGTCGCCGCTTCGTCGCGACGTTCGCACTCCGGCGTCGCACCGGGATCGTCGCGATCGCGATGCTCGCGGCAGCCGCGTTCTGCTTCGCCACCGCCGCGGGGGCCTCGGCCTTCACCGCCGCGGGAAGCGTCGAACAGGTCGACGTCACCGGCCTCGGCCCGTCCGCTGAAATGTCGCTGCTGGGGCCGAAGGGCGAAACGGTGGCGACGCAGAGCGCCGACGCCGAAGGCGGGCTGCTGTTCCGGAAAGTCACGCCTGGCGAAGAACTACCGCGTCAAGCTGGTCTCGAACGGGCGAAGAATCGGGCCCGATCACCGTCCACGATCAGGCCCCGCGCCGTGGGACTCGAAGCATCTACAAGCAGTCGATCCCGGAAAGCGGCTACGGCTACCTGACGACGCGCGACGGGACAAAGCTCGCGATCGACGTCCACCCGCCGGCGTCGGGGGCCTGAACGCCGCCGGCGAGCAGTTCCCGGCGACGACCAAGAAACCTCCGACGCTGATCGAATACGCGGGCTACGGCTACGCGAACCCCGGCGGCCCGGAAAGCGGCCTCGCCGACGGTCGCGAACCTGATGGGCTTCGCCGTCGTGGACGTCAACATGCGCGGCACCGGCTGCTCGGGCGGCGCCTTCGACTACTTCGAACCGCTTCAGGGCCTCGACGCCTACGACGTGATCGAGACGGTCGCCCATCAGCCGTGGGTGCTGCACCACAAGGTCGGGATGTTCGGCATCTCCTACGGCGGCATCAGCCAGCTGTTCGCCGCCCAGGACGCGCCCGCCGGCGCTCGCGGCGATCGCGCCGCTGTCGGTCGTCGACGCGACCGCGACGACGCTCTACCCCGGCGGGATGCTCAACACCGGCTTCGCGGTGCCGTGGGCCGAAGAGCGCCAGCACGACGCCGAACCGGCCGGCCCGACCAGCGGCGAGCACTGGGCCTACGAACAGATCCAGAAAGGCGACCGGACGTGCGCGGCCAACCAGGCGCTGCACGGACGAGGCGACGAACCTGCTCGGAGAAATCAAAGAAAACTCGACTTACAACGCCGCCGGTGGCCGACGCCCTCGATCCGGTGACGTTCGTCCACAAGATCAAGGTCCCGACGTTCCTGGCGTGCCAGTGGGAGGACGAGCAGACCGGCGGGCACTGCGCCGACCTCGCGCAGCACTTCACCGGCACGAAGCACAAGTGGTTCACGTTCACGAACGGCGCCCACATCGACTCGCTCGACCCGGCCACGTTCGATCGGCTTGTACGACTTCCTGGAGCTGTTCGTCGCGCACGAACCGCCGATCAATGCCAAGACGATCATCAACGCGGCTGCCTCGCAGGTTTATGCGGCGGCCTTCGGGATTCCAAAAAGCGACGAAATCACGCTGCCGCCGGACCCGATCCAGGAAATGAAGAAGTACGGTGAAGCGCTGAAGGCATTCGAGGCGACGCCGGAGGTGCGGGTGCTGTTCGACAACGGCGCAGGGACCTCCCCGACCGGCCACAAAGTCGCCGGTGACCCCTATGCCGCCTTCGAACAGGGGTTCTCCACCTTCCCGGTACCCGGCACGATGGCCGACACGTGGTACCTCGGTGCGGGCGGAGCCCTCGACGAAACAGCGCCGCTGGCCGGGGGAGAAGACTCCTACACCTCGAACGCGAACGCCACCCCGCTGACTGATTACCTGGGTGGCACGGGCCCGGGCGGGGAGTGGGGGAACGCGTCGGAGTGGAAATGGAACTGGGAAGAGCCCAAAGCAGGCTCCGCCGTGTCCTACGTGTCGGCGCCGCTGGCGAGCGACACGACCGTGATCGGCGGCGGTGCGGTCAACGTGTGGGTCAAGTCGTCGACTCCGGACGTCGACCTGCAGGCGACGATCAGCGAGGTGCGTCCCGACGGCAACGAGACCTTCGTGCAGGACGGCTGGATCCGCGCCAGCGAGCGCAAGCTCGCCACCACCTCGCACAACATGTTCAAGCAGGAACCGACTCCGCTGGAGCCGATCCCGACCTTCCTGGCGTCCGACGTGCAGGCGATGCCTGCCGGCGAATTCGTCCCGGTCACGATCCCGCTGTACTTCGAGGGCCACGCCTACCGTGCCGGCTCGCGTATCAGGGTCACAATTGCCGCCCCCAACGGAGCTCAGCCTGTGTGGTCCTTCAGCAAGACACAGCCGGAAGGCACAACCGCCAACGTGTCGATCGCGTTCGGGCCCAGCATGCCCTCCAACCTGACCCTCCCGGTCGTGCCCGGCCTCAGCGTGCCCACGGGCCTACCCGCCTGCCCGGGCCTGCGCAACGAGCCCTGCCGCACCTACCAGGAATTCGTAAACGAAGGTTCCTGACCGCGGCCCGCGCCGCAGGGCGTGGGGGCCTCGACCGAGACGCGTAGCGACACGATCGGCAGGGTGAGCGTGTCGGCGGCCGCCCGGGTCGCCGTGGCCGTGTCAGCGGCCACCTCGCCGATCGGCTATCGCTGCACGGAGGGGTCCGTCCGAACCGCGCACGATCATCCCGAGCCTCTGAAATCGAAGGCGCCGATGTCCGCGGGGCGTGGCGCCGAGGGGGCAGTCACATGGCGGGATCATCGGTGGTTGCGGGACATCGTGTGTCGGTCGCGCAGCGGGTCGGGGCGGTGTCGCTGCGCCGGCGTATCGCGCTGCTGGTCACGGTTGCGATGGCCGTCGGTGCAATCGCCGGGATCGCTGCGGCCAGCTCCTCGGCGTATGACGAAGCGTGGCTCAACAACGACTCGAACACCAACCTCACCGAGGGGAGTCTGTGCATCCTCGTCGGGTCGCTCGCATGTCCGTCGGAGTGGTCCGAGGGCGCAGTCCTGAAGGCCGGCCGGGCGAATCCCGGCATCATGCTCCCGCTTCAGGTCGTCACGTCCGGCGTCAACTTCTCGGACAAGTGGGAACCGAGCGGTGTCAGCGGCGTGATCAGGTTCTACGCCTTCGACCCGGTGGTCGGCGCTGCCTTCGTCGAATGCTATGGCGAAGGGAATGTCGGCGGGTTGAGCTGCTCCGTCGTGGACCACCTCTACGCCTACATACATGGGGACAGCGGCGCGACGTCCGGCCTGATCGGCAGTACGCCGTCGGCCGACGTCGGGTTCGTCTCGGGCGTCGCCAAGGTCAGCCGGCGTGGAGTCGCGATGGTGTCGATCGAGAGCTACTCCAGACTGCAGCACGGAAGTGTGCGCGAGCGTGTCGTCCTTCATGGAAGCAAGGGCAGAGAGCTCGGCCACGGCGAAAAGACGGTCCAGTTCGGTCAGCGGGCCGAGATCGCCATCCCGCTGCCGGCGAACATCGCCAAGACGGTGGCGCACGCCAAGAAGGGTCTCGAAGTCCAGGCGTCCGTCGAACACGCAGACGCAACGCACGGCACCGGCGAGGCGACCAAGATCGTGCTCACCGGCTGAGCGGCGCGGGGCGGGGGCCGGCCGCGCCTCCCCCGCAGGGCCCCGGCCGGGCGAGTCTCAGTCTCTGATCTCGAGCGCCGAAGCCGAGGTCTCGGCGAGGACGGCGTTAAAGGCGCCGGCGACGGGCCCGCCGAGGCCGCCGGGAGCTTCTGTGTACAGCGCTTGCTCGCCCTCGCCGGAGGCGAAGGTGGTGCTCGCGGTGAGGCTGGGAGCGTTGATGTCCCCGGTGTGCCTGCCGGCCAGCGACCCGATCACCGCGTATCCTTCTGCGCCGCAGGCGAAGCCGATCAGGAACGGTTCGTGTTCAGCGCTCAGGATTTGCACCTGGACTTCGCCGCTCACGGGTCCGACCAGCCTGCGCTGCAGCTCGTTGGTGTCGATCGTGCCCGCCTGGTGTGAGGCCGTCCCGGTCGGTCCCTGGCTTTCGCACGGGTGACCGGCGTCTTCGCAGCCCGTGAAGGCGATTCGCTCCAGGCCGCCCTTCGCGCCGGTCACCTCGCCGCTGGCGCTGCCGCCCGTGCAGGTGACCTTCGCGCCCGCCAGTTCGGGGGCTTCGAGGACCACGCTCCCCATGGTGGCGCTGATGCCGGGGCCGGGGGCTGCTTCGTACTTGCCTTTATGGGGCTTCTTGGAGTGGGTGAGGCAGCCGGCGTCGGTGTATTCGCCTTTCTTCTGGGCGACGCATGTGGGCGCCGGTCCCGGCTTCCATTCGTAGCCGCCCTTGCGGTGCTTGATCGGCTTGGTCAGACAGTCACCTTCGGTGTATTCGCCTTTCTTCTGGGCCACGCACTGGCCGTATTCGGCGGCCTGGGCGGCGGCCGCCGAGACGGAGATCGAGAGGCCGGCGGCGGCGCTCTGTGGCGGCGCCCCGGCGTCGGTGACCTTGACGGTGAAGCTGGAGGTGCCCACGGCGGTGGGCGTTCCCACGATCGCCCCGCTGCGGGCGTTCAGATGCAGGCCGGCCGGCAGCGAGCCGTGTTCGATCGACCAGCTGTAGGGCGGCGAGCCGCCTTCGGCGAGCAGTGTGTGGGCGTAGCTGCTGTCCGCCACGCCGGAGGGGAGGCTCGCGGTCTTGACGCTCAGCGGGGGTGCGCCCCCGCCGCTGAGGGCGATGTCGGCCGTGGCGCTGCCCCCGGCCGCGAGGTTCACCGGCTGAGCGGTGGCTTCCTCGGTGCCACCGAACCACTCGGGCAGGTAGCTGCTGGAGAGCGAGCCGGCGCAGGTGGGGTCGGCCTCGACGGTGTAGGCGTCGGCCGGGAGACCTGGGATCGAATAGCTGCCGTCCGTTTGCGTGCCGACGAACTCGAGGGCGCCGGTTTCTCCTCGGGGTCTTGCGATCACGCACACTTCGGGCACCGGCGAGCCTCCTACTTCGGCGGTGATCGTGCCGGAGATTGTCCCCGAGCGGGCAAGCGAGCCGTCCACCGAGCCGGTGGTGCTCGCGGGCGCAACCGTCACCGGGGCGGCAGACGCTTCGACGTCAGCCCCCCGGTACCACCCGAGGGCGTCTTCGGAGCTCGCTGTTCCCGAGCACGTGGGGTCGAACTCGACTCGGTATTGGCCGGGTGCCAAGCCCGCGACCGTGTAGCTGCCGTCAGGCGCGGTCGTGGCCGAGCCGGCCCCCGATGAGCCCGCTTCGGTTGGGGTCGCGGTCACACACGCTTCGGCAACGGGCGCAGCACTCGTCGCGTCGGTCACCGTACCTGCGATCGCTCCCAGAGGCTGCAACGACGCGTCGATCCCGGGGGCCGTCTGGCCCGAGGAGACGGTGACCGGGTGCGCCGTCGTCCGCGTTGCCGCCTGGTAGAACTGGCCCGCGTACTGGCCCGTGCTCGCGCTGTCGCAGCCAGGTACGAACTGCACGTCATAGGAGCCGGCCGCGAGGCCCGCGACGCGATAGGTGCCGTCCGCGGCGGTCGTGGCCGAGCCGCTCGATTCGCCTTCGCCGGTCGCGCTCGCGCGAACACAGACTCCTTCAATCGGTTTGCCTTCGGGAGACCCGGTGACCGTTCCCGAGATCGTCGCCGCGTCCTGGAGCCTGGCGTTGACCGTGCCCGTCACCGCGCCGGCGGTGACCGTGACCGAGGTTGCATGAGCGCGTTCGCTCGCACCACCTGACCACTCCGGCGCGTAGTGGGATTCGCCGCCCTGGCCGCAGGTGGGGTCGAACCTCACGTAGTAGTGGTCCGCGGCGAGGCCTTCGAGCGTGTAGGTCCCGTCCGACCCTGTGAAGGTTGAGCTGCCGCCGCCTTCGCCGGAGGCGGGGCTGGCGCTGACGCACACCCCTTCGACCGCTGCTTCGCCGTCGCCTGTGACGGTGCCGGTGATCGACCCGGAGGCCGTCAGCTCCGCGTTCGCGCCTTCGGCGGCGCCACCGGTACCAACGGTGACCGCTTGGGCGCTGCTTTCCTCAGCGGCTCCGCCGGACCACTGGGGCAGATACGGACTGGAGCTCTGCCCGCCGCAGGTCGGGTCGAAGTGGAGTACGTAGGACCCCGCGGCGAGCCCATCTTCGATCGTGTAGGCGCCTCCCGCCTGCGTGGTGGCCGTGCCATAGCCGATCTCGCCTTCGGTGGCGAGGGCCGCGACGCACACTCCCCCGAGACCTTCGCCTGCGCCCGTGACCGTGCCGCTGATCCTCGCCGAGGGCCGCAGCGACGCGTCGACCCCTTCGGAATCCTCACCACCCTGCACCGAGACTGCGGTGGCTTGTGACCGTGAGCTCGCGCCCCCGGACCACTGTGGAGCCAGTCCCGTGGGCGCTCCGTGTGAGCATTCCAGTCCGGCGTCGGGCCGCGACCCGCCCGGGTTGAAGGCGACGTCGTAGCTGCCGGGGGCGAGACCGGAGAGCGTATACGTACCGCCTGCGCCCGTAACCGTCTCGGCTCCCGCGACTTCCGCGCCGTTCAGGCTGGCCGTCACGCAGACGCCGGCCGCGGGGTGGCCGCTCACGGCTTCGGTCACGGTCCCCGAGATCGCGCCGTTCGATTGCAGCGAGGCGTCGATGCCTTCCACGACCTCCCCGGCGGCGAGAACCAGGGGGGTGGAGCTCCCTTCGCTCCCCGCATCGCGGTACCACTGATCGAGGTACCCGGAGGTGGACCCGCACGCCGGTTCGAACTTCACCCGGTATTAGCCGGGCTGGAGGTTTTCATCGACGCTGTAGCTGCCGTCTTCCCCGGTGGCCGCAAAGCCGAACCCCGGGCCGCCGCCGATCTCGGTGAGGTTCATGCATACGCTCGCCAGCGGTTCGCCGGTGTGGGCGTCGATAACCCTTCCGGAGATCCTGGCCGAGCTCAGCAGCCGGGCGTCGATGCCTTCGCTGGTGGCCCCGGCCGTGACGGCCACCGCGGTCGCCGCGGCTCGCTGATGGTTCCGCGGTACATCTGCCAGAGGTAGGGCGAGTGCTCGGAGCCATAACAACGCGGTTCGAATTCCACGTAGTAGCTGTCGGCGGGTAGTTCGGCGACTTCGTAATGGCCTTCGGCGTCGGTGGTGGCCATTCCGTAGCCGGCCATGCCGTCACTGGAGCGAGCCGTCACGCAGACCCCGGCGACGGGCGTCCCGCCGACGGCTCCCGTCACCGTGCCGCCGATCACCCCGCCCATCATCATCTGTGGTGAGAACAGCGGCGCCGCCAGGATTCCGCGTCCCGAGCGGGCCGGCCTGGGTCGCACGCGCGTCCGGCGGGCGGTGGCCGAGCGCGTGCGACGGGCCGAGCGCAGCGGACGCATCCGCACTCGCAGTGGCCGTCGTGCGGCAGCGAGACTCGCGTGAGTGCCGGCAGCGGACGGGCTGGAGGCCTCGCGGCTCCGTACGACCTGTGCCCCGGCCGCTTTGGCGATGCCGGCTTCGAGCAGCGCCTGGGCCAGTGCGGCCTGGCCGGCGACGTTCGGGTGGAACAGGTACGCGTCGTGGCCGGCCAGGTGGGCGAACAGCGAGAGAGTGTTGAACCAGGGCGTTTTGGAGCAGATGTCGTGCCCTTCGAAGAGTTCGTTGGGGTCGACGTAGACGAAATGGGGACCCATCGAATAGACGGCGGTTTCGATCACTTTGTTGAGGTGGATCTCCCATTCGGCCAGTAGGGAGAGATCGTCTTCGTTCATGCCGCCGCCGAAGTAGCAGGTTTCGCCTGGTTCGGGTTCCGGGGGGAACAGATACGGATACCCGAGCACGAACACTTTCGCGTTCGGCGCGTGTTCGAGGACGGTGTCGTAGTCTTCGTCGAGCGTCGGGCCGAGCGCGTCGATCTTGCGGTTCACTTCGTGGAGGTAGGGGTACTTGCCGTTCGTTTCACTCGCCTTGCGGCAGCCCACGAAGATGCACGTCTTGACGACGTCCGCGAAGTCGAGGTCGTCGCCCCCCACGGTCAGCGTGACCACCTTGTCGCCGGTGACAGGTCGCCCTGCTGGTTTCTGACTTCGGGGCTGCGTGCGCCGCTGCAGGCGGGGAAGCGGAAGGAGAGTTTCTTCAGCTGGCCTTTCCAGAGCACCTCGGGATAGGCCTGGGTGGAGCGGTCGCAGTGGTCCCCTTTCGGGGCGGGCGTGGTGCCGTCGGCCTGGACGAACGGGGGGTTTCCCTCTCCTGAGGAGAAGGAGTCGCCCAATGCCACATACTGGGTGCCGCCGACCGCCACGTTGCCGATCACGATCGGCGTGTTGGCACGGATCGTGATCGATTCCAGGCCCTTGGGGTTCGAACAGGAGAAGTAGTGAAATCCCCGCCAGGTCCGCGGTGCGATCATCCCGGCCAGGACACCGTCCGAGCTCGTGACGGAGGCGTAGGAATCTTCCTCGGGATCGAGGGCTGGGTACACGAAGTCGCTCCCGCTGGGGAAGCCGATGTAGAGCGAGAAGGCGTCCGTTCCCTTGGGGAAGTCGAATTCGCGCGGGAAGCCGTTTCCGAACCCGGCCGATTCGTCCCATCGGCCCCCCGTGGAGATGAAGCCGCTGAAGGAGCCGTTGGTGTCGTAGGGGAACCCGTTTTCGACGCCGAGCAGGTGGTTCGGTTCGTACGGGTGGACCCGCAGTAGGCCCGACGGTGTTTCCAGCGCCTGGGCGCGAGGTTCCGCGGCGCCGGGTGGTTCGAGGATCGTTTTGAATTCCTCGTCCTTGAGCGGCTGCACCTGGTATTCGCCCACCCGCGCGGGTTCCTTGGGCAGCGATTCGGTCACCGGCGCCGATTCGCACTTGGTGTGGGGTTCGCCTTCATCGGCGCTGGCGCCCGCCGCTGCCGCCCCCGCTCCGAGCGTCACGAGGCAACACACGAGGATGAACACAAGCGCTCGCCGTGTCCACCACGCCCCCCAATTCGCCGATCCCCGGCCGCGACCCCCCACCACGGCTCGAACGCTAGCGAATCTGGTGCTCGCCCGGCAGGCGGCGTAGCGGGCCCAGCTGGGATAATGCGCGCAGGGGATGAGCGGTCTCTTCGCGCCCGCCGAGTTGACCGAGGGAGAGCTCGAGCTCCAGGGTGAGGTGCGGGCCTTTCTGGAGCAGGAGCTGCCGCGGGGAACGTTCGCGCCCGGGCTCGGGATGGGGGCACCGCGGGATCGGGGGTTCTCGGCCAAGCTGGCCGAGCGTGGGTGGCTCGGCATGGCCCTGCCGGCCCGCTACGGCGGCCACGACCGCAGCGCCGTCGAGCGCTTCGTGGTGACCGAGGAGCTGCTCCGCTGGGGTGCACCCGTGGGGCACCATTGGGTCGCCGACCGCCAGACCGGCCCCGTGATCAACCGCTTTGGCAGCGAGGAGCAGAAGCAGCGCTTCCTGCCGGCCATCTGCCGCGGGGAGCTGTCGTTCGCGATCGGCATGAGCGAGCCGGAGGCGGGCAGCGACCTGGCCGCCGTCCGGACGCGCGCCACGAAGGTGGATGGCGGCTGGACCGTGAACGGGACCAAGGTCTGGACCAGCGGGGCCCACGAGAGTGACTGGTTCGTGGTGCTGTGCCGGACGAGCGGAGACTCCGAGGATCGCCACGCCGGACTCAGCCAGCTGATCGTCGACCTGCAATCCGAAGGACTCACCATCAGTGCGATCCCGTTCCTGTCCGGGCACCGCGACTTCAACGAGGTCGTGCTCGAGGAGGTGTTCGTGCCCGACGAGCTGGTGCTCGGGGAGCTCGGGGCGGGCTGGGCCCAGAACACGTCCGAGCTCGCCTACGAGCGGGGCGGTCCCGAGCGCTGGCTGTCGACCTACCTGCTCGTGGAGGAGCTGCTGCGGTCCCGTCCGCAGGCGTTCGATTCCGAGCGGGCCTGGACCGTGCTCGGGGAGGCGGCTGCACGCTGGTGGGCGATCCGGCGGATGTCACTGTCCATCGCCCGCATGATCGACGGCGGCGAGGCGCCCGCGGTCCAGTCCGCGCTCGTGAAGGAGATGGGGACACGCTTTGAGCAGGACGTGCTGGCGGGTGTTCAAGAACTCCTCGCGCTCGAACCGATCCGCGACGCCGATTCCTTGTTCGAGCGGCTGCTGTACGAGGCGGTGTTGAGCGCACCCTCCTTCACGATCCGTGGCGGGACCAACGAGATCCTGCGCTCGGTGGCTTCCAAGGGGCTGGCCGCGCTGTGAGCGACTGGCTGTTGATCGACGGCGCGAGGCGACTGCTCGCCGACACCTGCACGCACGAGGTCGTCCAGGCGGCCGAGGCGGACGGCTGGTCGGCCACCGTCTGGGATGCCCTCACCGACGCCGGCTACGGCGCCATCTCCGAGCTGCCACTGCCCGACGCGATCGCGGTGCTCACGGTTGCCGGCGAGCACACCGCCCCGGTGCCACTCGCCGAGGCGGCGCTCGCTGGCTGGCTCCTGGGGGAGCCGACGGCGGGAGCGGCGAGCGTCCCGGTCGGTGGCGAGCTGCGCCTGCACGGCGGCCGCCTCAGCGGGACGGTCCGTGTCCCATGGGGTCGCGCGGTGCGAGCGCATCGTGGCGGTCGTCGACGGGGAGGCCGTGTCGATCGCGGTGTCCCGCGCCGAGCGCATCGAGCCGCACGTGAACATGGCCGGAGAGCCCCGCGACACGTTGGTGTTCGAGGCCGCGGCACCGGAGGACGTGCGACCGGCCGCGTGCGATCTTCGCGAACGGGGCGCGTTGACCCGGGCGGCGCTGATGGCGGGCGCGCTGATGGGGATGGCGCGAGTGACCGTCGCCTACGCAGGTGAGCGCCGCCAATTCGGACGCCCGATCGCGGCCTTCCAGGCCGTCCAGCAGCACCTCGTGACGATCGCCGAGGAGGCGTGCCTGGCCGGCGCTGCGGTGGAGGGGGCGGCAACCCTGCCGGATGCCTTCGAGGTCGCCGCGGCGAAGGCGACCGCCTCACGGGCCGCCGTGACCGCGACGCGTGCGGCACATCAGGTGCATGGCGCGATGGGGATGACCCAGGAGTACCGCCTCCACCACTTCAGCCGCCGCCTGTGGGCCTGGCGCAGCGAGTACGGCGACGAGCAGCACTGGGCCGCCCTGCTCGGCCGTGCGCTCCTCGCCGGGGGCGCCGACGGGCTCTATCCCGCGATCACGGGCGGATCGACGGCGTTCTAGCTGTTCGGGAGGGCCGCCCAGGGCGTGCTGCGTGGCCGAAGAGGTGCGTGGCCGTGAGGTGCGTGGGCGGGGAGTGAAGCCCGCGCGCGCCGGACCCGTCAGAATGGTGGGCATGCGCAGGCTCCTCGCGCCGATCGCAGTGCTCGCCCTTGCGGCGGCCCCCGCTCCGGCGCTCGCGAGCGCCCAGGACGCGGCCACCACCCACACCGCCATTGCCGCCGCCTACGCCTTGGCGCGGGCGAGCGTGGCGGCGATCCCGGTGGCCCAGGGGAGGATCCAGAGCTACAACCGCAAGCTAGCCGGAGAATGCCCGAACGCGGGAGCCGGAACGCCCGAGACGGAAGCCTCCGAGCCGATGAGCAAAGAGGTGGCCGCTGCCCTGTGGTCGATCGAGTACGGCACCGCGGCCGGCCCGATCAAGAGCTTCCAGAAGGCCCTGAGGCCGCTGCACTGGACAAACGGGCGCTTCGACCGCGCCGTCCACAGCTACGCCTCGAACCTCACCGGCCTGGCCACGATTCCGCTGCCGAACCTGTGCTCCGACGTGCGGGCCTGGAAGGCGAGCAACTTCACCACCGTGCCCAAGGACGTGCTCGAAATCGACGAACGGGTCGAACCGCTCAGCCTGCCGTTCATTCCCTGGGGCCTGGTGGCCCCCTACGTTCACGGAAGCGACGCCAGCCTGGTGAGGTACATCAAAGGGGCCGAACTGAAGACCGAGGAAGCGGAATTCATGCTGGGCCAGAAAGACTGGTACCAGGTGATCGAAACGGTCGGGCTGGCGCCCTAGCGCCGACCGCTCACTGCCCGCCCGTGCCCACCCGGGGCGCGAGGGGGGCGCCATCGGAGAGCTCGATCGTCGTGCCCGCGGCGGGCTCGGCCAGCACCAGCTCGATCAGGTCGGGGTCGATGCTGCGGAGCACGGCCCGCTCGTCCGCGGGCGTGATGGCGCTCACGATCGCCGCCTCGGGCGAGCCGTCGCGGTCGTACTGGACCGTGTAGGCCTCGAGCTCGGCCGGCCCGGTGTGGTGCGCGACCTCGGTCCGGGCCTGCGGTAGGGACGGCTGCGGCGCGAGCGTCCGGAACGGCTCGCGCGGGGGACGGGCGGAGTAGATGCCGACGGCGTGCTTGGTGAGATACCAGCCGACCGCGGTCGCGAGGCCATACGCCTCGGGCTCGGCTCGCAGCCGCGGCACCAGGGTCGCGATCGCGTGGCTGGCGTAGTTGTTGCCCGGACCGCCGGCGAACGTCAGCCCCCCGGTCACCGTCAGTGCTCGGCCCGGCTCGTCGATCGCGAGGCCGAGCTCGCGGGCCGCGATCTGCACGGCCGAGGGGAAGCACGAGTACAGGTCGAGGTGGGCGATGTCGTCGATCGTCACCCCGGCGCGCTCGAGGGCAGCGCGGCCCACGGCCCCGATCGCCGGCGCATCGGACAGCGTCCGTCGTTCGGCGACGTGCCAGCGTTCGTGGGCCTGGGCGCCGGCGTGGATGAAGATCCAGCGATCCTTCGGCACACCGGCGTGCTCGGCGGCTGCGGCGCTGGTGAGTATCAGGCCGGTGGCCATGTTGACCTGGATGTTGGCGGTGAGGAGCTTCGTGTACGGAGTCGCAACCATGCGGTTGGCCGGTGACGGGGTGGCGATCTCCTGCGCCGAGTAGGCCCGCTGAAGCCAGGCGTGCGGATTGCCGGCGGCCACCTCCGAGAACCGCGACCACAGCTCCGTGATCCGCCGGCGATGTACTGCGGGGTCCTCGCCGCCGGCGGCTCGCACGGCGTTCTCGATCAGCGCGTACATGTAGACGGGCGGGGCGAGCCCCGCGGCCTCCTCTCCCGCGGTCACGGCGGCGCGATCCTCGCTCAGGAGGAGGGGCGCGGGCACGGTCTCCTGCTGGCTGCGCCACGCCGGTGCTCGGCCCGCCCGCCGCGCGTCGCGCACGACCGTCACGGCCTCCCCGCCGCCGAGGAGGGCGACATCGAGCTCCCCGCGGGCGATCCGCGCCGCCGTGTCGTTGATCAGCACCTGTGGCCCGTCGCCACCGAAGATCGAGGTCTGCGCGGTGTCACGGGGGCTTGCGCCGACGTCCTCGGCGAGCAGCGCGGCGGCGTTGCGGTAGTGCCAGCCGACGACCGGTACGCAGCGCACCGAATCGGCACGCCGCAGGAGCCCCGGCCCTCCGCCGCTGTCCTCGGCCGCCGCTCGCAGGGCGCTTGCCATCAGTGCCACGGGCTCGGAGGACTCCTCCTCTCCGTCACGGGCGAGCACCTGTCCGGCTCCGACGATCACGGGGGTGTGCGGGTCGATCACCACGGGGCCGGATGATCACAAATCGGGCGTACCGGGGCGGGCAGCGTGTAGCGCTCGGCGCCGGCGCCGAGCAAACGCTATGGACCGGGGAGGCCTACTGGGCCAATGCGTTGAGGTTGCCCCAGGCCGCGCACAGCAGTGCGGAAAGCAGCGCTTCCTGCTCGTCCTCGGTGCTCTCGTCGATGTCGTCGATGGCGCGCATCACGAGTGCTGCGGCGAGTATCGGGTCAAGGGGCTGGTGGTCAGGTTCCATCACACGTCCGTCGGAGGTGATTGGCCGATCTGTATAACGGCCAGATAAAGAAGTCGGGCCAAGATCGTGTAGCGTTCAAGACGTATCTGAGACTCTACAAACGTCCTACAGCATTGGCCTGAGAACCCTCCACCGGCGCCCGGAGTTGCGGTCCTCGCGCAACGCTGTGTCGGCCCAAGATCAAGCAACCACTTGGACGTTTTGTCCAAGGGCCGGGCCCCAGGCTAGGCGGGGCGCGGCTCGCGCCACATCGTGGCCACCACGCGGCTGGCGTCCGGGGTCGAGAACTCACCGATCTGCTCGAACCCGAGCCGTTCGTAGCGGGCCTGGTTCGCGGGATTGCTCGACTCGAGGTAGGCCGGCATCCCCAGCCCGTCGATCCGGGCGAGGTTCTCGGCGAGCAGGCCAACGCCGACGCCCCCGCCGCGGTGCTCGGGCCGGGTGCCGAGGAGGGTCAGGTAGAAGTGGGGAGGGTGCTTGGGGTGGGAGGCGTCGAAGCGCTCGAGCAAGTCGACCAGCTCGGGTCCGCGAGAGCCCGCCAGCTCGTCCATCAACGGCGCCACCTGTTCCTCCTCCTGCCCGGTGAGCTCGTGACCGTCGGGCGGGATCCACACCGACACCGCCATGAAGTCCCCGGCCACGAACACCCACGGGTAGCGCAGCGCGCTACCGATCAGCATGCGCCACCACGGCTTGAGCTTGAGGTGGTCGGGAAACGCCCACCTCCAGAGCGGGTCCTCTCGGAAGGCCGACCACATGGCGTCCGTCAACGCGTCCAGGTCCGCGCGGCCGGCCACCCGCACGGGCGGCCCGGATCGTCTGGCTTGTTCCTCGGCCCCCATCGCCGGCGAGGGTAACGCCCGCCCGGCTCCCCGGGTCGGTAGAGTCGCGGTCGTGGAGCGCCAGAAGCTCATAAACGGCCTCTCGGGGCTGCGTCTCGCCGTCGGTGTGTGCTCGTGGGCCACCCCCCGGGTCGCGGGTAGGCTGTTCGGACTGGACGCCGTGGCGAACCCGCAGGCGCCCTACCTTGCCCGCTTGTTCGGCATCCGCGACGTCGCCCTCGCGTGGGGGGCCCTCAGCAGCACGGGCTCCGCGCAGCGCAAGTGGCTGCTCGCGGGACTGGCGTGTGATGCGGCCGACGCTGCGGCCGGGATCGCGGGTGGCCGGGCCGGCTATCTGCCCCAGGTGACGAGCGTGCTCGTCACCGGCACGGCGCTGTCGGCTGCGGCGTTGGGGGCGGCAGCCCTCGGCGACGACGGCGCCTCACAGGGCTGAGCGCCCCTCGAACCGGCGCTGCGCCAAGGGCGTGGCGGCGGGGAGAACCTCCGCCACGCCCTCGGATATCGGCGCACGCCCCCTCGGGCTGAGCAGTGCTCTCAGCCGGTGAACTTGGGCTTGACCAGCGCCGGCCGCGGGTGCACGAACACGGCCGAGCGGGCGATAGCAGGACACACGCTCTCGCTCATCACCGTCGTGACCGACACCTTGTGGGCCCCGTAGTGGAGCTTGGCGGGGTCGATGTGAACGTTGAACTGGCCCTTCTGTGCCTGCCCGGCGGTCAGCGTCTTGAGCTTGTGGCCGTCGAGGTAGAAGGTGATCTGCTTGATCCCCAGTGCCGAGATGTGAACGGTGAAGGGGCTGTGTTTGGCGCCGCTGGCGCCGTGGAGCACGGTCAGCGACTCCGACAGCGTGCACTTCGCCTGCACCACCTGCTCGGCCTGCTGTCCCTGCTGGGGCTGCTGGGGCGGGGCCGGCACGGTCACGACGACCTGGTTGGAGGTCTTCGATTTGCCCGCACCTTCGATCGTCGCTTCGTTGGCGAAGCTGCCCGGGCCCGTGAGCGCACGGTCGCAGGTGAAGGTCTCCGAGCCCCCCACCGGTAGTTCGGTGTTCCCCGCCGGCGAGACGCCGCTGCAGTTCGCGTCCGCGAGTGCCGACATGGCCAGTGGCACGTTGCCGGTGTTACGGGCGATGACCTCGTAGTCCACCGTCTGTCCCGCGGTGCCCTGGAGTTCGGCCTTGGTAAAGCCGCCCCCGGAGCCGTGGATCGACTGGAGCTTTTCGATTTCGAATTCGGGTTCGGCCGGCACCTTGGCGATCACCTTGTTGGAGGTCACCTTCTTGAGCAGCCTCCGAGCCATCGGACGGGCGTGGGTGTGGACGGCCTCGGGCTGCTCCGTCTGGCCGAATTCGGCTTCGATTTCGGCCACGTTGGCCCATTCGCCGGCGGCTTCCAGCACGTGCGTGCAGGTGAAGGTCTCCGATTCGTCGGGTCCCAGTTCGGTTTCGCCCCCGGGGGAGACTCCGGTGCAGTTGGGGTCCGACAGCGGCTGGAACGCGAGCGCCCGGTTGCCCGTGTTCGAGACCTCGATCTGGTACTCGATCGTGTCTCCCAGCTTGGCGGTCAGTTCATCGCCCGTGAAGGGGGTCTCGGTGCCTTCGATCCGCTGGGCCTTTTCGATCGTGAATTCCGGTTCTTCCTGCGCCATCGCTTCAACGACGTTCGAGTGTTCGACGACTTCGCCGCTCTGCGCCGTGGCTTCGTTTGACCAGAGTTCCCCGGCCTTCCCGAGCGTGTGTTCGCAGGTGAAGGTCTCGCTTTCATCCACATCCACTTCGGTGGCGCCGGCAGGCGAGATGTTCGTGCAGTGGGCGTCCTGCAGCGGGGAGAGGCTCACCGGCACCTCACCGGTGTTTTCAACGACGATCTCGTATTCGATCGTCTGCCCCGCCGTCCCGACGAGGAAGCCCTTCGTGAAGCCGCTGTCGCTGCCCTGGATCCGCTGGAGCTTTTCGACCGAGAATTCGGGTTCTTCGGCCTGCACGATCACTTCGTTGGATTCCTGTAGTTCTTCGCCGCCTTCGATTTCGGCGTAGTTTTCCCATTCGCCGGATTCTTCGAGGAGGTGTTCGCAGGTGAAGGTCTCGCTGTCGCCGGCTTCGAGTTCGGTTTCGCCGTCGGGAGAGATGTTCGTGCAGTTGAAGTCTTCGAGTTCGCCGAAGCTCAGCGTTTCGTCGCTGGTGTTGGTCACGACGATTTGGTAGTCGACCGTCTGGCCCACTTGAGCCGTGAGTTCGTCGGTGGTGAAGGAGCTGTCGGTGTTCGCGATCTTCTGGAACTTTTCGATCGTGAACTGCGAAGGCTGGTCGACGGACTTCGGCCGCGCCGCCAGCGCGGAGCCCGCGAGGATGCAGAAGATGGCCATCGTGGCGAGGAGCAGCGCGATCACGCGAGGCCCCCGGCGCCCAGTCACTGCGGTACGTCCTCCCTCGATGCCCGAGGCCGTGCTCCCTGCCCGACGAGATCCATCCATGGTCAGTTTCTTCCCTTGACGCGATTGACTGGTGAACGCCACCTGAGGGGCGCCTGCTGCTCGTGGACGAACGTACCAGCCGTTGCCGTTCAGAGGCAACCGAGTACCGTTCCAACCCTCACCAGGGCAGGCCAGAACTGAGCAGGCGTAGCGTCCTCGGTGGACTCACGCAAGCGATCCTGCATCCACGCATCGCTCGGTCGGACCAGCTCGGGGCCGCTACGGGCGGGCCCCCGCCGTGTCCCCTGGCACCCTCGCCCCCGCGTCCCGGGGGCCCGCGAGCCCGCCCCCGCAGGAGAACGATCGGTAGCCGCGAACGCCGCTCTCGTGAAAGCCGCTCTGCTCGTGAAGCGCAATACTGACGGGCCGATGTCAGACGAGCCCGCGATCTCGGACGAGACGCCGCCGGACCCGATGCGGTCCCTGGCGGAGGGCTGCGAATACTGCCTCACCACCGAGGAGCCGCCGGAGGGTTTCGTAGCGAGGCTTCCGGAGCTGTTCGACCCGTCCGTGCGGCTGGACTTCTCCGAGCGCATCTTCAATCCGAGCGTGTACGAGGGCCACGAGGGGGTCTGCCGCTGGAGGACCGAGCTGGCCGAGATATTCGAGTCCTTCCGAGCGGATCCGCAGGAACTCTTCAGGGGCAAGGACGTGTTCGTGGTGTTCGTGGCCGAGGTCTCACGGGGCCGGCTGAAGGGCATCGAGGCCACACGCGAGACGGCGCTGCTGTGCAGGACGCGAGCCAACCGGATCGTCGAGTTGCGCTCGTTCGTGGACCGCACCCTGGCGCTGCGCGAGGCGGGCCTCGAGCACGCCGTCGCGCCGGTTTCCTAAACCCTTTCCGAGCGTCGTCTAAAGGGGCCCGAAAGGGTTTCGCGCGCGCGGTAACACGGTTGCGCTATTGGCGAGCCGGGCGTGAATCAACCCGCCTTTGGCGGGGTTGGGAGAGGTATCCGAACTTCTTCAAAACCGCCCCTGGAGGCCTTGCTGATGATGGAACAGGAACAACCCATTCCGAACACCCCGGCCTACGCCGACATGGTCCTGCGTGCGATCGACGACATCGACGCGCAGTCCGCCGAACGCCGTGACTGCCTGCTCGCCGACCTGCTCTGCTCCTCGTGGGGAAGCGTCGTCGCGCAGAACCAGTGAAGCCCCGTTCCGTGACCTTCCGCAACGCCACCGACGCCCCGCGTGCTCGCCCTAGCACGGTTGTGCGATCTCAAGCTCTCCGACGCGACCATGCGCTCGCTGGAGGGTTGAACTGGTCGGGGCAGGATAGCCCCGACTAGAGGGGAGACACGCGACCCACCTCCAGGGGTCGCGCAGGGGGAGTCGGGCGCCCGGATAGCGCTCGCTCCCCCCAAACTTCTCCGCTGCCGGGGGTGCCGGCCGGGCGCCGAGGGGGCGTCCCGGCCGGGGCGCGGGGTCGGCCCCGCGGCTCGCGGCAGAGGTTTTCCGGCGCCGCTAGATTGTGCGCCGGGATGTCACTGCAGGAGGAACGCCTGGCCGTCGTGGAGGAGCACATGCGCTCGGAGAACGAGCACCGCTTCGACGACACCCTGCAGACCTTCGACCATCCCCGCTATGAGCTCGTGCCCACCGGGGATGTGTACGACGGGGCCGAGCAGGTCGCCGAGTACTACCGGACCAGCCGGGCGGCGTTCCCCGACCAGCGCAACGAGAACGTCGTGTTGCACTGTGCCGAGGACTCCGTGATCGCCGAGTTCGACCTGCTCGGAACGATGCAGGGGGAGCTGAGGGGAGTGCAGCCCACCGGGCGCTCCTTCCGCTGCCGTATGTGCGCCCTGTTCCTGTTCGCCCCCGGCGAGAGCCGGATCGTGTGCGAGCGGATCTACTTCGACCAGGCCTCGATCATGCAGCAGCTGCTCGCGGACAGCTAGCGCGGCGAACGAGCTCCAGGTCCTCGCTCGACACGGGCCTCAGCCCCGGCGCACCGAGCGCACGAGGGCGAGTCCCGGCAGCTGGGGCAGGCGCCGCACCTTGACCTGGTCGAAGCCGCTGCTCTCGCAGCCACTCGGAGACCTCCTCGATCGAGTAGGTGTCGGCGCCGGAGGTGAGGTGGAAGAAGAGCCCCAGGTAGCTGCCGCTGTCCGGGGGCCCGCCCCGGGGCCGGTCGTATAGGTCGAGCACGCACAGAGGTGCGCCCGGGCGCAGCGACCGCCGCCACGCGCGCGAACAGCTCGCGGATCTGATCCGGGGACAGGTGGTGGATGATGTTGAACACGAGCGCCCCGTCGTGGGGACCGCCGAGGTCGGCCTCGAACATGTCTCCTTCGAGGTGGCGAACGCGCTCGGACATTCCGGCCTCGGCCACGATCTCACGCCCGATGCGGGCGCTGCCCGGCAGGTCCACGACCGTCGCCGCTCAGTCCCTCGTGGCGCCGGCAGAGGGCCATCGAGAACTCGCCGTGGGCGCCGGCCACGTCGAGCAGCGAGCCGGAGCCCGCCGGAAGCTGCGACCGCCTTCGCGACCGCCGCGCTGGAGAGCTTCGCGAGCTGGTACTGCCCGGTGATGTAGGAGCGCCAGTAGGGATCCTCGGGCGGCTTGTCGTGGAGCTCCACCGAGCGACCGTCCCTGACCAGGCCCTCGAGATCCTGCCACCACTCCCAGTAGTGGATGTTGTCGGCGAGGAAGTCGCCCACGTAGGCATCGGACTCCGGGTCCAGCCACTTGCGCTGCCGGGAGGCGAGCTCGAAGCGGTCGCCGTCGAGCTTCAGGATGCCCGCCACGGTGAGTACTTCGAGCACCCTGAGCGTGCCCTGCTCGCGGAGGCCCAGACGCTCCGCCAGCTTCCGCGAGCTCGCGGGCCCCGCGGCCAGCCGGCCGAGCATCCCGGTTTGCTGGGCGACCTGCAGTGAGCGGGCCACGGGCATCGCGAGCATCGACAGGCCGACCGGCTCGGGGACCAGGTTGAGGGCCCCGCCCACACGCTCTTTGAGATCGTCGTAGCGGACCCCGATGCGCACGGCGGGCACCCTATCGGCCGCTCCCCGCGCCGTGCGGGGAAACGTGTCCGCGACGGGGTTGGAACGAAACCTCCTCAAAGGCTGCCAGAGCTCGCAAACTCGCTACAAATCGCCACTTTTCGATCGCGGCGTCGCGCTTGACCGCGGTGATAGCTTTGTGAATGAGAATGGAGTTGCGCTGAGAGTCCGTCGACGGCGGGCGGGCGGCGTGGGAAAACCTGGAGCGGCGGTGGATTCATGGATGAGGATGCTCGGCCGGCTACCGGTATAGGCGGTGGCCTGACAGAGACGCCGGATCGGCGTCGGTGGCTCGTAGCGCGCGGCTCGGCCGCGGCGCTCGCCCTCGTCCTGATCTCGGCCCTCGTCCTGGTCGTGGGCGCCACCGGGGGCTCCGCCTCCCCGCTGAAGCTGGTCCAGAGCAGCGGCGGGGCGCTCGGTCCGCTCGCCCGGGGCGCCTCCGAGAGTGCACCGGGCGGAGGGGCGGGATGCGTGGTCAACTCGCTGCCGTCGTTCATGGACCAGGGCGAGTTCGGCAAGTCCTCGAGCATCGCCGACGTGGTCGAAGTCGAGTGTGAACCGGTTTACGCGGAGCACACGATCCGCTTCAGCTCCAACGAGCTCTACAGCCGCTGCCAGCACCACCTCAGCTGGTCCCTGCCGTATCCCTACTCGCCGCAGAGCGGCTCCGGCTTCTCGGTCACGCTCGACAACGACGGCAACGCCACGGCCGTGATCTGGGGCGGCCCCGGGTGTGCCGCCGGCGAAAGCCTGGTCTCCGCGCACATGGAACAGGCCCCGTTCCTGACCGTCACGACCCCGTTCGTGGTGCAACCGCCCCGAACCAGCCCGCCGGGCGTGTACGCGCTGCCCAACGAAGAGGTCGAGAACGAGGAAACCAGCAGCGTGGCCACCATCGTGCACGTCGAGTTCCCGCCGGTGTACGCGGAGCAGGGCGTGAACATCAACGCCGAACAGCTCTACTCCCGCTGTCACATCCCGCCGAAACTGGTGTGGGTCGGTGCGGGCGGCGAACAGCTCGAAGGCGGCTCGAACCTCGACGGCCTGAAGCTCGACAACGACGGCAACGCGTTCGTGGTGATCCTCGGCGGAGGCTCGTGCGCGAGCGGCCCCAGCGAGATCGAAGCGAGTCTCGAATCGGCCCCGTACACCACCTACACGACGACCTTCACGATCCTCCCGCCCCAGCCCACCCTGCCGGTGTCGCCCGGCTTCACGATCGAAAAGCTCCAGCGCCTCGGGGGCGAAGCCACGTTCACGAAGAACGAACTCACGGGTCAGGTCGGCCAGACGGTGGAATACGAAATCGTCGTCCGCAACACGGGCAACACGCCGCTGCAGTTCAGCCACTTCCAGGACGCCAACTGCGAAGGCATCTCCGGCGGCCCCGGTGAAAAATTCGTGCAGCCGGGACAGGCGACCGTGTTCAGGTGCTCCCACAAGTTGACGGCACCCGGAACCTGGGTGAACGCCGCCGTCATCGAAGGCAACGAAGGCACCGGCAAAAAAGAATCCAACGAAGTCGTCGTCAAAGTCCCGGCCGTTCCCCCGGTTCCGGGCTTCACGATCGAAAAGCTCCAGCAGCTCGGCGGCGGGGCCTTCACCAAGAACGAACTCACGGGCGCCATCGGCGAAACCGTGCACTACGAGATCATCGTCCGGAACACCGGCGAAGTCACCCTCAAACTGTCGAACTTCAAAGACGAAAGATGCGAAGGCATCGCCGGCGGCGCGAGCGAACTCGCCCCCGGCTCCTCCACGACCTTCACCTGCAGCCACAAGCTCACCATGGTGGGCGTGTGGACCAACGTCGCCACGATCGAAGGCAACGAAGGCACGGGCGTCAAGGAATCCAACGAAGTCATCGTGAAAGTGCCGGCGAAGAACGAACCGGCCTTCACGATCGAAAAGCTCCAGCGGATCGAAGAAAGCGGCAGCTTCACGAAGGAAGAACTGACCGGCATGATCGGCCAGACGGTGAACTACGAGATCATCGTCAACAACGTCGGCAACGTGACCCTGACGTTCAAGAACTTCGTTGACACCGAATGCGAACGCATCGCCGGCGGACCCGGCCCGAGCGGGGAAATCAAGGTCGGGCAGTCGGCTGTGTGGACCTGCTCCCACGTCCTCACCAGCACCGGCACGTGGCCGAACGTCGCCAAGGTCGAAGGCAACTCGGGCACCGGCGTCAAAGAATCGAACAAAGTCGTCGTCAACGTGCCGCCGGAACCGAAGCTCGCGATCGAAAAGAAGCAGATGCTCCCCGGCGAAACGGCCTTCACGACCAACGAACTGACGGGCAGCGTCGGCGAGGTCGTCAGCTACGAGATCATCGTGACCAACGTCGGCAACGTGCCCCTGAGCCTGTCGAACTTCACCGACACCCAGTGCGTGGGCATCGGCGGCGGCGCTTCCGAACTGGCCCCGGGCGAGTTCACGATCTACACCTGCATGCACGTCATCACGAGCGTGACCCCCTACGTGAACGTGGCCGCCGTCGAGGGCACGCCGCCCCCCGGGCAGGGCGCCCCGGTGAGGATGGAATCCAACATGGTCGTGGTCAGAGCCGTCGAAACCGCGCCCCACGTCGTGCCAAAGGGCGAAACCGTGGCGGCCGTCTGCGCCGTGAAGCCCGGCACCCTGGTGCTGAAAGGCGCCGGCGGTCCCAAGCGCCACAAGTTCACCGTCGAGGTCAAATCCGCGGGCCTGAAGCAGGTCACCTTCTTCCTCGACGGCCGCAAGATCAAGACCTTCACGCCGTCCAAGGCCCCGGCACCGAAGTTCTTCAGGGTAAAGGTCAACCCTGCCAAGCTGGGCAGGGGACCGCACCACGTGTCGGCCGTAGGCGTGCTCGCCGCCCCCAACTGCGCCCCCGTGAAAGCCAGCGCCGTGTTCATCCGGCCCGGCTCCGGCGTCCGCCGGCCGAACTTCACCGGCTGATCGTCAGCGGTCGCCGTCGTGCGATCGTGCCGGGCAAGACACTGGAGTGCTCGTGCGCCGCGGGCCCGTACCCGGAGGCCGGGCGCCTCGCGGCGCCCCGGGTGGAGGCTGGCGCCCCGCCGCGCCGAGGGTCAGACGATTTCGATCGGGGTGCCGACTTCCACCATCCGCCACAGGCGGGTGATGTCGGCGTTGCGCATGCGGATGCAGCCGTGAGAGGGACGGCCGGGGATCAGCTGCGGTTCGTCCGTTCCGTGGATCCCCACCACGCCGCCTCCGGGCCATTCGCTGAGGCTGGGGGCGTATGCGCTGGTGCCGAGCGCGAGGGGCCCGTACACCGGGCCGCCGATCGCGAGCAGCTTCTCGGTCACGAAGAAGTGGCCCGAGGGCGTTGGCAGGCTCGGACGCCCGACCCCGACCGGTGCGGTGAAGACCACGTGGCCGTCCCGGTAGAGGCTGATGCGCTCGCTCTCACGGTTGACCCTCAGGTACTGGTGGAGCTCGTGCGATTCGCTGAGGTCGCTCGAGATCACCCAGCCCACGCGCCCGTTGGGTCGTCCCGGGAGTGGCACCTCGATCCACTCGCTGGTGCCGATCGTGTAGGAGCGAAGCGTGATGTAGACCTGGGCCTGGCCGTCCGGCGTCAGGAATTTCAGGTGCCCCACGACCCGCGAGTGGGAGGAGGGGGAGGCGTGTGCGGGCGCCGTCGCCTGCGGGTAGGCCCAGCGCGTGAGCGACTTCAGGTTCGAGAGCGTGGCGACGGTGGCGGTGGTACCCGAGCTCGTCTGTGCGGGCAGCGTTTCAGCTGACGCCGCTACGGGTGCCATGGTTGCGAGCGCTGCCGTGGCGGCGGCTACCAAGAGGATGCAAGCCGCCCGGGGTGCGCCTGCGCGGATGTCCTTTCGCACACGGTGTCGCACGGGGGACCCAACAAGATATCGCGGTCCCGCAATTTACGGCGCAACAGCGCGTTCACACGCTCAGGCGATAACCCCGAAGTCCTGCGTGTAGGTGGCGCCGGCCTGACCGCCGGAGAACGATTCGGGGGCCGCTGCGGCGACGCCGATACCCGAGTCGCGATATTCACCGTTGAGGATGTTTTCGCGGTGATCGGGAGAGTTCATCCAGGCGCTCACGGTGGCGGCCGGGGTGGCGAGGTAGAGGGTGGCGCAGTCGATGTTCTCGCCAAGCTCGTAGCCCTCGCTGGGCCGTGCGTAACCGCTGGCCAGGATCCGTGTGTCGAAGGCTTCCCCGGTGGGAGTGGTGTGGGAAAAGTAATTCCGGCCGACCATGTCTTCGGAGTGGCCCTGGGCCGCCTCCACCAGGTCGGCGTTTTCGGTCAGCCGCGACTCACCGTGTTGGGCCCGTTCGCGGTTGATCAGGCAGAGGGTGGCCGCGCGCACTTCGGCGAGGTTGGAGCTGGTCGGGGTCACTTCCGTGTTGCTACAGGTTTCGGGTGCGGCCGGGGCGCTCGGCGCCGGCGACACCGCGGAGGTCAGTTGCTGGTCGGGCAGGTTGCGGCGGGGGGTACTCACCCGCCGGCGGTGGCTGGCGCGGTAGCGGGCGGTGTGGCCGCAGCGACGGCCCCGGGCGTGGGCCCGCTGGGTGCTGCAGTTGCGCGAGCTCGAGTGACGATGTGACCGCGTCGCCGCCAGCGCGCCGCTGCTCGCCGCCAGCGCCGCCAGGATCGTGAGCGCAAGAGCGAGGAGGACCGTGGCCGGCCGGGAGGGCTTGAAGGGTGAGGTCGAGGGGCAAGGGCTCGTGAGCGAGTTCGCGCGGCGCGACCCGGAGGGCCGGCGGCGCCGGTGCTTTGAGGGCTCACGAGGGCTGATCGACCGGCCCGGGGCCCGTCGGTGGCCGGGGGCGGACGGGTTGGACGAATGGTCGGCAGCGGGGCCACGGGAATCAGCTGCTGGCCCAACCGCTGCTGCGCGGCGCTGGACGTCAGGCCGCCGGTGCGATCGGCGGCCAGTGGCGACGAAGCGCAGGCGGAAGCGCCGGTTCCCCGGCGCCCACGTCCGCCTGCCGGCTCACGAAAGAACTGTCAGGCCGTGCTGACGGGCTCGCGGCGCTCGCTGCGAGGCTCGTCACGGCTGCTGATGCGCTTGCAGCAGATCGCGCTCGGCTTCTGCTCCCTTACGGGTGGCCGCCCCCGCCAGGTGGGTGGCTCCCCGCTGCACGCTCCAATATCCGGTGGGGGTCTGCTTGATGGTCAGCTGCTCTGCTTGAGGCATGTTCTCCTCCGACTCTGTTGAGCCCCCTTCTGCCAGCTGCCCGCACCCTGCAGGAACCTTCCTCGAACGCCCGGACCTTGGGGGAAAGGGTCCGGCCGGGCGCTTCGCTCGTCATGCAGCACGTGCGGCGCTACTCGACATCGAGCTTAGGACATGCGTGTCGAGGTGTGTTGCGATACGGATAAATCCGACGCAATTTCGGCACTTGTTCTAGCCCGTGCGGCTACTACCCGGGCCGCTTCCGTGATAAGGGTCCGCTTCGGACCGGAGGCCGGCGGCACCCGTCCCCACAGACGGAGGCGTGAGCCGTCTCAGTGGGACCGACGGCCCATCCCGCGGCGCATGCGGTGCACCCTGCGCAGCTCCTCGACCGCCTCGTCGCGCCCGCCGAGCACCGCCACCGAGGCATCGCCGAGCAGCAGCTCGGGCTCGATCCGGCGGCGCACCAACTCGCCCGCGACCGCGTCGGCGCGCTTCGGCCCCCGCGCCCGGACGAGAGCTGACGACACGCTCCAGCTGACGGCCCCGGAACAGCAGCCCGACCCCGTCGTCGAGCGCCCAGCCTCCCGGGATCGCGCCCTCCCTCACGGCCGCGCAGCCACACGGGTAGCCGCTCGGGCTCGCCGTCGGCGTGGACGCTGAGCGAGCCTTCCAGCAGGCCCAGCCCCTCGAGCGTCTCGGGCGGTCCGCTGGAGCGCGTCACGCCGGCTTCGAACCAGCACATCGCCCCCGCGCTGAGACCCGCGAGCACGGTCCCCCGCTCCCAGGCCGCGATCAGGATGCTGCTCCAGCCCGTGGGCGTGCCAGAGGGCGAGCAGGTTGCGCATCGAGCCGCCGCCCGACGTAGACGATGTCCTGTTCGAGCACGATCTCCGCGAGCGCCCGGGTGGCTCGCGAGCCGGAACAGGGACAGGTCGCTGGCCACGCAGGTGCGATCGGAGAAGCGCTCCTGGAAGGAGTTGATCTGCGCGCTCGTGTCGCCCGAGGCCGTGGGCAGGAACAGGATCTTCGGCTCCGCCGTCCGCGGGCAGGGAGAGCACGAAGTCGTCGAGCAGCGGGTTGGCCGGCTCCATCGTGAAGCCGCCCCCGCCCATCGCGAAGATCTGCCGGCGGTCCTCCTGTTTCGGGGAGGTCGCCGTCAAGCGGCGATCCTTCGCCGCCGGCAAGGCCCGACGCCTCGTCTCACGCCGCCACCAGCGTGGGCCGCCGCCGCCTTCGGGCGGCTGGCTCGCGTCGGCCCTCCTCCGTCGGCGGCGCCGTAACCGCGAGGTCCTCACCGAGGTAGTTGACCACCAGGCGGGTCTCCCGGATCCGGCCGCCCGAGACGGCGACCCTGTAGGCGCCCGCCTGCGGGCTCGAGCTGACGGCCCGCTGCAGGCGTGTGCCCCGGAAGTGCAGGGCCACCCCGTCGTCGGCGGCGTACCCGCCGGGCATCCCGTCCGCGACCGCCCGGTGGTACTCGGCTCGGCGGGCCGGCTCGGCGTCGTAGTGGACGCAGTTGGAGAACGGCAACAGCCCCAGACCCTGGACCGGGCGGGGGGCACCGTGGAAGGCGCTGAGTGACTCCGCGAACCAGCACAGCGAGCCGGCGGAGGGCCCACACAGCACGATCCCACGCCGCCAGGCCTCGCGCAGCACCTCGTCGAGACCGTGCGCCCGCCAAGCGCCGAGCATGCTCACGACGTTGCCCCCGCCGACATAGATCAGCTGCTGGGAGAGCAGGTGGCTGGCGAGGTCGTCCTCGACGCCTCCCATGCCCTGGTCGCGGCGGAACAGCGACACATGGCTGGCGTCGCAGCTGGCGGCAAAGCGCCGGTAGAACCGCACCACGTAATGGTCGGCGTCGCCCGAGGCGGTGGGCAGAAAGCAGACCCGCGGACGGCCCGACCCCACGAGCGAGAGGATGTAGTCGTCCAGCAGCGTGCCGTCGCGCTCCATCGAGAAGCCGCCCCCGCCGAGAGCGACGATCTGAGGGGTTGGCATGGGCACGGTGGCTTCGCTCTCCTTCTCCTCGGCCGCTCGCCCAGGTCAGGGCAGCGATTACAGATGCATGATCGGCGCCCCCGCGGGCGGGTCATATGGACGCGAGTCCCACATCCCGTGTGGGGCGATGGACACCCGCACAGGACGGCCTCGGCGACGGCTGCGCCTACAGTTGCTGCGCGTGAACGTGGGTGGGTTCAACGGGGCGGACGCGGCCATGCCCGCGGCCGGGCTCGGCACGGCGGCGATCTCGATCAGGGGTGTGGTCAAGCGCTTCGGTGAGATCACGGCCGTCAACGGCCTGGATCTCGAGGTGCCGAGCGGGGTCTGCTTCGGGCTGCTCGGCCCCAACGGCGCCGGGAAGTCCACGACCATGCGGATGCTGACAGCGCAGTCGCTCGCCGACGAGGGCGAGATCTCGGTGCTCGGCTATCCGATGCCCAAGGACTCCAAGCAGGCGCGCCTGGAGATGGGGGTCGTGCCGCAGCTGGACAACCTCGACGTGGAGCTCACCTGCCGCCAGATCCTGGCCGTGTTCGCGTGGCTGTACCGGGTTCCCCGCCACGAGCACGAGCAGGCCATCGAGCGTGCCCTCGGGATCGCCAACCTCGGGCCCCGCGCCGACACGATCGTGCGCGACCTGTCGGGCGGGATGCGCCGGCGGCTGCTCGTCGCCCGTGGCCTGATCCACCAGCCTCGGCTGGTGCTGCTGGACGAGCCCACCGTGGGGCTCGACCCCCAGGTCCGCCAGGAGCTGTGGACGCTGATCGACGGGTTGCGCGAAGCCGGCACGACGGTGCTGATGAGCACCCACTACATCGAGGAGGCCGAGCGCCTGGCCGACACGGTGGCGGTGATGTCCGCGGGGCGGATCATCGCCCAGGGCACCCCCGGGGAGCTCGTTCGCGCCCACGCCGGGGAACGGGTGCTGGAGGTGTACGGCACGGCCACGCAGCTCGAGCAGTTGACGGCGCGCGCCGCCGACGCCGGTTGGGCGAGCCGCCGCAGCGGACCGGCACTGGCGATCCTGCGCGCCGAGACGCTCGACGGCGAGGCCCCCGACGGGGTGATGCGCCCCGCGAACCTCGAGGACGCGTTCGTGGCCCTCACCGGGGAAGACATCGAATGAGCTCCGATGCTCCCACCACGCGCCCGGTCGCCGCCGGCGAGCCCGCCGCGGGAGTCCGCCGGATCGGGCGCCTGGAACCGGCCGCCCTGTTCGGCGTGATGAGCCGCGACATCGCCATCTTCGGCCGCAACTGGCCATCCACGACCTTCTCCTCGATCGTCCAGCCGACCGTCTACCTGCTCGCGTTCGGGCTCGGGCTGGGGACGATCATCGCCCGCGTCGGAAACGTCGACTACGTCCAGTACGTCGCCACCGGCGTGGTGGCGACCGCGGTGCTGTTCTCCTCCGCCTTCCCGGGGATGTTCAACACCTTCATCCGCTGGCAGTTCCAGCGCACCTACGACGCGATCCTCGCCGCCCCCGTGGACGTGGAGGAGCTCGTCACCGCCGAGGTGCTGTGGATCTCGCTGCGGGCGTCGGTATACGGGCTGGCTCCGCTGCTGGTCGGCATCGCCTTCGGGCTGCAGCCGGAAGTGGGGATGCTGCTGGTCGTTCCGATCGGCTTCATCACCGGCTTCGGCTTCGCCTGCTTCGGCGTGGCGATCGCGGCGGTGGCGAAAACGATCGACAACTTCAGCTACATCACCAGCGCCGTGCTGACCCCCCTGTTCCTGGTGGCCGGCACCTTCTTCCCGATCTCGAAAGCGAAAAACGAGGGGCTGTGGATCGCGGCCCAGTTCAACCCGCTGTACCACTGCGTCGAACTCGTCCGCGACGCGACCTTCGGTGAACTCGGTCCCGTCGATCTCTACCATGCGGGGGTGCTGATCGGCTTCGGGCTGCTGATGTGGCGCCTGGCGGTCAGCCAGCTGGGCCGCCGCTTGATCGACTAGAACACGCACGCCCCGCCGCGCCCCGTTGCCGGGTGGCCCGGGCGAGGCGCGCGGGCGGTCCTCGTGGCGGGCTCCAACCGTGGGGGAGTCTCAGCCTGCGCTCAGGCTCCACTCAGGCTCACGCTTCATGCTCCCCGATCGAATGAGCGCCTCGCCGAAAAGCCCGACCCTTACGGCGTCCAGCCCCTCCGCCGCCGCACCGGCGGGAGTGGGTCGCCCGTGGCGGCTGCGCGAGCGCGCCGGGGCGGTCGCGGTGCGGATCGGTCGCCCGGAGCTTTGGGCGCTGGTCGGCGTGACGGCCTTCCTGAACCTGTGGGACCTGAGCCGCAACGGCTGGGCGAACACCTACTACAGCGCCGCGGTGCGCTCGATGAGCTCGAGCTGGCACGACTTCCTGTACGCCTCCTTCGACCGCTCCGGCGTGATGACCGTGGACAAGCCCCCGCTGGCACTGTGGGTGCAGTCGCTGTCGGTGCGGGTCTTCGGCTATCACCCCCTGAGCCTGCTCCTACCCCAGGCGCTGATGGGGATCGCCGGCGTGGTGCTCGTCTACGACCTCGTCCGGAGGCGCTTCGGGCGGGTCGGCGGCTTCGTCGCGGGCCTCGTCCTGGCGCTCACGCCGATGACGGTCGCCATCTCGCGGCACAACAACCCCGACGCGCTGCTGGTCCTGACCTGCGTGGCCGCGGTCTGGTGCGCGGTCCGGGGCCTGGAAGGCGGACGCACCCGCTGGCTCGTGCTCGCGGGCGTGTGCGTGGGGCTCGGCTTCGAGACCAAGATGGGCGTGGCCCTGGCCGTGGTCCCGGGAATCGCCGCCGCCTGGATGTGGGTCGCACCGGCCGCCCGCGGCAGGCTCCACGCACTGGGCCAGCTGCTGATGGGCGGGGCCGCGATGGTGCTCGTGGGCGGAGCGTGGCCGGCGCTGGTCGAACTGACCCCCGCGAGCTCACGCCCCTGGATCTCGGGCACGAGCGACAACCGTGTGCTGTCCCTGATCTTCGAATACAACGGTCTCGGTCGCGTGGATGGGCAGGCGGGAGGCCCCGCCGGCGGACCGGGCGGAACCCAGAGCAACATGTTCGGTGGCAGCTCGGGCCCGCTGCGGCTGTTGAACTCAGCCCTCGGCGGCCAGGTCGGCTGGCTGCTCGGCTTCGCGCTCGTCAGCGGGATCGCGGTCCTGATCGCTTCGCGGCTGCGCCCGCGTGACCCCAGGACCGGATGGCTGATCGCCGTGGGCGGCTCGTTCCTCGCGGGTGCGGTGCTGTTCAGCTTCGCCAGCGGGATCTTTCACCCCTACTACGTCTCTCTGCTGGCGCCGTTCCTCGCCGCCCTCGTTGGAGCCGGCGCGGGCGAGCTGTTCGGGCGGCGGCTGAGCCTCAGGCTGGTGGCGCCGGTCGCGATCGCGGCCGGTGTGATCGTCGAGCTCGTGATCCGCGGGCAGTATCCGGCCCAGCTGCACTGGCTCACCCCGGTGCTCGTGTGCCTCGGCGTGCTCATGATCGCCGTGCTTGCGCTTGCGCGCTCACCACGTGCCCGTGCGGTCGCCCTGGCGGTTGCCCTGGCGGCGCTGCTGGCCGCGCCCGCGGTGTGGGCATTCGACACCCTCTCCTACGCCACCAGCTCGACCTTCCCCTCCGGCGGCCCCGCGTCGGCCGAGAACGAAGGCCAGGGCTTCGGCGCGGGCGGCCGCGGCTTCCCGCGGGGCTTCGGCGGCGCCGGCGCGGCCGGCGGCCCGGCGCTGTTCGGCTCGCGGAGCTCAGGTTCGAGCTCGGGCGCGGCCGGCTCGGGCGCAGCGGGCGGCCCCGCGCTGTTCGGCTCCTCGAGTGCCGGCTCCGGCGGGCCTCCGTCCGGTGGCGGCTTCCCCGGCGGTCCACCCAGCGGCGGTGGCTCCGGCGGGGGCGCGCGCGGCGCCGGCGGCTTCGGCGGCAGCCCCTTCGGCGGCAACAGCGGCTCGCTGAACACGGCCCTGTCCTACATCGACACCCACGGCGGCGGGACGCTCGCCGTCTCAAGCCAGTCGGGGGCCTCCGAGGCGATCATCGCCCGCGGCGCCAACGTGGTGGGGATCGGCGGCTTCTCCGGGCGCGAGAGCGAGGTCAGCCGCGCCTGGCTGGCAGACGAGGTCCGCAGCGGCAAGATCCGCTGGGTGCTCGCCGAAGAAAGCGGTCCGGGCCAGAGCGGCGCAGGCCCCGGGGCCTCCGGCGGGCTCGGCGCGCTGGGCGGGAACGGCTTCCCGCGGGGCTCCTCCTCCGCCCTGCTCGGGGCCGGCGGGGCCGGCGGGCCGGGCGGCGAAACCCGTGTCGGCTCCAAAAAGGTGATTGCCGTGGTCGAGAAAGCCTGTAGCCGGGTCGAACTATCGAGCTCGACCTCGTCGGCTACGGGCAGCTCCAGCGGGACGGCCACGGGCAGCCTGTATGACTGCAGCGGCGACGCGCAGGCGATCGCCGGCTGACCGCAACAGCCGCCATTTCTGGCCTGTTCTCTCAAATATAGGCGCAATCACCGGGCTCGCCGCACGACCGCCGGCAGGAGAAGCGGAACCGGCGTGCAATAACGATCGTGTAAAGGACGCAACTTCCCGGCTACAGGTGCGTCCTAATGGGTAGATCAAGTCTGTACGCCGAGTCTGTACGCCGTTACCGGGAGGTTCCAATGAGGGTGAATGCAAGAATCCTGCTGCTCGCTGGCGCGCTCGTATCTGCGCTGGCATTGTCGACCTCGGCGGCGTACGCGTCCTTCGGCATCGAATCGTTCGTCGCGGTCAACTGCAAGGTCGAAACCTGCGCCGAACAGAAAGTCGGCCCCTACTCCTTCCCCAAGGAACCCAACCCGACCGAAGAAAAAACCGAAGGCTTCACGCAGGCAGGCGGCCGCGTTCCCTTCGGGATCACCCACTTCAAGGTCAACACGACCGGACCGATCGGTGAACAGGTGCCGGACGGCGCTCCCGTCACCCACATCCGCACCGACGTGGCGCCCGGGCTCGCGACCAACCCGCAGGCCGTGCCCGAGTGCTCCAAAGAAGCATTCGGGACAGAAGAACTGGGGTTCAAAGGCAGTGGTGCGGTTCGCCCCGCCGACATGCTCGGAAGCCACCGAAATCGGCGTCAACAAAGTCACCGTCTGGGTAGAAGCGGCCGGTAAAGACGTGCCCCTCGAAGGCAGGGTCTACAACCTCGTGCCCGACGAAGGCCACGCCTCCGAATTCGGCGTCGCCGTCAGCCTCGAACCGCTGGGCAAACGGGGCGTGTTCGCGCACACGCTCATCAAAGGCAGCGTCGAATGGGGCAAGGGCTCGGCCCTCGATCCCAAATTCCTCGAATCTGGGACGAACGCGGGCGACTACCACGACTACTTCGAAATCGAAGTCTCGCCGGCACTGCCGCTGGTCAGCTCGCGCCTGGTGTTCTTCGGCAACGAAAACCAGGAAACGGGAAAACCGGATGACTTCATCACCAACTCGACCAGCTGCCCCGGCAACTCCACCACCACCTTGAGGCTGGAAGGCGAAGGCGGCCTCACCGCCGAACCCAAGACCTACACACCGAAGACGACGCACCTCGAAAACTGCGGCGCGGTGCCCTTCCAACAGGGCTTCGCGCTGACGCCCGCGACCCTCGTGCAGGACCAGCCCGACGGTTTCACCACCGAAGTCACGGTCCACCACGAACGCGAAGCCGAAATCGACAACTCCGAGGTCAAGAGCGTCACGGTCACGCTGCCCGAAGGGATGACGCTGAACCCCTCGGCCGCGGCCGGCCTGACCTCTTGCTCGGCCGCCCAGGCACGCATCCACAGCCCGAAACCGGGCGTCGAATGCCCCGCCAGCTCCGAAGTCGGGACCGTCAACCTGGAAGTGCCGACGCTCCCGGCCGGCTCGCTGAAAGGCAGCCTCTACCTCGGCGGCCCTGAAAGCGGTCCCATCACCGGACCGCCCTACATCATGTACCTCGACGCGGAGTCCGCCAGGTACGGCATCTCGGTGCGCCTGAAGGGAGAAGTCATCCCCAACGAAACCACCGGTCAGCTGACGACGGTCTTCAACGAACTTCCCGAACAGCCCTTCAGCAACGCGATCCTGCACTTCAAGGAAGGCGCCCTGGCACCGGTGGCCAACCCGCTCGCGTGCTCGAGCGTCTTCGCCACGGCCCAGTTGAACCCGTACTCGGGCAACGGGCGTAGCTCCCGGCTCATGCGCTCCTGGCCTTCTCCGGCTGCTCGAACCCGCTGGCGCTCGTGCCCGCGCAGAGCACGTCCGTGTCGGACGGGAACGCAGGTGCCACGACCGCCTTCACGTTCAACCTCGAACGCCCGGAAGGCAACCAGTACCTCTCGAAGATGAGCACCGTGCTGCCGAAAGGGCTCGTGGGCACCGTCCCGGCGGTCGAACAGTGTCCCGAACCGCAGGCGTCGCAGGGTGCCTGCGCGAGCGGGAGCCAGATCGGCACCGCGACGGTGCTCGCCGGTTCCGGCCCGACGCCGTTCTCGTTCACCGGCCCGGTGTACTTCACCGGCCCCTACAACGGCGCTCCCTACGGCCTCTCGATCGCGGTTCCGTCCGTGGCCGGGCCCTTCAACCTGGGCACGATAGTCACGCGGGCCACGGTCAACGTCAACCAGTACACCGGACAGGTGGTCGTGACCAGCACGCTGCCGAAGATCGTCAAGGGCGTGCCGATCAGGATCCGCAAGATAACCGTGGCGGTGACCAAGGCCGGCTTCATGAGGAACCCCACCAGCTGCTCCGCGCTGAGCACCGAAAGCTCGGTCACCGGGTACGTCCCGGGCAGCAGCGAAAGCTCCACGGTGTCGGCGAAATCCCCGTTCCAGGTCGGTAACTGCACCGCCCTTGCGTTCAAGCCGGCGTTCTCCGCGGTCAGCTCCGCGAAGGTCTCGAAAGCCAACGGCGCCAGCCTCGAAACAACACTGAAGATGCCCTCGGGTCAGTCGAACATCAAATCGGTGCTCGTGCAGCTGCCCAAGCAGCTCGTCTCGCGCCTGACGACCCTCAACCAGGCGTGCCTGGCGGCGGCGTTCGAAAACAACCCGTTCTCGTGCCCGCCCGGCTCGTTCGTGGGCGGTGTCACCGCCAAGACGCCCGTGCTGCCCGGAACCCTGACGGGCCCGGCGGTGCTGGTGTCCCACGGCGGCGAGGCGTTCCCGGACCTCGACCTGATCCTCGACGGCCCGAACGGGCTGCGCGTGATCCTCGTCGGCCACACCAAAATCACCAAAGGCATCACGACGACCAACTTCTTCGAAACGCCCGACGTGCCGGTCAGCTCGGTCACGGTGAACCTGCCGACCGGGTCGCACTCGGCGGTGACCCACAACGGCGAACTGTGTCCCCAGCCGCTGGTCATGCCCACGACCATCAGCGGCTGGAACGGAGCCAGCTTCAAACAGAACACGATCATCAAAGTCAACGGCTGCGGCGTGCGGATCGCCGGCCAGAAGGTGGTCGGCAACACGGCCTACATGACGGTCCAGACCTTCTCCGGCGGACGCGTCAGCGGCAGCGGATCGAACCTCACGACCGTCTACCGCAAACTCAAGAACGCCTCGAAGTCGGTGTCCCTGAAGGTGCCGCTGTCGAGCTCCGGCCAGAGTCGCCGGCGCCCGTTCACGGTCAAGGTGAGGGTGGGCTTCGTGCCGAGCAAGAAGAGCATCGGCGACTCCACCGCCTACAAGACCGTCGTCTTCCGCTAGCAGCGGATCGCCCGGACCGCATACCAGCCTCACCCCGGCAACTGCCGGGGTGAGAGCGGTCCTGCCGCAGGCCCACGGGGATGGAGCCGGCACGGCCGTAAGTCGACACCGGAGTGCCGGCCGCGGCCGGGCGAAGGGCGGGTCGCTGCGATCGCCGCTGGTCAAACGTCCGATCTTGGCTTACATTCTGAGGACATGGATGTGGTGTCGGGTATGGATGCCTCGAGCACGATCGGCTCAGAGGAGGAGCAGGCGGCCACGGTGTTCGCCGGCATCCGCAGGCTGAGCGCGATCGCCGACAGCGCCTCCGAGCCGGAGGAGATCGTCCGCTCGCTGGCTTCGGAGCTGCTGCGCTCCCCCGGCGGCGACGAGGTCCACGTCCACTATCTGCAGCCCCCCGGCTCCGACGGCGACGAGCTGGTCGTCGTGTACCTGTTCGAGGGCGAGGGGCGCCTCAGCTACCACGTCCCACGGGCCGATCGGGCTCCGGGGGTCAACTGGGTGGCCTCCACGGGGAGCAGCTTCCTGGCCACCCAGGCCGACGAGCTCACCGCCAGCGTGCCGCGGCTGGCCCAGACGGGCCCCGTGCGCTGCGCCCTGCTTCTGGCGCTCGCCGACCGCGGGGAGGCATTGGCGGTGGTGATGCTCGTGCGCCGCTCGGCCGGGGCGCTCGGGCCCGCGGACGTCGAGCACGCCAGCGCCCTGGTGCAGCAGACGGCGACCGCGATGGCGCTCGTGCAGGCGCGGGCCGAGGCCGGGACGGACGCTGTCACCGGCTCGATGAACCACCGTGCGATGCGCCGGCGCCTGGGCGAGGAGATCGACCGCGCCTCCCGCGGCGGGGGCCTGCTGTCGTGTCTGCTGATCGACCTCGACGACTTCAAGTCGGTCAACGACCTCTACGGTCACGCTGCCGGCGATGCCCTGCTGCGCAGCGTCGTCCAGGCCCTGGTGGGCGAGTTCCGGGCCTTCGACCGGGTCGCTCGCTACGGCGGCGACGAGTTCGTCGTGATCCTCCCCAACGCGGGGGTTCAGGCGGCCGCCGTGGCCGGCTCCCGCGCGCTCGCGCGGTTGCGGGCGATCCGCGGCGAGGACGGCATGGCCCAAGGCGTCTCGGCCTCGATCGGGGTGGCCGCCTGGCGGGCG
Source organism: uncultured Solirubrobacteraceae bacterium (assembly GCA_963758055.1). Lineage (GTDB taxonomy): Bacteria > Actinomycetota > Thermoleophilia > Solirubrobacterales > Solirubrobacteraceae > Palsa-744. Next base: position 72,980 of record CAVWTU010000005.1, read on the forward strand.
CCGATGGGCATCGACGAGCTGCTCGTGGCAGCGGACGCCGCTCTGCTGCGCTCCAAGCGTCAGGGCAAGGGTCGCGTCACGCGGCGCCCGACCACGCGCCGCGCCCGCGCTCGAGGGCGCCCGGCGTCACTCTGCGAGACTCCTTGACCGCGAGGGGCCGACTGCCCGCCGTCCGACTGCGAGGAGAGCCGATGTCGCAGAACAGCTTTGGTGCCAGGGACAAGCTCGCGGTCGGCGAGCGCGAGTATGAGATCTTCCGGCTGGATGTGCTCCAGCGCGAGTACGACGTGGCGCGCCTGCCGTTCTCGCTGAAGGTCCTGCTCGAGAACCTGCTGCGGACCGAGGGCAACGGCTCGGTCAGCGCTTCGGACATCGAGGCCCTCGCCCGCTGGGACGCCAAGGCCGACCCCAGCAAGGAGATCGCCTTCACCCCCGCCCGCGTGCTGCTGCAGGACCTCACCGGGGTTCCGGCGGTCGTCGACCTCGCCGCCATGCGCGACGCGATGGCCGACATGGGCGGGGATCCGGCCCGCATCAACCCGCTCGCCCCGGCCGAGCTGGTGATCGATCACTCGGTCCAGGTGGACGCCTTCGGCACCCGCGACGCCTTCCGCCTCAACGCGGAGCGCGAGTTCGAGCGCAACCAGGAGCGCTACCTGTTCCTGCGCTGGGGCCAGGGGGCGTTCGAACACTTCGCCGTGGTGCCGCCCGACACCGGGATCGTCCACCAGGTCAACCTCGAGTACCTCGCCCGGGTCGTGTTCGACGACGACCGAGCGCGGCCAGGCCTACCCGGACACGCTGCTGGGGACCGACTCCCACACCACGATGGTCAACGGCCTCGGCGTGCTCGGCTGGGGCGTGGGTGGCATCGAGGCCGAGGCGGCGATGCTCGGCCAGCCGGTGTCGATGCTGATCCCCCAGGTGCTCGGCTTCAAGCTGCACGGCGAGATGCCGGCGGGCACGACCGCAACCGACCTCGTGCTGACGGTCACCGAGAGGCTGCGCGAGCGCGGCGTGGTCGGGAAGTTCGTCGAGTTCTACGGCGCCGGGCTGGCGTCGCTGCCGATCGCCGACCGCGCCACGATCGGCAACATGTCGCCGGAGTTCGGCTCCACCTGCGCGATCTTCCCGATCGACTCCGAGACGATCGACTACCTGCGCCTGACCGGGCGCCCCGAGCCCCAGATCGCGCTGGTCGAGGCCTACGCCCGCGAGCAGGGTCTGTGGCACGACGAGGAGTCCGAGGAGCCCACCTTCTCGGACCACATCGAGCTCGACCTGGGGGAGGTGGAACCCTCGCTCGCCGGGCCCCGCCGCCCGCAGGACCGGATCCCGCTGCGCAGTGCCAGCGGTTCCTTCCGCGACGCCCTGGCCGAGATCACCGGCCGCGACGGCGCACCGGCGCCCGCCGGGGACGCCCACGACGAGGCCGAGGAAGAGAGCTACCCCGCTTCGGACCCGCCCGCCAACGGCGTACCGGGCTACCACGCCGAGGCACCCGCCGAGCCGCTCACGACGCACACCGCGGGCGCCCCCGGCGCGACCGTGGCGCACGAGCTCGAGCGCAGCCACAGCGCCCAGCCGGTGACCCTCGGGGGAGAGACCTTCGAGCTCGATCACGGCGACGTGGTGATCGCCGCCATCACCAGCTGCACCAACACCTCCAACCCCTCGGTGATGGTCGGCGCGGGCGTGCTCGCCCGCAACGCCGTCGCCCGCGGGCTGCGCTCCAAGCCGTGGGTGAAGACCTCGCTGGCACCGGGCTCCAAGGTCGTCACCGAGTACCTGGACCGGGCCGGCCTCACCGAGCCCCTGGAGCGAGCTCGGCTTCAACCTCGTCGGCTACGGCTGCACGACCTGCATCGGCAACTCGGGGCCGCTGCCGGAGGAGGTCTCCAAGGCCGTCGGCGAGGGCGACCTGGCGGTCGTCTCGGTGCTGTCGGGCAACCGCAACTTCGAGGGCCGGATCAACCCCGACGTGAAGATGAACTACCTCGCCTCGCCGCCCCTGTGCGTGGCCTACGCGATCGCCGGCACGATGGACATCGACATCGTCGAGGAGCCGCTCGGACACGATCAGGAGCGGGCGCGAGGTGTACCTGCGCGACATCTGGCCCTCCGAGCAGGAGGTCGCCGAGACGGTCGCGCGAGAGCGTCCGCGCCGACATGTTCCGCAAGAGCTACGGCGAGGTCTTCACCGGCGACGAGCGCTGGCGGGGGCTGCCCGTGCCCGAGGGCGAGCGCTTCGCGCTGGGAACCGCCTCGACCTACGTGCGCCTGCCGCCCTACTTCGAGGACATGCCCGCCGAGCCCGCGCCCGCTACGCGAGATCGAGGGCGCCCGCGTGCTCGCGCTGCTGGGCGACAGCGTCACCACCGACCACATCTCTCCCGCCGGCTCGATCAAGCGCGACAGCCCTGCGGGCGTCCTACCTGCAGGAGCAGGGCGTGGGGCCGCGCGACTTCAACTCCTACGGCGCCCGGCGCGGCAACCACGAGGTGATGGTGCGCGGGCACGTTCGCCAACATCCGCCTGCGCAACCTGCTCGCCGCGGACGGCGGTGCGCTGCCCGAAGGCGGCGTACACCTACCACCTCTCGATCGGCGGCGCCGAGCAGATGACGATCTACGACGCGGCCATGCGCTACGCCGCCGAAGGGGTCCCGCTGGTCGTGCTCGCCGGCAAGGAGTACGGGACCGGCTCCTCGCGCGACTGGGCCGCCAAGGGCACGAAGCTGCTGGGCGTGCGGGCCGTGATCGCCGAGAGCTTCGAGCGCATCCACCGCTCCAACCTGTCGGCATGGGGGTGCTGCCGCTGCAGTTCCCGGCCGGCGAGGCGGCGGCGTCGCTCGGCCTGACCGGCGAGGAGCGCTTCTGGATCGAGGGGCTGGCGGCGGCGAGCCCGCCGGCGGCAGCCGATGCCCTCCCAGCTGCGCGTCAAGGCCCGCGCAGAGGGCGGCGCGCGAGGTCGAGTTCGACGCCCGTGTGCGCATCGACACGCCGCGCGAGGCCGAGTATTTCCGCCACGGCGGGATCCTCCAGTTCGTGCTCCGCAGCCTGCTGGCCCGATGAGCCCCGACGCCGCGCACGCCGGCCCGCAAACGGGCGGCCGCCAAACGCTCGCCGCAGGCGAAGAGTCCCAGCCCGCGCCGGCGGGACCGCCCGCCCTGCTGAGCGAGCTGCTCAGCGCCCGTGGCGCCTCCGGTCACGAGGCCGCCCCGGCGGCCGTGTGGCTGCGGGCGGCCGCCGAGTTCGCCAGCGCCGGCACCGACGCGATCGGCACGCCCCACGCGCGGTGGCGCCGCAGCGCGGCCGTGGCCGCTCGGCGGTCCGAAGGATCGCGGCCGAACGGATGCTGCTGATGGGGCACATCGACGAGATCGGCCTGATCGTGACCCACATCGACGACGACGGCTACCTGTGGTTACAGGCAGTCGGCGGCTGGGACCCCCAGATCCTCGTCTGCCAGCGGGTCATCATCGACACCGCCAAGGGCCCGCTGGCCGGGGTGGTGGGGCGCAAGCCGATCCACCTGCTGCGCGACGAGGAGCGCAAGAAGGTCCCCGAGCTGTCGGACCTGCACATCGACATCGGCGCCCGCGACGGGGCCCACGCCGCCGAGCTGGTGAGGGTGGGCGACGTGGCCGTGATCGACGTGGCGCCGCTGGAGCTGCCGGGCGGGCGGCTGGCCTCGCGGGCACTGGACAACCGCCTCGGCTCCTACGTCGCCCTGGAGGCCGCGCGCGAGGTGGCCCGGGCCGGCGGCTCGGCCTGGGAGCTGGCGGCGGTGGCGGCGGTGCAGGAGGAGACCACCTTCGGCGGCTCGCGCACGAGCGCCTTCGCGCTGGCACCCGACGCGGCGATCGTGATCGACGTGACCCACGCAACCGACGCTCCCGGCATCGAGGTCAAGCCCTCGGGCAAGCACGCGCTCGGCTCGGGGCCCGTGATCGGGCGCGGCTCGACCCTGCACGAGGGCGTGTTCGAGCTGTTGTATCGAGACGGCCCGGGCCGAGGGCATCCCGTTCACGATCGAAGCCTCCGGGCGCGCCACGGGAACCGACGCGGACGCGGTCCACGCCAGCCGCGCGGGGGTGCCCACGGGGCTCGTGATGATCCCCGTGCGCTACATGCACTCCCCGGTGGAGACGGTCGACCTGCAGGACGTGCAGGCCACCGTCCGCCTGCTGGCCGCGGCGTCGCTCGCGCTGACGCCGGACCAGGCCTTCGTTCGCTAGTTGGCTGGCTCCAGCTCGGTCATCTCCGGGATCTCATAGAGCTGCCCGGGAGTACCGCCGAGCACGAGCATCTGGATCCCGCTGGGTCCCGAAACCACCTTCCTCATGGTCCCGGCAGGGACGCGGATCGAGCGTCTCGGAGTCCATCGCGATGTTCTCGCCTTCGATTTCCATCGTGCCGGAGCCGTCGAGCACCGCGTAGACCTCTTCCTGTCCGTCTTCGCCGTGGTCGTGTTCCGGGTAGTCGGTGAAGTTCGGCGGCATGGCGATCACCTGCATCCCGAACGAGCTCACTCCGAGCTCGGCCCGGGCCTTGATGAAGCCGCCCCCGAAACCTGCCTGCATGTCACTGATCTTCTTAGCTGTGTAGTCGGGCATGCCTGCAACCTAACCGATCGCGAGCGCCAGCTGCCTGGACTGGACCAGGACCGTCCCGTCCCGGTCCCAGATCACGGCGTCCTCCTCGAAGAAGCCTTCGTGGGTGAGGGTCGTGTGCGTGCGCGCCAGCACCAGCTCATGGGGATCCGGCGCGGCGCCGTCGCGCTGGGGCCGGGGCAGCGCGGTGCGGAAGTGGATCGTGATGTCGATCGTGGGCGCCGGGGCCGGGCCGGGCAGGCGCATGAACGGGGTCGGGACCAGCGCGTCGGTGAAGAACGCGAGCGCCAGCGCATCCAGCGGGCGGGGCTCCACGAGGCCGAGCCAGCCCCCGGTCTCCAGGGGCGCCTGCTCGCCCGTGAAGGGCATCTCGCCGAAGCGTCGCTGGAGGACGATGTAGCCCGCGAAGGCGGGCCCGTGCTCGAGCGGGAAGAGGGTGCCGGGACGGCGCTCGGGGTCCGGCGGGGCGACCACCGGCATCGGCAGCTCGTTCCACTCCGGTCCCCGCCAGGGCACCGAGAAAGCGGCCAGGGCGAGCCCCATCGTGGTCCCGTTCTGGGTCATGCGGGCCGAGAGCGAGCTCAGCGAGCGCCCGCTGCGCTCGATCGTCGTCTCGATCAGCAGGGGACCCTCGTCGGGGGCCTTGAGGAAGTGGATCGTCAGCGAGCGCGGCGAGCGCCGTGGATCGTCGAGCGCGAGCGTCAGCGCGCGCAGGATGATCGCCGCCAGGTAGCCCCCGTGGGGACCCCTGCCGGCACGCCAGCCGTGCGCCACCTCGGCCGCGAACGAGCCGTGGTCTCCCTCGCGAGAGAGGGTCTGCACGGCGGTGTCTCGGTCGAAGGGCCCGGGACCCTCGCCGGGCCGACCCTCAGCCACGCACCAGCCGCTTGTAGGTGATGCGGTGGGGGCGGTCCGCGGAGGAGCCCAGCAGCGTGTGGCGGTGCTCCTCGTAGGCCTCGAAGTTGCCCTCGAACCAGCTCACCTGGGAGTCGCCCTCGAAGGCCAGCACGTGCGTGGCGACGCGGTCCAGGAACCAGCGGTCGTGGGAGATCACCATCGCGCAGCCGGGGAACGACGAGCAGCGCCTGCTCGAGCGCCCGCAGGGTGTCCACGTCGAGATCGTTGGTGGGCTCGTCCAGCAGCAGCAGGTTGCCCCCGGCGCTCAGCACCTTCGCCAGGTGCACGCGGTTGCGCTCGCCGCCGGAGAGGACCCCGACGCGTTTCTGCTGGTCGGCGCCCTTGAAGTTGAAGCCGGCCGTGTACTGGCGGGAGTTGACCTTGCGTTCGCCGAGCGTCAGCTGGTCCTCGCCGCCGGAGATCTCCTCCCACACCGTCTTGTCGGGGTCCAGCGTCTCGCGCGACTGGTCCACGTAGGCGAGCTTCACGGTGTCGCCCAGCTCGATCGTGCCCCCGTCGGGCTCCTCCTGTCCTGTGATCATGCGGAAGAGGGTGCGTCTTGCCGGCGCCGTTGGCGCCGATCACGCCGACGATCCCGGCGCGCGGCAGCTCGAAGGACAGCGACTCGATCAGCAGCCGGTCGCCGTAGCCCTTGGTGACGGCCGTTGGCGGCCAACACGCGGTCGCCCAGCCGGGGGCCGGGGGGGATGTAGATCTGGACGTCCTCGAGCTTGACGTTGCGCTCCTCGGCCACCAGCTCCTCGTAGCGGGCCAGACGCGCCTTGCGACTTCGTGCGTTTGCCCTTGGGGTTGGTCCGCACCCACTCGAGCTCGGCGGCGATCGTGCGCTGGCGGGCCTTCTCGCTGCGTTCCTCCTGGGCCAGCCGTGCCTGCTTCTGCTCCAGCCAGCTGGAGTAGTTGCCCTCGTAGGGGATGCCTTCGCCGCGGTCGAGCTCGAGGATCCAGCCGGCCACGTTGTCGAGGAAGTAGCGGTCGTGGGTGACGGCCACGATCGTGCCCTTGTACTCGGCCAGGTGGCGCTCCAGCCAGGCCACCGACTCGGCGTCGAGGTGGTTGGTGGGCTCGTCCAGCAGCAGCAGGTCCGGCGCGCTGCAGCAGCAGGCGGCAGAGCGCCACCCGCCGGCGCTCGCCCCCGGACAGGACCGACACGTCGGCGTCTGCGGGAGGCAGCCGCAGGGCGTCCATCGCGTAGTCGAGCTGTGTGTCGAGGTTCCAGGCGTCGGCGGCGTCGATCTTGGCCTGGACGCGCGGCGAACTCCTCGGCGGTGTCGTCGGAGTAGTTGGCCGCCAGCTCGTTGAAGCGGTCGAGTAGCGCCTTGGTCTCGGCCACCCCGTCCTCGACGTTGCCCTTGACGTCCTTGGTCTCGTCCAGCCGGGGCTCCTGCTCGAGCATCCCCACGCTCGCACCCGGGGCCAGCGCGGCCTCGCCGCGATACTCCTGGTCGCTCCCGGCCATGATCCGCAGCAGCGTGGACTTGCCGGCGCCGTTGTAGCCCAGGACGCCGATCTTGGCGCCCGGGAAGAAGGCCAGCGTGATGTTCTCGAGCACCGTCTTGTCCGGCGGGTGGACCTTCGAGAGCCGGTGCATCGTGAAGATGTATTGGGCGGACACTGGCACCCCAGGATATGCGCTGGGGGCTCTCGCTAACGTTTAACGGTCATGGCCGGGGCGATCCTCGACATCGAGCAGCACCTCCTCCTGCTGGAGCTCGATGCGCCCTTCGACAAGCGCGATGTGCAGCTCGCCCGGCGCAAGATGGCCAAGCGCTGGCACCCCGACGTGGCCCCCCAGGGACGCCAGTACGAGCACGAGCGCCACCTGAAGGCGATCAACGAGGCGGCCGACCAGCTCGAGCGCCTGGCCGAGGGCTCCCGTGGCGGGCGCGTGTCCAAGAACGCCGTCAAAGTCAGCGCCGCCGCCGCCCGGCGCGAGCGCGAGGAGGCGGGCAGGCGCGCCTATGAGGCCGAGCAGCGGGCCCGGGCGGAGGCCAAAGACCGCGCCAAGAACGACCCCTTCGGAAGCCGCGTCCCCGACCACTCGGTGGTGCACCGCTACGCCCGCTGTCTGACCTACCCGGAGTGGGGCGTCGGGACGGTCACGGGGATCTACTTCTCATCCCATCCGAGCCGCGCGGCGAACGGGTCCGACGCGACCAACGGGTCCGACGGGTCCGACGGGTCCAACGGGTCCGACGGGTCCGACGTGCAGCAGTGGGCGCGCGTGAAATTCAGCCACGGCGTGCGCACGGTGCCCGCCGGGAGCATGAAATTCGTGGACTTCTCCAAGCCCGATCCCTCCGAGGAGCGGGTCGAACGCTTTCTCATCGCCGCCCAGCGGGCGATGGCCGAAGAGGAGTACGAGCTGGCCGCCCAGCGCCTGATCTACGCCCGTGACGCCGAGCCGCGCAACATCGGCGTGCTGCGGCTGATGACGCTCGCCTTCTGGCATGCGGGCAAGCTCGAGGAGGCAGCCCGCGCGGTCCGGGACTGGGCCAGGGTGGATTCCAAGCGCCCGGCCCCGCACCGCTTCGCGGCCAGGATCTACGAAGACATCGGCGCCATCGATCTCGCCGCCGAGGCGGCCGAGCGCGCGGCCGAGCGTGGCCCCCGGGACGCTGGGGCGTGGGAGCGGCTGGGCCGCCTGCGCCTCCGTCTGGCCGATCGCGAGGGTGCCCTGCGGGCGCTCGAGCGGGCGCTCTCGCTCGGAGCCGGGGGCGAGGTCAGAGAGCTGATCGACGAGGCCCTGGCACTCGAGCCCTCGGTCGCCGGCTAGGGCCGGCGATGCACGCGGAGGGACCCTCGGCGCCGCGGTCGCTGGTGTGGAGGACCGACCTGCAGGTCCTGCCCGCCGGGCGGGTGATCGAGCGCCGCGAGCGCTATCTCGTCGTCCGTTCGCCGGAAAACCCTCTCCACCATTGGGGAAACTTCCTGCTGTTCGACGAGCCGCCGGGCGCCGGCGATGGCGCTCGCTGGGAGCGCCTGTTCCAGCAGGAGTTCTCGGACATGCCCGGCGTCGTCCACCGGGCGTTCGGCTGGGACCGCTCCGACGGCGTCCTCGGCGAGGCCCGGACGGAGTTCGGCGCCCGGGGCTACGAACTGGACCGGGTCATCGGCCTGCGGGCCGGGGCCGGGGACGTCCGGGCCCACCCGCGTGAGAACCGGGAGGTGACGGTCGCCCCGCTCGATCCCCGGCCGGGGGCCGAGCCCGAGCTGTGGGAGCAGGTGCTCGAGCTGTGGGTGGCATCCTCCGAACCCACCCCGGGAGAGGAGCCGGGGCGGCGGTCCTTCGCGCGCGGGCGTATCGGCGAGCTGAGGGCGCTGTTCGTCGCGGGGATGGGCTCCTGGTATGTGGCCCTGGATGCTGAGCGCAGGGAGGTCGTCGGTTGCTGCGGGATCGTGGCGAGCGGGTCCCGCGGACGCTTTCAGTCCGTCGGACACGCGCGCGGACCGGCGTCGTCGCGGGGTCTGCTCACGGCTGCTCGTCGACGCCTGCCGGCACAGCGAACGCCACCACGCCGTCGACAGCTTCGTGATCGTCGCGGATGCCGGCTACCACGCCACCGGGCTGTATGAATCGCTGGGCTTCGAGGCCGTCGAGCGTGTCACCGGGGTGTGTCTCGACAGCAAGCGCGTCGAGCGGCGAGCGGGGCGCTTCGGATTCACCACGGGCCCGGTTTGGCCCGGGCCCGTGGCGGAGGGAGGGATGGGTTCTCTGTCTATGGCGAGAGGGCCAGCTGCCGCTCCGCGGCCAATGGGAGGCCCCCTGCCAAACCTTGACTCATCTCAGATTATCCCACTATTCGGCGAAGGATGTTCGCCGGGCTCCGCACTATGCGCTAGAGGATGTTCACCGCGCGCGAGATGATCAGCCCGATCGTCACGATCGAGATGATCGACTGCAGTCCCATCACCATCTTGGCCATGTGGCTGAGCGGCATCGTGTCGGTGGGGGAGAAGGCGGCGGCGTTCGTCAGCGACACGTAGAGGTAGTCCACGAACTGGGGCCGCCAGTTGGCGGGCTGGATCGCGTCGTCGCTCATCTGCGGGAACAGGAAGTCCGGAGGCCCGTCCTCGCCGCCGGCCCGCAGGCCCGGTCCGCCACGGTCGATCTCCCAGTACCAGAGCCCGAAGATCATGAAGTTCGTGAGCCAGATCAGCAGCCCCGCGACGATCAGCTCGTGGCCGTTCTCGGGGATCCTGTGGTGCAGCAGGTTGTGGGCCAGCAGGTAGAGCGAGATCGCGTTGGCGAAGCTGACCACGGCGACCAGCCCGATCGTCAGCCGCCGGCGGATCGCGTGGCGGCCTTCGAGCGTGCGCGGAGTCGCCACCACCAGGCCCACCACCAGGACCGCCTCCAGCGCGGGGAGCAGGAAGCGGGTGCCGACCGCCAGCCGGTCGGGCAGGCTCAACTGCAGCGCGATCGCCGCGATCACCGTTATGCGGGCCGGCCACGTCGACTCCGGGATGCCCGGCGGCGGATAGGTGCGGCGCGGGGGCGCTGGCGCTTCGTAGGCCACCTCGACCAGAGCGTAAGGACCGCCCCGGCCATCTCTCGCGGCTCGCGGTCCCCGCCGGCCGGGACCCACGGGCGGGGCCTGCGGGGGCCGTCCGGCGCTAGCCTGGAAGGGCAGATGGGCATCGAGAGCCCGATCCACCTGATCTTCATCGGCATCGTCGCCCTGCTGGTGCTCGGCCCGCGGCGCCTGCCCGAACTCGCCCGCCGGCTCGGCGACGGCGTGCGCGAGTTCCGCGAGGCGATCGACGCGGGCGCGGACGGACACGAGGCCGCGCACGAGCCGCCGACCACTACCGCGACCGCGGCGGCCCCCGCCCCCGCGGCCACCACCGCAACGCAGGCCGCCGACGCGGGCGCCGTGCAGCCGGACACGGCGACGCAATCGACCGCTGTCGCCGCCGCCGGCCGATGCGACGGCGGTCGTTCCTCCCCCGCCGCCCAGCCCCGGCGAGGCTCCACCGCAGGCCTGACCGGCCGGCTCGATACCGTCGCGCGATGCGTCTGATCGTCGCGCGCTGTGAGGTCTTCTACGTGGGTCGGCTCAGCACGACGCTGCCCGAGGCGGTGCGGCTGCTGATGGTCAAGCCGGACGGCACCTTCATGGTGTGGTCCGACGGTGGCGGCTCGAGCGTGAAGCCGCTCAACTGGATGACGCCCCCGACGGTCCTGGAGGAGCGCCACGAGGAAGGTGAGCTGCGGGGTCTGACGGTCAGGGGCCGTGGCTCGGAGGAGCGGCTGGAGATCATGATCGCCGAGGTCCTCGACGACGTCGAGCAGGAGCTCGACACGCAGGCCGGCCTCGAGAAGGAGGGCGTGGAGCGCGAGCTGCAGGAGCTGCTGGCGGAGGCCCCGGAGCACTGCGGCGAGGGCTTCCGGCTGGTGCGGCGGGAGTGGCCGACGGACGTCGGCCCGGTGGACCTGATGTGCCGCGACACAGAGGACGAGTGGGTGGCGGTGGAGATCAAGCGCGTGGCCACGATCGACGCGGTCGAGCAGCTGTCCCGCTACCTGGAGCGCATCCGGCAGGACCCCGCGCTCGGCTCCTGTCGCGGCGTTCTGGCGGCCGAGCGGATCAAGCCACAGGCACGGGTGCTGGCGGGCGCGCGGGGGATCGAGTGCGTGGAGGTCGACCTGCAGGTGCTGCGCGGCGAGCGCGAGCCCGACCTGCGCCTGTTCGCCGCCTGACGGGCGCGCCCGGATAGGCTTCGCTGCCCCGACCAAGGAGCAGCCCGATGACTGACGACAACGCCGGCGAGGAGCAGCCGGTCCTCACCGAGCGGCGCGGCAACGTGCTGGTCATAACGCTGAACCGGCCGAAGGTGCGCAACGCCGTCAACGCGGCTCTGGCCGCGGCCGTCGCGGGGGCGCTCGAGGAGCTCGACGCCGACGAGGGGCTGTCGGTGGGCGTCCTGACCGGCGCTGGGGGCTTCTTCAGCGCGGGCATGGACCTGGGGGCGTTCGTGCGCGGCGAGTCGCCCTGGTTCGGGGACCGTGGCTTCGCCGGGATCGCGCAGCGCTCGGCGCGGAAGCCGCTGATCGCAGCGATCGAGGGCTTCGCGCTGGCCGGCGGGATGGAGATCGCCCTGGCGTGTGACCTGATCGTGGCCGCGAAGGGGGCCAAACTCGGGATCCCCGAGGCCAAGCGCTCGCTGGTTGCAGCCGGTGGGGCGCTGCTGCGGATGCCCAAGCGCATGCCCTACCACGTGGTGATGGAGCTGGCGCTGACCGGCGACCCGCTGCCGGCCGAGCGCTTCGAGGAGTTCGGCCTCGTCAACCACCTCGCCGAGCCGGGCTCGGCGCTGGACGTGGCGCTCGAGCTGGCCGGCCGCATCGCCGGCAATGGACCGCTGGCCCTGATCGCCTCAAAGCGGATCCTGCAGGAACAGTTCGACTGGAGCAACGCGGAGATGTGGGACAGGCAGGGGGCCATCTCGGGCCCCGTGTTCGCCTCCGAGGACGCCAAGGAGGGGGCGGCTGCCTTCAAGGACAAGCGCGAGCCCGTCTGGAAGGGCGCCTAGCCGGTAGCTAGTAGCCGCGGCGCTTGCGTTTGCGCTGGGCCATGATCGCCCTGAAGCGGCGCCAGAGGGCGCCCATCAGCGCTCACCCGGGGTCTTGCGCGGGTACTGGGAGATCGGCACGCGCAGGTCGATGGCGGTGGTGAGGATGCGGTTCTGTTCGTCCATGTGGGCGGCCGGGTAGCCCTCGCCGGGGCTCGCCCGCTCGGGGCGCCCGACGTAGCCGAAGTGGATCTCGGGCGGCATGATCTGCATCAGCCGCGGGAACATGTGGGCGCGGGCGCCCATGTTGCGCGGCTCCTCCTGGACCCAGAGGATCTCCCTCAGGTTGGGGTATTTGCCGATCAGCTCGAGGATCTGGCCTTCCGGGAACGGGTACAGCAGCTCGACACGGCCGACGGCGAGGCCCACGTGGTCGGGACGTTCGGGCTGGCCGATGAGGTCGTAGTAGATCTTGCCGGTGCACAGGACCAGCCGCGTGACCTTCTCGTCCTCCACGCCGGGCTCGGCGAGCACCGGACGGAAGCGGGTGCCCTCGGCCATGTCGGCGATCGCGCTGGCGGCCTGGGGCAGGCGCAGGAGTGACTTCGGCGTCATCACCACGAGCGGCCGTTGCTTGGCGATCCGGGCCTGGCGGCGCAGCAGGTGGAAGTACTGGGCCGGGGTGGTGGGGCTGGCGACCCTGAGGTTGCCCTCGGCGGCCGAGCGTAGGAAGCGCTCCAGGCGGGCCGAGGAGTGCTCGGGTCCGGAGCCCTCGTAGCCGTGCGGCAGCAGCAGGGTCAGGCGCGAGGTCTGGCCCCACTTCGCCAGGCCGGAGACGATGAACTGGTCGATGATCACCTGGGCGGAGTTGACGAAGTCGCCGAACTGGGCCTCCCACAGCACGAGCGTCTCGGGGGCCTCCTGGCTGTAGCCGTACTCGAAGCCCAGGCAGGCGAGCTCGGACAGGGGGCTGTTGTGGAGCTCCAGCGGAGCATCCGCGTCGGGGAGGTTCTGGATCGGGCACACCGTCTGGCCGTTCTTGGCGTCGTGCAGGACCATGTGCCGCTGGCTGAAGGTGCCCCGCTCGGTGTCCTGTCCGGTGAGGCGGATGGGAGTGCCCTCGGTGAGCAGTGAGGCGAACGCGAGCGCCTCGCCGTGGGACCAGTCGATGTCCCGCTTCTGGGGGTCACCGGCCAGCGCCTCGCGCCGGCGGTCGAGCTGTTTGATGAGCTTGGGGTGCACGGTGAAGCCCTCGGGAACCCGCAGCAGCGACTCGCCGAGCGCGCGCAGCCGCTCCACCGGTACCGAGGTCTCGACTTCGGGACTCGGCGAGCGGTCGAGCTGGTACTCGCCGGTGACGGGCTCCTCCTCGCCTTCGGCGGCGGCCGTGATCTTGGCCTTCAGGCGCTGGTGGAGGTTGGTGAGGTTGTCCCACACCTCCTGGGCCTGGCGCTCGACCTCCTCGCGGGTGATCACGCCTTCGGAGACCAGACGGTCGGACCACAGCTCGGCGACGCGCTTCTTGTTCTTGATCTTGACGTACATCTCCGGCTGCGTGTAGGCGGGCTCGTCGGACTCGTTGTGCCCGAAGCGCCGGTAGCCGATCAGGTCGATCAGGACGTCGTGGCCGAACTCCTTGCGGAAGGCGAAGGCCAGGCGCACGGCGCTGATGCAGGCGGGCACGTCGTCGGCGTTGACGTGGATGATCGGTACGTCGAAGCCCTTCGCGAGGTCCGAGGCCCAGCGTGTGGAGCGGGCGTCGTCGGGGTCGGTGGTGAAGCCGATCTGGTTGTTCATGATGATGTGCACGGTGCCGCCGACCTTGTAGCCGTCCAGGGCCTGCAGGTTGAGCGTCTCCGAGACGACTCCCTGGCCTGGGAAGGAGGCGTCGCCGTGGATCACGATCGGCACGGCGGCGTTCGTGTCCTGGTGGGCGTGGGGCCCGTGACGGGAGGTCTGGGCCGCCCGCGTGGCGCCCTCGACCACCGGCGAGACGTACTCGAGGTGGCTGGGGTTGGACTCGAGGTTGACGCGGATCGTGCCACCGCCGGGCAGCTCGTAGCTGCCTTCGGTCCCGTGGTGGTACTTGACGTCGCCGGTACCGCCCTGGGGGATGGTGGTGACGGCCTCCAGGGTGGAGGCGCCCTCGAACTCGGCGAAGATCGTGTCGTAGGCGCGGCCGAGGTTGTGGGCGAGGACGTTGAGCCGGCCGCGGTGCGCCATCCCCACGACGACCTCCTGACCCCCGTGCGCGGCCGCCAGCTGGATCAGCTCGTCGAGCATCGGCACGGTCATGTCCAGTCCCTCGATCGAGAACTGATGCTGGCCCAGGTAGGCCTTGTGCATGAAGCGCTCGAGCGCATCCACCTCGACCAGCCGCTTGAGCAGCGTGGTGCGCTCTTCGCTGGTCAGCTCGTGGCGGAAGGCCCCGGACTCGATGTGCTCGCGCAGCCACACCCGCTGGCGGTGGGAGGCGATGTGCTCGACCTCGTAGGCGATCGTGCCGCAGTAGGTCTCGGTGAGGTGGGGCAGGGCGTCGGCGAGCGTCGCTCCGGGGACGTACATCTGGAAGATGCCGGCGGGCAGTTTGCCCTGGATCTGGGGGGTCAGTCCGAGTGCCTGCGGGTCGAGGCCGGGGTCGCCCTCGGGCTCGCTGCCGAGCGGATCGAGGTGGGCGGCGAGGTGCCCGTGGCTGCGTACGCGGGTGACGTAGATGGTGGCGGCGTGGACAGCGTCGAGCAGGTCGTCGGTGGGCACGGCCTCGGCCGAGCCGGGTGCCCTCGCGGCGGCCGCGGCGGCCGCCGGAGCGGGGGGTAGCGGCGGCGGGCCGAGCTCGACCTCGAGTGCCTCGAAGACCTGCTCGTAGAAGCCGTGCTCGCCGGCGAGACGCTCCTCGATCAGCCCCAGGAAGCGTCCCGACTCGGCCCCCTGGATGATGCGGTGGTCGTAGGTGGAGGTCATCGTCACGACCTTCTCCGCACCGATCATCTCGCCGATCTGCTGCAGCCCCACCGGGTAGCCGATCGAGCCACTGGCGACGATCGTGCCCTGGCCCGCCATCAGCCGCGGGACCGAGGCGACCGTGCCGAGTCCGCCCGGGTTGGTGAGCGTGATGTTCGCCCCCGTCAGGTCGTCGGGAGCGAGCCGGTTGTGGCGCGCCTTCTCGATGATCGCGTCGTAGGCCTCGACGAAGCGGTCGAAGGCCAGCCGCCCGGCGTCGCGGATCACGGGGACCATCAGCGTCCGCGTGCCGTCGGTCTTCTCGACGTCGACCGCGATCCCGAGGTTGGCGGCGCCGTCGCGGACGCGGTGGGGCTTGCCCTCGAGCTCCTGGTAGTGGTCGCGCATGACCGGCATCTCTTCCGCCGCCTGGGCGATCGCATAGGCGATCAGGTGCGTGAAGGACACGCGCCGGCCGGCCTCCTTCAGCTCCCGGCGGCGGGCGTCGAGCACGGTCACGGGAAGGGTCCTGAAGCTTGTGGCCGTCGGAATCGACAGCGACTGGCTCATGTAGCGGGCGAGCGCGGCCGCGCCTCCCCGCAGGAGCTTGGATTCCTCCTCGCCCGCCGCGGCGGTGGCCGGCAGTGTGGCCGCGCCGTTGCCCGAGCCGCGATCGGCTGCGGCGAGCACGTCGGACTTGGTGATCCGGCCCGAGGGTCCGCTCCCGGAGACGTGCTCGAGGTCCACGCCCTTGGCGGCGGCGGCTCGTGCCGCCACCGGTGACGCCTTCACCCCGGAGGGCGTCTCCCCGGCTGCGGGGGCCGGGCTGGGCGCCGTCGGGCCGTTGGCCTGGCCCGCGGCGGGTGTGCCCGGGGCGGGGGTCGAGGGCCGCTCGGCGGGCGCGCCCTCGCGGCCGGCCGCGATCCGCGCGATCACCTGGCCCACGGTGACGGTGTCGCCCTCGGACACGAGGATCTCGGCGATCGTCCCGGAGGCCGGGGCCGGCAGCTCGACATCGACCTTGTCGGTGGAGATCTCCACGATCGTCTCGTCGCGCTTGATCGCCTCGCCCACCTTTCGCCGCCATTCGAGGATCGTCCCCTCGGTCACCGACTCGCCGGCGGCGGGGGTGACCACGTCGACCAGCTCGCCCGTCGGGGGCTCGGGGGCGGAGGTGGGGGCGGTCGGTGCTCCGTCTGTCGCGCCCGCGGCGTGTGCCCCGTCCTCCGTGGCCGCTCCGTCGGCGGCGTCCGCGCCGTTCGCCGTGCTCGTGCGGTCGGTGGCCGCGCCGTTGGTCGACTTCACGGGCGCCGAAGCGTCGCTCCCGCCGCCGTCCTCGACCGAGATGCGGGCGATCACCTGGCCGACGGTGACCGTGTCGCCCTCGGCGACCAGCAGCTCGCTGACGGTGCCCGCGGCCGGGGAGGGAAGCTCGACGTCGACCTTGTCAGTGGAGATCTCGACGATCGTCTCGTCGAGCTTGATCGTGTCTCCGACCTTTACGTGCCATTCGAGGATCGTCCCCTCGGTCACCGACTCCCCCGCTGCCGGGGTGACAACATCTACGGTTCGCACTCCCGTTGTGCCAGTGGCCATCTGTGGTTGCCACTCTAGCGCGCCCAAACAGGGGCGTGTGGGAGGAAGTTCTCAGGTGGCGGCGTCGCGTTCGCGCTGCGCGCGGACGAACTCGAAGCTGCCGAAGAAGGGCCCGATGCCGCCCAGCACGGCGACCGCGACGGCGAGCCGCAGCGAGACCACGCGCAGGCGGGCCGCGGTGATGCAGAGCAGCGACATCGCGATCCACAGCAGGCCGTGGGTCCACCCGAGCACGAACGTGAGGGGTTCCGGTTTGCCGACCGCGAAGGCGCTGATCAGCAGCGCCGTGTAGATACACGAGTGCACGAACGACGTCCACTTCAGGCGCGTGAACGTCAGCGGCCCTACGCCGGCCCGCAGGCCCGTGTTCACCGAGACAGCCAGCTCGCCATCCGTGGGAGGGCCTCGCCGGCCTCGGCCGGCCAGTCCTCGATCTCCCCTGGCCACCACTGGAAGGCGTCGTGCTCGTCGTCGGGCCGCACGTCCCGGTCAACGCCCTCGGCCAGCCAGGCCTGCCCCACGAACATGATCATGCCGTGGGGGAGCTGGATCAGGGCCTCGCCCTGGACCCGCTCGGGCTCTACGCCCCACTCCTCGTGAAGCTCGCGCACGAGCGTGTGGGCGGGGTTCTCGTTCAGGTCCACGGCCCCGCCGGCGCCGAGCGCCCAGCGCCCTGCCCACGATGCCACCCACGCGGCCCGGCGGCCGGCCAGCCAGCGCCCGTCGGCGGACCTGGTTACGCAAAGCGCCGCGACGCTGAGCGAGGCATCGCCCTCCACCAGCCTCAGCGCCCAGCGCTGGGGCTGAAGTTCCATCTCGATGCCGTGCTCGCCGACGCGGAAGTCGACCAGCCGGGCGGCCACGCCGTCGTGACTGGGGGAGCCGCGCTCGCGCAGGCTGCGGATCGCGTCGTCGGCGGCCCGGCTCTGCTGGTCGCTGGGCTCGAAGGTGCTCGCCAGCCAGCGGACGCCGATCTGCTCCATCTCCCACGGCCCGCGCGCGAGTATCTGCGGCACGTTCTCGGCGCCTGCCGCGGGTGCCTGCTCCTCGGGCTGCTCGGCGGTGGCCATGAGGGGAGCATAGACTCGGGCCTGCCGATGGATCGACGCCGCAAGCACTGGGGCTGGGGCTACGAGGACCAGCAGCCGCCGGCGGACCAGTTCGAGGCCGCGGCGAAGACGCTCTGCGAGCAGCTGGGATACGGCCTCGAGCAGGTCGAGCAGCCGGTCGCGCTGGCGCAGCTGGGGCTGGCCGATCCCAGCGTGCCGATCCCCACGCGTCTGTCCGCCTTCAGCGCCGCCGACACCCACGCCCGTGCCTCACACGCGCTGGGGAAGTCCTACGTCGACGTCGTGCGGGGCTTCCGGGGGCGCTTCGAGCACCCACCCGACTTCGTCTGCCGGCCGCGGGACGAGATCGAGCTCGAGGCGGTGCTCGAATGGTGCTCGGCCGAAGGGGTGGCGGCGATCCCGTTCGGCGGCGGCACCTCCGTGGTCGGCGGGGTCACGCCCGACGTCGGCGAGCGCTACAACGGCGCCGTCTCGGTCGACCTCGGCGAGCTCGACCACGTGCTCGAGGTGGACGAGGTCTCCTCGGCGGCGCTGATCGAGGCGGGGGCGACGGGCCCGCGGCTGGAGGACCAGCTGCGTGAGCGCGACCTGACCCTGCGCCACTTCCCGCAGTCGTTCGAGTACTCCACCCTCGGAGGCTGGATCGCGACCCGCGCCGGGGGCCACTTCGCGACCCTGTGGACGCACATCGAGGATCTCGTGGAGTCGGTGCGGGCGATCACCCCCTCGGGGGTGTGGGAGTCGCGCCGCCTGCCCGGCTCCGGTGCGGGGATAAGCCCCGACCGCATGCTCGCGGGGTCCGAGGGCACGCTGGCGGTGATCACCCGCGCGTGGGTCCGGGTCCAGCGCCGGCCCGCGGCACCGCAGCTCGCGGGGGGTCCGTTTCGAGAGCTTCGCCGCCGGCGCGGAGGCCGTGCGTGCGATCTCCCAGGCGGGTCTGCATCCAGCCAACTGCCGGCTGCTGGACGCCGGCGAGACGGCCCTGATGATGCGCCGGGAGGGCTCGCGATTCGCTGCTCGTGCTGGGCTTCGAGTCCGTCGACCACCCGCTCGAGGAGTCGATGGAGCGAGCGCTGGCGCTGTGCGCCGAGCACGGTGGGCGGCTCGCCGGCGAGGACGCGGGCAACGGAGAGGCCGCCGGTGGTGGAGCCGATCCCGTGAGCAGCTGGCGGGACGCCTTCCTGGCGATGCCCTACCTGCGGGATGTGATGGTCGCCGCCGGGGTGCTGGCCGAGACCTTCGAGACCGCCATCACCTGGGAGCGCTTTCCGGCGCTGCACGAGCGGGTCACGCGGGCTGCCGCGGAGGCGCTGCCGCCGAGTGCTCGTGGACAGGCGAGGGTCAACTGCCGCTTCACACACGTCTACCCGGACGGCCCGGCCCCCTACTTCACCGTGCTCGCCCCCGCGCGTAGGGGCGAGGAGGTCGAGCAGTGGCAGCAGGTGAAGGCCGCGGTCAGCAACGCGATCCTGCAGGAGGGGGGCACGATCACCCACCATCACGCCGTCGGGCGCGACCATCGGCCCTGGTATGACCGCCAGCGCCCGGATCCCTTCGCCCGCGCCCTGAGGGGCGCGAAAGCGGCACTCGACCCGGCCGGCGTGATGAACCCCGGGGTGCTGATCGAGGCGCCGAGATGAAGTTCGCGGTGCTCGGGCCCGGAGGCGTCGGCGGGCTGCTCGCGGGCGCGCTGTGGCGGGCGGGCAGCGACGTGACGGTGATCGCGCGACCGCACACCGCCCAGCTCATCAACGAGCGCGGCCTTACTCTGAGCAGCGTCCGCCTCGGCGATTTCGTGGCGCGGCCCACGGCCCGGGACGCCGCCGTGGAGACCCCAGACGTGCTGATCGTGGCGACCAAGGCCGTGGGGCTCGAGGAGGCGCTGGAGCGGGTGCGGGGAATGGGAGACCCGGAGCTCGTCCTGCCCCTGCTCAACGGGCTCGACCATCTCGCGGTGCTGCGCCGGCGGTTCGAGCCGCGCAGCGTGCTGGCAGGGGCCATCCGGGTGGAATCGGACCGCTCCGAGCCCGGCGTGATCGTGCACTCGAGCCCCTTCCTGCTGATCGACATGGCCGCCCGCGACCCCTCCCGTGGTGCCCCTATGCAGGCGCTCGGAGACGAGCTCGAGCGGGTCGGGTTCCCGGTGCGCCTGGGCTACCCGATCACCGACCGCTCCGAGGCGGAGGTGATGTGGTCCAAGCTCGTGCGCCTGAACGCGCTGGCCTGCACCACCAGCGCCCGCGACAAGCTGCTGGGGGAGATCCGCTCGACTCCCGAGCTGCGGGCGGAGCTCGTCGGCGCGATCGAGGAGGCCTGCGCGGTGGCCCAGGCCGAGGGCGCCTCGGAGATCTCACCCGACCGGGCCGTGGAGGAGCTGGAGCGTGCCCACGCCACGCTCGGCAGCTCGATGCAGCGCGATATCGCCGCCGGACGCGAGCCCGAGCTGGACGCGATCCCGGGTGCCGTCCTTCGGGCGGCCGCGCGCCACGGGCTGTCGTGTCCGACGATCGAGGCGCTCGTGGGGATGATCCGCGCCCGCATCGGCGCCGGCGGCGGGGACCGGCGCGAGGCCACTGCGTAGCGGCCGGTACGGCCGGCGCGGGGTGGCGCTCAGCCGTCCTCGATGCTCCGGGGCGGGGGCGAGTAGACCGGGATCGCCTGACTGGCGATCGCCTCCACGACCTCCCGCTCCTCGGCCTCCAGCTCGTCCTCGTGCTCGCCGTCGCACAGCACCCGGAAGTTCCCCGTCACGCCGGCGTCGGCGTGGATCGTGATGCCGGGAAGGATCTCCTCGCCCTCCTCGAAGCCGAGGCGCTCCATGTCGAAGTGCGCGAGGCCGATGCCGTAGGCGTTGTGGGTCGGGTTCTCGCGATCGTGGGCCGCGACCGCCTGGGCGAAGCGCTCGAGGTTCTTGGCGATCTTGCCCGTGTCCGACATCGCTCGGTGGGAGCGTAGCGCCGTTGTCTAGATTGGGCCGATGCCCGCCGGCGCCGAGCACCAGCCCTCGTTGCTGATCGTGATCGCGAGCACCCGCCCGGGCCGCGTGGGCCTGCCGGTGGGGCGCTGGTTCGAGGAGCGCGCCCGTGCACACGGCGCCTTCCGGGTGAGCGTCGTGGACCTCGCCGCGCTCGGACTCCCGCTGATGGACGAGCCCAACCATCCCCGCCTGCGCAAGTACACCCAGCCCCATACGCGCGCGTGGAGCGAGCTCGTCGACGGCGCCGACGCGTTCGCGTTCGTGATGCCCGAGTACAACTACTCCTTCACGGCGCCGCTGAAGAACGCACTCGACTACCTCCACGAGGAGTGGCAGTACAAGCCCGTCGGCCTTGTCTCCTACGGCGGCGTCTCGGCCGGCACCCGCGCCGCCGCGGCGCTGAGGGCGCCCCTCGGAGCCGTGAAGGCGTACCCGTTGGCCGAGGCCGTCTCGATTCCCTTCGTCGCACGCCTCATCGACGACGGTGTGCTGCAGCCCAACGAGGTGATGGAACAGGCGGCCGAGGCGATGCTCGACGAGCTGGTGCGGGTGAGCGCCGCTCTGGCGGCCCTGCGCGGCGCCCGGGCGAGCGACTGACCCGGCGCGTGGCCGGGGTCGCCTGGCGCGCTGCGGGAACCGTCACGGCACGGCCTTTGTCAGCAACCGGCCACGTTCGATGCCGCGAGGCTGTGCGCGCTCGCAACTAGTCTGCGGGCATGGACTGGACGTGGGTTCTGGGCGCCGCCTGCGCGTTTCTGCTCGCGCTGGTGACGACGCCCGCGGGTGTGTCGGGGGCGGTGCTGCTGCTCCCGGTTCAGGTCAGTGTCCTTGACGTTCCCAGTCCAGCGGTCACCCCGACCAACCTGCTGTTCAACGTCCTCTCAACACCGGGGGCCATGTGGCGCTTCCGCAAAGAGGGCAGATTGCTGGGACCGCTGACCCGGTTGCTGACGGCAGGCACGCTGCCCGGAGTCGTGGCCGGGGGAGTCATCCGCGTCACGTGGCTCTCGGACTCCCACAGCTTCATGTACGTCGCATCGGCAGTGCTGCTCCCGCTCGGCCTGTGGTTGCTCCTCGGTAGTCAACGCCTCCCACGCGAGCAGCCGAAGGACATCAACCGCGTGGCGATCTGGGGTCTGGCGCTCGTCGTAGGGGTGGTCGGAGGCATCTACGGGGTCGGCGGTGGGTCCTTGCTCGCACCGATTCTGATCGCGTTCGGATTCTCCGTCTACGAGGTCGCTCCCGCAACGATCACCGCGACGTTCATCACCTCCGTCGCGGGGCTCGCCACCTATCAGGTGCTCCAATTCGGCCACGGCGGGGCGATCGCCCCCGAGTGGATCCTCGGAGCGTTCCTCGGTGCCGGCGGCCTTGCCGGCAGCTACTGCGGCGCGCGCCTACAGAGCCATCTTCCGGAGCAGGCGCTGCGGCAGCTGCTCGGCCTCGTCGCCTGCGTCGTCGCGGCCCGATACCTGCAGACAGCAAGCGACGGAGCCGCTCGCATCCGGGGCCACAGCAGGTCGCATGCGAGCGTCAGGTCCGCCACTCAACTGCGCGTCGACCTGGTTGGCACTCGGTCCAAGCCGGACGCGAGCCGGTTGAAGGTCGGTCGGCGTGCGCTCCTGCTGACGTGAGCTCCTCGGGCCGTGACGGGCGGCTGCTGCATCGTCGGTTTGATGGATGATGGGCCTGGCCCGCGGTCGGCGGGCCGAGCGCCAACAATCTCGAGCGGAGGAGATCGGCATGAGCTTCGACGGATCAGACATCGACCGGCTGCTGGGCGCGGCCGTCGAGGCGGGCACGTGGCACGGGGTCGTCGCGGTGGTGGTGGATCGCGACGGCGTCCTGCACGAAACCTCCGCCGGTGAGGCGAGCCCGGAGACGATGTTCCGCAACGCCTCGATGACCAAGGCGGTCGCCACCACGGCCGCGCTGCAACTGCTCGAGCAGGGCAGGCTCGACCTCGACGCGCCCGTCGAGTCGGTGCTGCCGGAGTTCGCAGAGCTACAGCTGATCGAGGGCTACGACGGCGAGCGCCCGATCCTGCGTGCGCCCGCGAGCAAGCCGACCTTCCGGCAGCTGATGACGCACACCGCCGGCCTCGGGTACTTCTTCGTCAACCAGCGGCTGTTCGACTATTTCGCCGCCACCGGTCTCCCGAGCCCCCTGGAGGGAAAGCGGACGAGCCTCGACGCGCCAATGGTCAACGATCCGGGCACGGTCTGGGAGTACGGCGTCAACACCGACTGGCTCGGGCTCGCGATCGAGCGCATCACCGGGCAGCCGCTGGGCGAGTACGTGGCCGAGCACGTGTACGGACCGCTCGGCATGGTCGACTCCACCTTCAGGCCCACCGACGAGCAGCGTTCGCGACTGCTGAGAGTGATGGCTCGCGCGGCCGACGGCGGCCTCGAACCGACCGACATCGACCTGCCTGCCGACCCGGAGTGGGACGCGGCCGGTCACGGCTCATACGGCACCGCCCGCGACTATGCGCGCTTCATCCGGGCGTGGCTGCGCGACGGCGAGCTCGATGGGGAGCGGATCCTCTCTCCCGAGACCGTGGCGCTGGCGTTCAGCGACCACCTCGAGGGCGCCCCGCTGCCCGAGCTGATGACCTCGTGCATGCCCGAGCTCTCCAACGACGTCCCCGCGCTGCCGGTGCCCCAGGGCTGGGGGCTCGGCTTTCACCTGATCAAGGTCGACCTGCCCGGGATGCGCAGCGCCGGCACCGGCGCGTGGTCGGGGATCTTCAACACCTACTACTGGATCGACCGCACCGCCGGGATCGGCGGCGTGATCATGACCCAGGTGCTGCCGTTCTTCGATGCCCGCATCGTCGAAACGGTGCTCGGGTTCGAGATGGCGGTCTATGCGCAGGTCGGCGCGGCGGTGCCGGCCGGCGCCGTGTGAGCCGGGCTCAGATCGTCACCGGTCCCGGGTGCAGGAGGTCGGGGTCGTGGCCGGGCAGCACCCGCACGCCGGCGTCTCGGATGCCCCGAAGCCGCTCGGCGGAGTCCGCCTGAGCGTCGAAGTCGTCCCCGAAGACGGGGAAGCGGTGGTCGTCGAAGGTGGAGGCGAAGTGCGCGACGTCGACCCCGAGCACCAGCTGCTCGCCGACGCGGACCGACTGGTGACCCGGGGTGTGCCCGGGCGTCAGCAACAGCTCGACGGAGCCGTCCCCGAGCAGGTCGTGATCGCCGTCCACGAGCACCACCCGGCGGTCCTCCACCGCGTAGTCACGCGGGTAGAAGAAGTTGCGCTTGATGACGTCGGTGTCTTCGCGGCCCTCCCATTCCCGCCGTTGGACCACGATCGGGATCGAGTCCGGTAACAGCGTCAGGGCGCCGGCGTGGTCGAAGTGCAGGTGCGTGAGGACCACGCGGGTCAGCGTTTCCACGTCCACCTGCTCGGTGATGGGCTGCTCCAGCTCGAGCTCGAAGAGGCCGGCCTCGGGACGCCCGTAGTGGGTCACGGCGTCGGCCGCGGCGGCGGGGTGCAGGCCCGTGTCGATGAGGATCCGCTCCTGCTCGGTCTCGATCAGATAGGACGGCACCGGGAAGCGGATCTGCCGCTCGGGGTCTTCCCCCTGGCGCCACACGGCGGCCGAGCTGGAGATCCAGCCCACGTTGAACATCTCGACCTTCACGGCGATCCCTTGACCGCCCGCCCGGTCACGAGCCACGCCACGATCGGTGGCACGCCCTTCCAGTGCTCCTGCTCGTGCTCGGTCGAGAGGCCCGTGGCTTTGATCGAGGCGACCGTGTCGCGATTGCAGCGACAACCGGCGCCGAAGTGCCGCCATGGCGTCTCCAGTCGATCCTGCCAGCGGGCCGTCCGCGGAGAGGGCGAGCGGACGTGCTCGATGAACAGCAGCTGCCCGCCCGGGCGCAGCACCCGAGCGACCTCGGCCAGGGCGGCGTCCGGGAAGTCGACCGTGCACAGCACCAGCGTGCAGACGACGGTGTCGAGCGAGTCCGCGTCCAGCGGAATCGCTTCGGCCGGCGCGTCGAGCGTCCGCGCGGTTCTGCCGCTGTCGGCCAGCTTGCGCTGCAGGCGACGGCGCATCGGCTCGAACGGCTCGGCCAGGATGAGCTCGTCCACCGCGTCGGGGTAGTAGGCGAGGTTGGCGCCGGTGCCCGCCCCGATCTCGAGTGTGCGGCCGGACGCCTTGGCCACCAGCCCGGCGCGCCGGCGGCCCATGGAGCGTTCCTCGCCACGGCGCATCATGCGGTCGTACATCGCCGCGAACACGAAGTCCCAGCGGTGCTCGCCGTGGACCGTTCCCGGGGACGCGTTCATCAGGTAAGCCAGCTTCCTGAGCTCTCGCCCATCTTTCGCGAGTGTGCCAGATGTTCCCCGGTCGCGCCCGGGGGTCGCCGCCGCGGCGCGACCGGCGCTCGCGCGGGGTGGGCGTCGCTAGGCCGCGGGGACTACCTCTGCGTACTTGACCGTGTCGATGAACTGCCGGAAGCGGGCAAGCTTGCCGTCGCGGATATCCCAGACGTGGACCACGGGCACGTCAAGCGCCCTGCCGGTTGCCTTGCCGGTGCCCGTGTAGCGGACGACCGCCGCGACGGTGTCGCCGGACCCGATGAGTTGCTCGGGTGTGATCGTGAAGCCCTCGACGTCCTCCGTGATCGGCCCAAAGACGTTCTGCGCCACGGCCTCGGGTCCGCGGTACAGGCCCCCGTATGGCATGCCCTCGGCCTCGAACCACTCGATGTCCTCAGCGAATGCTCCGAGCACGGCCGGGACATCGCCGCGGGCGAACGCCCCGTAGATGCCCTCGACGAACTCGACGTTCTGCTCACTCATGGGTTCCCCTCCGGTTGGCGCGCGTGGAGCTTGAACGTACTCGAAGGTGATCACTAGCGCCGAGCGTCGAATTTGAGAGTTGACGCAGATGGGGGCCGGATATATGGTCGGCACGTGCGCTACGCGATCGTTCTCGCGGCCGTCCTGAGCGTGACCGGGTTGGTGGCGGTAGTTCCGGGAGTAAACGCGAAGAAGGCCCCCACGCGACTCGTGGGCACCTGGTCGGGCACGCTGGAGTCAAGCGGCGAACAGCTCACCCTCACCGTCGCCCGGCGCGAACAGAACGGCACCTGGAAACTGAGCCCGACCTGCTACGGCACGCTCGCACTGGAGAGCATTTCCGGTGGCTATCACCACTACAACCGGATTGCTGCCCCGGAAGCGAGTTGCACTGCCGGCGGGGTCGACTGCATTTGGAGAGAAGGGTCCAAGCAGGTGCTCGACCTCTACGTACCGGCCGAAGGCGCCGAGAGTTCGGGTCTGCTCACGCGCGTGCGCTGACCCGGCGGCGGGGGGCTGTGGGCGGCGGGGGCTGCGGGCGCCGCGGAGCGCAGAGCAAGTGCGCGGTGTTCGACGTTGCGTCTGGCGCGTCTTCGGCCGCTCTGCGTGTAACCCTCGCCGGCGCCGAGGAAAGACCTGGGGACTCGGACGTCGCAGGCCGGTCTGGGAGCGCGAGCTCCGGTGTAGCGCCGGGCTCCGCGTCGTGAGGACCGCAGCTAGCGGCGCGTCCGCCCGGCCCAGTAGGCCTCCGCCTCGGACTCCATCGCCGCGAGACGCGTGTAGTAGTCGGGGAACTCGTTCAGGTGCGCCCGCGCGATCTTGGCGGTGACCTCCACGTCGTCGTCCGTGACATTCGTCTCGGGATCGTGGCTGCCGTGCTCGAGCTCGACGTCCATCCCCATCCGAAACTGCTCCACGTCGAAGGGTGCCGTCGACCAGTCGATTCCTATCTGCGCGCCCGCGGCCCGCGCCTGCTCTGCGGTGAAGTGCGTGGCGTCGCTCATGAGCCAGTCGTCAGGCCATCGCCGGGCGAGCCTAGCCCTGCGTCTGCTCCGCCATCGGCTGCTCGATGATCTCGATGCGGTAGCCGTCCGGGTCTTTGACGAAGCACAGCCGCGAGCCGCCGTCTCGGACCGAGTAGGGAGGCTTCTCGGGCTCGATCCCCTGGTCGGCCAGTCGCGAGAGGGTCCCGTCGAGGTCATCGGAGGTGATCGCGATGTGGCCGTAGCCGCTGCCGAGGTCGTAACGGTCGACGCCGAAGTTGTATGTCAGCTCCAGGCGGGGCATATCGCCGTCACCGGGCTGGTTCATGAACACGTTGACCGCCTCGTCGCGGATCGGGATGCGCCCTATCTCCTGGAAGCCGAGGGCGTTGTAGAAGGCCACCGAACGGTCGATGTCGGTGATGCGGTAGCAGGTGTGGATCAGTGCCATGGCGGGTCAGTCTACGTGGACGGCCATCACGGGTGGGGCCGGCTGGTTTCGGCGGCCCGGCCGGCGCCCGGGCGGGCGCTCACCTGGAGGTCAGGGAGGGCGTCGTGTCGCGATATCCGCCCGGCGTGGGCACCGGTCGGTCTAGAGCCCGAGGCGGGCGTCTCGCAGCGCGTGCTCGAGGCTGGGGTACTCGGTCAGGGAGACGATCTTCCCGGCCGAGAAGCGGAAGGCGTAGGCCGCGCTTTCGGTTTCGGCGCCCGCATCCGTAGCCGAGAAGCGGACCGGAACGATCAGCAGGTCACCCGCCAGCAGCCAGCCTCCGGGGAGCATCCTCGCCTCCGCCGGCGTGCCGATGGGGCGTGGCGAGCTGGGGTGGCAAGGAGGCCGGCGCAGGGCGCGCAGACGCAGCCGCCGCCGGGGGCGGTGCCTGCACCCGCGCCTTGGAAACGCCCGCGACGACCGGGAGCTCCAGGTGGGGGCACCTGATCGCGCGCGCTCGCTAATTGCGAGCCTTCTCCCGGTCGCCGCGAGGCCCCTCCCTCATGTCCTCATCCCGCTTGAGCAGGCGAACGGCCTTCGACCTAGGCCTTCTGCCGGGCTCGTCGTGGCCGGGATGAGGTCCCGCCGTCTCGCCCGGCACGGCAACAAGCTCGTTGTCGTGCAGGCCGGACGGCCCCTCCTGCGCCACGCTTTCGGCACCTACCGCCTCGAGGGCCTCGCGTCTCGAGGCGTAGCCGGCCGCGCGCGCCAGGAAGCCATGTGCGAACCAGGCGACCCCCGTCCACCTGAATGCCAGCGGCTTGCCCGAACGCGCGCTCCGGCCGCGGATGCAGTATTCGGCGATCACGTAATCCTCGCCCGTGGCGACGATCTGCTCGAGCTCGTAGCGGGGCTTGCCCGTGAACTCTTCGAACAGGTCCTCGACCCAGTCCCGCCACCCCGACTCACCGCGGTAGGTGTAGTCGGAGATCGAGCTGGCGCAGTTGCGCATGTAGAAGCCGCGGGCGAGGATCTCAGACGGTACGTCCCCAGCCTTCATCGCCGCCACCACACGTGCATGGAGCTGGATGTTGGGCTCGCTCGTGGCAGCCTGCGGCGCCGATGCGGCCAGCCGCAGCCTCCCAGTGCCCGATTCGTTTATCGCGTGCTCCTGCATCTGTCCCCTAAAACGCGGACCCCGAAAAAAGGTTGGGGGGGGACGCAGATTCTTTTTGCGCTTGCGGTTGTGCCTGCTTAGGGGTAGATTCTTGGTGCCGCAACGGGGCCTAGGAAGGGGAGTTTGTTGGCAACCAGGGTTCGACCCATATCGCCGAGCACGGCCGCTCGGCACGCGCTTGCGACAGACGAGCAGCTGGTCAGCGCGATCCGGGGCAACGACCCGGCGGCTTTCGAGGCGCTGTACGAGCGCCACCAGCGCGAACTGCTGTCGTTCTGCCTCTACATGCTCGGCTCCCGGGCCGACGCCGAAGAAGCGCTGCAGGTCACCTTCGCCTCCGCCTACCGCGCGCTGCTCGCCGACGAGCGCCCGGTGGTGCTTCGCCCGTGGCTGTTCGCGATCGCACGCAACCAGTCTCTGAGCATCCTGCGCCGCCGTCACCCGACCGTCGAGCTCGGCGCCGAGGCCGCCCTCGGGAGCGACCCGATGGCCTCGGGCGACCTCTTCCGTGAGTTCGAGCTGCGCGAGGAGATCCGCCACACCCTCGCCGGCGTGCGGGAGCTACCGGAGGGCCAGCGGGAGGCAATGGTGCTGGCCGAGCTCCACGGCCTCAGCCAGTCGGAAATCGGATCCGTGCTGGGACTGCGCCCCGAGCAGGTCAAGGCGCTCGTCTATCAGGCGCGCTCGAGCCTGATCTCCGAACGCAGCGCCCGCGACGCAGACTGCCGCGAGATCCGCGAGGAGCTCGACACGGCTCGGGGTGCGGCGCTGTTGAAAGGCAAGCTCCGCAAACACGTCCGCGGCTGCCCGGACTGCCGCACCTACGCCGACGGCATGTCCCGCCGTCGTCGCGGCGTGGGGGCCTTCCTGCCGCTGCTGCCGTGGCTGACGCTGAAGCTGCGCGCGCTGCAGGACGCTCTCGCGAGCGCCCCCACCGAACAGCTCACCTATGCCGGCGGCACCACCCTCGGTGGCACCGTCGCCGGCGCGGCGCTGGTGGCGGGCGGCCCGATCAAGGCGATCGCGGTCAAGGTCGCAGCCGGCGCAGCCCTGCTCGGCCTCTCCACCGGCCTCGGCGCTCCCGTCCTCAGTACCCCCTCGGTCCAGCACCACGCCGGGTCCGCCGTGTCCCTGGTCGGCAAGCCCGCCTGGCTGCCGCTCCTGGGCGAAGGCGAAGGTGGGGGGTCCGGTCACAACGGCGGGGCCATCAACGGGAGCTGGAGTGGCGGCGGCGCGGGGCTGCCTCCGGGCGGCCAGCCTCCGGGCGCAGGGGGCGTGCCCCCGCTCGGAGGCATCGAAGGCGGCGCCGGCGGTAGCGGCGGATATGGCGGCGGCGGCGGCACGGGCGGCTCGTCCGGGTCGGCCGACGGCTCCGGCCAGCACGGGGGTGGCGGCGCGGCCGCCCACCACGCGGCGGGCACCACGGCCGCAGGGCTGGCAGGGGCGGGCGCGGGTGGCGCGGCGGCCCAGCGCCAGCACACGGCCGGAGGGCACCACGGCGAGTCGGCGGAAGCTGCGGGGACCGATGGGTCGGGCTCCTCGGGAGGATCCGGCAGCTCCGGCGAACCGGGACAGCCGGGCGGAACCGGCCACCCGGGCGGACGCAATCACTCGCCGGAAGGGTCGTCCAGCCCCGAAACCGAAACCCACCCGCACGGGCGTGGCGGTGGAGGTGCGAGCGGCGGAGGCCCCGCCTCGACGCCCAAGCAGAGCAAAGACCAACGGGAAAAGGCCCGCACCGAAGAACACGCCGGCCGGGTGGCAGAACGTAAGGCCCGCGAACATGAAAACAAGCTTCGCGCCCGTGAACGCGCGGCCCAGCAGCACCAGCGCGAACGCGAACAGGCCAAGCACGAATCCGAACACGCTCGCACCGTCGCCCAGCGCCAGCGCGAACGCGAACAGGGCAAGAAACAGGGCGAAAGCCGCAAGCTGCGCGAACAGAAACAGCGCGAACGGGAAAAGGGTCGCCGCCACAAGAGCCGCGCCCGCAACAGCGTAAGCCGGGAAGCCGAAGCGGCTACATAGACTGCGCGGGGTGCGGACCCTGATAGTCGGCCACGGCGGTCGCGAGAGCGCGCTCGCGACGCGCATGGCGCAGCACAGCGAGCTGCACGCGTTCCTCGGTCACGAGAACCCCACGATCGTCGAGAGAGCGGCCGCCTCCGGGGGAGGGCACGCGCTGGGCGATGTGTGCGACGCCGCCGCGGTGGCCGCGTTCGCGCGCTCCCGTGAGATCGACATCGCGATGGTGAGCGCCGACGAGCCGCTGGCGGCGGGCGTGGTGGACGCCCTCACGGCCCAGGGCACCCGAACCGTCGGTCCCACGCGAGCGGGTGCGGAGATCGAGTGGAACAAGGTGTTCGCGAGGTCCCTGCTCGGCGACGTGGCGCCCGAGGCGGTTCCGCGGCTGCAGGTGGTGAGCGCTCCCGGGGAGCTGCCGGGCGCCTTCGAGCACTTCGGCGAGACGCCGGTGGCGGTCAAGCCCGCCGGTCTCACGGGCGGCAAGGGCGTGAAGGTGATGGGGCCCCACCTGGCCGATCACGAGGCCGCCCGCGAGTACGCCGCATCGCTACTCGACAAGGGCGAACAGGTGCTGATCGAGGAGCGCGTCACCGGCGCCGAGTTCACGATCCAGGCGATCAGCGACGGGCGCACCGTCGTGTGTCCGCCCTCGACCTACGACTACCCCTACCGCTACGACGGCGACGAGGGTCCCGGTACCGGCGGGATGGGTTCCCTGTCGATGGCCGAGCCGGTGCTGCCGTTCATGAGCGAGGCCCACTACCGACGGGCCTGCGAGATCGTGGAGCTCGTGATCGAGCGTCTGGGCGCCGAAGGCCGCCACTTCAGCGGAGTGATGAACAGCGGCTTCTTCGCCACTGCCGAGGGGGTCAAGGTGATCGAGTTCAACGCCCGCTTCGGGGACCCCGAGTGCATGAACATCATGAGCCTGTTCGAGGGCAACTGGACCGAGGTGATGGGCCAGATCAGCGCGGGAGGGCTGACCTCGGCGACGGTGCCCCTGCGGCGCGAGGCCTCCGTGGTGCTGTACCTCGTGTCGCCCGATTACGCGCTGCGCAAGGGCCCTGCGTACGACTTCACGCTCGATCCCGCCCGCATCGAAGCCGAGGGCTGTGAGGTGTTCTTCTCCTCCGCGGTGGCCATCGGCGAGAACAGCTATCGCACCGTCGGCACCTCCCGTGCGGTCGCACTGGCGAGCACCGCGCCGTCGCTCGAGCAGGCTCGCGAGCGGGTGACCAGGTGCGCCGAGACGGTGCCGGTTCTCCAGTGGCGCCGGGAGGTCGGCGACGAGGGCTACCTGCGGGGCCTGCGCCGGCTGGTCGAGACCTGCGAGCATTCCGCGCTCTAGATGATCGTCGAGACCTCGACCCACCCGCAGTTCGTCTCCAACACGTTCCTGGTCGCCGACGGCGACGGCGGGCCCGCCTTCTTCGTCGACGCCGGCGGGCCGGTGGAGCCGCTGCTGGAGGCGGCCGAGCGGCTCGGGCTGAACCCGTCGCACGTGTTGCTGACCCATCACCACTTCGACCACGTCAGCGACACCTCGAAGCTGCGCGAGCGCTGGCCCGGCCTGCGCGTGCTGATCAGCCCCACCGAGCACGAGCTGCTCGCGGCCACGGGCTTCGAGGTGGGGGAGCTGGTGGAGATCGAAGCCGGCGAACGGCTGCCCCTCGGCCGGCTCGAGGTGCAGGCCGTCGCCACCCCCGGGCACACCTCCGGAATGCTCTCCTTCGTGATCAGCGAGCACGGCGGATCGCCCGACGGCGGCTTGGGCTCGACCGTACCCGGGGCGGTGTTCACGGGCGACACGCTGTTCAAAGACTCGGTGGGCGGCGTGCGGGCGCCCGGCCACAGCACCTACGAGGACCTGCGCGAGTCGATCATGGGGACGCTGATGCAGCTGCCCCAGAGCACCGTCATCTATCCCGGCCACGCGGACGCCACCACGGTCGCCCGGGAGTGGGAGTCCAACCCCTTCATCCGCGTGTGGCGCGGTCTGGACCCGGAGGGCACCGCGGCCTGCACGGCCCTGGATCGCCCCGCCACGCTCGTGCTGCAGGCTCCCGACTACGACGGCGGCACCAAGGCCTGGGTCCGCTGGGAGGACGGCAGCGACGACATCGTCCCCGGCTCGAAAGTCACCCCGGCCGCCTGACCGGGGCCCCGCGGGGCGCCGAAATCCCGCTCCACAGGCGGGTTATCGTCTTCGGCCCAAGTAGCATGAGGTGGGGAATGGCGCGCGAGGACGAGAAGATCCCGAGCTCGCGCGCACGGCGCACGGCGACCGTGGCGACGCTGGCGGCGAGCGAGGCCGTCAAGCAGTTCGGCACCCGCGCAGCCAACCTCACCCGCGACGAGCAGGGCGCCGAGGAGGCGATGGCCCGCCGTCAGCTGGAGACGGCCAAGCAGATCGTGGCGGTGCTGGGGACGATGAAGGGCGCCGCCATGAAGCTCGGCCAGGTGATGTCCTTCCTCGACGTCGGCCTGGTCCCCGAGGAGCACCGCGAGGAGTTCCAGCGCGAGCTCGCCAAGCTCCGTGACGCGGCCCCGACGGTGTCCTTCAAGCAGATGCGCCGCGTGATCGAGGATGACCTCGAAGATCCGATCGACGAGGTCTTCGAGAGCTTCGACGAGGAGCCGATCGCGGCGGCCTCGATCGGCCAGGTCTACCGTGCCAGGCTCGCCGACGGTGGCCGCGAGGTGGCCGTCAAGGTCCAGTACCCGGGGGTGGCGGGCGCCGTGAGGGCCGACCTGCAGAACCTCGACATGATCATGCGGCTGCTCAAGCGGATGACCCCGGGGCTCGACGTCAACGCCATCACCGAGGAGATCCGGGAGCGGATCGTGGAGGAGCTCGACTACGAGCTCGAGGCCCAGAACCAGCGCTCGCTGGCCCGCATCTACGCGGGACACCCGTTCATCTTCGTCCCCGCCGTCGTCAGCTCGCTCTCGCGCGAGCGGGTGCTGGTCAGCGAGTTCGTCCACGGGGTGGGGTTCGAGGAGCTCAAGGAGCGTGACCAGGACGAGCGCGATCGCTTCGGGGAGATCGTTTTCCGTTTCTTCATGGGAAGCCTCTATCGGCACCGCCAGTTCTCCGGGGACCCCCATCCGGGCAACTTCCTGCTGCTCGACGACGGCCGTATGGCGTTCCTCGACTTCGGCCTGTTCAAGCGCATGGACCCGGCACCGGTGGAGCTCGAGCTCGCCGCCCAGCGGGCCGTCGTGGAGCACGACGCACCGGCTCTGCACGGGCTGCTCGCCAAGTCCGGCTTCCTGCCCGAACCGGAGCGCGTGGACCCCGAGCACCTGCTCGCGTTCGTCGCCGAAGCGATCTGGTGGTACACGACGGCCGACGAAGCCGTCAAGCTCACACCCGAGATCGCCACCCAGGTGATGATCGAGAGCTCCGACCCCCGCTCCAGCTACTTCCGCGAGATGCGCCACCAGGCGATGCGCCCCGAGCACCTATTCGGCCGGCGCATGGAGATGCTCACGCTCGCCGTCCTGTCCCAGTTGAGGGCGCAGGCGAACTGGCACCGGATCGCCCGCGAGTGGATGTACGGGGATGACCCGGCGACGGAGCTGGGGCGCGAAGAGGCCGACTTCTACGGCCGTCGCGAACTGAACCCGACCGGCTGAGCGCTCGCCACCGCAGCCGAGCAGCGGGAGTCTTGCGGACGCTCGGTCGCGCCGCTACGGTATGCCTGCCGGCTGGCCGGGGCGGGGCCCGGCGTGAAGGATCAGGGTTACATGCAGGGGAGATCCAGTGGGGCGGTACGGGACGGAATCGGGCGAGGGGTAGCGATGGGCAGGCTGATGGGCGCACTGGCCGTCGCGGGGACGCTGGTCGCGTCGCTCGCATCCTCGCCGGGCGCAGGCGCGCAGGCGCTCAGGGCCCGCGCCCGCGCCCCGGCAAACGAGGTCGCGGTTGGCCGCGTCCCCACCCCACAGCAGGAAGCCATGCCGGCGACCCGGCGCTCCGGGGGAGCCACCGCGGCGGACGCCGGGGCGGCGCAGGCCGGCCGCGAAGGCGGGATTTCACTGACGCCCTCCACCACACGGCCCTACTGGGTCTGTCCCGACGGCTCGTGCAACGCGATCGTCGATCCGAAGCCGACGAGGGTCGCGCACACGCTCCGGCTTGCGCTGCCCGGTGCGACGCGCCTGCTTGAAGGCGGTGGCGAAGAAGGCGGCTATGACCCCCAGGATCTGCAGTCCGCGTATGACATCCCTACCACCGGCGGCGCGGGCGAGACGATCGCGATCGTCGATGCCTTCGGCTTCACCGGGGCCGAAAGCGCGCTCGCCGGGTACCGCCAGCGCTACGGGCTGCCGCCGTGCACGCAGGCGAACGGGTGCTTCAGCAAGGTGAACCAGCGGGGCCAGGAAGGCGGCTACCCCAAAGAAGGTGGCTGGAACAGCGAGCAGGCCCTGGACATCGAGATGGTCTCGGCCGCGTGCCCGGAATGCAAGATCCTGCTCGTTCAATCCGAAAACGCGAGCAGCGCCGCGCTCGATGAAGCCGAGAACACGGCTGTGCGCCTGGGCGCGATCGAGGTCTCCAACAGCTGGAGCAGTGACGAACAGGGATGCGTGCCGCTTTCCTCCTGCGAAGAAGAGGAACGGAAGTACTTCGATCACCCGGGCGTGATGCTGTTCTTCGCCGCCGGAGACCGTGCATATGACAACGTCTTCGGGGGCGCCCACTCGCCGGACTATCCGGCGTCGCTGCCGTCGGTGATCGCGGTCGGCGGGACGGCGCTGCATCGTGCGAGCAACGCGCGCGGGTGGTCCGAGCAAACGTGGTACGAACCCGACCGCCCGTCCGGCGGGGGCTCGGGCTGCAGCCGCTTCGCGAAGCCTCCTGGCAGATCGATCCCGGCTGCCCGGGGCGGATGACCGACGATGTCTCTGCCGACGCCGCCTGCGAAACGCCGGTGTCGGTGTACGACGCAAAGGAATGGGAGCTGATCTGCGGGACGAGCGCCTCCTCGCCGCTGCTCGCCGGGATCGAGGCTCACGCCGAAGAAACGGTGCGCCTGCTTCCCGGCGCTGAGGCCTTCTACGAGGACGCCGGCACGTTCAACGACGTGACCGAAGGCTCCAACGGCAGCTGTGCCGGTGACCCGGCGGTGGCGTACTTCTGCCGCGCGGAGGCCGGCTACGACGGGCCCAGCGGGGTTGGTACTCCTGAGGGACCGCTGAGTCTTTCCGCCGCGGCGCCCGCCCTTGCAACCTGGCCGGTCAAGGAAGTCAGCCCCACGCAGGCGACCTTGCGCGGCGACGTCTCACCGTTCGGCGTCCCCGCGACATACTGGTTCGAATACGGCACCACCGTCGACTACGGCAACAGGGTGCCTCTCACAGAAACCACGGTGGGGCCGGGCGGCCAAGCGGTCGCCCAGACGATCGGCGAACTTCAGCCCGAAACCGCCTACCACTACCGGCTCGTCGCCAGCGATGAAGACGGCACGACCTACGGGCCCGATTATGCGTTCTCGACCGGCATGCCGAGGGTCGCGGGCCTCACCCCGGCGACTGGGACGGAGGACGGCGGCGCCACGGCGAGGATCACCGGCGCGAATCTCCTGGCAGCAACCTCCGTGCACTTCGGCTCCCATGAAGCCAGTGGCTTCACGGTCGAATCAGATCAGGCGATCAGCGTTACCGTCCCGCCCGGCGCCGGCCTCGCCGACGTGACCGTCAGCACGCCTGCCGGCACCAGCGCCACCGGTACCCAGGACCGCTTCATATATGACCCTCTCGGGCCCGTTCTCGCGTGGGGCGGCGGGAGTCTCGGCGACGGCGAAACGCGGGAAAGCGACGTGCCCGTCGAAGTGAGCGGCCTCGGAGAAGCCCGGGCGCTGTCGGCCGGCTGGAAACAGAGCCTTGCGCTGACGGGGGCGGGCAGCCTGATGGCGTGGGGTGAAAATACGTTCGGAGGCGTCGGCGACGGCGGCTATGAAGCGCCGACCACACCGGTGCGCCCTTGTGCGGAGGGCGTAACGGAGTGCCCGGACGGGCCCTATCTCGAAGGCGTAACCCAGATCTCGACCGGACGGCTGCCGAGCCTTGCCCTGCTCGCCGACGGCACGGTGGCGGCATGGGGGGGCAACCTGTACGGCGACCTCGCCACCGACACCGAACGCAACCCCTATCCGTTGCCGGTGTGCACAAAGCTGGAAGCCCCCTGCCAGCCGGCGAACTACCTGCACGAAGTCGTCGAAGTCGCCGCCGGAGCCGACTTCAGTCTCGCGCTCCTGCGGAACGGCACCGTCATGGCCTGGGGTGAAAACGTGTTCGGGAACCTGGGCGATGGCGGCACCAGCGGACCGGAAACATGCGGTTCCGGGTCGGAAACGGTGGCCTGCAGCCGCATACCCGTCCCGGTCAGCGGTCTCAGCGAAGTCCGCGCGATCGCCGCCGGCGCCTTCCATGCGCTCGCGCTCCTCAAGAACGGCACCGTGATGGCGTGGGGGGAAAACGAATTCGGGGAGCTCGGCGACGGCACCGACGCCGTCGCCGGCAGCCCGCAGCCGGTGTGCTCGATCGGCGCCAGCGCGCCGTGCAAGCATCGCCTCGAACGAGTGAAGTCGATCTCCCCCGGCGACGCCGTCAGCTACGCGTTGCTCGAAAACGGCACCGTCGCGGCGTGGGGCTGGAGCGACGCAGGCGGCCTCGGCGAAGTCGGGAGCAAGGGCCCCGAAAAATGCGTCGGCGTATTCGAATGGCGGTGCAGCAAGGTGCCGCTACTCGTCAAGTCCCTCAGCGGCGTACGCGCGCTCGCGCAGGGGGAGCGCGCGGAAGGTGGCCTCGTGGAACTGGAAGACGGCCGCGTGGAGACCTGGGGCGTGAACTTCCAGGGCGAACTGGGCGACGGCAGCACGGAATCGAGTCCAACGCCCACCGGGGTGTGCCTGCCGTTCGCCTCCGGCCCCTGCCCCGAAGGGCCGTTCCTGCAGGGCCAGGTCACCGCACTCGCCTCCGGACGCCACGACCTGGTCAGCTTCCAGATGTCCTCCGCACCGCTTGTGGGCGAGCTCGAACCGGACTCCGGCCCGCCCGCGGGCGGCACGAGCGTGGCGATCATCGGCGGCAATCTCGAAGGCGCCAGCGCGGTCGACTTCGGGACGGCCGGCGCTGAGCATTTCGAAGTTGTCTCGGACGATGAGATCCTCGCCGTCGCGCCACCGGGCAGTGGAATCGTGAACGTCACCGTCACCAGTCCGCAGGGAACGAGCGTCACCGCTCCGGATGACCGTTTCATCTACGCCGAAGGGCCGCCCTCGGTGATCACCGGTGAAGCGACCGGCGTCCTCGCCCCGGAAGCCACGCTCAACGCAAGCATCGATCCGGCGGGCCGTGTCAGCGAATGCCGCTTCGAATACGGCACGACGCCCGCCTACGGCTCGAGCGTCGCCTGCTCCACGCTGCCCGAAGCGGGTGACAGCTTCGTCCCGGTGTCGGCCACGCTCACCAACCTGCAGTCGAACAGCACCTACTACTTCCGCGCGGTCGCCACCAACGGCGATGGCACCGCCTACGGCGCCCAGCAGACCTTGGACACCGCCCAGCCGCCAGAACTCGGGCGTTGCTCGCGGCTGTCCGGGGCCGGATCCGCGGAGTACTCCGACTCGCACTGCACGAAACCCGGCCCCGGCGGGGGCGGCGGCGGATACGAATGGCTGGAGGGCCCGGGCTCGGCCGGCGCCTTCACCGGCAGCGGCGGCACCTTCACCGTCGAAGGCATACGAAGGGGGCGCAGGACGCAGCTCGAATGCGCCGCCAGCTCCCTCGACGGCGGCTACTACGGCGGCCAGGAACTGCTGTTCACCCTCACATTGACGGGCTGCAGCCACGATGGCTTCCCGGCGAACAGCCCCATGGCCGCCAGCGGTGAAATCGTCGCGCGGCTGCGCGGAGAACTAGACGCGATCCCGAGCAGCAAGAGCGAAACGGGCGTCAAGATAGTGAACGCCGAAGGCGAACACCTGCTCAGCTACGAAGTGCATTACGGTGAAGGGACGCTGAACGAACACGCCGGCACCTCCATCGCCGCGACGCTGAAGTCCACCAACAAGATGTCTCCCCGTTTCTCCATGAAATCGACGCCGTCGAAATCCTCGCTCTACGAAGAAAACGGCGTGAAGACCAAATGGAAGATCGCCAACGGGGAAGCGCTCGAGGTCAAAACGAGCGTATAGGGGCGGCGTGCGCGGCCCGACGCGCCCGGGGCGTGCCGGATCGCGCGGCCCGTCTAGAGCGTCTGGATCTGCACCAGGCTGGTGGTGCCGGGACGCCCGGAGGGCAGCCCGGCGGTGATCCCCACGCGCTGGCCCCTGCTGCACCAGCCGAGCTCCACCACGCGGCGGGCGGCGTCGGCGATCAGCTCCTCGGTGGTCTCGTGCCGGCGCATCGAGGCTGCCTGCACGCCCCACATCAGCCCGCAGCGGCGAACGGTCTCGCGTCCGGGTGAGAGGGCGTAGATCGGCACCGTCGGGCGGTGGGCCGAGACGAGCCTGGCTGAGCGCCCCGACAGCGTCGGGATCACGAGCGCGTCCAGGCGCAGCTCGCGGGCTGCGTCGCAGAGGTTGTGGGCGATCGTGTAGGCGGGGTCCGAGGAGGTGCGGTTCACGCGGTGCTCGTTCCAGCGCTCATACGGCGCGATCGACTCCGCCTGCTCGGCCACCGCGGCCATCATCGCCACCGCCTCGACCGGATAGGAGCCGATCGCGGTCTCCTGTGAGAGCATCACCGCGTCGGTGCCGTCGAGGATCGCGTTGGCCACGTCGGCCACCTCGGCACGGGTGGGGCGCGAGGAGGCGACCATCGAGTCGAGCATCTGGGTGGCCGTGATCGAGGGGCGGGCCATCCATCCGGCCAGCTCCAGCAGCTGCTTCTGCACGATCGGCACGCGCTCGATCGGCAGCTCGATGCCGAGATCCCCGCGGGCCACCATCACGCAGTCGGCCGCTTTCAGGATCTCGCTCGCCCGCTCCACCGCCTGCGGCTTCTCCATCTTGGCGATCAGCGGCAGGCGGGTGTGCTGGCGCACGTGTTCGACGTCCTCGGGGGACTGCACGAACGACAGCGCGACCATGTCCACCCCGATCTCCTCGCCGTGGCGCAGCAGGTGAAGGTCCTCCTCGGGCAACGCCGGCAGGCCCGTCACGGGCCCCGGGATGTTCAGCCCCTGGCGGGAGGCGACCGCGCCACCGACCTCGACCTCGGTCTCCACCTGCTTGCGCTCCGTGCTCACTGCCACCACCCGCAGGCGCACCGAGCCATCGGCCAGGTACATGATCGAGTCCGGCGCCACGGCCTCTGCCAGTCCCGGCCAGGTGACGCTCATGTGGTGCGCGTCCCCGGGGTGGTCGCCGTCCCCGCACAGGAACGTGAGGTGCTCGCCGGGGGTGAGCTCGACGAGGTCCTCGGCCAGCGGCCCGATCCTCAGCTTCGGCCCCGGGAGGTCCTGGAGGATCGCCACCGGGCGCCCCACACGCCCGGCCGCGTCGCGCACGCGGCGGACGGTCTCGGCGTGCTCCTCGAGGGTCCCGTGGGAGTAGTTCAGCCGCGCGACGTCCATGCCGGCCTCGACCAGCCGCACCAGCGTCTCCGGCTCACGTGAGGCCGGCCCGATCGTGGCCACGATCTTCGTGCGACGCATGCCTCCAAGGTATCGGTCCATCCGGGCCACTCCGGAACGTTCTCGGTGCACCCCTAAGATCGGCTCGTGCTGGGACCCTCGCGACCGCTTCCCCGTGTCGGCGCGCGGGTGCGCATCGCCCGCTTCGGGGGCGTCTACGAGCCGGCCACGATCGTGGCCGTGGAGGACGACGGCAGGCGCCTGCGGGTGCGGGCCGAGGGCGGCGAGATGCTGGATTTCGTGCTCAACCGCGCCAGCGCCAGGTTCCTGGCCGCCGGGGCCGCCGGGGGCGAGCGCCTGGAGCTTTCGGCCTAGGGAGCCTGCAGCTCCGGGAAGTGCTCGGCGCAGTGCTCGCGCATCACGTCCCGCACCCAGGCCCGCTCTGACGGGGAGGCGGCACGGAAGCGGTCGAGCAGCTCCCGCTGGCGCTCGATCGGCGCCCCCGCGATCACCCAACGGGTGGCGAGGCGCTCGAACAGGAGCTCGAGCCCACGCTGCCAGGCGTCCTCCCGGGTGCTTGCGGCCGACATGTCGGTGCCCGCCAGCACGCGGGCGTACTCGCTGCGGGCGCCCGCCGTGAGCGAGCCGCGCAGCGTCAGCACGTTTCCCTCCGGGTCGCGATACTCGCTCCCGGGGGCCCGCAGCCTGGACTGGCGCCGCGAGCGCCGGCCCAAGGCCTAGGGCGCCTCGGCGGCCCGTTCGAGTTCGCCGCGGACGTCCTCGCTGAGCGCCCCGGCGTGGCCCGGCCAGGCCACCGCAGGATCGAGCGCGGCGAGCTTGCGCAGGCTCGCCCGGGCCTGCTCGGTGTCGTAGTTGTAGAGGTCGTCGGGGAGGTGGGCGGTGGAGTCCCGGCCCCACATGTCGATCAGGTAGAAGGCGTCGCTGGTGATCGCCAGCCGGTCGCTCTCGCGCCACAGCCCGATCTGTCCGGGGGCGTGCCCGGGCAGCTCGATGACCTTGAAGCCGGCCACCTCGTCACCCTCCTTGACGGTCCCGGAGATCTTCACGGGCCCGCCGTCCCAGGCGTAGCGGTGGAACAGTTTGTGCAGCTGGCGCTGGGGGAACGGCAGTCCCTTCAGGCCCTCGGGCCAGTAGCGGAAGCCGCCGCTGCCTTCGGCGTCCTGGACTTCGTCGGGGTGGCACACGACCGGCGCCCCGAGCCCCGGCGCGGTGCCACGGTGATCGGTGTGGCCGTGGCCGAGCACGATCTGGCGGATGCCGCCGAGCTTGGCCGCGGCGGTGGCCACCGAACGGGTCATCGTGCGGGCCCCGGCGTCGAACAGGATCACCTGTCCTTCGTCCTCGATCAGGTACACGTTGCAGCGCCCGGGCTGTCCCTGCAGCACCCAAACACCCTGGGCCACGAGCTCGGCCTCGCCGCCCATCAGCCGGCCCGAGACGCGCGTCTTGACGTTGAAGGCGCCGGTCATGCGCTGTTCGGCGGGGGAGTCTTTGGGCGGCATCATCCCGATCTCGCGGGCGAAGCTCATGCTGTCGGTGAAGGCGTCGTTGACCTGGATCAGCCCGTCCTTGACGGTCAGGAGGTCGCAGCCTTCGAGGTCCACGACGCTGCCGGTGGGGCTGATCCCGCCAAAGCCCCCGGGCCCGGCGAAGGTGCCGCGCAGGTGCCAGTGGACCGCGCAGCGGTCCCCCTGGGCGGTCGTCGAGACGACCTTCATCTGCAGGTCCGGGAACGCGCCCAGCATCTCGGAGATGAACGCCCGTACACCCTCGGGGGCGAGCACGTCGAGCTGCCCGCGGACGTTCTCGCGGCCGCCCTCGGCCCACAACGCCACCGCGCCGTCGAGGTCGCGGGCGTCGATCGCCTCGAAGTAGCGGCGGGCGACCCCCTCGGCCTTGGCGGGCGAGATGCGTTTGCGTTTGCCCGCCAGCTCCTGCATGTTTTCGGCCACCTCCTGCACCTTGCTGCTGGTGGCGCTTGAGCTCTCCGTCTGATCTGCCATCCCCGTCTCCTTCCAGGACCGAGCGAGGGACGTAGTCTAGTCTGCGGCCGGTGGCCGATGTGGCGCGCAAGCGCGAGCTCGGACGGGGGGAGCGCGTCCTGCCGGGCGTCTACCGCCTGCGCCTTCCCCTGCCCTGGCCGGGTGTTCCCCACTGCAACGCCTGGGCCGTCCGCAGCGACGGCGGCTTCGTGCTGTTCGACACCGGCATGCACGAGCCGGACTCGCTGGAGCAGCTCGAGCGGGCGCTGGAAATGTGCGACCTACGCCTCGAGGACACGCGCCTGGTGGCCTGCACCCACGCCCACACCGACCACTGCGGCCAGGGACCGACGATCGTCGAGGCGGCCGGGTGCGAGCTGTGGATGCACCCCAGCCACGAATCCCTGGATCGCATGATCGAGGACCCCGAGGCGCTGTTCGAACGGCGCCTGGAGGTCGCCCGCCAGAGCGGCGTGCCGGCCGAGCCGCTGGCGCGGTACGCGGCCGAGCAGGCCCGCAGACCCGCCGGCAGCGGCATCGCGGGACCGATCCACCCCCAGCGGGATCTCGTGACGGGGGTCAGGATCGAGACCGACCTGGGGGAGTGGATCACCTACGAGACGCCCGGCCACGCCCCCAACCACGTGTGCTTCTTCCAGCCCGACCGGCGCCTCTTGATCTCCGGCGACCACCTGCTGGGGCGCATCTCGCTGTTCTTCGACTACGGCTACTCGCCGGACCCGGTGGGGGAGTTCCTGGACTCGCTGGGAACCGTCGAAGGCCTGTCGGCGCGCCTGTGCCTGGCCGGGCACGGGCGCACCTTCGCCGACGTCCAGGCCCACATACGCGGCAATCGCGCGCTCGTGCAGGAGCGACTGGACCTGGTGCAGGGGGCTCTACAGGAGGGCGAACAGACCGCCTTCGAGATCATCCCCCGGGTCTACGGCCAGGCACCGGGCTCACGCAACGCCCATTGGCTGCTCTCGGAAACGCTGTGCTTCCTCACGCACCTGCAGGTCCTCGGCCGGGCGCGGCGGATCGCGGGCGAGCCGGAGCGCTGGCGGGCCGCATGAGCGGGCGCGCGCCGGGGGCCCGCCGGCCCGGGGGCTGCATAATCTGAGCGATGCGCATCGATGAGATCCTCGCCCGGGGGGGCCCGGTGTTCTCGTTCGAGTTCTTCCCCCCCAAAACCCCCGCGGGTGAGCAGAACCTCGAGGCGGCCCTGACCGAGCTGGTGAAGCTCGAACCCGCATTCGTGTCGGTCACCTACGGTGCCGGGGGCTCCACCCGCGAGCGGACGATCGAGATCGTCAAGGACATCTCCGAGCGCTACGGGCTGGAGGCGATGGCCCACTTCACGTGCGTGGCCGCCACCGTGCCCGAACTGCGCTCGACGCTGGATGAGATGCGCGAGGCGGGGATCGACAACGTGCTCGCGCTGCGCGGCGATCCTCCCGCCGGCCAGGAGACCTGGACCGCCACCGACGGCGGCCTCGAATACTCGCGTGAGCTGGTGGAGATGATCGCCGGCGACTACCCGTTCGCGATCGGCGCCGCCTGCTTCCCCGAGACCCACGTCCACGCCACCAGCCCCGAGGAGGATCTCGAACACCTGGCAGCCAAGGTGGACGCGGGGGTGGACTTCCTGATCACCAACCTGTTCTTCGACAACGACGCCTACTTCGCGTTCCTGACGCGGGCCAGGGGGGCCGGCATCACGGTGCCGATCATCCCGGGGATCATGCCGATCACGCAGGTCGGGCAGATCCAGCGGATGGCCAGGAAGTGCGGCGCCTCGATCCCCCCCGACCTGGCCCGGGAGCTGGAGCTGCGCGGTGAGGACGAGGAAGCGGTGCGGGACTTCGGCGTGGCCTACGCAACCCTCCAGTGCGCGGAGCTGCTGGCCGCCGGGGCCCCCGGGATCCACTTCTACACGCTCAACCGTTCGCCGGCCACGCGGGCGATCCTGAGCGCGCTGAAGCTCGCCAGGCCGTGGGAGCGGGCCGTCTACCCGGGCTCGATCTCGAGCGCCGAGGCGACCCGGGGCGAGCCGTCGGCGGCCTCGTAGCGGACGTCCACCGAGTCGTCCTGGCGGTAGGTCCCGACTCCCCAGGCGCCCAACAGCCAGCGCCAGCGGCTGATCTTGTCCTTGCGCAGGTCGCGCTCGAACACGAGCGTGCCCTCACGCACCTGGTAATCGCGGCCGAGTTCCTGGCGGACGCCGTTTAGATACACCTCGAAGGTCCCTCGCACCTCCGCTGGGAGCCTCACCTGTGAGCGCGCCATCGCCGGGCCAGTCTAGGGCCGCAGCGGCGTGCTCCGTCGCCGCTGGCGGGCGCCGTAGGCGCGCTGGCGCTCGCGGCCGGCATCCACGATCGCGCACACCTGCTCGGGCTCGGTGGCCGGGGTGATCAGCTCCAGGTCGTCGGGGCCGATGCGCCCGTCGGCCAGTGCCCGCCGGCGCAGCCAGGCCAGCAGCCCGTCCCACTCGCCCTCGCCGAGCAGGATCGCCGGGAAGTGGCGGATCGTGCCCGTCTGGATCAGCGTCAGCGCTTCGAACAGCTCATCGAGGGTGCCGTAGCCCCCCGGGCAGATCACGAATGCGCAGGCGTAGCGCACGAACATGACCTTGCGGGCGAAGAAGTGGCGGAAGCGCAGGCCGATGTCGAGGTAGGGGTTCGGCGCCTGCTCATGCGGCAGCTCGATGTTGCACCCGATCGACAATGTCCCCGCCTCACGTGCACCCCGGTTGGCGGCCTCCATCAGGCCCGGCCCGCCCCCGGTGATGACCGCGTAGCCGGAGCGCCCGAGGCAGTAGCCCAGCTGGCGCACGAGCTCGTAGTCGGGGTGATCGCGAGGGGTGCGGGCGGAGCCGAACACGGTTACCGCCGGGCCCACGTCCGCGAGCGCCGAGAACCCGGCCGCGAACTCGCCGGCGATGTCGCGGACCCGTGCGGCGTCGGCGGCCCGCACCTCCGCGGACTCGTCCCCGAGCCACAGCAGGAGCTCCTCGTCGAGGGTCAGCTCGTTCCGCTCGCCGGGCTCCCGACCCCCGTTCGGCTGTCCGTCGTCGCCCATGCGCCGCAAGCGTATGCGCCGCGATGGGCTCTAGCCTGCTTGCCCATGCGATCGTCTGCCCTGATGCGAGATTCCGCGGACGAGGAGATCCAATACGTCGTGCGCCGCTCGCAGCGGGCGCGGAGCGTGAGGGTCAACGTCCACGCCCACGCCGAGGTGGAGGTGGTGCTGCCGGCACGCGCTCCCGAGCGGGCCGCGGCAGCCGCGATCGAGGAGCTGC
Organism: uncultured Solirubrobacteraceae bacterium; assembly: GCA_963758055.1. Lineage (GTDB taxonomy): Bacteria > Actinomycetota > Thermoleophilia > Solirubrobacterales > Solirubrobacteraceae > Palsa-744. Next base: position 117,929 of record CAVWTU010000005.1, read on the forward strand.
GACCGTGGATCGAGCGGCGCCTGGCCGAGGCCCGCAGGACCCTGGCCGTGGTCGCCCGGCGGGGGAGGACCGTGCCCTACCTCGGGCAGCCGCTGGCGCTCATTGCCCAGCCGGGAAGGGTGCGGGTGCACCGCAGCGGCGAGCGTCTGCTGGTGCCGGCTTCGGATCCGCTGCCGGCGCTGGAGCGCTTCTACCGGCGCGCCGCCCGCACCGAGGTCGCCCCCCGGCTCGATCGCGCCACGGCGATCCTCGGCAAGCCCTACGCGGGCCTGTCGATCCGCGGCCAGCGCACCCGCTGGGCGTCGTGTTCCTCGGAGGGCCACATGAGCTTCAACTGGCGGCTGATGCTGGCCCCGGAGCCGGTGCTCGATTACGTCGTCTGGCACGAGGTCTGCCACCTCGAGATCGGCGACCACTCGCGCCGCTTCTGGGCGCTGCTGGGAGGGCACTGGCCCGAGTACCGCGACCACCGCCGCTGGTTGCGCGACAACGGCGCGACGCTCGTGCTGTCGGCTTAGCCGCGCTGCTCGATCGGGACGTAGTCGACGTCGCGGTCGCCCGTGTAGATCTGGCGCGGGCGGGCGATCTTCTGCTCGGGGTCCTCGACCATCTCCAGCCACTGGGCGATCCAGCCGCTGGTACGCCCGATGGCGAACATCACCGGGAACATCGCCACCGGCAGGCCGAGGGCCTCGTAGATCAGGCCGGAGTAGAAGTCGACGTTCGGGTACAGCTTGCGGGAGGTGAAGTACTCGTCGTCCAGGGCCCGTTTCTCGAGCTCGCTGGCCACCTCCAGCAGGGGGCTCTTGCCGCGGGCGGCGAACACGTCGTCGAGGTGTTTGCGGATGATGCGGGCGCGGGGGTCGTAGTTCTTGTAGACGCGGTGGCCGAAGCCCATCAGGCGCTCGTCGCCCGCCTTCACGCCCTCCAGGAAGGCGGGGATGTTCTCCACGCTGCCGATCCGCTGCAGCATCCGCAGAGCGGCCTCGTTGGCGCCTCCGTGCAGCGGCCCGTACAGCGCGGCCACGCCGGCGGCGACGGCGCTGTAGGGATCGACCTGCGTCGATCCCACGCCGCGCACGGCGCTCGTCGAGGCGTTCTGTTCGTGGTCGGCGTGCAGGATGAAGAGCACGTCGAGGGCACGGGCGAGGCGAGGATCGGGCTCGTACTTGAGCTCGGTCATCTTGTACATCATCCCGAGGAAGTTGCTGGCGTAGTCGAGCTCGTTGTCGGGGTAGACGTAGGGCTGGCCCATGTTGTGGCGGTAGGCGAACGCGGCCAGCGTGGGCATCTTCGCCAGCAGCCTGATGATCTGGGCCATACGGATGTCGGGGTCTCTTGTGCTGTTGGCGTCCGGGTAGAAGGTCGACAGGGCTCCCACCGAGGCGACGAGCATGCCCATCGGGTTGGCGTCGTAGCGGAAGCCCTGCATGAACTCCTTGATGTTCTCGTGCACGAAGGTGTGGATCGTGATCTGGTGGACCCACTCGGCGAGCGCGTCGAGCGTCGGCAGCTCGCCGTTGATCAGCAGGTAGGCGACCTCGAGGTAGCTGGAGTGCTCGCACAGCTGCTCGATCGAGTAGCCGCGGTGCTGGAGGATGCCCGCCTCGCCGTCGATGTAGGTGATCGAGCTGCGGCACGAGGCGGTGTTCATGAAGGCCGGGTCGTAGGCCATCAGGCCGAAGTCCTGGTCGTCGATCTTGATCTGGCGCAGGTCCAGGGCACGCACGGTGCCGTCGGTGATGGGCAGCTCATAGGAGCGACCCGTACGGGAGTCGGTGACGAGCAGGCGCTCAGCGGCCGATGCACCCTCGCCGCCGAGGCCCTCGCTCGCGCTGCTGTGCCCCTCGACCGTCGGCTGCTCGGTACTCATATGCATCTCCTATCCACGGGTACTGGAGCTCTTACTGATTATGCGCATGTGGGGCGTCCCGGTCGGAGCCCCGGGCGCCGGTCTAGTGGCGCTGCAGGCGGTCAATGGAGACGCTCGCCCGCACGCGGGCCGGTGGTCCCGGCTCGGCGATCCCGTGGGGGCCGCGGCGTGGCAGGCGCGGCAGCCGTGGGCGCGGGTGGTGAGGGTGCAGCGGGCGCGGACGCGGGCCGATCCCGCCGTCCTGCCCTCCCGCCGTCTCGGGCGTCTGGCGGACCGCCCAGCGGACGATCAGGAACAGAGCCACGATCGGGATCTTCAGCAGGAACATCAGCCAGATGAAGGTCCACGTGGTCACGCTCCGGGAATCTTACCCACTGGTGGACCGCGCAAGACCCCGATAGCCGTGCGCTGGGCGCCCTTTGCGGGAGTTCGTCCGAGGGTCACCCGCGGAGGGCCAGCGGGGCGCCGCTGAACTGCGTCATGGCGTGCAGTTCGTGGATGCGGGCGACGATCTCATCGCCCCGCAGGCGGGACACACGGTCGGTGCCGAACTCCTCCACGTTGAAGGACGCCAGCACGGAGGCGTGGGCCATCGCGCGGCGCAGCAGCTCGTCCGAGAGCTCCTCTCCGGGGTGGGCGGCGATGTACCCGACGAGGCCCCCGGCGAAGCTGTCGCCGGCGCCGGTGGGGTCGATCACCGTCTCCAGCGGGTAGGCGGGCAACGCGAAGAAGCTCTCGCGGGTGATCAGGGCGGCGCCGTACTCGCCCTGCTTGGCGACCACCACCGACGGGCCCCGGGTAGCGGCCGGGGCGTCCTCGGGGGGCGCCCAGGAAAGGATCTCCCGGGCGGCCGCCACGAGGTTCGGCTTGTCCGTCAGCTGGCGCAGCTCGGCGTCGTTGAGGATCACGCAGTCCACGCTCGTGATCGCCCTCACCAGGGGCTCGCGCGCGATTTCGATCCACAGGTTCATCGAGTCGAGCGCCACGAAGCGGGCGTGGGGCAGCTGGGAGCGGACCTCCAGCTGCAGCTCGGGCTGGATGTTGGCCAGGAACAGCACCTCGCTGGAGCGCGAGTGCTCCGAGAGCTTGGGGGCAAAGCCCTCGAACACCCCCAGCTGGGTGTCGTGGGTCTCGCGCGAGTTCAGGTCCCAGCCGTACTCCCCATGCCAGAAGAAGGTCTGCCCGCCGGGCACGTGCTCAATGTCCGAGACATCGACGCCCCGGCCCTTCAGGACGTCCAGCTGAGGCGCGCCGAAGTCATCGCCCACGGGGCCGACCACCCGCACCTCGTCGAAGAAGGATGCCGCCAGCGAAAAATGCACGGCGGCGCCCCCGAGCATCCGCTCGCGTTCCCCGAAGGGGGTCTTGACCGTGTCGTAGGCGATCGATCCGACAACCGTGATCGGCATGCGGCGGCACCTTAGAGCAAGCGGCCAATCACGAACCGCCCGTGCGCCACTCCGGTAGCCTGGATTTCCAGGTGCGAGCGATCCAGATGACCGAATTCGGGGGGCCGGAGGTGCTGCAGCTGGCCGAGCTGCCGACACCCAGCCCCGGACCGGGTGAGGTCTTGATCCGGGTCAGCCGGGCGGGCCTGAACTTCGCCGACACCCACACCCGCACGAACTCCTACGTACAGAAGGCGAGCCTGCCGCTGATCCCCGGGGGAGAGGTGGCAGGGGTGCGCGAGGACACCGGCGAGCGGGTGGTGGCGCTGGTCGGCAACGGCGGCTATGCCGAGTACGCGGTTGCGCCCGAGGACCGCGTGTTCGGGGTGCCGGACGGGCTCGACGACGGCAGCGCGCTGGCGATGATCGTGCAGGGAACCACCGCCTGGCATCTCTACCGGACGGCCGCACGGGTGGCTCCCGGAGAGAGCGTCGTGATCCACAGCGCCGCCGGGGGCGTGGGCTCGCTGGCGGTCCAGCTCGGGCAGGTCTTCGAGGCCGGCCGCGTGATCGCCACCGCGTCGGGAGAGCAGCGGCGCGCCCTGGCGCTGCAGCTGGGAGCCGACGTGGCTCTCGATCCGGCGCCCGAGGGCCTCACGGAAAGGCTGCTGGAGGCCAACGGCGGGGAGCCCGTGGACGTCGTCTTCGAGATGTACGGCGGCGAGGCCTTCGACGCCTCCTACCGGGCCCTGGCGCATTTCGGGAGGATCGTCGTGTGCGGGATCTCGACAAACGTCGCCAACGAGGTCAGGACGGGCTCGCTGCTGCGCCACTCCCGGGCCGTGGTGGGCTTCTACCTGTTCCACTGCCTGGAGCGCCCGGGCATGTTCGCCGAAGCCCTGACGGACCTCTTCGCCCGTGCCGCGGCCGGGGAGTTGAGGGCCGTGGTGGGGGCCACCTACCCTCTATCCCAGGCGGGCCAGGCCCAGACCGACCTACGCGAGCGCCGCACGAGTGGCAAGCTGCTGCTCGATCCCAGCGCCTGATGGCGCCCGCTCACCGTTCCAGGAACTTCGCGCCCTAAGCTCAACGCCTCTCGACCATGGCCAGGACATTCGCCGAACTCGGTCTCTCCGAGCCCCGCCTCCGCGCGCTGGCCGACGTCGGCTACGCGGCCCCGAGCCCGATCCAGGAAGAGGGCATCCCGCCGCTGCTGGAAGGGCGCGACGTGATCGGCCAGGCCCAGACCGGGACCGGCAAGACGGCCGCCTTCGGGCTGCCGATCATGGAGTACGTGGACCCGAGCGAGGACACCGTCCAGGCGCTCGTGCTGACACCCACGCGGGAGCTGTGCATCCAGGTCACCCAGGCGCTGCGGACCTACGGGGCCCACAGCGGGATCGACGTGGTGGCCGTCTTCGGAGGCGCCCCGATCCGTACCCAGCAGGCCCAGCTGCGGGCCGGCGGCCACGTGGTGGTGGGAACCGTGGGGCGGGTGCTCGACCTGATCTCACGCCACTCGCTGATGCTCCACGACTGCCGCTTCGTGGTCCTCGACGAGGCCGACGAGATGCTCGACCTCGGCTTCCTCGAGGACGTCGAGAAGATCCTCTCGCTGACCCCCTCGAGCCGCCAGACGGCGCTGTTCTCGGCCACCATGCCGCCGCCGATCCGCAAGCTCGCCGACCGCTACATGTACGACCCGGTCATCATCCAGGTCGAGGCCGCCACGCTGACGATCGACACCGTCGCCCAGTTCCAGCTGCCCGTCGACACACGCGACAAGCCGGAGAAGCTGGTGGAGGTGCTGAAGGCGGAGAGGCCCGACCAGGCGATCGTGTTCGTGCGCACCAAGATCCGTGCCGACCAGCTGTACCGCACCCTGCGCGACCGCGGGCTCAACGTCCGCGCCCTGCACGGTGACATGAGCCAGGGTTCCCGCGACGGGGTGATGCTCGCCTTCAAGGGCGGGCGCGTGCCGATCCTGGTCGCGACCGACGTGGCTGCCCGCGGGCTGGACATCTCGACGGTCACCCACGTCATCAACTACGACGTGCCGACCTCTCCGGACACCTACGTCCACCGCATCGGCCGCACCGGCCGGGTCGGCCGCTCGGGCCGCGCGATCACGTTCGTCGAGACCCGTCAGAAGCGCGAGCTGGAGGCCATCGAACGCCACATCGGCACCAGCATCACGCAGTGGCAGAAGGGGGCCACGGCACCCCCGACGCCGGTCAAGGAGCGCCCCCGGCGCCACTCCAAGCCGCGCGTATCGCGTGACGACGACGGCGAGGACTACGTCAAGCTGGTGCTCGGGGCGGGCCGCGCGGCGGGCGTGAGCGTGGCTGACATCGTCTCGGCCGTCACCTCCGCCACGGGCCTGGACGGGGAGGCCGTCCGCGACGTGCTGGTACTCGACCGCTTCGCCTTCCTGTCCGTGCCGGCCGGCGACGCCGAGCGTGTGATCGAGGGACTGGACGGACGCAGCATCCACGAGTGCGAGCTGACGGCCGAGCGGGTAGGTTAGGGCCGAGCACATGTCCACCGCCACGATGCAGACCACCGAGGGGCCGATCACGTTCGAGCTGTTCGACGCCGACGCCCCCAAGACGGTCGAGAACTTCCGCAAGCTGGCGGGAGACGGCTTCTACGACGGCCTCACCTTCCACCGCGTGATCAGCGACTTCATGATCCAGGGCGGCTGCCCGCTGGGCACGGGCACGGGCGGCCCCGGGTACACCTTCGAGGACGAGTTCAACGACCACAAGGTGGTTCGCGGCGCGCTCGCGATGGCCAACGCCGGCCCGAACACGAACGGCTCCCAGTTCTTCATCGTCACCACTGCCGCCGCCCCCTGGCTGGACGGCAAGCACACGGTCTTCGGCCAGGTGACCGAGGGGTTGGACGTGGTCGACCGCCTCGAGGCGGTTCCCACCGACGGTCAGGACCGCCCCTCCGAGCCGATCGGGATCACCTCGATCGAGCTCTCCGAGTAGCCCCCTCCGGCCGGGCGCCCCCCGAGGCGCTCAGAGTGGTCGGATTGTCGGCCGAAAGGCCTCCGGCGGAGTAACCTTCGATACAGGCACAGCGAGCGAGAGGGAGATCAGATGGCCACGGTCGAGCAGCATGTCCCGGAGACCCAGAACGGAGCGCCGGTCACGGCCGACGTGATTCCGGTCGAGAACCCCGCAACCGGGGAGATCGTCGCCACCGTCCCCAACCTGGGTCCAGAGGCGATCGCCGAGATGGCCGCCCGCGGCCGCGCGGCCCAGCCGGAGTGGGAGGCGTACGGCTTCGAGGGCCGTGGACGGGTGCTGCGCCGCGCCCAGAAGTGGGTCATGGACAACACCGACCGGATCGTGGAGACGATCGTCTCGGAGACCGGCAAGACCTACGAGGACGCCCAGCTCGCCGAGATCGGCTACGCCGGCGCCGCCTTCGGCTTCTGGGCCAAGGAGGCCGGCGGTTACCTCGCCGACGAGAAGGTGAAGTCGAGCCAGCTGCTGGTGAAGGGCAAGAAGCTGATCCTGCGCTACCGCCCGCTCGGCCTGATCGGCGTGATCGGGCCCTGGAACTACCCCCTCACGAACTCCTTCGGGGACTGTATCCCCGCGCTGGCCGCCGGCAACAGCGTGATCCTCAAGCCCTCCGAGGTGACGCCCCTGACCTCGCTGCTGATGGCCGAAGGCCTGCGCGAGTGCGGCCTGCCGGAGAACGTCCTGCAGATCGCCACCGGCGACGGCGCCACCGGGGCCGCCCTGACCGAGGAGGTGGACATGATCATGTTCACCGGCTCCACCCGCACGGGGCGCAAGGTCGCCGAGGCGGCCGCCCGTCGGCTGATCCCCGCCTCGCTTGAGCTCGGGGGCAAGGATCCGATGATCGTGCTCTCGGACGCCGACCTCGAGCGGGCGGCGAACTTCGCCACCTACTACTCGATGCAGAACGCCGGCCAGACCTGCATCTCGATCGAGCGTGTGTACGTGGAGGAGCCCGTGTACGACGAGTTCGTCGCGAAAGTGTCAGAGAAAGTGGGCCAGCTGCGGGTCGGCAAGCCCGAAGGGCTCGGCACTGTGGAGGTCGGGGCGATCACGTTCCCGCCCCAGCTGGACATCATCAAGGACCACGTGGCCGACGCCGTCCAGAAGGGCGCCCGGGTGCTCACGGGAGGCAAACAGACGCCGGGGCCGGGACGCTTCTTCGAGCCCACCGTGCTCGTGGATGTGGACCACTCGATGAAGTGCATGACCGAGGAGACGTTCGGCCCGACGCTGCCGATCATGAAGGTTCACGACGCCGACGAGGCCGTGCGGCTGTCGAACAACTCCCACTACGGCCTGGGCTCCTCGGTGTTCACGCGCGACGTCAAGCGCGGCGAGCAGATCGCCAGGCGCCTGGAGGCCGGAGCCGCCAACGTCAACGACGCGATGATCAACTACACGGTGCTCGAGTTGCCGATGGGCGGCGCCAAGGCGTCGGGCCTGGGGTCCAGGCACGGCGCCGGCGGGATCCGCAAGTACAGCTCTCAGCAGGCGATCGTGGTGACGCGCCTGGGTATGAAGAAGGAACCCTTCATGTACCCGTACAAAGCCCGCACCTCGCGCATGCTGGGGCGCATGTTCAAACTGCTCTACGGGCGCGGCAAGCGCGACTGATCTAGACGGGCTCGCCCGCCCGCAGCGGCATCCCCAGCAAGCGCTCCAGCTCCGCCACCGTCTGCTCGGAGTCGGTGTGGTGGATGACGGCCATCCCGAGCTCCCGGGCGGGGGTCAGGTTGAAGGGCAGGTCGTCGACGTAGACGCACTCCTGCGGAGGCACCCCGGCGCGCTCGGCACCGAGCTCGTACATGCGTTTGGAGGGCTTGCGGATCCCCTCTTCGGCGGAGATCACGACGCCGTCGAAGAGCTCTCCGAACATCGAGCGGGGGTAGCGATGAACGCCCCACGAGTTCGACACCAGCGCCGTGCGGATGCCCGCCCGGTGGGCCCGGCGCACCGCGTCGACCACCAGCTCGTCGGCGTGGACGCCGGAGAAGAGGCCGTCGATCAGGCCCTCGGGGGCGACATCCAGCAGGACCGCGAAACGGCGCTCGAACTCGTCCTCGGGCAGCTTGCCGGTCTCCAGCTCGATCAGCAGCTCGCGCGCCTCGGGGTCGGATTTGAAGCGCCCCACGAGCTTCGACGGCTCGATCCCGGCACGCAGGCAGTAGGCGTGGAAGGAGGCGAACAGGTTTGTCGTCAGAACGCCTCCCCAGTCGATCAGCAGGCCCCGCAGCGGCTGGTGTCCGTTGCCGGCGGTGCTCGGAGCCGGGTCCTTCCCGTCGACCTGCGTACCGTCCTCAGACCGCGGCTGTGCCACGTGCCACCTCCTCCGCCTGGCGGGCCAGCTCGAGTACCCCCTCGCCGAAGGTCTTCAGGTAGGGGTCATCGGTGGTGCCGGCCAGGGCGCGCTTGTAGTTGCCCTCCATGAACACGATGCTCTTCCACAGTGCGAGCGTCGTGTACCAGCGTACGTCCCGCATCGAGCGCCCCGAGAGCTCCTCGTAGCGGGCGATCAGCTCTGCGCGGGTGGGAAAGCCCTCGGCACGGGTAACGCGTCCGAGGTGCTCCCGCAGGCCGCTTTCCGGGTCGGAGGGCTCGGTCCACATCATGCACAGGTAGCCCACGTCGGCCAGCGGGTCGCCGATCGTGGCCATCTCCCAGTCGAGCACTGCCGCCAGCCGGGCGGGGGGCTGGGAGGCGAACAGGGTGTTCCCGAGCCGGTAGTCGCCGTGGACGATCGTGGCGGGGCCGCTGTCGGGCAGATTCTCCGCCAGCCACGAGCCGACGCTCTCCACGGCCTCGATCTCACGCGTCTTGTTGAGCTCCCAGAGGCCGTTGAAGCGGCGCAGCTGGCGTTCCAGATAGCCGGTGGGTTTGCCGAAGTCCTCCAGGCCCGCCGCGCGCCAGTCGACCGAGTGGATCTCCACCAGCGACTCGATCAGCTGCTCGCCGATCCGCCTGCGCTCGGCCGGGGAGTCCAGGGGCTCGGGCACGCTCGCCACGATCACCTCGCCCGCGACCATCTCCATGACGTAGAAGGGGGCTCCGATCGTGGCCTCATCGGAGCCCACGGCCAGCACCTTCGGCACGCGGGCCGCGGTCCCGTCCAGCGCCTTCAGCAGCCGCGCCTCGCGGAGCACGTCGTGGGCGCTCGGCGGCAGGGGCCCGCGCGGCGGGCGGCGCAGCACGACCTCGGTGCCGCCGCGCTCGATCAGGTAGGTGACGTTGGAGTGCCCGTCGCCGATGGGGCTGGCGAGGATCTCGCCCTCGCCGATGCCGTGGGCGTCCAGAAACACCTCCAGCGGGCGCAGGATCAGCAGGGGAGGGCGGCTGTTAGCCTCGCCCTCCTCGGGAGTCTGGACGATGTCGTCGGGGGCCACCGGGATGCTCATGGCTGACGGGAACGCTACAAAGACCGCAACCTTCCCTGCGCCGAGGTGTCATTAGTCTCCATGCCAACGCGTTCGAAGCACCTACTAATCGCCCTGCTGGTAGCGCTGCTCGCCCTCTCCGCAGCTGCGCCCGCGGGAGCCTCCCACGGCGAGACCGTGTACTTCGAGGCCTCGACCTCGCTGCTGAACCCGGCGACCCGCGCGAAGACCTTCGAACAGATGCGCCACCTCGGCGTGCGGGCGCTGCGGGTGGAGCTCTACTGGGGCCGGGTAGCCCCCGCGCCCACCAGCGCCGCGCGCCCGAACTTCAACGCCAAGGAACCAGGCAGCTACGACTGGAGCCTGTACGACCCGATCCTCGAAGAAGCCAAGCGGCTCGGCTGGCAGGTGCTGCTGACGGTCACCTCGCCGGTGCCCCGCTGGGCTACCTCGAACCTGAAAGCGCCGTACGTGACCCGGCCCGACAGCCAGGACTTCAGGGAATTCATGACGGCCGTGGCCCGCCACTTCGGCTCGGAGGTCACCACCTACGCGATCTGGAGCGAGCCCAACCACCCGGCCTTCCTGCTGCCGCAGTTCAACTCCAACGGCTCGCCGGCCTCTCCGCGCATCTACCGCGGGCTCTACCAGGCCGGCTACCAGGGCCTTCAGGAAGCGGGCCTGGCGCACCCCCGGGTGCTGTTCGGCGAAACCGCCCCCACCGGCTATGACTCGGTCAAGAGCCTGCTGCGGATCGAAAGGTCCAAAGCCCTGACGCACGACGTGGCCCCGCTGGCCTTCCTGCGCGAAGCCCTGTGCCTGAACTCCCACTACCGCAAGGTGGGGGGCTGCAGCGCGCTGCCGATGACCGGCTACGCCGACCACGCCTACACGACGGCGGTGGCGCCCAGCTACAAGACCCCCGGGGCCGACAACGTCACCATAGGCGTGCTCTCGCGGCTCTCGAACGCGCTCAACAAAGCCGCCCACGTGCACGCCCTGCCGGCCGGGCTGCCGATCTACCTGACCGAGTTCGGCGTCCAGAGCCTGCCCAACAAGCAGCTCGGGGTTCCCGTCTCGGTGCAGGCCGAATACGACGCGATGGCCGAACAGATCGCCTACAACAACGGCCGCGTGGTGGCGTTCTCGCAGTACCTGCTCGAGGACGACCCGATCGGAGGAGCACCCGGAGCGAGTGCCAGCGGCGGCACGGTCGGCTTCCAGACCGGCCTCGAGTACACCAACGGCAAGCCGAAGCCGCTCTACTACGCCTGGCCGGTCCCGCTGGTGGTCAGCAAGCGCCATCACGGCTACTCGCTGTGGGGTCTCGTGCGTCCGGCGGCGGGGAAGCCCACCACCGTGACCGTGCTCGTGCGCCGCAAGGGGTCCTCCAGCTACCGCACCCTGCGCAACGTCAGGACCAACTCGCTGGGCTACTGGACCCTCGCTTCGAGCACCCCGGGGAGCCTCTGGCGCGTGCGCTGGGTGAGCCCCGAAGGCGTCCGCTACGAAGGGCCGCCGGTTCACGCCCACTGACGGGCGCGACTCCGGGCCTACGATGGTCTGGAGATGCCGGAGCTACCCGAGGTAGAGGTCACCGCCCGCCTGCTCGACCGCGCGATCGCGGGAGAGGAGATCCTCTACGCCCGCGTGCCCGGGATCAACGCCCTGCGCAGCTTCGAGCCGCCGATCGAGCAGCTCGTGGGCCGGCGGGTGGCGGCGGTGCGGCGCCGGGGCAAGCACCTGATCGTGGAGACCGACGGTGGGCTGGCGCTGCTGATCCACCTGATGTCCGCCGGGCGCCTGCAGCTGTACGAGAAGCCCGCGGGTCCGCGGGACCGAACCTCGAGGATGCTGCTGGGGCTCGAGAGCGGGCGCGAGCTGCGCCTGCGGGAGTTCGGCTCCAAGCAGGCCGCGTGGGTGAAGGTCGTGCCCGTCGAGGCCCTCGAGGATGAGGATCCGCTCGCCTCGCTGGGCCCGGAGGCGTGGCCCGAGCCCCCACCGCTGGGCGAGCTGCTCGACGCGCCCCGCCCGCTGCACGCCCTGCTGCGCGACCAGCACGTGATCGCCGGGATCGGGCGCTCGTGGGTCGACGAGATCCTGTGGCGCTCTGAGCTCTCGCCCTACAAGCGCGGCTCGGACCTGCAGGAGCAGGAGCTGGAGCGCCTGCAGGAGCAGATCCCCCAGACCCTCGGTGGGGCGGTGGCCCACTACGAGTCGGTGCTCTCGCTGCCGATCCCGGACAAGCTGCCGATGCCGCTGATCATCCACCGCCACGAGGGCGACCCCTGCCCCCGTTGTGCCTCCACGTTGAAGTCGGTCCACTTCGAGGACTACGTGATCGCCTACTGCCCCAGCTGCCAGACCGACGGTCGCGTGCTGAAGGACCGCAGGCTCTCCCGGCTGCTGCGCTGAACGACCCCTAGCGGAGGACCTGGCCCACTTTCAGCCTGTTCCCGTCGGGATCGACGATCACGCTCTGGCGCACCGAGGCGCCGACGGTCTCGACGGGGCCCGGGACGATCCCGTGCTCGGCGACCCCGGCCAGGAAGCCCTCGAGGTCGTTCACGAGCAGCGTGTGGGGAGCGGGTCCCGGCGGCTCGGCATCTGCGTACAGGCAGATCCAGCCGCTGTCCGTCAGGCGCCAGGCCGCCTCGCGGTCGTTGGGGACGAGGTCGGGCGGGCGGCCGAGGAGACGCTCGTACCACTGCACCGCGGCGTCGCGGTCGGCGACCCGGATCCCGGCGAAGAGGTGCTCGGCGCTCATCGGAGGCGTTCGTCCCTCACAGCGTGGCCTGCGCCCGTTGCCGCTGCCGCGGGCAGTGCCACGGAGCATCCACACGGCGACCACCAGCAGACCCCCGACCACCCGCATGGCGGGGACGATACCGCCGCTGCTGGAGCGGGATACCTCAGTCGTCGCCGCTCGTCCACCAGCGGAAGCGTCTCCTCATGGAGCGCTCGATCGGCTGGGCGGTACCCCAGATCCGGATCGACACCATCGCAGCGAACGCCCGCAGCAGTCCGAACAGTGCGACCACTGCGACCAAGAGAAAGACGCCGGCGACGAAGGTGCCCAGCACAAGGCCGACGAGGAGCATGAGCACCAGCACGCCAACGCTTTTCCACGTCTGGGGTGGCGGGCGCTCGATCAGCCAGCGCTGCCACCGGTCCTCGTTCTTCTCGCCATCGTCGTTGCGCATTCGTGCTACCTGCAGGCCCATCGACGCGGCCGCCGCGTCGCTTGAACGGAGCCCGGCCGCACCGTGGCGGCTACGCTGGCGTTGGTGGCTGGCACGTGCACCGCGATCGAGGCCGCGCACGGGGCGCGGGACCCCTCCCTCCCGTGAACGGGCCGGCGGAGAGTCCGGGATCGTTTGCCCTTCCGCCTGACTTCAGCACGCTCGCACCCAAGCAGCGCCGCGAGCTCGTCTGGAGCCTGGCGCAGGCTCGTTCGAGTTCCCGCGACCCGCTCGCCGAGACGACCCGGCATTCAAGCGAGGATGGCGAGCCCGCTGCGATCGGAGCTCTGACGGCGGCGCTCGAAGCCGACCCGGACAGGCTCGTCAAACGACACGCGGCATTCGGCTTGGCGTGCATCCCGGACGAGGCTGTGGCGGGTCCGCTGATCGGCGCGCTGGGGCTGGCGGATCGCGCCACGAAAGGTCATGCGATCCTGGCGCTCGGCCGTCTGCGCGTCCGTGAGGCGGTGCCGGATCTCGTGCCCCTGCTACACGATCGCTACGCCCGTATGCTCGCCGCGAACGCTCTCGTGGCGATCGGCGACGAGCGGGGCCTGGAGCCGCTCAGGCAGGCCGCCAGGACCCACGTTCCGGTCCGTCGACTTCAGCTCCGCAGGCGCGTTTGGGCCCTGGAGACGGCACTCGGACAGCACCCTCCGGGCTAGCCGCAGCTAGCATCCCGGCCGCGATGACCGACCCCGGCAGCCGGCGCCCGAAAGCCTCGCGACGCCGCAATCGCGGAGTGTGTGATGGCTGACTTCGGCCAGCTGGTCGATCAGTTGCGCGCCGAGGCGCGGGTGGCCGACGGCAAGGGAGAGGGCGCCGCGGCGGAACGACTGCGCGAGCTGGCAGACGACACGGGCGAGATGAGCCGTGAGCAACGCGAGTGGATGGAACAGGCCAACGAGGACGAAGTCCGTGGCTTCGTCCGGGCCATACGTCTGCTGACGGGCGGCGCCTGACGGTGCTGTGCGACCCGGTTTGGAGCCGTCTCGCTCCGGTGGCGCGCCCCCGGCCAGAGCGAAGGCTGGGTGACTGACCCCCGTGCGTGCGAACCGCTCGATACCCGACGCCGTGGTCGTGCCGGTCCTCACCGTCTCTGACGTGCGTGAGGCCGTGGCCTGGCTGCAGCGAGCCTTCGGCTTCACCGAGCGCCTGCGCATCGGCGAGGGCCACCGCTCTCAGCTCGAGGTCCCGGGCGGCGGCGCCGTGATCCTCGCCGAGGCGCGACCCGACACCAGGGTCCCCGGCGACGGTGCCTCGCACTCGGTGATGGTTCGTGTGGCGGACGCCGCTTCCCACTTCGAGCGGGCGAGAGACGCGGGTGCCCGGATCGCCATGGAGCCGACGGACTTCGAGTACGGCGAGCGCCAGTACGTGGCCGAGGATCCCTTCGGCCACCGCTGGACGTTCTCCCAGACGCTGTCCGACGTGGACCCGGCCGATTGGCTCCAGCCATGAGCGCCGGGACGCCCCAACTCCCCGGGGGCAGGTCGCCGTCTTCGGAGAGGCAAGGCGATGAGGCCGGGGGCGGGAAGGTGTGCGGCGATCGCGTCCAACATCGCCGACGTGTCCACCACGAGCACCGTCTGCTGCGGTCGCGCCCGGCGCGCACCGCTGCGACGATCGCCTCGCCGCTCGCGCCGACCGGCTCTGCTGCCCGCTCGCAGGACCTTCGTTCGAGCCGAGCGTGAGCGGACCGTGCCCGGACGCCCGCTTCACAAGCGAAAGCGGGTCATCTAGGCCCGCTGGCGCTCTCCGTGAGCGTGTATCTTGTCGGTTGCTGCGAGGTGTGGGAGGCGGCGGCGAGGGGGGTGATTTGCGGGCGCCGGGGGAGCAGGTTGGGGTTCAAGTTGTCACCGGGGGTGGCGCTGTCCCTTCTCGTCGGCGCAGCGGCGTTCGCTTGTGCGGGCTCATACTCGCGGTCGTGGCTGTGAGCGGGTCGCTCCCGGTTGGGGTGGGCTCGGCATCGGCGGCGCAGGTGCAGGTGGCGACGAGCGCCGGACACTCGTGCGCGGTGCTGTCAAGCGGCCGGGTCGAGTGCTGGGGCACAGGAGCCCTCGGTGCGGGGAGCATCAAGGCGAGCGACACGCCGGTCGAAGTGGCCGGGATCACGAACGCGATACAGGTCTCGACCGCCGCCGAACTGTCGTGTGCGGTGCTGTCCTCGAGTCATGTTGCGTGCTGGGGCTACGGTTCGGATGGGGCGCTGGGTGACGGAGAAACGGGCTATGGAGCCACGCCGGTTGAAGCGTTGGGGATCACCGACGCGACCCAGGTGGCGGCCGGCGGCTTCGGAGCTTGTGCGGTGCTGTCCAGCGGTCACGTCGACTGCTGGGGCTACAACGGCAGGGGCGCGCTCGGTGTCGGGACCACGACGGGCCCCGAAAAGTGCGGGTCATCCGAAGCCCCGTGCAGCACGAAGCCGGCGGAAGTGGCGGGCATCACAAACGCGACACAGGTCGCGGCCGGCGAAGCTCACGTGTGCGCGGTGCTCTCCAGCGGCCATCTCGCCTGCTGGGGCGGTGGCAGCGTCGGGCAACTAGGCGACGCGAACACCGCAGACACCGACACGCCGGTCGAAGTGGATGGGATCACGAATGCGACCCAGGCAGCCGCGGGTGCGGTGGCCTCGTGTGCGCTGCTGTCGAGCGGTCACGTCGACTGCTGGGGACAGAACAGCAACGGAGAGCTCGGTGACGGCAGCTCCTCGGGCCCGGAAAAATGCGACCACGAATGGTACGCGTGCAGCACCTCTCCAGTGGAAGTCCAGGGCATCACGGACGCGAGTGAGCTCGCCGCCGGCTCAGGGCACGCGTGTGCGCTGGTTTCCACCGGTCTCGTGGATTGCTGGGGCCTCAACGAATACGGACAGCTCGGTGACGGCGACACCCAGAGCACCGACACGCCCGTGCAAGCGAGTGGGATCACGAGCGCGACCCAGCTCGCGGCCGGTGGACAGCGATCGTGTGCGGCGCTCTCGAGCGGCCATCTCGAGTGTTGGGGTTTCGGGGGACGGGTCCTTGAAGAACCCGACAGCAAAGACGTTCCGGTCGAAGTGCGAAACGTCACCGACGCGACCCAGGTGACAGGCGGCTCAGCCTACTCGTGTGCGCTGAAATCAAACGGTGACGTCAACTGCTGGGGATCCGGAGACCTCGGCCGGCTCGGCGACGGTTATATCGGCAGCACCGACGTGCCCATCGAGGTTCAAGGCATCGCGGGAGCGATGCAGTTGGCAGCGGGCGACGAGCACGCTTGCGCCGTGGAGTTCACCGGCCTGGTCGACTGCTGGGGCGCCAACGAGAGCGGGCAGCTGGGGGACGGTACCTCGTCGGGACCGGAAACCTGCGGGGGCAACCCCTGCAGCACCACTCCGGTCGAAGTGCACGGAATCACGAACGCGGGCGGCGTCGCGGCCGGTGGCGAGTATTCGTGTGCGGTGCTGAGCACCGGCAAAGCCGACTGCTGGGGCACCAACGGCGCCGGGCAGCTCGGTGACGGCACGACCTCATCCAGCACGAGTCCAGTTGAAGTGCATGGACTTACGACCGCGACCGAAGTCACGGCGGGTGGCGGGCATTCGTGTGCGCTGCTGTCCAACGGCCACGCCGACTGCTGGGGCTCAAATCTGAGCGGGCAGCTCGGTGACGGTACCTCCTCAGGACCGGAAACGTGCACCACCGGGATCTCGCGCAGGAGAGAAGAAGAAAAGGTGCCCTGCAGCACCACTCCGGTCGAAGTGCAGGGTCTCGCGAACGCGAGTCAGGTGGCAGCCGGCGGGTCCTTCACCTGTGCGCTGCTGTCCACCGGCCACGTCGACTGTTGGGGCTACAACGAGGACGCGCAGCTCGGGGATGGCGAAGCCAGCTACACGGTCCACGACACACCGGGCGAAGTTCACGGCATCGTCAACGCGACCCAGATCGCGGCCGGCGGGGCGCACGCCTGTGCCCTGCTGTCCACCGGACACGTGGAGTGTTGGGGCTGGAACGGCAAGGGGCAACTCGGCGACGGTGTAGACGGTGCCATAGCCCAGGACACACCGGTTGAAGTTCACGGCATCGCGAACGCGACCCAGATCGCGGCTGGCGACGAACACACGTGTGCGGTGCTGTCCACCGGTCAGGTCGACTGCTGGGGCCATGACTTCTGGGGGCAGGTCGGTGATGGTTCGCCGTGGTCCCAGTTGCCGGCCGATGTGTTGGGCGTACCTTCGCTCGCGGCGGCGGTCTCGGGGACCGCGTCGTCGTTGACGAGCGCCTCGGCGACCGTTTCGGGGACCGTGAATCCGGGTGGGCTGGAAGTGAGTGGTTGCGAGTTCGAATATGGGCCGACGAGCTCCTACGGTTCCAGTGTGCCGTGCTCGACCGCACCGGGGTCCGGCAGAGAAGCGGTGCGGGTGACGGCGGCGCTTTCGGGGTTGTCTTCCGACACCGACTACCACTTCCGGATATCCGCCACCAGTGAGGAAGGGACCGCCTACGGGGCGGATGGGATGTTCACCACACTGCATACGTCTGCCTCGGGTGAAACCTCGCAAGCCGCGGTGCCGGCTACCGCGGCGGATGGCGGCCTGTCGATCCAGGCGAGCGGTGGCACCGGTGCTGTCACGATCGGCCGCTACGGAGCCGACATCGGGGGGACGGCCCTGGCCGGCGGCATGGGCGGCGAGCTGCTGGTCGATCGCGGGCAGGAATCGACGTTCTCGAAGATCGAATACGAGGATTGCGAACTGAATGGCGCGCGGATGCTGTGGTGGGATGACCCGGCCGGCGGCTGGGAACCGATCGCCGAACCGACCGCGGTCTACGAGGAATCCAGCGGGTGCGTCATCCTCACCGCGACCGACGGCAGCCGCCCGAGCATCTCCCAACTCTCGGAGGCGCTCCTGGAGGGTGGACCGCCCGCAAGCGAGGAATACGGCAAATGTGTGTTCACCAAGCACGGTCACTTCGAAGACGGTGGGTGCACGAAAGAAGACTTCAAGACGAAGAAGGGTGGCGGCGGCAGCTACAGGGGAAGCTATGAATGGCTGCCGGCCCCGAACGTCTGCTACCCGCAGAAGCCTGGCCGTTTCGGCGACCCGGGGTGCGCCGGGGAACGGTACAAGGAAAATCGCAAAACGCACGAACGCCGGTACACGGGCGGCTACGAACAGGGCAGCGACGAGTTCACCGCCAGCGGCGGCCCGGCCACGATCGCCGCAGCGGGGTCGGCGCCGATCGAATGTGAGGCCAGCAGCGCCACCGGCACCCAGCGGGCACCCGACCAGGCGCTGCTCCAGATCACGTTCACCGGCTGCAGCAGCGAAGGCGCCAAATGCACCAGCCGCGGCCAGCTCGATGGGACGATCCTCACCGAACCGCTGGAAAGCTACAGCTACGCAGAAGGCTCGGGCTACATCACCGTACTCGGCGGGAGCCCGATCGCGAGCTTCGACTGCACCCACGGCAATCTGATCCTCAGTGGGAACGCGGGTGGAGAGCTGAGCGTGCCTGTCAACACAGCGGTGGCCAGCAGCAGATCCACCTTCGGGAGCGGCCTCGGCCAGCAAGACCTGCAACTCGAAGACGAACACGCCACGACGCATCCGGCCACGCTCACGACCGCGATCCAGATCGCCAACACGCAGGCCACCGAGCTCAGGGCAAAGCCCCACTGAGACAGCGTCCCATCGGCAGAGGCCTCGAACCAGCGGTCGGAGCGGGAAGCTCTGCGGGGTTCTGCCACGATTGCGCGCATGATCGAACCAGGCGAGCAGGCCCCCGACTTCGCCCTCCCCGACCAGGACGGCCGCGAGGTCAAGCTGTCGGACTTCCGCGGCGAGCCGGTGGTCGTCTACTTCTATCCAAAGGCCGACACGCCGGCATCGTTTGGCAGTAAACCAGCGCCGGATCCGGCGTAGGGCCGCACGCTCAGCGGGGCAGGCGTCTCGCTCGCGTCCGCAAAGCGGGCGTGACGGGCAGGCGGGATGCTTGGCTGCCTGACGACCGAGGAGTTCACGACCCCCGACTGGTCGAGCTTGCCCGCGGGCGGTCGAGGCCGACACCTACGCGGGCGTGCGGGCACGCCCGCCCGGGCGACCGGATCGTGATCGCCGCCTACCTCGGCGAGCAGGACGCGTTCGAGCGTGCGGTGGCAGCGTTCGCCGCCTCCTATGCCGACATCAACGACTCGATCACGCCCGGCTGCGCACCGCTATTGCATCCGGTGATGTCGACGCGATCGACGGGATCTAACAGCGGTGGGCCCGTTTATCGGTGGCCTGCTAACAGCGATCTCTCATGGCGATGGGCGTTCCTGATCAACGTCCCCTCCGGACTGCTGGCTACAAGCAACACGCACGGATCTCGTCCCGCGCATGCGCCTATGCTCCTCCGGTGAGCTCGCCCGCTTCCGCGGCGCCGTCCTCGCCGGCGGTCGCCAGTGCGGCCCCGAGACTTGTGCGCCTGAACGTCATCGTTGGGCTCGCCCATCTCGCGCAGGCGGTCTTGATCGTTGTCCTCGCGAAGCCCGCGTCGCTGCCGGTAAATGTCCGCTACATGACCGGGCCACCGGGGGCAGGCAGCTACGGGGGGCCAGCCCAGCTCTTCGACCTCAGGATCGACCTCGCGGTCGCAGCCTTCTTGTTGCTCGCGGCCACCGACCACCTCATCGTCGTGTCGCCACGGCTGCGGCCCTGGTATCTCGCGAACGTCTCGCGCGGGGTCAACCCGGCGCGCTGGTGGGAGTACTCGATCAGCGCCTCGATCATGGTCGTTCTGATCGCGATGCTCGCCGGCGTGACAGACGCGGTCGCGCTGATCGCGCTGTTCGGCGTGAACACCGCGATGATCCTGTTCGGACTGGTGATGGAGCGCGCAAACGCCAGCCGTGCCAGCGTCGACTGGCGACCGTTCATCTACGGCTGCATCGCGGGTGCGGTCCCCTGGGTCGCGATCGGCGTGCAGCTCGGCGTCTCGCAAGCCAACAGCCGGGGTGTGCCCGGGTTCGTGTTCGCGATCTTTCTGACGCTGTTCCTGCTGTTCAACACTTTCGCCGTCAACATGTGGCTGCAGTACCGGGGACGGGGACGCTGGGCGGACCCGGAGTTCGCCGAGCGCGTGTATCTGATCCTTAGCCTGGTCGCGAAGAGCGCGCTCGCTTGGCAGGTCTACGCCGGCGCGCTCGCTGGAAGCTGAGCCTCGCCTCAGCGAGGATCGCGCTCCATGCCCCCCCAGCTCGTCGGGGGCCTGCGAACATCAGTGCGGTGACCGTCGCCGAGCTGTGGCGGCGTGGCCAGGTGGGCTGGCCGCGCAGCTTCCCCATCGCGCAGTTCCCGAACCCGCCGCTGCTCATCGCGTTCGCGGGGTGGGGGCTGGCCGCCGTAGCCGACAACGCGGCACACGACGTCGGGCGTGCGGTATTCACCATCGGGCTCGGTGTGTGGGCATGGGAGGAGGCGATAGACGGGGTCAACTGGTTCCGGCGTCTCGCTGGCGCGGGAGTGCTGGTTTGGCTAGTCGCCAGCTTGGCCGGCGAGCTATGAGGGCCACGGACCGAGACAGCCGCTCCTGTGGGTTTGCAGAGCGCACGGGCAGCTCCGGTGGCGGCCAGCGCCTCAACGGGGGGACTCACGCGCGCTACTGCCTTGCAGACTTAGCGAGCGTCCGAGCACCTGGTCGCTGTCGCTGTCGGTCGGCCGAATCTCGATCGCGCGTACTCAGGCTCGGCAGATGCCCGCGTCGCCATGGCGAAGGCGGGGAGAGGGGGCCTGCCGGTGGCTGTCATACGATTGGCCCGATGCCCGAACCAGGCGAGCAGGCCCCCGACTTCGCCCTCCCCGACCAGGACGGCCGCGAGGTCAAGCTGTCGGACTTCCGCGGCGAGCCGGTGGTCGTCTACTTCTATCCAAAGGCCGAGACGCCGGGTTGCACGACCCAGGCGTGCGGGGTGCGTGACCACAAGCGCGACTATGAGCAGGCAGGGGCGGTGGTGCTGGGGATCTCCCCCGATCCGCCCTCGAAGCTGAAGCGCTTCGAGGAGAACCAGTCGCTCAACTTCACGCTGCTCGGCGACGAGGACCACGCTGTGGCTGAGGCGTACGGCGTGTGGGTACAGAAGTCGATGTACGGGAAAACGTACTTCGGCAACGAGCGCACCACGTTCGTGATCGACCCGGCCGGGAAGGTGGCGAAGGTGCTGCGCAAGGTCAAGCCCGCCGAGCACGACGAGCTGGTGCTGGCGGCACTGGGCGAGGCCTCGCCGCCGACCGTTTAGGCAGGGCCCGCGCACGCGCCGGCCCTGGGCAAGGCCTCAGGCGCTACCGCCGCCGGCGAGCGCCTCGAAGTTCTCATACAGCCGAGGCTCTCCCAGCCGCTCGCGCAGGCGCACCGCGGCCGGCCCCACGCGCGACCAGATCCCGTCGATCCAGAGCCAGTCGTGGACGAGCTCGTCGCTGAGCAGGCCGTGCTTGACGAGCGTTCCCACCGACTCACCGAACATCAGCAGCGTGCGCACCGGCCGGTCGGTCAGTGCGTCGGCCGCTGCCGGATCGAAGGACTCGTCCCACAGCGAAGGCAGCATTTCCTCGACCCCCAACTCGGTCCCCCAGCGCGCGAGCTCGACCATCAGGCGGGCGTCCTCGGAAGTGGGCGAGCTGACGTGGAGGCGTCCTCGGTGTTGGTTCGAGCTCATGTGGACCCGTGCGGTTGGCCGTTGCGGCGCGTGGCTTCGACCGTTTCCCTGAGCGTGTGCAGGGCGTCGTGGCGCGGGCGCCAGCGCAGCTCACGCCGGGCCTTGGTCGTGCTCATGATCACGGGCTCGCGGAAGGCGGAGATCCACTGTGCCCGCGAGGGCAGGAAGCCGAGCCTCGAGATCATCTCGGCGGCCGCTCCGAGCGCGAGGTCGGGCACCGGGACCGAGTACCAGCCGAGCTCGTCGGCCAGCTGTTTGACGCTCAGCTCGCCCGTACCGGCGAGGTTGTAGACACCGGGTTTGCCCCGTCCCAGCACTCCGGCGCGCATCGCGCTGGCGACGTCGTCGTGGTGGACGAGCTGGAAGGGCACGCCCGGGTCGGGCAGGACGGGTCGCAGCATGGGCACGCTGTCGAGCACGCTCATGATCGGCCCCGGCAGGTGCTCGGAGATCTGCGTGTAGGGCATGCTCTCGATCAACAGAGGCGCTTTCGGTCCGGCGACGATGCACGGCCTGAACACGTACGAGCTCGTCTTGGACGCGCCGAGCATCACCGACAGCAGCTGCTCGACCTCGGCCTTCTGGGCGGAGTAGTAGTGCTCGGAGCTGCCCCGCGCGGGGACGTCCTCGGTCAGCGGCTGAGGGTTGTCCGGATGGAAGCCGTACGCGGCCACCGAGGACGCGTACACGAGCCGCTTGACCCCCGAGCGGGTGCACGCCTCGAACACGTTGCGCGAGCCGTCTAGGTTGACCCGCCGGGTCTCCCGCGTGCCGCCCATGATCATGAAGGCGAGGTGCACCACGACGTCGGCATCGCGCACCAGCTCCATCACGGCACGGCGGTTGAGCACGTCGCCGCGGCGATAGCGGACCTTGTTCCACCCGCGGCTGCGGGGGTTGAACGGCCTCCGCGCCATGCCCAGGATCTGCTTGACCTCGCGCGCGCGCTCGAGCGAGGCAACGAGCGCCTGCCCGATCTCCCCGGTGGGCCCCGTGATGGCGACCGTAAGTTCTCTCTCCGGGGCGCGAGCCGGCATCAACGCGTTCTACCGCATCGGCGAACGCGATGCCTCAGTGCACGACGACTTGTCCCATGCTCGCGGTGCACGAGGCGTCGTGGACAGGCGTTCGCCGATGCGCCGCCGGACCGGCCGTGTGGGGGTTTCAGATGGGGGAGGGGAGCTGCAGCTGCAGCTACTGCAGGCCGGCCCGCGCCTCGCGCACGAGCGTGACGGCCTCGGGGAAGACCCGGGCGATGAACGCCCGGACCTGATCCGCCTGCGCCTCGGCGTCGCCCTGGAGGTTCACGCGCGCGATCGCCGCCACCGTCATCTGGACCGCGAGGCCGATCGCGTTGTCGGCCCAGGCCAAGCGCTGGTTGCCCTGCATCTGTTCGGCGAACTCGGCCAGCCGCCGCTGCAGCTCGTCCGGGTCGCCAAAGATGTCACCGAACCCAGCGCCCTCCATGTCGCAGCATCATAGACTGCGCTGGCCCATGCCCAACGCAGGCGATATACGCCGTCAGGTCGAGGCCGAGTCGGCACGCCGCTCGCGGCTCGCGGTACCCGCGTTCGCCGGCGGCTTCCTGTACCTCCTGAGCGCCATCATCATCTCCTCGACCCTGCGCGGGGCGCCCACCGTGGGGGTCGTCGAGGGGCTCACCCCGGCGCTGGAAGGCGTCGCCAACCCGGTGACGAGCCCCCGCACCGCGGAGGTCAAATTCATCAGCCATCACGCCTTCGCGCTGATCGCCGGCGGGGCGCTGGCCGCGGCCGCGGTGGGGATCCTGACGCTGATCCTGCTGCTGCTGGCCGACGCGACCATCTTCCGCCGGCCCGAGAGCTTCAAACCGATGCGGCCCCTGATCCTCGCCGGCGGCATCGGCGTGGCCGTAGTGACGGTCGCCCACCAGATCGTGAGCGCGATCGAGACGCACAAATTCGTCGTCGGCAGCGACCACAGCAACGGCGCCGTCGAAAGCGCCCTGACAACCGGCGCAGCCACCGCGCTGGTCGACTACCTGGCCCTGATCGCGGGCCTGGTGCTGGCGGTCGGGATGATCGGGCTGATGATCAACGCCCTGCGGGTCGGGCTGCTGGTCCGCTGGATGGCCTTCCTGGGGATGTTCACGGGCGTGCTGATCGTGCTCCCGATCGGGGGCGCCGAGCTGCAGGTCGTGCCCGCCTTCTGGATGGTGATGGCGGGGATCCTCTACGCGGGCAAATGGCCCAACGGCGAGCCGCCGGCGTGGAAGGACGGCGAGGCCCGCCCGTGGCCCTCGCGCGCTCCGGCCCAGCGGGGAGGCGGCGTAGCCGAGCCCGCAACCGCCACGGCCGGCGGAGGCTCGAGCGCGGCCCCGGCCCCGGCGCCCGCCCCGGCCGGCGCCGGAGGGGGCTCTTCGCGCAAGCGCCGGCGCAAGCGCGGGCCGGGACCCCGCCAATGAGCCTCTCCTCCGACGCCCGCCAGGGCCGGTCCCGGGGATGAGCGCGGACCGCCAGCTCGTCGGCGAGGAGCTCGACCAGGAGCTCGCACGGCTGCTGGAGGTGGAGTCGTTCCCGCCGCCGGAGGGGTTCCGCCGGCACGCCCTCCTGAACGACCCGGCCGTATACGAGCAGGCCGCAGCCGACCCGGAGGGCTGGTGGGCCTCGCAGGCCGAAGGCCTCGACTGGTCGCGGCCGTTCTCCAGGGTGCTGGACGACGACAACCCGCCCTTCTACAAGTGGTTCACGGGGGGTGCCCTGAACGCCTCCCACAACTGCCTGGACCGTCACGTGGCGGCCGGGCTCGGCGAGCGTGTGGCGCTGCACTGGCGCGGGGAGGACGGCAGCGAGCGCGCGATCACCTATGCCGAGCTGCTGGCCGAGGTCCAGCGGCTGGCCAATGCCCTGAAGGACCTCGGCGTGGAGCCCGGGGACGTGGTCGGCATCTATCTGCCGATGATCCCCGAGGTCGTCGTCTCGATGCTGGCGTGCGCACGCATCGGCGCGCCCCACAACGTCGTCTTCGGCGGGTTCTCCGCGGAGGCCGTCCGCGAGCGCATGGAGTTCTCCGAGGCGAAGGTCCTGATCACCGTCGACGGGGCAGCGCGCAAGGGCCGCACCGCGGCCGTCAAGGACCGCGTGGACGAGGTCATGGGCGACCTGCAGAGCCTGCGAGAGGATCGTCGTCGTGCAGAGCAAGGGGACCCCGTGCTCGATGACCGACGGCCGGGACGTCTTCTACGCCGACATCGTGGCCGCCGCTGCCCCGGAGTGCCCGGCCGAGCCGCTGGACTCCGAGCACCCCCTGTTCGTGCTCTACACCTCTGGCTCGACCGCCAAGCCGAAGGGGATCCTGCACACCACCGGGGGCTATCTGACGGGCGTGTCGGCCACCCACCGGCTGGTGTTCGACCTGCGGCCGGAGTCGGACGTGTACTGGTGCGCCGCCGACGTCGGCTGGGTGACAGGGCACTCCTACATCGTCTACGGACCGCTCTGCAACGGAGCCACCTCGGTGATGTGGGAGGGCGCCCCCGACTACCCCGACAAGGGCATCTGGTGGGAGATCGTCGAGCGCTACGGGGTCACGATCCTGTACTGCGCCCCGACCGCCATCCGGGCGTGCATCAAGTGGGGGGCACAATGGCCGAACGCCCGCGACCTGTCATCGCTGCGCCTGCTCGGGTCGGTCGGCGAGCCGATCAACCCCAAGGCCTGGCTCTGGTACCACAAGGTGATCGGCGGCGAACGCTGCCCGATCGTGGACACGTGGTGGCAGACCGAGACCGGCGGCATCATGATCACGCCGCTGCCGGGGATCACGGCCACCAAGCCGGGCTCGGCCACGAGCCCGTTCCCGGGGGTGTTCGCGGAAGTGCTCGACGAGTCCACCGGAGAGCCGATCGAGGAAGGGCAGGGGCTGCTGGTGCTGACCCGCCCGTGGCCGTCGATGCTGCGCACCCTGTTCCGCGAAGAGGAGCGCTTCGTGGACACCTACTTCAAGCGCTTCGGGCGCGAGACCTACCTTGTCGGTGATGCCTCCAGGCGCGATCGCGACGGCTACTTCTGGGTCATCGGGCGGATCGACGACGTCGTCAACGTCTCCGGGCACCGGCTCTCCACGGCCGAGGTGGAGTCCGCGATCGTCGCCCACGAGGACGTCGCCGAGGCGGCCGTCATCGGCCAGCACGACGAGGACACCGGGCAGGCGATCGTCGCCTTCGTGACCCTCCAGGGCGAGCTGGAGGGAGACGACGGCACCGTGGAGGGCATTCGCGCAACGGTGGCCGAGCGGATCGGCAAGTTCGCCCGGCCCAAGCGCATCATCTGGACCGACGACCTGCCCAAGACCCGCTCCGGCAAGATCATGCGCCGGCTGCTCCGGGACATCGCCGAGGGCCGCGCCCTGGGCGACGTGACCACGTTGCGCGACCCGGACGTGACGGCGCGCCTGGAGGAGCAGGTCAAGAGGCTGCAGGCGCAGGAGGACTGAGGTCGCCCGAGCCCCGAAGCCTGTGCCTGCCTGCCCGGCCGGCGTGGGAAGCAGCGCTCACGGGTCGCCGACCGCCGCCGAGGGGCCGGCGGTAAGCTTGACAGAGCGATTCCGGCGATGAAGCTCGCCGGTCAGGGTGATGGGGTGAACTCGCTGTTGGGGCGACTGCGAACAGGTTGTGGGGTGGCCGGCGCCACACTGCTCTTGCTTGCCGCCGTCGCACCCACGGGCGCGTTCGGCACGTTCGAGCTTCCCGTCCGTCGAGTCGCTGAATCGCAGCCGCTGGCGGTTCTTCGCGACGGCGTCGTGTGGGTGGACCAGGGGCGTGTTCTCTACCAGGCCTTCGCAGGAGGGCGGATCACGCTCGGCGGAATCCCCGCCTCCTCGACGCCCGTCCTGGCCGGTTCCGCCGACGCGGTTGTGCTGATGGCTGCACGGCCGGGCTTCGCGACCGCCTTTCCGCCGGGGCGGCTCGCGTCGGTCGAAGGCATCGATCAAGAAGTGCGCCACTTCGCCGGCGCGGGATGCTCGTCGTGGTCACCCGCGCTGAGTTCCACCTTCGAAGGTCCCAGCGACTTCGCGCTCGCGGCCGGCAAGGTTGTCGACGCAGGCGTGTGTCATGCGACGAACGGAGGTTTCGAAGAGCAGGAACTGGCGACCGCCGAGCCACTGTTCGTGCACCGCCTGCACGGCGGGGGGTGGTGGATTCTGCGCTGGCTGAAGGGGAACAAGCCCCCGATCCTCGCCACCGAAGGCAAGCTGCTGGCCATCGGCGAACCCGTCTCGGGCGCGACGATGCGCGTCACGATCCTCGACCTCGACGGCCGCGCCCCAGCGTCCCGGTTCGCAGCCCCGCTCGGCTACCTGAGCTTCGCTTCGAGCCGCCGGCTTGTGGTGTCCGTCCCGACGAGTCGTGAACGAGGGGTGTCCTTCCGCCCCCGCCGCTCGGCGGACGAGAAGCTCATCCCGAGGCACTACTACGGGCTCCACCTGTACACCGTTGGCGGGAGACCGCTCGCGTACCTCGGCACGGTGGAAGAACCGGCGCTCGTATCGCACATGCACCTGCTCGTCACCGAAGAAGTCGAAGGCCACTCGGTGCTCGCCGTGCGCAACATCCTCGACGGCTCGAGGAGGCGCTTGATCGGCTTCAACGCACCCGCGCGAACGCTCGAAGCCGTCGCCTTCCGCTGGCCCGCGGTGGCGCTTCTGGAAACCACCAGCGTCCCGCTCCAGCAGAGCGAAGTCACGTGCGAAGACCGGGAATACCACCACCCGAGCCCCCCGCTGCTGCGGATCTTCGACCTCGCAAGGAGCGAAACCTACGTGCCCCCTCCACCTTCGGCCCGCCTCGCGCCGCCCCGCGGGCCCTGCCCACCGCGACCTCTGGTCAATGCGAGCGGCTGATCTCGCGCCTACACCTTGTGGTGCTCGGGCGCCCAGGAGCCGTCTTCGGCGCGGGTGAAGTCCTGGAACAGGCCGGGCGCCTCGCTCAGCATCAGCCGGGCGATGTCGTCGAAGACCATGCGCATCTCCTCCTCGGCGCCGGGGGCCGTGCGCATCTCGATCACGTGGCGCAGGGTGCGGGCGTTGGCGGTCCACAGGATGTCGGTGGACAGGCCGGTCGGGGCCAGCCGCCGCAGCGCCGAGGTGACCTCCTTCTTGACGTGGAAGGGGACGCCCTCCTCGTCGATCCCCAGCTCCTCGGCCGCGTCGCGCTGGAACTCCTCGAGCTGCTCGACGATCGAGAGCACCCGCTCGCGCACCGGCTCCAGCGCCGGCGGCACGCGGAAGCCGATGTCGGTCAGGCGCACGTAGCGCAGGCTCTCCTGGCTGAAGGCCGAGCCCGCACGGTGGCGCACGAGCTCGTGGGTGAAGATGCGGCTGACGTTGCGCAGTACAAAGGAGTAGTTGGCGTGCTCGAGCACGCTGCCGTGGGCCGAGCGCAGGATGTTGGCGAAGTACTCCCGCTGGTCGGTCCGGACCTTCGTGACGTTCGGGTTCAGCCCCGGCTCCCAGCTGCGGTAGCAGGCCCGCCCGCCGAACTCGACCAGCAGCTCGCCCGGGTTGGGTGGCTGCTCGCTCTCCTCCAGGCGCCGCTGCAGCCACGACTCTCCACCGACCTCCCGCAGGTAGCCCGCCATCGCCTCCGGGTCGATCGAAGGCCTCGCGATCAGGAACACCAGCGGGCGGGTCTCGTGCATAGCGGGCGGCGGATCCTACCGCCGCCTCCGGTCGCCGCCCGGGGGCTTCTAACCGCTGAGCGCGGGCTCCGTGCGGGGTGGCGCCTCCGTGCCGCGCGCACGGCGTGGGCGCCGCGGCTGGTTTCGTACCAGGCCGAAGGCCCCCAGCGCGAGCAGCCCCGCGGCCGCCCCGATCGGCACGATCTTGTCCAGCGGGTAGGCGCTGTAGGCGCGCCCGGGCTGGTGTGGGTTGAGCGCGGTGTGGTCGCCGGCTCTGACGATGCTCTCCAGACCCGCGTGGTCGATCCCCAGCAGCCTCGGTGCGAGCGCCGCGAACAGCGCCCATCCCAGCAGCGCCAGCACGCCCCAGCCCACGCCCGCGGCCGTCAGCTGTACCCGCCGCGTGGCCGCGGTTGCGAGCACCAGCCCAGCCGCGGCCGGCAGCAGGAACACCCAGATGCCGTCCCAGCCCCTGCCGAGGCCGTAGGCCGATGCGATCGTCGGCTGCAGCAGCCCCTGGGAGAGGAGCCGCTCCCATAGGACGGTCTCGGTCTCGTAGCCCACCAACGGGTGGGTGATGGTGGCGATCACGGTCAGCGCGATCGAGGCGCCGGCGAGCGTCAGCGTGGGACCGGGGAAGCGCTTCAAGGCGAGCCCCAGCGGGCACGCCAGGAAGGGGATCATCGTGGTCAGGAAGCGTGGCCCCATGAAGCCACCCCCGAAGGGAAGGAAGTAGCCCGAGTTGTAGGTCACGTAACAGAGCGCGATCCCGCCGATCGTGAGCGCCTCGGCGCGGCGCCCTCGCCGGTACAGCAGCACGGCCCCGATCGCCCCCATGATCAGCACCGGGGAGATCGTCAGCAGGCCGCGGGAGTCGAACAGCAGCGTGGAGGCGACTTTCAGGCTCGGGGCGGTGATCCCGAAGAAGCCTTTTTCCTGGCGCTTGACGTTTTCGTAGGCGAGGTGCGTCCAGGAGTGGAAGGCGTAGTGGTTGTAGAGCAGCAGCGGGATGATCCCGATCACGCCGCCGAGGATGTACGCGCCGGCACGCGTGGCGACGCCCGGGACGGTCCACGAATCGCGGCGGCTGAGCAGGAACAGGCCGAGGATCACCGCCACCAGGAACACGGGGTACTCGGAGGCGACCGCATAGCCGACCGCCAGCCCGGCGAGCCACAGCAGCAGCAGGCTGGGCGGGCCATCGCGCTCGCGCAGCATCAGCCAGAAGGCGGCGAACCCGAGGAAGGTCGTGAACACGTGGCTGAACAGCAGCGTGGAGAGCGGCAGCACGAGCGTGCCGAGTCCCACGATCACGGCGGTCGCGGCCCCGTAGCCGGGCGCGAAGCGGTTGGCCACGGAGAACACCAGCAACAGCAGCAGGACCCCCGGCAACACGTTGCTCCACAGCCCGATCAGGTAGATCATCTCGTCGCCCGGGTGCTGGGGCGGGGCGACGTGCGCCCGCGTCCACGATTCGGCGTGGACGAGATTCAGGGCGTCGTAGAAGGGCAGCGAGAACAGCGCCAGGCCGGGTGCTCGGGCGGAGTAGAAGTTGCCGTGGTAGAAGACCTTGTCCCCGGTGTTTTGCTGGTAGGGGTTGATGGTCGTGGTTTCCTGGTTCAGCGCCCGGACCAGGTCGTAGTGGGAGGTCTGGTTCCAGGAGAAGCTCTGGATCACGGTCGCGAAGGCGAGCCCCACGCACACGACCGCTGCCACGCCCAGGCGCCATCTGCGTCGCCGCCCCGCCTCCCTGGCGGCCCGCCCGCGTTCGGACCCGGACCGTCGTGTCGCCTCCCCGGGCGGTGCCCCGGGCTCGCCGGATCGCGCCCCCGCTGCGTCGAACCGACCCGTCGCCTCGCCGTCATCCTCGCCGCCGGGGGCAGGCGCCCCCGCCTGCTCAGTCGGTTCCATGCAGGGCCTTGGGCCCGGGGCCGATCTGGTAGATCACGACCGATCCGTACCGTCGGCGGGTGATGCCGAGGCCCGC
This sequence comes from uncultured Solirubrobacteraceae bacterium, assembly GCA_963758055.1. Classification (GTDB taxonomy): domain Bacteria; phylum Actinomycetota; class Thermoleophilia; order Solirubrobacterales; family Solirubrobacteraceae; genus Palsa-744. The sequence continues at coordinate 148,166 of CAVWTU010000005.1, forward strand.
GATCGGCTTGGCGGCGGCCGCCACCGGGTCCGGAGGCTCCGGGATCTCGTTGCCGCGCTCGGGCGGCAGGCCCGGGGGGATCACCGTATGCAGGACCACGGTCTTGATCCCGTAGTAGCGCAGCTTCTCGACGCTGGCCTTGTCGGGGAACCCCAACATCCCTCCCCGCAGGTCGTCGACCGCCGCGATGTCGAAGGTGCTGTTGCCGATCGGGATCTTGGGGAAGCCGTCGGTGGAGTAGTACTGCCACACGCGGTCGAGGACGCCGTTGGTGGGCAGGTCCATGACCGGACCGGCGAGGTGGGTCTCGGCGGCCGCCGGCTGCGGGACCACGGGGTGGTTCATGCGCCCGGCGCCTTCGCCGAGGATCCCGATCAGGAGCACCGCTCCGACCGCCAGCGGGACGGCTGCCAGCATGCGCGAGCCGCCCGTCGCGCGGTCCTTCCACCAGCCGCGGAACAGCCTCAGCAGCAGCTGCACGCCGGCGCCGGCCAGCAGCGCGTAGAACAGGGTCGCGGTCGTGAAGACGCGGCCGGGCACCCGCACCCCGTTCCACCCCGGGGCGAAGTCGTACATCAGGCGATACGGGTAGCCGGCGTGGTTCAAGCCCATCCCCAGAGCCAGGATCGAGAACACCACCACGCCCAGGGCCAGCCCGATTCGCAGGCGTGGCGTGAAGGTGCCGCAGAACAGCCCGACGATCGCCAGCGCCAGGATCAGCCCGCCGGGGAAGAACACGTCCTCGTTCTTGGAGTGGACTTTTGCCCGCATGCCGGAGGTCACGCTGCCCCAGATCCTGTTCGGCGCCGGCGCGGCTAGCAGCGCCGGGAAGCTCGAGGAGTAGTTCTTGACTTCTTTGATCGTGCGCTTGGCGTTCGGGTATTTGTGCGAGACCTGTAGGTAGGGACGGGCCTGGTAGGCGCCGACCGCGGCCAGCAGCACGATTCCCGCGATCGTCACTCCCAGCAGCCGCCGTCCGATCAGCGGATCGGACGGCGCCGGCTCGCCGCGGCGGGCGCTCCTGGCCCGGGCCCGGCGGCGCCGGGAGGCCCACATCACCACGATGATCAGGGTCAGCACGGCGATCAGGTAGCAGTACTGAAGCCCGAGCGTGAAGCCGAGGCTCACCTGCCAGGCGGAGACGATCCAGCCCCCGAGCACCAGCGGGCGCGAGCCGCGCCGGTAGCCGCGCAGCAGCAGGAACAGGGCCAGCGCGATGCCTCCGGAGGAGATCACGTGCAGGTGTCCGGCCTCCGTGATCCGGTAGGGGGCGTAGGCGAACGCCAGGCCGGTGGCGGCGGCGGCGGTACGGCCGAGGCCCAGCTCCCGTGCCAGCAGGTAGGCCCCGAAGAAGCACAGCGACCACGCGAACAGGAACAGCAGGTTGTAGTGAACGAGGGCGGCGACGGTCCCGGACCCGAACCACGCGATCGGGCCGTAGCCCAGCAGCGAGTCGGAGAAGGCGAGGCTCAGGGGGTGGGGGTAGAAGGCGTTCGAGTTCCACAGGTGAAGGGGGTTGTTCACCATCGCGTGTCCCACCCAGGCGATCTGCCAGGTGGTGCGGACCGGGTCGCCGAGGTCAGGGGCGATGCGGCTCGGCAGGTGCAGGATCAGCGGCCAGGTCGTGAGGATCGCGAGCGCCACGCCGGCGAGCGCGGCGAGCAGCAGCTCCCTGCCGGGGAGCTCCGGGGAGGGGGCCCAGCGCGGTCCCTGCTCACGGCTTCGGGCAGGGGCCTGCGGCGGCGGCGTGCCGTTGCCCTGATCGGGCGGCGTTGCGGGGATACCGGCGCTCTGTGGGGGGATACTGGGGGGGCTGGGCACGCCGGCGCTGAACGTGGGCTTGTCTTCAGCCGCGCGGATCGCCGCAGCATACGCAAGACTCCAGCCACCGTGAAGCACGTGCATGGAGAGGTGGACCGGTGAAGGTCCTGGTGGTGGGCGCCGGCGGTGTCGGCGCGGCCTTCGCGGCGATCGCCCAGCGCCGGCCCGTGTTCTCGCAGGTCGTGATGGCCGATATCTCGATCGAGCGGGCCCGGGCTGCGGCCGAGCGCCTCGGCGAGCCCGACCGTTTCGGAGCCGAGCGGGTGGACGCCTCCGACCAGGCGGACGTGGCCGCCCTGATCGCCCGCGTGGCTCCGGACGCCGTGCTCAACGCGACCGACCCCCGCTTCAACGAGCAGATCTTCGAAGCCGCCTTCGAGTCCCGCGTCACGTACCTCGACATGGCGATGACGCTGTCGCACCCGCACCCGCAGAACCCCTATGAGCTGCCGGGCGAGATGCTGGGCGAGATGCAGCTGGCCCAGCACGAACGCTGGCAGCAGGCCGGCCTGCTGGCGCTGGTGGGGATCGGGGTCGAGCCGGGCCTGTCCGATCTGTTCGCCCGCCACGCCGCCGACGAGCTGTTCGAGAGCATCAGCGAAGTGGGGGTGCGCGACGGCGCCGACCTGCGCGTGGAGGGCTACGACTTCGCGCCCACGTTCTCGATCTGGACCACGATCGAGGAGTGCCTGAACCCGCCCTTGATCTGGGAGCGCGAGCGGGGCTTCTACACCACGGCCCCCTTCTCCGAGCCCGAGATGTTCGAGTTCCCGGAGGGCATCGGGCCGGTGGAATGCGTGAACGTCGAGCACGAGGAGGTCGTGCTGATCCCCCGCTGGGTGGACTGCGACCGGGTCACCTTCAAGTACGGCCTCGGCAACGAGTTCATCGAGGTGCTGCGCACCCTGCACATGCTCGGCCTGGACTCGACCGAGCCCGTCCGGGTACGGGGCGCGGAGGTCTCCCCCCGCGACGTGGTGGCCGCCGTGCTACCCGACCCCGCCACGCTCGGGGACCGCATGACCGGCCGCACCTGCGCCGGCACGTGGGTGCGGGGAACGGGCCGCGACGGGGCGCCCCGCTCGACCTATCTCTACCACCTGGTCGACAACGAGTACACGATGCGCGAGTACGCCAGCCAGGCGGTCGTGTGGCAGACCGCGATCAACCCCGTGGTCGCGCTCGAGCTGCTCGACCGCGGCGAGTGGAAGGGCACCGGGGTGCTGGGGCCCGAGGCCTTCCCGGCACCGCCGTTCCTGGAGCTGCTGGCGGAGATGGGCTCACCCCACGGGGTGCTGGAGCTCGACCCCGACGCCTAGAAGCCGACCTGCGGCGGGAGCGTCGTGGGGGGTGGCCTGTCGAGGATCCCGGGGGGCGCGGTTTCGGTCTTACGAGCGAAGAACGAGCGGAAGTACGGGCGCGAGATCACCATGACGATCGCTCCCAGGACCATGCCGCCGATCCCGAACCACAGCGGCAGGGTGATCCCGAGGAACGGTGAGGAGGACACGTTTTCGGCGTGGCCGTAGTAGAAGGCCGCCTTGATCCCGATGCCGAACAGCATCAGGCCGCCGAGCATCGGGGCCGCCCCGAGCAGCAGGAAGTTGCGCGCGCTCTTGCCGAGCTCATGGCGGTAGTAGAACCCGCAGGCCACGCCGGTGAAGCCGTAGTAGAAGCAGATCGGGAAGCCGATCGAGGTCAGCGAGTCTTCCAGGATGCTCGAGGACACGAGCAGCAGGGCGACCGTCACGATGATCGACAGCAGGCCGAAGCCGAGCGTCGAGACCGTCGGCGTCAGATAGCGCTTATGAACCCTGGCGAGCAGGTTTGTGACGGCTTTCCAGTGGGCCATCGAGAGTGTCGTGCGGGCCGTCGGGAGGATCGTCGTCTGCGTGGAGGCCGAGGCCGAGGTGAGCACCGCGATCACCAGCAGCTTGTTGAGGGTGCTGCCGAGGACGCCGCTGCCGAGCGCGTTCAGGACATCTTCCTGGTTGGCTTCGCTGGTCAGGAAGCCGACCCCGTGGAATGACTGGGCGGCCGCCGTCACGACCACGTAGATCAGCACCAGCAGGATCGTCGAGATCACCGCCGCCTTCCCCGGCCCCTCGGCCGGGTCCTCGGACTCCTCGTTGACCGCCACCCCGGAGTCCCACCCCCAGTAGATGAAGACGGCTAACAGCAGCGCCACCACGAGATCGCTGAAGTTCATCGCGAAGGGGTTGATCCACGACAGCGAGGGCTTGATCGAGCCCGACGGCGGGTTGCTGCCGTAGACCTTCACGAAGGCCACCACGGAGAACAGCCCCAGGATGAAGATCTCGGCGCCCAGCAGCATCTGCTGGATGCGCGCGGACAGCTCGATCCCGCGGTAACAGATCCAGGTCATGATCGCGATCCACAGCACGGCCGCGATCACGATCGCCACTTTCGATTCGCCCAGTTCGGTGAAGCCGAACAGCTTGAAGGTGTAGACCGCCGCGATGTCCGACAGGGAGGCCATCACGATCAGGTCCGCGAGGAAGATCGCCCAGCCGTTGAGCCAGCCGATGCTCGGGCCGAAGGCACGCGTCGTCCACGCGAACGTGGTCCCCGCGTCGGGATCGGCGCGGTTGAAGTATTTGTAGGCGGCCGCCACCAGCAACATCGGGATGAAGGCCACCAGCATCACCGCCGGGGCGTGCACGCCGACGCCCTTGACGGCCACGATGAAGCCCAGCGTCGCCGCCAGCGAGTAGGCGGGGGCCGTGGAGGCCACGCCGATGACGATGTTGGAGACGTAGCCGATCGCCCCCTTTTTCAGGCCCTTGTCCATGACTCCGGAAGAGGGGGTTGCGCCCACTGGAACGGCATCCTCGACGGCCATCGTCTGCTCCTCTCCCGGCCGCCCCGAGGCGGCGTGGCATTTGCCATAAAGGCTACGAGTCGGCCCGGCGCCTGTACAAGTGGCGCAATCCCCAAAACCTGACGCGCTTGCTGTCCATCCTGTACAAGTCGATCACCGGGTCTTGACCTACGACGTCATTGTCCGGAGTCGGGAAGGGGGATATCGTTGTTCAAGGTGTCTAGCTACAGCGTTTGAGTTGGTGGGAGGAGAGACGAGATGGAAAGCCCCACGACCGTGAATCCACTGAGCCCGGCAGACGCGCCCGACAGCTCCACGACGGCGCCCGCCGCGCCCGGCCCCGGCGGCGTCCCCGGCGCCTCGGACCCGGACCGCCTGCAGCGCACCGCGCGGCGTCACCTGTGGATGCACTTCTCGCGCATGGGCTCCTACGACGAGCACCACCCGATTCCCGTGATCGCACGTGGGGAGGGCTGCTACGTCTACGACGAGCACGGCAAGCGCTACCTCGACGCGCTCTCGGCGCTGTACTGCGTCAACGTCGGCTATGGCCGCGCCGAGCTCGTGCAGGCAGCCTCCGAGCAGATGGCGCAGCTGCCCTTCTTCACCAACTGGAGCTATGCCCACCCGCCCGCGATCGAACTGGCCGCCCGCGTGGCGAGCCTCGCGCCGGGCAACCTCAACCGCGTGTTCTTCACCTCCGGGGGCTCGGAGGCCGTGGAGTCGGCGTGGAAGCTCGCCAAGGCCTACTTCAAGGCACGCGGGGAGGACAGGCGCCACAAGCTGATCTCGCGCAAGCTGGCCTACCACGGAACCTCGATGGGGGCCCTCACGGCGACCGGCCTGACGCCCCTGCGGGCACCGTTCGAGCCGCTCACCCCGGGCGGCCACCACGTCCCCAACACCAACTCCTACCGCTGGCCGCCGGGGCGCGAGGAGCTGTGGGCGGCCGACGCGATCGAGGAGGCGATCCTGTTCGAGGGTCCCGAGACGGTCGCGGCCGTGATCCTCGAGCCGGTCCAGAACGGGGGCGGCTGCTTCGTGCCCCAGGACGGCTACTTCCAGCGCGTGCGCGAGATCTGCGACCGCCACGGCGTGCTGCTGATCTCAGACGAGGTGATCTGCTCGTGGGGGCGCCTGGGGCACTGGTTCGGCTGCGAACGCTACGGCTACCAGCCCGACATGATCACCACCGCCAAGGGCATCAGCTCGGCCTACGCGGCGCTCGGAGCGGTGATCGCCGGCGACCACATCGCCGAGCCGTTCCTGCACGGCACGGAGACCTTCAGCCACGGCTTCACCTTCGGCGGACACCCGGTCGCCTGTGCGGTGGGGCTGGCCAACCTCGAGATCATCGAGCGCGAGGGGCTGTGTGAGCACGTCCGCTCCAACGAAGGCGCGCTGCGCGCGACGCTGGAGTCGCTGCTCGACCTGCCGATCGTCGGCGAGGTCCGCGGCGCCGGCTACTTCCAGGCGATCGAGCTGGTCAAGGACAAGGACACGAAGGAGACCTTCACCCACCCCGAGGCAGAGCATCTGCTCCGCGGGTTCCTCTCCGGCCAGCTGTATGAGCGCGGGCTGATCTGCCGCACCGATGACCGCGGCGACCCGATCGTGCAGCTGTCACCGCCGCTGGTGGCCGGGCCCGAGCAGTTCGCCGAGATCGAGGCGGTGCTCAGGCCGGTGCTGACCGAGGCCTCCGAGATGGTGCAACGGTGGAGCTCACCGTCGAAGGCCTGATCGGCGAGCTCGGGCTGAAGCTCGTCTGTGGCCAACAGCACGGTGACGCCCATGTGCGCTGGGTCCACGCGACCGAGCTCGCCGACCCGACGCCGTGGTTGAAAGGGGGCGAGCTGCTGCTCAGCACCGGCCTGGCCCTGACCGACGCCGCCAGTCAGCGCAAGCTGATCGAGCGTCTCGTGGAGAAGCAGATCATCGGGCTCGGCTTCGGCACCGGGTTCACCCACCGGCGCATCCCGGCTGCGCTCGTGAAGGCCGCCCGGGTACACGAGTTCCCGCTGTTCGAGGTCCCCTACGAGCTGCCGTTCATCGCCATCACCGAGCGGGCCTTCGCGCGCCTGCTGGAGGAACGCTACGAGCTGCTGCAGCGAAACGTGGCCGGCGACGTGCTGGCGGAGGCCCTCACCGGGCACCTGTACCCGGAGGACGTACAGGCGCGGCTGGCGCCGTTCGGCATCGGCACCGACGTGGCCGTGCTCGCCTTCCGCACCCCTGACCCGCCGCTGGCGGCCGCGAGCGTCGAGCGGGTCCTCGAGCAGCAGGGGGTGCCGAGCCTGGTGGCGATCCGCAACGGCCTCGTGTGCGCGGTCGTGGACGCCTCTGCACCCGGCGGGCGCGAGACGCTCTCACCGGTGGAGCTGGCGCGCACGATCCGGGCGGAGCTGCTGGCACGCTTTGACGACGTGCGCGCGGCGGCGAGCCGGATCGGCCCCACCCAGAGCCTGCGGCATCAGCTTCCACGAGGCCCGCTGTGCGCTGGAGGCGGTGCGCCTGCGCAACGGCGACGGGCCCGATGTCGCCGGCTATGAGGATCTCGGCGCCTTCCAGCTGCTGCTGTCGCTGCAGGACGACGAGGCGCTGCAGCTCCTACTGCCGCAGCGTGCTCGGTCCGCTGGAAGGCGGCGAGGGCGACTACGGGGAAGAACTGGCACGCTCGCTCGACCTGTTCATCGAGCACAACGGCCACTGGGAGAAGGCCGCCGGAGCCCTCTACTGCCACCGCCACACGCTCCGCTACCGGATCCGCAGGATCGAAGAGCTGACGGGCCGCGACCTGTCGAGCGCCCGCGACCGGATCGAGTTCTGGCTGGCGCTGCGGGGGCGGAGCTCGCGATGAGGCAGCGTTGGGCTAGACGTTGCCGGATGAAGGCCCGATGAAGATCGGAGTCCCCACCGAGATCAAGACGGACGAGTACCGCGTGGCGATCACCCCCGCGGGCGTGCGCGAGCTGACCTCCCATGGGCACGAGGTGTTCGTGCAGGCGGGAGCGGGCGACGGCAGCGCGATGGACGACGAGCACTTCATCGCCCAGGGGGCCGAGGTGCTGCCCGACGCCCAGAGCGTGTTCGACCGCGCCGAGCTGGTGCTGAAGGTCAAGGAGCCGCAGGCCGTCGAGGTCGAGATGCTGCGAGCCGAGCAGACGCTGTTCACCTACCTGCACCTGGCGGCCGAGCCCGAGCTCGCCCGCGGGCTGATGCGCTCGGGCGCCACCTGTATCGCGTATGAGACGGTCACGGACGCGAACGGGCATCTGCCGCTGCTGGCCCCGATGAGCGAGGTGGCCGGCAAGATCGCCACGCAGGCGGGAGCCTTCATGCTCGAGCGTCCGCTCGGCGGGCGCGGGATCCTGCTCGGCGGCGTCCCGGGGGTCGCGGCCGCGACCGTGCTGGTGATCGGGGGCGGGGTGGTGGGGATGAACGCCGCCTTCATCGCGATCGGGATGGAAGCGGACGTGTTCGTGTTCGACCGCTCGATCGACCGTCTGCGCGAACTCGACGTGGCCTTCGCCGGGCGCGCCTCGACGGTGTACTCCTCCGCGCTGGCGATCGAACAGATGCTGCCGTCGGCCGACCTCGTGATCGGGGCCGTGCTGGTCCAGGGCGCCCGCGCCCCGCACGTCATCAGCCGCGCCCAGCTGTCGCTGATGAAGCGCCACGCGGTGCTGGTGGACGTCTCGATCGACCAGGGGGGTTGCTTTGAGACCTCGCGGCCGACGACCCACTCCGACCCCACCTACGAGGTCGACGGCGTGACCCACTACTGCGTCACGAACATGCCGGGGGCGGTCCCGATCACCTCCACCCACGCGCTCACGAACGCGACCCTCCCGTATGTGATCGAGCTGGCCGAGCACGGGATCGACGCCGCCTTCGAGCAGAACCCGGGCCTGCGGATGGGCTTGAATGTCCGCGCCGGCGAGATCATCCACCCGGCCGTCGCCGCGGCACTGCAGCTCGACGGCGAGAAGCCCTAGCCGGCCCACCCGAACACTCCGACACCGAGAGGCAAAGACAATGGCGAGCACCGCACAGACCCTCAGCAACTTCGTCGACGGCGAGCCGCTGCCTCGCCGAGGGGGACACCGAAGCCGTGCTCAACCCCGCCACCGGCGAGGAGCTCGCTCGCGCCCCGGTGTCGAGCGCCGAGGACGTCGACCGCGCGGTGGGGGCGGCCCGGCGGGCGTTCGGGGAGTGGTCGCAGACGACCCCGGCCCAGCGGGCCGAGGCGCTGCTCGCGCTGGCCGACGCGATCGACGAGAACGCCGATGAGATCGCGCGCCTGGAGGCGCTCAACGCCGGCAAGCCGATCGAGGCCGTCAAGGGCGACGAGCTGCCCGTGATGTCGGACAACCTGCGCTTCTTCGCCGGTGCCGCCCGCTGCCTGGAGGGCCGTGCGGCCGGCGAGTACATGGAGGGCTACACGTCCTTCACCCGCCGCGAAGCCGTCGGGGTGGTCGGACAGATCACGCCCTGGAACTACCCCCTGATGATGGCCATCTGGAAGATCGGACCGGCGCTCGCGGCCGGCAACACGATCGTCCTGAAGCCCGCCGAGACGACCCCGATCACGACCGTGCGGATGGCCGAGCTGGCGGCCGACATCCTGCCGAAGGGCGTCCTGAACGTGCTCACCGGGCCCGGGCGACCGACCGGGCAGGCGCTGCTCGAGCACCCGGACGTGGACATGGTCTCGCTGACCGGGTCGGTGGACACGGGCAAGCACGTGGCCCGCACGGCGGCCGACACGCTCAAGCGCGTGCACCTGGAGCTCGGCGGCAAGGCCCCGGTGGTCGTGTTCGACGACGTCGGCATGGAGAGCGCGCTGGAGACGATCGCCGGCACGGGCTACTACAACGCCGGCCAGGACTGCACCGCGGCGACCCGTGTGCTGGCCTCCGACGGCGTCTACGACGAGGTCGTGTCCGGGCTCGCCGAGCAGGCCCGCGGGCTCGTGGTCGGCGACACGCTGTCCGCGCAGACGACCCTCGGCCCCGTCAACTCCCAGCGCCAGCGCGAGCGCGTGGAGGGCTTCCTCGAGCGCCGTCCCGAGCACGCCGAGGTCGTCACCGGCGGCGGCCAGCCCGACCGTCCGGGCTTCTTCCTCGAACCCACCGTCGTCGCCGGCCTGCGCCAGGACGACGAGATGATCCAGCGCGAGATCTTCGGTCCGGTGATCACGGTGCAGCGCTTCACCGATGAGCAGGAGGCGGTCGACTGGGCGAACGCGACCCGCTACGGGCTCGCCTCCTCGGTCTGGACGCGCGATGTGGGTCGTGCGCTGCGGGTCTCCAAGGCGTTGCGCTTCGGGTGCGTGTGGATCAACGACCACATCCCGCTGGTGTCGGAGATGCCCCACGGCGGCTTCAAGGAGTCCGGCTACGGCAAGGACCTGAGCGTGTACTCGCTGGAGGACTACACCGTCGTCAAGCATGTGATGGCAAGCCTCGCGTGAGCGCCCCCGAGGAGGAGCTCCTCGCCGAGCGCCAGATCGCCCGGGTGCTCGCTCCCAACCCCGGACCGCTCACCCTCGAAGGCACCAACTCCTGGGTCGTGGGCCGCTCACCCGCGTGGGTGGTGGACCCCGGCCCGTCGGACACCGAGCACCTCGAGCGCCTGCGGGCCGCGGTAGATGACCGCGGGGGCCTCGGCGGGGTGGTGTTGACGCACGCCCACGCCGACCACAGCGAGGCGGCCGCCACGCTCGCCGCCCGCTACGGGGTGCCGGTGGCGGCCGGCGCGGGCGAGCCCCAGCTGACACTCGCCGACGGGGAGCGCGTCGGGCCCTTCGAGGTGGTTGCCGACGCCTGGCCACGCACCCGACCACTTCGCGCTGCTGGCCGACGACGCGTGCTTCAGCGGCGACTCCGTGCTCGGCCACGGGAGCGTCTTCCTGACCCCCTATGAGGGCTCCCTGGCGTCCTACCTGGCGGCGCTGGAGCGGTTGGCGGCGCGCACGGACTTCACCATCATCTGCCCCGGCCACGGACCGACCGTGGCCGACGGCCACGCCAAGCTGCGCGAATACGTCGAGCACCGGCTCGAGCGCGAGCGGGCGCTGCTGGAGGCGCTCGACGCGGGCCTGCGCGGCAGCGGGGAGCTGCTCGACGCGGCCTGGGCGGACGTGCCGGAAGTGCTCCGCCCGGTGGCCGCCGTGATGCTCGCGGCCCACCTCGACAAGCTCTCCGAAGAAGACCGCCTGCCGCCAGGGGTGGAGCGCCCGGACCTGGAGGAGCTGCGACTGGGCTCGGTGGCCTGGTGAGCCCGAGCGCCTCCAAGCGCCCACGCCGGGCCCGCGGCGGCGCTCCGGCCGCGGCGGCGCCCGTGCTGCGCCCGAGCGGAGCGGCCTCCGCCTCGGCCTTCCCGCCGATCGCCGACCTCGGCTTCCTGTCGGACTGTCACACCGGGGCGCTGGTGACCTCCGACGGCTCGATCGAGTGGATGTGCGTGCCCCACTTCGACTCGCCGTCGGTGTTCGCCGCCCTGCTCGACCGTGGTGCGGGCAGCTGGAGGGTCGGCCCCTACGGCGTCTTCGTCCCCGCCGGGCGCCGCTATCTGCCGGGCACGAACATGATCGAGACCACCTGGATGACGCCCCAGGGATGGGTGCGCGTGCTCGACGCGCTGACGATCGGGGCCTGGCACGACAACAAGCGCGGCTCGAGCCACACGCGGCCTCCCACCGACTACGACGCCGACCACCTGCTGGTGCGCCTGATCGAGTGCCTGCAGGGCCAGGTCCAGGTGGAGATCGTGTGCGAGCCGATGCTCGACTACGGTGCCCGCCCGGCCGTGTGGGAGGCGGTCGCGGGTGGCCCCAGCGGCCTCAGCATCCTCGACGCCGGCGAAGGTGACGGCGAAGGCGCCGGCGACACGAGCGTGAGGCTGTTCAGCGACATCCGCATGGGCATCGAGGGCAACCGCTCGCACGGACGCCACACGCTGACGAAGGGGGAGAAGCGCTACTGCGCGCTGTCCTGGACGGAGGCCAGGGGCGGCCCCTACACCGTCGAGCAGGCCGAGCAGCGCCTGGAGGCAACCGCCCAGTTCTGGCGCGGCTGGCTGGCGGAAGGGACCTACCCCGACCACCCCTGGCGGATCCACCTCGAGCGCTCGGCGCTCGCGCTCAAGGGGCTGACCTTCATGCCCACCGGTGCGCTCCTGGCCGCCGCCACCACCTCGCTCCCGGAGACCCCCGGCGGGGAACGCAACTGGGACTACCGCTACTGCTGGATGCGCGACGCCACCTTCACGCTGTGGGCGCTGCACGCGCTCGACCTCGACTGGGAGGCCGACGACTTCATCCAGTACGTCGCGGACATGACCCGCGGAGTGGACGGGGCGCTGCAGATCATGTACGGGATCGATGGCCGGGTCGATCTCACCGAGTCGACGCTGGATCACCTCGGCGGCTACGAGGGAGCCCGCCCGGTGCGGATCGGAAACGGCGCCTACAAGCAGCGCCAGAACGACGTCTTCGGCGCCGTGCTCGACTCCGTGTACGTACACGCCAAGGAGCGCGACCACATCCCCGAGCGCCTGTGGCCGGTGCTCACCGACCAGGTCCGCTGTGCCTCGGCGGCCTGGCGCAAGCCCGACCAGGGGATCTGGGAGGCCCGCGGCAGAACCCCGTCATTACTTCTCCTCGAAGCTGATGTGCTGGGTGGCGATGGACCGCGGCGCGCGTCTGGCCGAACGGCGCGACCACGCCGAGGAGGCCGAAAGCTGGCAGGCCGAGGCCGACGAGATCCGCAAGGAGCTGCTCGAACGCGGGGTGGACGAGCGCGGGGTCTTCCGCCAGCACTACGACACCGACGCCCTCGATGCCTCCACGCTGCTGGTCCCGCTGGTGCGCTTCCTGCCCCCCGAGGACGAGCGCGTACGGGCCACCGTGATGGCCATCCGCGACGAACTGACCGAGGGAGGGCTGGTGCTGCGCTACCGCCCGGAGGAGACCGACGACGGCCTTCAGGGCGAGGAGGGCACCTTCCTGATCTGCTCCTTCTGGATGGTCTCGGCGCTGTGCGAAATCGGCGAGCACCGTGAGGCCGAACACCTCTGCGAGCGCCTGCTCGCCTACAGCTCTCCGCTGGGCCTGTACGCCGAGGAGCTCGAAGCGTCCTCGGGACGACACCTTGGCAACTACCCCCAGGCCTTCACCCATCTGGCCCTGATCAACGCCGTCATGCACGTGATCGAAGGCATGGCCTCCTGACGGCGTGCGCGGCCGCTCCTCGGGCAGCCGCTGAGATAGCCTGGGCAGCCGCGAATGCCCGCGTCACCGCCGATCCCCCCTCCTGGCACGCTTCGTGCCAAGGTCGTAAACGGCTTCACGAGCGCGAACGTGATGCTGTACCGGCGCTCCGGCGGGCGGCTCGGCGGCACCCTCAAGGGTGCCCCGATACTGCTGCTCGACCACGTCGGGCGCAAGTCGGGACAGGCGCGGACGGCGCCCGTGCTGTATCTGCGCAACGGCGATGACCTCGTGGTCGTGGCCTCGCGCGGCGGCTCGGACGCGACACCGGCCTGGTGGCTGAACCTGCAGGCGAATCCGACCACCACGGTGCAGGTCGGTGGCGAGCACCGGCGCGTGCTGGCGCGCCAGGCCAGCGCCGAGGAGAAGGCCGAACTGTGGCCGCGCCTGGTCGAGATGTACGGCGACTTCGAGATCTATCAGCGGCGCACCGACCGCGAGATCCCCGTCGTGATCCTGAGCCCGGCCGCCTAGGCTCAGTAGGGGGGGTCGGGGCCAACAAACACGGGCGTAAACCGCTCACCGGGCCTCGGTTTGCGGGGGCCTGGGAGCCCTTGAAGTGGCAGACGCGGGCTGCGAAACTTGGCCGTGCAGGGCAAGGCCCCCCGGCCAGCACGCATTAGAAGTTGACGTGTCGTGGCTATCGCGCTCGCCGGGTGGAGCAGAAGGTTGCGCCTGCGCGAAAACCAATTTCCGATGAAGGAGGCCACGACATGCTTCTAGATGACCCCGACTTCGACCCCACGGGGGAGATCCACCCCGACTTAGAACTCGACGCCAAACAGGTCGAGGAACTCCACCGACTCGGCCACAGCTTGGTCGCGATACGGGTACCCGCCGACGACGGCGAGCGCGTGCCGTTCGTGATGGAGGACCTGGATACCGACCAAGGCGGCAGACACCCGGGCGGCCCGGACTACGCGATATGCGGCCCGTTCCAAGTGGTGCTGGGGGGCGACGATTACCCCGCTGCGGTCGAATGGCTGGCCGAGCAAGACGCGCAGGTGCACGCACACGTCCTTCGGCTACTACTGGCCGGGGAGGGACGCTTGGATTTCCGCGGGTATGCCGAGGCGCGCGACCGGCTGCCGACCAGGGGCCACTTGAAGTATTTGAGGGCACGGATCATGGACGAGGTCACGGCGGCCAGTCCGCAAGCGAGCCGATTTGGCGTGAAGCAGCTCATCAACAACGCAGTCGCCACGCTGGACGATTTGCTGCCCCCTAACTAGCTAACGCCCGTGTGCACGCCCTGTGAACGGCTGCGGGGCGTGCACCAAGCGGGTGGCGAAACCGGCTCCCTATATAGGTACTAACGCGCGCGCGTAGTGACCCGTCGCGGCTTTTCTGTCCTTTTGACATAGGGCAGGCTTTTTTTGGTGCACTGGATGTAGGCAGCAAACCAAGCCAATGCAAAAGGAAAAGCAGCCGTGAATAACCCCATCTGGACAATCTTCCACAAGGAGATGAAACGAAGCCGGGCCGCCAGCGTGCGCAGCATCTATTCACAGGTGGCGCGGTTGCCCAAACATCAGCAGCGCGACGCCGTGTGCGAACTCATCAGGGCGATCCTGGAACTACAGGAGCGGCCCTGCACGCACACAACCGTGGTCCTGCGGAGGGGATATCTCCAATGACACAGAACGGTCGTACACGCAACCCGCTCCATAAGGCACGTGTGAAACGGCACCTCACGCTCGAAGAACTGGCGCAGCTGAGCGGCGTCAGCATCGGCGCAATCTCGCGCTTAGAGACAGAATTCACCAAGCGCCCACACAAATTGACAAGGCAGGCGCTGGCCCGGGCGCTGGATGTAGACGCGCAGGTGTTGTTCCCCAGGAAGGCGGCGAAGCGATGAGCGTTACCGACAAGCGCCTTCGGCTGGCGGTTGAGGAAGTAGACAAGGCGCTGGTGTGCACCCAAGCTGCAACGGCGCGTCTAAAAAACTGGGATACCAAGCTGGGCTTCGTGAGAGCAGAAGCGGTCATGGAAAAACTGCACAACTACTTAGAAGATACGAGACAGGGATACCGCATCCCCCACCGCACCCACCACCTTGCCTGTGAAGCGCATACCATTCTCACCAGTCAGGTAGCTCTTTGCGCGGAGGGCTCCCCGCTACAGCGGTACCTCAATCGGGCAGCGATTCACTTGGTCCGCATGGGCAACCTCATGAAGTGGCCGGAACTATGACGTTTGAGGTAGTCACCTGCCCCGAGTGCGGGCACGACTTCTGCGTCAACGGACGCGGGCGCTGCCGGTGCGGCGCCTATCTGGTGCACCACGCCGCAACGAGCTTCCCGCTGCGCGATCGGACGTACTTCTGGCGTGGGGGCCATTGGCAGCCGGTACAGCGCCCGGGCCGTGCACAGGGCGCAGCCACCCCTACCGGGGCCCACGAAAGCCGCTAGGGAGCGCTGGCATGGCCTCTGGGAGCCCAAAAAGTAGTCAGTCGTCACGTCGTCAGGGCAAGGGGTACGGGGCTGACTACTTTGGCAAGCTGCGCGCGTACGACCTGGCGAGGATGGCCAAGACGAAACCACCCAGGCCGGACTACGTGGTACGGGGCGTGGCGCTCAAGGGGGAGACCGGGATGGTGTGGGGCGCCCCGGGGTTGGGCAAGAGCCTGTTCACACAGGGAGCTTGCGCGGGTGTCGGTACAGGCGGAGACGTTGCGGGCTTTGAGTGCACGCAAGGTACCTCGGTGTACGTGGATGCCGAGAACGGCCAGTGGGAGATTCACCGCCGCGTGCACAGTGTTGGACTCGATCCCGCGGCAATCACGATCTTCGACGGGCAGGGCGTGCATATCGTGGATGACGCCGCTGACTTCGGCGCGCTGCTCAAGGCGACGAAACCCGACCTGCTCGTCCTGGACTCGCTGCGCAGCCTGACTCCCGGCACAGATGAGAACGACTCCGGCGCGATGGCCGAGGTCATGGGGGTAATCAAAGGGTGGGCGCAGCGGTACCAAGTCGCCGTCCTGCTCATTCACCACGCACGCAAGGGGAGGGATGCGTTCCGTGGCTCTAGCACCATCGAAGATCAGCTATCGGTGGTCTGGGAGATGAGCGCCGATGCGCACGACGAAGATGTACGGCGCCTCCACTGCGAGAAGATTCGTGTAGACGAGAAACCGGCAGACAGGTGGGTGCGCATCCAGCGCGACGGCAAGAAGGTGTCGGTCGTCGCAACGGAGAAGCCCACAGGTGCGCCGGTCAAGGGCACGGTAAAGCTCACCGTGACCGAGGAAGTGCTCGCCTGCTGCAACGGCGTGCCAATGACGCGCGGCGAAATAGCTAGCGCGCTCGGCCTTGAACCTAAAGAGAGCACGCTCAGCCGCGCGTTGCGCGATCTACGCAACAGCGGCCAGTTAGAGCGCCTGGAAGACAAACGGTACAGGCGTGGTGGGCGAGTAGTCACCCCCGCTTGTGGGGGTGCTGACGACCTGACGACTGACGACGGCGGGCGCGTCGGCAACCAAGTAGTCAGTGACGATTCTCTGCTGACGACGCTGCCGACGGGGTGGTCTGGGTCATGACGAGACACGTCGGTTCACGGTTCCCGAGCCTCGCGCGTATGCGCGTGTGTACGCGATCCATGCGGTCTGAGAGCGGAAGTGAGCGATCCCGGCCTGGACGATCCGAAGAAGACATTCGAGACATCGGGGCACAGTCATGACGTCCCGCTCCAAGGCGCCTCCGCCGCGCGCTGCGCGCGCGGCTACGGCGCAGGCGTCATCCGATGCCGTTAGGGACGTCCCAGATGCCGCTAGCGAGGCGTTGTCATTGCTGACGGCCGACGACCTGGCGGCGGCGTGGGGCGTACGCACCAGATACATCTACGAATTGGCGCGCGACCGTGGGTTGCCCTGCGTGAAGTTGGGCCGGTATCGCCGTTTCCGCGCCAGCGCAGTGGAGGCGTGGTTGACAACGCAGGAAGGGCGTAACCCATGACCAACCGGGCGCCGACCCAGCAACGGAGGGCTCCGAGCCATCTGGGCCGCGAGCAGGCCGCGAAAGATGCACTCGGAGGAGCGCTGCCGCCCCGGGCGGTTCACGACCGCCACGTGACCCCCACCGGGGGTGGAACCTTGCGGGAACCGAGGCAAGAGCGGGCGGCTGCCCGGGCGATCCACGTCCGGCGGAACTACGCCCACAGCGAACACAAACTCCCCAAGAGCGGCAAGGTGCGGTCGCTGCCCATGAGCGATCAGGTGGCCGTGGCGCTGGACGGCCTCAGCCAGCGCGAGCACTTCACGGAAGCCGGCGATCTCGTGTTCGCGAACGTGTACGGAAGGCGCCTCAGCGACAAAGAAACGCGGAGGGCGTTCTACGGCGCCATGAAGCGCGCGGGCCTGGGCCACCTGCGGGAAGGCCCCGTGCCGTTCGTGTTCCACGACCTGCGCCACACCTTCGGGACGCTATGCGCGACGGGTGGCGTGCCGGTGGGCGAGATCCAGGTCTACATGGGCCACGCCAGCCTCAGCACCACCGAGATCTACATGCACCACGCCCCCAAGCACGATGCCGCACAGCGGCTCAGCGAGGCGTTTGGGGTGGCGGCGGACCCGGTGGCGGGGGCCGTCTCTGTACCAAGCTGAGCGGACGGAAGCGGACAAATAGTGGCGCTTTTCCGTCCGGAGTTGTGTTACCTTACGCATCGCAATACATGGCTCGGGACAAACGCTCGCGCCATTGGCAACCACCCACCTGGAGCAGCACCCAAAAGAGCACCGGGGAAGGAAACCCGGGTATATATACGAAACCCACTCTGGGTTCTCTGTGTTGAAAACGGAGGGCCTCGGGTTCGAACCGATCGCCGCCTTTCAAACGGGTCCCCGGGGTGAAGTCCCGGGCCGTTGCCCTGTGCAACGGATGGCCCTCCGTTGTGCCCCCTGGGCCTTAGCGTCCTGACGTTGGTCCAGGGGTATCTATGTCCGGCATCCATGCGGACGGGTGCATCCTGGCGCGGAGCCCGGACGGAAGACACCCCGCGCGTTAGGCAGCGGCAACGTCCTGGCCTTGTGATACGCAGGCCCCCGAGGCCTGCGTTCCTGGGCCTCGGTCTAGGCCCCGAACTGCGCGGCCTGGGGCGGCACGACGAGGCCCGAACCGCCCGTAAACGCTGGGGGCAGACCCCAGCGCCCCGGTATCTGACCTATCAGTAGTCCGGGTCGCCGGGCAGCACGATCCGCGCGACCTCGCCCTCCATCAGCACCCGCGGCTCGACCGGCAACACTTCGCGCCCGCGGGCGTAGTCGAGCAGCTCTTGCACCGAGGCGAAGTCCCGCAGCTGCTCGAGGTGCTTGATGGTGGGGAACACGAGCTCGATGTCGCCCGCCCGGGAGGACTCCAGTGCGCCGGCCGGGGTGAACCAGCCGACGTCCACGCACTCCTCACCGTCCACGCGGGGCTCCTGGCCCTCGGGCAGCACGGCCAGGAAGAAGTGCGTGTCGAAGCGGATCGTGACGATGGCCGGGGTGATCCAGCGGGAGAACTTGATCAGCTCCGACGGGTCGGCGATCTCGATGCTGGCCTCCTCGTGGAGCTCGCGGACCGCCGCCGCGCGGTGGGCCTCGTCGCCGGAGCCCTCGACCTCGTCCACGGCGCCGCCGGGGAACACCCACACCCCGCCCATGAACCTCGCCTGCGGGGTGCGCCGCACGAGCAGCACTTCGAGCTTCTCGCCGCCGCCGCGCAGCAGGATCACGCTGGCGGCCTGACGGGGGCGCACGGGGGCGCCGGTGTTCAGCGTGGTGCCCGGCTCCACCCCGGGGGGCGCGGCTGGCGGGGCGGGCGTGCCGGCCGGCGCCGAAGCGGCGGAGGTGTCCCCGGCCGGTGATGCTTGGGGTGACTCGGTCGGGTTGTCGTCGCTCGGGCGCATCCGCTGAGGCTACCTGCCGCTAGTCTGTGGCGCTCATGTACCACCAAGGAGAGCTCCCGGTATGAGCACCGCAACCGAGACCATGCAGCGCTGGATCTGCGAATCCTGCGGCTTCATCTATGACCCCGAGGAAGGCGATCCCGACGGCGGGATCCCACCGGGCACGCCGTTCGAGGAGATTCCCGACACCTGGTTCTGCCCGGTCTGCGGAGCGCGCAAGCGCGAATTCGTCCTCTACGAGGACTAGGGCTCTGAGCCCGTCGGGGGCGGCGGGGGCGCCCGGGACGCCGGGGGGCGACTGGCCGGCGCTGCTGGCCCTCGACGCCGAGCGCGTGTGGCACCCCTACGGCGCCCTGCCCGCGGCCGTCCCGTCGCTGGGGGTCGTGGGGGCCGAGGGGGTGCGCCTGCAACTGGCCGACGGGCGCGAGGCGATCGACGCGATGGCGTCGTGGTGGTGTGCGATCCACGGCTACCGCCACCCGGCGCTGGACGCAGCGGTCGTGGAGCCAGCTCGGCCGTGTGGCGCACGTGATGTTCGGCGGGCTCACCCACGAGGGCGCGGTGCGCCTGTGCGAGCAGCTGTGCGAGCTGGCGCCCCCAGGGTTGGAGCGCGTGTTCCTGGCCGACTCCGGCTCGGTCTCGGTCGAGGTGGCGATCAAGCTCTGCCTGCAGTACCAGCGCGCGGCCGGCAGGCCCGGGCGCACGCGGCTGCTGACCGTGCGGGGCGGGTATCACGGCGACACCGCCGGAGCGATGGCGCTGTGTGACCCGGTCGGCGGCATGCACTCGCTGTTCACCGGGCTGCTCGCCCGCCACGTGTTCGCCGAGCGCCCCCCGGACGGCTTCGACGCCGGACTCGATCCGGACTGGGCCGCCGGCGTGAGCGAGCTCGTGGAGCGCCACTCCGGGGAGCTGGCCGGGATCGTGGTCGAGCCGGTCGTGCAGGGCGCCGGCGGGATGCGCTTTCACTCACCCGCGTGCGTGGCCCACCTGCGGGCGCTGTGCGACCAGCACGGGCTGTTGCTGGTGCTCGACGAGATCGCCACCGGCTTCGGGCGCAGCGGCACGATGTTCGCGAGCGAGCACGCGGGGGTGTCCCCCGATGTGATGTGCGTGGGCAAGGCGCTCACCGGCGGCTACATGACGATGGCGGCGGTGCTCTGCACCGCCGAGGTGGCGGAGGCCGTCTCCGGCGGCGAGGGAGGGGGGCTGATGCACGGCCCCACGTTCATGGGCAACCCGCTCGCCTGTGCGGTCGCGCTGGCGTCGCTGGGACTGCTGGCGGACGGCCGCTGGCGCGGGCAGGTGGCGGGGATCGAACGGGGCCTGCGGGAGGGCCTGGAGCCCGTCCGGGGGCTCGGTTCGGTCACCGACGTGCGGGTCCTCGGTGCGATCGGGGTGATCGAGCTCGACCATCCCGTGGACGTCGCCGCCGCCACCGCGGCCGCTCTGGAGCAGGGGGTCTGGCTGCGGCCGTTCCGGGAGCTGATCTATGCGATGCCGCCGTACGTCACCGGCGAGCAGGACCTGGCTCAGATCGCGACGGCGATGCAGGCGGCGGCACGCGCCGGCTGAGCACCCGGTCCCCCGGCCCACTGCGGTTCACAGCCAGCCCCGCCACGGCAGCGTCTCCCCGGCCGCGGCGAGTGCGGCCGGGTCGGGCCCCGGCAGTCGCGCCAGCGTGTGGACCTCGACGGCCCCCAGCGCGGCGATCGTCTCGCGGTTGGAGAGCTCCAGCGGGGAGGGTTCGGGGGGCCAGTCGCTGAGCAGGACCGCCACGACCTCCAGCCCCGCGTGGCGTGCCGCCCGCACGGTCAGCAGCGTGTGGTTGATCGTGCCGAGGCCGGGTCTGGCCACGACCAGCACGCCGAGGGACAGGGCAGCCGCGAGGTCGCAGACGCTGAAGGAGTCGTTCAGCGGCACCAGCAGCCCGCCGACGCCCTCCACCACGAGCGTGTGGCCGTCGCCGAGCTCACGAGCCCTGCCGATCAGGCCGCGCGGGTCGAGCTCCACGCCGGCGAGGGCGGCCGCCAGGTGGGGGGACGCGGCCGGCCCGAAGCGCAGCGGGGCGACCTCCTCGGGAGCCATCCCGGCGGCGAGGGCGAGCAGCTCGTGGTCGGCCGGCCATGGCCCGGCGGGGGGGTCGTCGAGGCCGGTCAGCACCGGCTTGTAGGCGCGCACCGGCTCCCCGGCAGCGCGCATCGAGGCCAGCAGGCAGGCGCTGGCGACGCTCTTGCCGACGCCGGTATCGGTGCCGGTTACAAACAGGCCGCGCACGCGGCGCCCGCGCTAGGCGGCGTGCATCCTGTCGAAGTCGAACGGCTCGCGGTTCAGCTCACGCGCGAAGGGGTCCTGCGCCCGAACCGTGGCGACGCGCTCCTCGTGCAGCGGTCCCATGCGCGCGGGGTCGAGTCCCAGCTCGCGGGCGCACTCGCCCAGCACGCGGGCGGCGTAGCGGAGCTCCTCCGGGCTGTGCGTGGCCATCACCGCCAGGCGCAGGCGCGCCGTGCCCGCCGGCACGGTCGGGGGCCTGATGGCCTGCGCGAACACCCCCCGCTCGAGCGCCGCCTGGCAGAGGGCCAGCGCGTCGCGCTCCTCGCCCACCACCAGCGGGATGATCTGGATCTCCCCGTCCGGCATCGGAAAGCCCTCGAGCTCGAGCTCCTCGCGCAGCAGGCGGGCGTTCTCCCGCAGCCGGCGCACGCGCTGGGGCTCCTCGACGAGCAGCTCCAGCGCGGCCAGGGCCCCGGCCAGCGCGGGCGGGCCGGGGGCGGTGGAGAAGATCAGCGAGCGGGCGGTGTTGATCATCAGCCGTACCACCTCGGCCGAGGCGCAGGCGTAGGCGCCGTAGGAGCCGAAGGCCTTGCCGAGGGTCCCGACCACGACGTCGACCTCGTCCTGCAGTCCGGCCTCCGCGACCGCCCCCAGTCCGCCGGGACCGAGGCTGCCGATCGCGTGCGCCTCGTCCACGAGCAGGCGGGCGCGGTGGCGGCGGGCGAGCTCCACGATCCCCTCCAACGGGGCCACGTCCCCGTCCATCGAGAACAGCGAGTCGGTCACGATCACGTGCCCGGCGGCGGCGTCGCGCCGCGGCGGGTGGCGCTGCAGCAGGCGTTCGAGGTGGTCGAGGTCGCGGTGGCGGAAGACGTGGACCTCGGCCCGGGCCAGACGGCAGGCGTCGATGATCGAGGCATGGTTGAGCTCGTCCGAGAAGATCCTCCCGCCGCGGCCGGCGAGCGCCCCGACCGCGCCGAGGTTGGCGAGGTAGCCGGAGCCGAACAGCACGCAGGCCTCGCTGGAGGAGAACTCGGCCAGGCGTTCCTCCAGGCGTCCGTGGATCGTCATCGTGCCCGAGACGAGCCGCGAGGCTCCCGCGCCGACGCCCCAGCGCATGGCGGCGTCGGCCGCCGCGCCGCGCACCCGCGGGTGGTCGGCCAGGCCGAGGTAGTTGTTGGAGCACAGCAGCAGCACCGGCCGTCCTTCCAGCAGCACGGTCGGACCCTGTGGTCCGCTGATCAGACGCAGGCGCCGGGAGAGCCCGAGCCGCTCGAGCTCGTCCAGGCGCTCCTGGACGTCGTTCAAGCTGCTCCCTGGCGGGCGACCGGGGCGCGGTTGGGCGCCCCGTCCGGGCGCGGGGGAACGTCTCCGCGCTTGGCGCGGAAGCGCAGCTGCGTGGAGGGGTCCCAGAGGCGCACCGCCAGCGTCGCCGGATCGAACTCGGGCTCGGGGTCCGAGCCGGGCTCCTCGCCGAGCAGCTCCTCGACCACGTCGGGGGTCTCGCCGGACATCCACCCGCTGCGGTTGTCCGGGCGCGGGTTGGCGGCGTTGTCGGGCTGGCGGGCGACGTTCAGGCCGAGACCGGTGAACATCTCGCGGTCGCTCTCGGGGGTGTTGCCGAGGGTGGTCAGGAAGTTGCCCATCATCACGCCGTTGAGGCCGGCCTCGACCGCCAGCTCCTGGAGCTCGCCGAGGTTCTCCACGCGCCCCCCGCACAGCCGGAAGAGGGCGTCGGGGAGGATCAGGCGGAAGATCGCGATCCACTTGACCGCCTCCCACGGGTCCATGAAGTCGCGGTCGCCGAACTTCGTCCCGGGGCGCGGGTTGAGCATGTTGATGGGCACGCTGGTGGGGTTGATGTCCGCCAGCTCGAAGGCCATCTCGACGCGCTGGGCGCGGCTCTCGCCGAGGTTGAGGATGCCGCCCACGCAGGTCTCCAGGCCCGCCTCGCGGACGGCGGCGATCGTGCGCATGCGTCCCTCGTAGCGGACGGTGGTGGTGACCTCGTCGTAGTAGCTGCGGGCCGTCTCGACGTTGTGGTGCACGCGCTGGATGCCGGCCTCGCGCAACTGGCGGGCGCGCTCGGATGAGATGTGGCCCACCGACGCGCAGCGCTTGAGGTTGGTGTGCTCGGAGACCAGCCGGACGCCTTCCAGGTACTTGGCGAAGTCGCGCTTGGACAGGCCCTGTCCCTGGGTCACCATGCAGAAGCGGTGGGCCCCCGCAGCCTCGGCCGCGCGGGCGTGTTCGAGGACCTGCTCGGGCTCCATCATCGCGTGCATCGGCGTCTCGGCGTCGGCGAAGCGCGACTGTGCGCAGAAGCCGCAGTCCTCGGCGCAGCCGCCGGACTTGGCGTTCACGAGCGAGCACATGTCGGTCGAGTCCGCGAACCGCTCCACGCGCGCCTTCCAGGCGCGCTTGACGATTGCTTCGATCCCGGCGTGGTCCTCGACCTCGCCGAGCTGGATCGCCTCCTCGCGCGATATCAGCGGCGCCATGGGGCAAAGGTATGGGGTGGCGCGGACGCTTCCAGCCGCTCCGCCGGTTGCCGCCCGCGCCCGCCCGTCTCCCGCTACTATTACGTAATGCGATCTATCGGAGCGCGATCTACCGATCCGGGTCTGCTCGTGTTGACGAGCTTGGCCGAGGGACCCAAACACGGCTATGCGATCACCCAGGACGTCGAGCAGTTCGCGGGCGTGCGGCTGGGGCCGGGGACGCTGTATGGGGCGTTGTCACGACTGGAGGAGCGGGGGCTGATCGAGGCGTTGCCCGCGGAAGACCGCCGGCGGCCCTACAGGCTGACCGCCGCGGGCACCGCCGCGCTCGCAGCGGAGCTACGCGACCTCGCGCGGGTGGCCCGCAGTGGCCTTGACCGCTTGCGCGTGGCCGAGGCGACACGATGAGCGGGCGCTTGGCAGCACTCGCGCTGGCGCTCTATCCGCTGGCCTTTCGCCGCCGCTACGAGCAGGAGATGCGTGCGCTGCTCGAGGACTCCCCGCCGCGAGCGGGCGCGCTCCTGGACCTGCTGCGGGGGGCGCTGGCCGCCCACCTGCGGCCGGCAGCGGCCGCGGAGGTGGAGCCGTGTGAGCGGCTCCGGGCGAGCACGAGCGGCCAGTTGGCGTGCTGGGTCGCCTTTGCGGCAGCCGGGTTCGGCTTCTACAAGACCACGGAGGACGCGCCGTTCGCGGCCGCGGGCCATGTGCATCGTCTGCTCGGCGACACGCACCTCGCCGTCCAGGTGCTCGCGGTCCTGGCCTCGGCCGCCGTCCTGCTGGGCTCTGTGCCGCTGATCCTCGCGGCCCTCAGGCGGGCGCGCATGCAGCCGCGGCTGTGGCGTCTGGTGGCTCTGCCCCCACTGATCGTGGCGGTGTTCATCGGGCTGACCAGGCTGATGGAGGCCGTGGCCAACTCCCAGCCGCTCCATCACGCCGGCACGGAGGGCGCAATCGCGTTCATCGCATGGAGTCTCGCCGGGCTGGCCTGCGGCGCAGGCTGCGTTGTGGGTGCCCGCGCCGTTCTGTTCGCGGTCCCGGTGGGGCGCGCTCGGTTGCTCGCCGCGTATGCGTGCGGCGTGTTCGTCACGGCAGCGATGGTGGCGATCACGCTCGCGACGGCGCTGTACGCGATCGGCCTGTTCGCGGACGCATCGTCGTTGGCCGCGGCTGGAAACGGGCCGTTCCGGCTCGTGAGTGTCGGCGCCTCGCTCGTCCTTCAGCTCCTGGTGATGACATTCGCCGCGCTCGCCGCCGCGACGACTACGCGGCGGGGCTGGGGCGCGGTCGCACTCGATTAGCAGGCGCGCGAGCGCCCGGTGATCAGCGGCCCTGCCAGCGGGGAGCTCGGCGCTCTCCGAAGGCACGAACCCCCTCGCGCATGTCCTCCGAGGAGAAGGACGCGCGGCGCAGCTCGATGAGCTCCTCTTCGAGCTGCGGATCGAGCTTCGAGGCCGCGCCCAGCAGCTCGCCGATGACACGCTTGTTCCCGAGCTGGGCCAGCGGGGCGTTGCCCGCCAGCTCGCCGGCCAGCTCGAGCGCCTCCTGCTCCAGCTCGGTGCTCGGGGGCGACGCGGTTGACGAGCCCCCAGGTCAGTGCCGTGTCGGCCTCGATGTTGCGCCCCAGCAGGAACAGCTCGCGCGTGCGGGGGGCGCCGATGGCGTCGATGAAACGGCGCAGGCCCGTGTGGGAGTAGACGAGTCCGAGCTTCGCCGGGGGCATGCCCAGTTTCACCCCGGCGGCGGCCACGCGCAGGTCGCACGCCAGCGCCAGCTCCAGCCCGCCGCCGATCGTGTGGCCCGGCGAGTGCCGCCAGGGTCGGCATCGGGAACGCCTGCAGGGCGTCGATCGCCTGGGTGAACGGCTGGGCCACCAGGTGCTCGGCGCGCTCCTCGAAGTCCTCGTCGGGGATCTCGCCGATGTCATAGCCGGCGGAGAACATCCCGTGGGCGCCCGTGACGATCACGCAGCCGGTCGTCCGCGGCTCGGCCGCCAGCCGCTCCAGGGTGGCGGTGATCGCGTCCAGGATCGGATGGTCGAGCGCGTTGCGCTTGGCGGGGTTCGAGATCGTCAGGCGGACGACCCCGGTGACGGGCTCATCCAGCAGCAGCTTTCCGCCGGCGAGCTCCTGTGGGGTGGAGGCGCTCGACAAGCCCTAGGACTCGACCATCTACTCGAGCACGACGAGCGTGTCGCCCTCGCTGACGGCCTGGCCCTCCTCGCAGCAGATTTCCTTGACCGTGCCGGCGTCCTCGGCCTCCACGGGCATCTCCATCTTCATCGACTCGAGGATCGCGACCGTGTCGCCCTCCTCGATCGCGTCGCCGACCGCACACTCGATTTTCCATACCGTGCCGGTGATATGGGCCTCAACCTGGGGCATGGCTCCTCCACGGGAACAGACAGCAGTAGGGGCGCAACAATAGACACCGCATCCGATGCCGAGCACGGCTCGCACGCCGTGGACGCTCCCGTGCGGGTGATCGTCGCCGCGCGCAACGAGGGCGCTCGCATCGAGGCGACGCTGGACTCCCTGCGCCGGACCCTGCCGCGGGCCGAGTTGTGGGTCGCCGACGACGCCAGCCGCGACGACACCGCCGCGCGGGCGCGGGCGTGCGGCGCGCGGGTGCTTTCGAGCCCCCGCCACGCCGGCAAGGGAGCCGCCATGAGCGCCGCCGCACGGATGGCGCTGTCCGCGAGCGAGCGCGCCGGCGATGGCGGACAGGAGCTGTTCCTGCTCTGCGACGGCGACCTGGGGGACTCCGCCGGCGAGCTGGCGGCGCTCGTGCAGGTGGTGCTCGACGGGCGTGGGGAACTGGCGATCGCCGCCTTCCGCGAGCGCGAGGGAGGTGGGTTCGGGCTCGCGCGCGGCTATGCCAGACGGGCGATCTCCTCGCGCTGCGGCCTCGAGCTGGGTGCTCCGCTCAGCGGTCAGCGGGCGCTCGGGGGCGAGCTGCTGGGGCGCCTGCTGCCGTTCGCGGAGGGGTACGGGATGGAGCTGGGGATGACGATCGACGCGGCTCGCGCGGGCGCGCGCGTGGTGGAGGTGGAGCTGCCGCTCAGCCACCGCGTGAGCGGGCGTACGCCCGCCGGCTTCGCCCACCGTGCCCGCCAGCTGCTCGATCTGATGCGTGCCCACAGGTCCAGGGCCGGCGCAGGCGCGTAACCTTGCCGCCCCAGGGAGGTACTCCGAACAGGATGAGCGAGCAGAAAGACCTCGTGCCGATGCGCGAGCAGGTCTACCGGGACCCGCGGCCGAAGGAGCACTTCGACCGCTTCCACGAGCGTGTCCGGCGCAGCGAGCCGAAATGGGTCTACGAGGCCGTGCGGGTGATGACGTCGCTGTACTCCTACACCTTCCTGCGGGCGCGGGCGATCTCGGTGGAGAACGTTCCCGGCCGCGGTGCGGTGATCCTCGCGCCGAACCACTTCTCCTTCATGGACCACTTCCTGATGGGCTGCTACCTGCGGCGGAAGATCCACTTCATGGCCAAGTCGCAGATGTTCACGATGCCGCTGCAGATGGTGTTCGAGCGCGGCGGCACGTTCCCGGTGCGCCGGGGCGCCCGCGACGAGGAGACCTTCATCACCGCCGAGACGATCCTCGGGCGGGGAGGGACGGTGGCGATGTACTGCGAAGGCGGGCGCTCACGGACGGGCCAGCTCGCCGACGAGGCCAAGCCGGGCATCGGGCGCCTGGCGCTGGAGAGCGGCGCAACGGTCGTCCCGATCGCGATCCACGGCTCCCAGCGGGTTCGCAACTGGCGCCGGCTGCAGTTCCCCAAGGTGACCGTGCAGTTCGGGGAGCCGCTGCGGTGGGAGGTCCTCGAGGGGTCCACGCGCGAGCAGCAGCAGGCCGTGGCCAACGAGATCCAGAGTGAGATCAAGCGCCTGTACGGAGGACTCGAGCAGTACGGGCGCAAGGGGATCCTGCGGCGCATCCGCGAGCAGGCCCGCGGCGGCGCGTCGCCCACCACGGCGCCGACCTCGGCACGCTGACAGAGCGCGGGCGGGGCGTGGACGAAGCTCGCCTCCAGGTCGGCGCGGTGATCCGCCGGGTGTTCGACATCTACATCGAGCAGGCCGCGGTGCTGATGCCGGCGGCGGCGGCGGTGTTCGTGCTCACCGGCATCGTGGCCGGGATCCTGATCGTGACCAGCCCCGGGCTCGCGGTGGTCGCGATCGCGATCGACCTGGTGGCGGTGACGCTGTTCACGGGGATGGTGGTGAGGCTCGTGGCCGACGTTCAGGACGGTCGCCGTGACGCCACCGCCGGGCAGCTGCTGCGGGCCGCGGCCCCGGTGCTGGGTCAGCTGATCCTGGTCGGCGTGGTCGCCGCCCTGGGGATCATGGCCGGCTTCATCCTGCTCGTGATCCCGGGCCTGATCCTGCTGACGATCTGGTCGGTGGCGGCACCGGTGGTGGTGATGGAGAACCCGGGCGTGTTCCCCGCCCTGCGTCGCAGCCGCCTGCTGGTGCGGGGCAACGGGCTGCAGGTGTTCGCCGTGATCATGATCCTGGTCGTGCTGGTGGGTGCGGCCGGGAACATCGTCGACGCCCTCGCCGCCTCGGCGGGCACGGGCGCGGGGATCATCGCGCGTGTGCTCGTGGGCGTCTTGAGCGCTCCCCTCTCGGCGCTGGCGGCCGCCGTCCTGTACTTCGAGCTGCGGGCCCGCTCGACGGCCTCCCAGGCGCTCGACGGGTGAGCGCGACGGCCTCCGCGGAGCTGCTGCGCCCCGGGCTGCTGGAGGGCGTCTCGATCATGCTGGCGCACACCGGCACGGACGCGAGCGCCGAGCCGCGATCGACGCCGGGCAGGCCGGGCGGGCCGGCGGACCCCCGCTGTACGCCGCGCTCACCGATGGCGCCCGCGCCACCTCGGCAAGGCTGACGGGCTGCGAGCTGCCGGTGGACGAGGAGTCGTTCGCACGGCTGCTGGGAGAGGCCGGGCTCCCGGACCTGCTCGTGGTGGACGCGGCCGGTGTGTTCGCGGCCGCCGGGGAGCCCGCACGAGACGCGCTCGGACGCACGATGCAGCTGACGTGGGAGGTCACGAGGGCCGTCGCCGCCGCCCTGATCGAGCAGCAGCGGCCGGGGCGGATCGTGTTCGTCGCACCGCCGGAGCGCGTCGACGACGGCGCCGCGGAGAGCATCGCCACCGACGCATGCCGCGACGCGCGTACCCACGCCCGCGCGGCCCGTGCGGGCCTCGAGAACCTCGCCCGGACGACCTCGATCGAGTGGGCCCGCTACGGCATCACGACGGTTGCGATCACTCCCGGCCGCGACACGACGGGCGACACGCTGGCGGCGTTGTGCGCCTACCTCGCCTCGCCCGCCGGAGCGTACTTCTCCGGCTGCGTGCTGGCGCTCGAGTAGGGACGGGCCCTAGCCCGTCATCCCCCCGAACAGACCGCCGGTGACGTGGAGGGTCTGGCCGTGGACGTAGTTGGACCACGGTGAGCAGAGGAAGAAGATCCCTCCGGCGGCCTCTGCCGGGGTGGCGGGGCGGCCCAGGGGGATCATCATCGAGGCCATCTGGCGCATCTGCTCGGGGATCCCGAGCTGGACGGTCTGGCCGTCTTTCTCCATCGTGTTCTCGTCGACCTTGGCCTGGGTGAGGCGGGTGTCGATGAAGCCGAAGGCGACGGCGTTGACGTTCACTTTGAACTGGCCCCACTCCTTGGCGATGGTTTTGGTGAGGCCCACCACGCCGGCCTTGCCGGAGGAGTAGTTGGCCTGGCCGGCGTTGCCGAAGGTGCCGGAGGTGGAGGAGATGTTGACGATCTTGCGGAACACCTCCTTGCCTTCCTCACGCTCCTTCTTGGCGGGCTCGCGGAGGTGTGGGGCGGCCGCCCGGATGACCCGGAAGGGGACGATGGTGTGGATGTCGAGCATCGCCTGGAAGGCCTCGTCGGACATCTTGTGGACGGGTGCGTCGAGCGTGTAGCCGGCGTTGTTGACGATGATGTCGATCTTCCCGAAGGAGTCGATCGCCTTCTGGACGAGCTCGTCGGCGGCACCGGGCTTGGTGAGGTCGCCGGAGAAGACGGCGGTCTCGCCCTTGATCTCGGAGGCCGCCTGCTCGGCGACGTCTCCGTCGAGGTCGTTGATCAGGACCTGGGCGCCCTGTTCGGAGAGCAGCTCCGCGGTGGCACGACCGATCCCGCGTGCCGAGCCGGTGACGATCGCAGATTTCCCGTCGAGTACTCCCATTGCTCCCTCGCTTCTGGTGGTGGTTTGGGGAGGGGAGGTTATATCTGCTCGCCGGCCCCCCGGCCGCTCAGGAGCCGATCTTGACGCCGAAGTCCTCGGTGTAGATGGCCCCCACCTGGCCGGCCGCGAAGGAGCCCGGGAGGTGCGGTGAGACGCCCATGCCGGTGTCCCGGAATTCAGACTGGAGGATGTTGGCGCGGTGGGGCGGAGAGGCCATCCAGGCGGCCACGATGGCGGCCGGGGTGGAGTCGGTGCTGCTGCCCCAGGCGATGTTCTCGCCGAGCATGTAGCCGGGGGTGGAGCTCGACAGGTAGCCGCTTTCCCGCATCCGGGACAGGGGCGTGGAGCCGCCCGGAGAGACGTGTTCGAAGTACCCGTGGACGGCCATGCTCGTGGAGTGGCCCTGGGCCGCTTCTTCGAGGGCGGCGTCCGGCCTCAGGGGTTGCTCGCCGGCGTGGGAGCGTTCGCGGTTGATCAGGCAGAGGGTGGCTTCGCGGATCGCCGACACGTTGGCTTCACCGGGGATCAGGGTCGTGTTCTGGCAGTTTTCGCCGCTCGCGTTCAGCGGCGCCTGTGAGGTGTGCCGGGGCGTCTGGGCCCCGCTGCCCTCGCGGGCGTGGGAGCGCTGGTGGCGCGGGTGGGCGCGGGCCCCGCCGGAGCAGCCGTGTGAGCGAGCCGAGGAGCCCGAGTGCCGGCGTGAGCTCTTGCCGTGCAGGCGCCCGTGGGCGCGGGTGCGCCGGCACAGGCGGTGGACCTTCGTCTTGCGGTGCGTGTCCGTGGGTCTGGCCGGCGGTCGAGGATGCGGCGGCCGAGGAGGGGAGGGCGAGCAGGCACACCACGCCCACGAGCCCGAGGGCGCGTACGGCGCGAGGGACAACGGCCTGGAGCTCTCGAGACGTCTCCACATGCCGCCTATCGACCCACCCCGTCTGGGCCTTGAGCGATGCGGACGTTTGTTCAGGTTCGGTACGGCCCTACAGCGCCAGCGTGCGGCCGAGGATTTCGCGCATGATCTCGTCGGAGCCGCCCCCGATGGGTCCCAGGCGGGCGTCGCGGGCGGCCCGCTCGACCCAGTACTCGCGCATGTACCCGGCGCCGCCGTGGATCTGCAGGCAGGCGTCCATCAGGTCGAAGGACGCCCGCTGGGTGGCGAGCTTGGCCATCGTGACCTCCTTCAGCGGGTCCTCCCCGGCGACGAAGCGGCGCAGGGCGTCGTAGGTGACGCAGCGGCAGGTGTAGACGGTGGTGGCCAGGTCGGCGAGCTTGTGGCGGATGGCCTGGTGCTCGGACAGGGGCTTGCCGAAGGTCCTGCGCTCGCGGGCGAAGGCGGCGGTCCGCTCCCACGCGATCGTCATCGCCCCGACGGCTCCCAGGGCCATCGCCAGGCGCTCCCACTGGAAGTTGGCCATGATCAGCTTGAAGCCCTCGTTGAGCTCCCCGAGCAGGTTCTCCTGCGGCACGAACACGTCCTGGAAGCTGATCGTGGCGGTGTCGGAGGCGTGCCACCCGAGCTTCTGCAGGGCCGAGGACTCGACCCCCTCGCCACGGTCCACGATCAGGAAGGAGATCCCGTGGTGGCCTCCCTGGACGGTGGTCTTGACGGCGGTCACGATGAAGTGGGCCCGGACGCCGTTGGTGATGTAGGTCTTCTCCCCGTTGACCACCCAGCCCCCGTCCACGGCCTCGGCCCGGGTGGTGATGGCGGCCACGTCGGACCCCGCCCCGGGCTCGGTGATGCCGAGCGCCCCGATCCGCTCGCCCCGGATCCCCGGCACCAGGTAGCGCTGCTTCTGCTCCTCGGTGCCGAACTTCCAGATCGGAGGGGTGGCGATGTTGATGTGGGCCCCGAGGCCCGCCGCCGTGCCCCCCGACCCCGCCCTCGCCATCTCCTCGCACAGGACCGCCTCGTGCAGATAGTCCCCGCCCTGGCCCCCGTACTGCTCCGGGTACTTCAGCCCGAGCAGGCCCTGGGCGGCCATCTTCGAGAAGGCCTCGTCGGGGAACCAGTGTTCCTCCTCCCACTGCTGGGCGTGGGGGGCCAGCTCCCGTTCGATGAACCCCCTCGCGGAGGAACGCAGCTCCTCGTGCTCGTCGGTGAAGGGGGGGTCGGGGGGAGTCATGTCAGCTGACCTCGGCGCGTGAGCCGGTCGAGGGTCGCGTGCACATGCTCCTCGAAAGCCGTTCCGGGCGGCGCATGCGCCGGGCGGTCACGTACACATGCTTGTCGAAGCTGTTCCGGGCGGCGCACGCGCCGCCCGGTGGCCGGGCGCATGCGCCCGGCCAGGACCCCGCACATGTGCGGGGTCCTTGATGAACGGTGACAATGGCCTTGATGGCCGGCGACTCCTATCAACGTGCGCCGCTCTGGCGCCGGACGGGGGCCGGGCTCCTGGACGCGGCCGTCTTCGCCGGCGGGTCCACGCGGGCGCGGCGCACCGGGCTGGTCCGCGAGGGTGGTCTGATCGAGCGGCAGCTGATCCCGGCCCTGCCGGACGTGCTCCGCGAGCAGCTGCGCATGCCCGGTCAGCTGCTGTTCGGCATCCGCACCGTGGACCGGCGGACGGGGAAGCGGGTAGCGCTGTGGCGGACGTTCGCGCTCGCCGCTGTAGCGGCGACGGGCCGGGAGCTCGTTCGCCGGCTCGCGTTTCCCGAATCCCCGGAGCTCGACCGTGAACGGCAGGCCTTCAACGCCGAGATCCATGAGATCTTCCGTGGCCACCCGCAGGACTCGCCGGAGCGGGAGGCCGCGCTGCGCGAGGCGTCCGCGAGACAACGCGGGCTCTGGCCGAGCGCCGCCCGCGCGATGGGCCCCTCGCTGCTCGTCGGCCTCCTCAGCTCCGGCCTGCGCCGCCGTCTCGCCCCGACCGTCGAGGTGCTCGCCCGGGAGGGCTCTGATCACAGGCCGTAGGAGCGGCCGATGACGTCGAGCATGATCTCGTCGGTGCCCGCTCCGATGCGGTTCAGGCGCATGTCCCGCCACACCCGCTCGACGCCGTACTCGCGCATGTAGCCGGCTCCGCCGTGGATCTGGATGCATTCGTCGGCCACTTCGCAGGCGACCCTCGAGGCGTGGAGCTTGGCCATCGAGATCTCCCTCACCGGGTACTCCCCGTTGTTGAAGCGCCAGGCGGTCACGTAGACCATCTGGCGGGCCGACTCGATTTTCGTGGCCATCTCGGCGAACTTGTGGCGGATCACCTGGAACTTGCCGATTTCACGGCCGAAGGCCTTGCGCTCGTGGGCGTAGGCGAGCGTCTTCTCGAAGCATTTCTGGGCTCCCGAGACGCACCCGGCGGCGCCGATCAGGCGCTCCCCCTGGAGCTCCCACATGATGTGGTAGAAGCCCTTCCCTTCCTGCCCGAGGACGGCCGTGGCGGGCACCCGGACATCCTGGAAGGCCAGCAGGGCGGTGTCGGAGGCGTGCATGCCGAGCTTCTCCAGGCGCTTCTCGCGGATCACCCCGGGTGAGTCCATCGGCACCAGGAAGAGGGTGAAGCCGTCGTAGCCGGCGTCGGGGTCGGTCTTCGTGACGAGCACGATCACGTCGGCCCGGTGGCCGTTGGTGATGTAGGTCTTGGAGCCGTTGATGACGAAGTCATCGCCGTCCCGGACCGCCCGCGTCTTGATCCCCGACACGTCCGACCCGGCGTCCGGCTCGGTGATCCCCAGGCACAGGATCTTCTCGCCCTTGATCGCCGGGACCACCCATTCCTGCTTCTGCTCCTCGGTCCCGAAGGCGAGGATCGGGGGCATCGCCATGTCGGTGTGGACCGCCAGGCCCATCGCCAGCCCGCCGGAGTTGGCGTTGGTGATCTCCTCGGCCAGCACCAGGCTGGTGTAGTAGTCGCCGCCCTGTCCGCCGTACTGCTCGGGCTTGTCCAGGCCGAGGAAGCCGAGTTCGCCCATCCGCGGGAAGACCGAGTTCGGGAACGTGGTCTCCTCCCATTCCTCGGAGTGGGGCGCGAGCTCTTTGATCGCGAAGTTGCGGATCGACTCCCGCAGCTGTTCGTGCTCGTCGGTGAAGATGAAGTGCTTGCGGCTCGCCTTGTGGTCCGGCTTCAGGACGCTGGCGGCGGTTGCGGCCATTGGGAGGGCTCTCCTTTGGTGGGCTGGCTGGGTGTCGGGTCGCGTTGCCGCCGGGGCATCCGGCCACCCCGCGCTCCCGCGCGAGATCGGGCGGAACCCGACGGCCCCGGTCAAAGTGCACAGTAGAGCTTCGCACTTCATGGCGCGAGCTGCGCCCGGCGTGGCGTAGAGTTGGTGTTGCTGTGGGACGGAGAGGGAAGGGGGGAGGAGCGCCGAGCGCCACGTTGTCCGCCGCGACGTTCCTCGTGCTGTGCGGGCTCCTGCTCCTCGCTGCGATCGCGCTCGTCGCCTCCGCCGGGGCGGCGTCCGGCGGAGCGGTGGTCGCGTCCACGCCCGGGCCCCCGCCGGCGCTGGCGGTGCTCGAGCAGAAGATGGAGGGCCTGCAGATCCACAGCGAGCGCTGGGAAGAGGCCTATCGGGTCAGATCGTTCGCGGAAAGCGGCGGAGAGACCTGCGAGCACGGGAGATGTAGCCGTCACGTTTCAAAGGTCCCCGTCTCCCAGGGTGCCCGCCTGATCGGCCTGAGCGGCGGAGACCCCCCCGAAGGGGAGTTCTCGGCCGCGGGTGAGGAAGGCCGCTCGGGCTACATCGTGTACGGCTCGAACCTGTACATCTGGGTGCCGAGCTCTTGCGCCCCGGGCCGCCCCTGGATCACCGCGCCGCTCCCCGCGGGCGCCGTGTCACCCATCGGCGGGCCGTTCCCCGACGAGCAGGACCCGCACCGTCTCTACGGGGCCCTGATCGCCGCGCTGGCGGCGTCCAGGGTCACCGACCTCGGCCCGAGGACGGTGGCCGGGCAGCCCGTGACGGCCTTCCTGGCGATCCGCAGCGTGCCCGCGCACACACCCCCCGTGGGGTTCGCCGCAGCTCTGCACCTGCGCCCGCGCCGGGTGATGCCTCGGGTGACCGAACGGCTCGAAGTCTTCATCAACGCAGAAGGGGTGCCGCTGCGCGTCGTCGCGAGGAAGGGCTCGTCGCGGGAAGGCATCGTCGTCGTCACCACCGTGCTGGCTGTGAACCTCCCCCAGCCCCTCGGGATACAGGCGCCCCCCGCCGACCGGACCAGACCCGAGTCGAACGGAAGCTGCGCCTCCGAAGGGAGTACGAAGTGAAGCTGATCACTTAGCGCTACGATCGCGCGGCGATGGCGGCCGACAAGGTGCTCTACGACGTTGACGACGCCGGCGTGGCGAGCATCACGCTGAACGACCCCGAGACCCGCAACGCCCTCTCCCCGGAGCTGCTCGAGGGGCTCTCCGCGGCCCTCGACCGGGCGCACGAGGAAGACGGGGCCCGCTGCGTGGTGCTGCGCTCCTCCCACGAGCGCACGTTCTCCTCGGGGGCCAACCTGGGCGGCTTCGCCGCCGACGTGCCGCTGGTGCACAAGCACTTCAACTCGGACCGCTTCGTGGGCGTGTTCCGCCAGATCGGCCAGCTCGGCAAGCCGACCGTGTGCGCGGCCCGCGGACACGTGCTCGCCGGCGCCCTCGGGATCGCCCTGGCGTGCGACCTGATCGTGGCCGGGGAGGGCGCCAGCTTCGGCACCCCGGAGATCAACGTGGGCGCGTTCCCATTCATGATCATGGCCCTGATCTACCGCAACGTGCCCCGTAAGAAGGCCAACGAGATGCTGCTCCTGGGCGAGCGCATGGACGCCTCCGAAGCACTGGCCGCGGGGATCGTCAACCGCGTCGTTCCAGACGACGAGCTGGAGGAGGCCGTGGCCGACTGGGCCGCGCGGCTGGCCTCGAAGTCCCCGGTGATCATGCGCCTGGGCAAGGAAGCCATGCGCCGCCAGCTCGACATGCCCCTCGACGACGCCCTGGACTACCTGCGCTCCCAGCTCACCCTGGCGATGTCCACCGAGGACATCGTCGAGGGCGTCACCGCCTTCTTCGAGAAGCGCGACCCGGTCTGGAAGGGCGCCTGATGGCCTCCCGCGCGAAGGCCGCCTCCAAACCCGCGAAAGCAGCGAAGGGCTCGACCCCGCCGGCCGAGTCCTCGCTGTTGCGGCCCCTGCTCGAGGACCTCCAGGAGCGCCGCGAGCGGATCCGGATGGGGGGCGGGGAGGAGAAGATCGCCCGCCAGCACGAACAGGAGAAGCTCACCGCCCGCGAGCGCCTGGCACTGCTGATCGACGAGGGCACCTATGTCGAGCTCGGCATGCACGGGCGGCCCCACTTCTCCCAGCGGGCGATGGAGGGAAAGGACGCCCCGGCCGACGGCGTGATCACCGGCTACGGCAAGATCGACGGCCGCCTGGCGGCGGTGTGCGCCTACGACTTCACCGTGATGGCGGGCTCGATGGGCATGACCGGGGAGCTGAAGGTGACGCGCCTGCGGGAACTCGCCCTGACCAAGCGGATCCCCTTCATCTGGCTGCTCGACAGCGCCGGCGCCCGCATCCAGGAGGCGGTCGGGTCGCTGTTCGCGGGCTCCGGGCACCTGTTCCGCGAGGAGGTCGTGATGAGCGGGGTGATCCCCCAGATCGCGGCCCTGATGGGGCCGTGTGCCGCCGGCACCGCCTACATCCCCGGCCTGGCGGACTTCGTGCCGATGGTCAAGGGCCGCGGCTCGATGGCCCTCGCCGGCCCCCACCTGGTGCGGGCCGCGATCGGCGAGGACGTCAGCCAGGAGGAGCTCGGAGGCTCCCGTGTCCACTGCCGCAAGTCGGGTGTGGGGGACATGGAGGTGGCCAGCGACGAGGAGTGCATCGAACGCATCAAGCAATACCTGTCGTACATGCCCCAGAACTGCGAGCAGCCCCCGCCGGTACGCGAGACCAAGGACCCGATCGACCGCGCCGAGGAGGCACTGCTCGACGTGCTCCCCGACTCCAACCGCAAGCCCTACGACATGTACGAGGTGATCTCCCGGATCGTCGACGACGGCGAGTACCTGGACATCAAGGGCCAGTGGGCGAAGACGATCATCACCTGCCTGGCCCGCTTCGGCGGCCGTCCCGCCGGGATCGTGGCCAACCAGCCCCGCCAGCTCGGGGGCATCCTCGACAACGACTCCGCCGACAAGGCCGCCCGCTTCGTGAACCTGTGCAACGCCTTCTCCATCCCGCTGGTGTTCCTGATGGACGTCCCCGGCTTCATGGTCGGCACCAAGGTCGAGGCCGGGGGCATCATCCGCCACGGCGCGAAGATGCTCTACGCGGTCTCCAACGCGACCGTGCCGAAGGTCACGGTGGTGATCCGCAAGGCCTACGGGGCGGGCTACTACGTGATGAACGGGCGCGCCTATGAGCCCGACATGATCGTCGCCTGGCCGAGCGCCGAGATCAGCGTCATGGGGGCCGAGGGGGCGGTCGAGATCGTGATGCGCAAACAGGTCGAGGAAGCCGACGATCCGGCCGCCAAGAAGGCCGAGCTGATCGAGGCCTACCGCAAGATCATCGACGTCTACATCGCCGCCGGCAACGACATGATCGACGACGTCATCGACCCCCGTCACACGCGCGAGACGATCTGCCGCGCCCTGGAGATGGCCAAGGACAAGCGCATCGAGCGTCCCTGGAAGCGCCAGGGGGTGGTGCCCGTATGAGCACCGGCGGCGCCAGGTCCAAGTCCAACCGGAGAGGAGCGCCATGAGCGTCGAGGACCCCGTGGTGATCACCTGCTCGATCTCGGGCGCGATCGCCAACCGCGAGCAGTGCCCCGCGATCCCCTACACGCCCGCCGAGTACGCCGCCGAGGCGCGCCGGATCGTGGACGAGGGGGGCGTGATGATCCACATCCACGCCCGCAAACCGGACGGCACCCCGAGCTATGAGGTCGAGGACTTCATGGCCATCTCCGACGCCATCCGCGAGGAGGTGGGCGAGGAGGTGATCGTCAACTTCTCCACCGGCACGATCGGCGTCCCGGTGGCCAAGCGGATCGAGTACCTGCGGGCCTGCCGGCCGGAGGTGGCGGCCCTGAACATGGGCTCGATGAACTACGCCAAGTACTCGCGCTCGCGCAAACAGTTCGTCTTCAACATGGTCTTCGCCAACCCCTTCGAGGAGATCATCGAGCTGCTGGAGGCGATGAACGAGCTCGGCATCAAACCCGAGCACGAGTGCTTCGACATCGGCCACGTGGGCAGCCTCGAGCCGCTGATCGACATGGGCGTCCTGCACCCCCCGCTGCACGTGGACTGCGTGATGGGCGTCCTCGGCGGGATCCCGCCGAGCGCCACCAACCTCGCCGCGATGGTCGCCAACCTGCCTCCCTCCAGCCACTGGGGCGTGATCGGGATCTCCCGTGAGCAGTGGATGCTGGTGGGCGCGGCCCTGACCCTCGGGGGCTCGATCCGGGTGGGCCTGGAGGACAACCTGTACCTCCCCGACGGGGAGATGGCCCGCTCCAACGGCGAGCTGATCGCCAAGGCCCGGCAGATGACCGAAGACATCGGCCGCCGCCCGGCGAGCGTCCACGAGGCCCGCGAACTGCTGGCGGTCGCCCAGCGGGGGGCACCCGTATGAGCCTCCCACTGGAAGGTATCCGCGTCCTCGATCTCTCTCGTCTGCTCCCGGGCGGCTTCTGCTCGCTGCTGCTGGCCGACTTCGGCGCGGAGGTACTGAAGGTCGAGGACACCGGCATGGGCGACTACGTGCGCTGGTCGGCCCCCTTCTACGAGGGCGCCCACGAGAGCGCCCGCTCGGCCCTGTTCCTGGCGCTGAACCGCAACAAGCGCTCGATCCGCCTGGACCTCAAGCAGGACGCGGGGCGCGAGGCCCTGCTGGCGCTGGTACGCGACCACGACGTGGTGCTCGAATCGTTCCGCCCGGGCGTCCTCGACCGTCTCGGGGTGGGCTATGAGCGGATGCGGGAGGTCAACCCCGGGATCGTCTTCTGCGGGATCTCCGGCTACGGCCAGAACGGTCCCAAGCGAGACGCCTCCGGGCACGACATGAACTACCTCGGCCTGATCGGCCTGCTGGGGCTGACCGGCGAGCGGGGCGGGCCCCCGGTCCAGGCCGCCGGTCAGATCGCGGACCTCGGCGGTGGCGCCCTGATGGCCGCCTTCGGGATCATGGCCGCGCTGCGCGAGCGCGACGGCGGGCCCGGACGGCCGGGTTCCGGCGAGGGCCAGTTCGTGGACGTGTCGATGTCCGACGGCGCCCTGTCGTGGCTGGCGATGGTGGCGGGCTCCTACTTCGCCGACGGCAACGTCCCCCGCCGGGGCGATCTTCCGCTGGCCGGCTCGCTGGTCTGCTACCGCCCGTATGAATGCGCCGACGGATGGGTCTCGCTGGGCGCCCTGGAGCCGAAGTTCTGGCAGGCGTGGTGCCGCGGGGTCGACCGTGAGGACCTGATCTCCAAGCAGTTCGAAGGGCCCGGAAGCGAGGCCCACGGCGCCGTCCAGGAGATCTTCGCCGCGCGCACCCGCGCCGACTGGGAGCAGTTCGCCCGCGAACACGACTGCTGCCTGGAGCCGGTCATGGAGCTGGACGAGGCACTTTCCTCCGAGCTCGTGCGCGAGCGGGAGATGGTGGTCGAGATCGACCAGCCCGGGTGCCCGCAGCCGGTGCGCCAGCTGGGGGTGCCGATCAAGCTCGACCGCACCCCGGGCGACCACGCCCGCCTGCCGGGCCCCGCCCTCGGCGAGCACACCGAGGAGGTGCTGCTGGCGGCCGGGTACTCCGAGGCCCAGGTTCAGGAGCTGCTGAGCAGCGGCGCGGCCGCCGGCCCGGCGCAGGATCGCAGCGACCAGACACTGCGGGCGTGAAGGCCGAGCCGGTGAGGGGCTCGGGCCGCGCCACCGGCGCCGCGGCCCGCCGCACCGGCACCACGGCGAGCGCCGGCTCCGGGGGGAGGAGACCGGCGAGCGGCCGCTGCTGCGCATGAGCGAGCTCTCCGATCGCACCGGGGTGAGCCCCGGGACGATCCGCTACTACCTGCGCGAGGGCCTCTTGGGGGGCGGCGAGGACGTCGTGCGCACGAGCCGCAACATGGCCTACTACCCGGACTCCTACGTGGAGCGGATCTCGCTGATCAAGCGCCTGCAGGAGGAGCGCTTCCTGCCCCTGCGGGTGATCCGCGGCGCCCTGCAGGAGGACCCCGAGCGGGTCAACGCCCTGGTCGAGCTGGAGGACCGCATCATCGAGGGCGCCCTGGCGCGCGCGGCCGAGGGCGGATGGCTGTCACGGGCCGCCGCCATCAAGCGCTACGGGGTGCCCCGCAACGTGCTGGACCGGCTGGCGGAGATCAACGTGCTGACGCCCACCAGGCGCGGGTACGCCAGCGAGGACCTGAAGATCATCGAGGCGATCGCGAGCTTCCGCGCCGGCGGCTACGAGGAGGCCCTGGGCTTCACCGTGTACGACACCCTGCGCTACCGCGAGGCGCTCGAGCCGCTGGTCGAGGAGGAGCTCAGCGCGCTGCTGGGCAGGCTCGCGGGCACGGTCGAAGTGGAGCGCGCGATGGAGATCATCGCCGCCGGGGTGGAGCCGCTGCGGGAGCTGATCGGGGCGGTCCACTCCAAGCTGCTGCTAGATGCCCTGCGCAGGCACCGCAGCGCTACCAGCGCGCCCGGTGGTGCTCCATGACGCCCAGCCCCCGCTGCAGCCGCACGTGTCCGGGCAGCATCCCGGCGAAGCTGCCGAACGGCGCCTGGTAGTCACTCGAGACCAGCACGAAGTTGTCACTGCGCCGCCGCTGTGCCTCGGCGCTGAACCGCAGCTCGCTGCCGTCCTCGCAGCGGATGCTCGAGAGGTCGGCCGCGAAGCTCACCGGCGGGGGCTCGACGGGCGCCGATCGCACCCACACCGCCCGCTCTGATCCCTGGCGGGGGTCGTTGACGCCGCTGACGAGGTTCCACGCCAGCTCCCCGCCGTCGGGTCCCTCGCCCACGCCCGCGCTCCAGAACCACTCGGTGTGGCGGGCGTGGTGCCCGGCGGTGTCGTCGATCACGGCACGGGCGTGCAGCGGCCGGGGGGCTGCACCGTCGAGGGCGATGCTCCCGCTCGCCGCCACGCCGGCCTGCTTGCGCGTCCACACCTTCCCCCGGCCGTGTGGGCACAGGGCTTCGATCCCCGGCCCTTCCCGGAGCTCGAGCTCGAGTGACACGCCGCGGTCGCGGACCCGCAGGCGGCCCGGCTCCAGCAGCACCTCGCCGCGGCGGGGGCGCAGGCGCGTGCGCTCCCGCAGCTGGTCCCGCTCGCGGTCGTACAGCGCCCAGAAGGACTGCTTCAGCGGACCCACGTGGACGATCGCCGCGCAGGCCATGAAGGGCTCGCAGAAGATCCCCACGTAGCGCCAGCGCTTCAAGGGGCGGGTGCCGCTGAACAGGGCCGTGAGGGCCGCTGCGGGCGGCGGGCGCTGGGCTTCGGTCACCATGGCCACGGCGATCAGATCACACGCATCGAGCCGCCGTCGAGCGGGATCATCGCGCCGGTGATGAAGGAGGCGGCGGGCGAGAGCACGAAGGCGGCGAGGCGACCGAACTCCTGCGGCTCGCCGTAGCGGCGAAGTGGGATCTGCTGGGAGCGCAGGGCACGGACCTCGTCGGGATCGCCCTTGAGCCCGTCGAGCTCTCGAACCCGGTCGGTCGCGATGCGGACGGGCATGATCCCGTTCACCCGGGCGCCCGCCGGCCCGAGTTCCTCGGCCAGCATCTTCACCACCCCGGCGAGGCCGGGAAAGAGGCCGTTGGACACCGCCAACCCGTCCAGCGGCACGCGCACCGAGGATGCCAGCACGAACGCGATCGAGCCACCCGTACCGGTGGCCTGCTCCGCCCCGCCGTGGCCGGGTGAGGTGAGCACGGGAGCGAGCGCCCGGGCCAGGCGCAGCCCGCCGAGGAAGAGGCCCTCAAAGCCCTCCCGCCATGCCTCATCAGGCGTGCTCGCGACCGTTCCCGGCGGCGTCCCGCCGACGCTCACCAGGGCTCCGTCGAGGCGCCCGAAGCGCTCGCCGGCGGCCGCGATCAGGCGCTCGGGCGTATCCGCTGCGGCGTTGTCGGCGACCAGCCAGGCGACGCGATCCCCGGCTCCCCGCTCGCGCACGAGCCGCGAGGCCGCGTCGGCCGCGGTCTGCTCGTGAGCCCCGCTGAGGACCACGCAGGCGCCCTCCCCGACGAGTGCCTCCGCGGCCGCGAACCCAAGTCCCCGGCTCCCGGCCGTGACGATGTAGACCCTGCCGGCGAGGCCGAGATCCATATCCACGAGACGATAGGCCGTGCCTCCCGGGACCGCCCCGGCGGGGATGGGCCGTGGCTCTGAGGAGCGGCCCGGCGGGTTATCCACTGTGCTTGCGAGTGACCGGTCAATCGCGCCCCGCCGCCAGGCGTACGCGGAGGGGCCGGGTTGACTAGAGGCAGGACCGGCGCCTATGTTTATCCGAGGGCCAAAGTCGCATCGGCATTCGGGCTCGCTCGCGCGGGCGCCAGGGAGGTTCCATGGTCGGCGTCAGATATTTCGCAGCAGCGGTTGTGCTCGCCACGTCACTGGCTTTCGTACCGGGGGCGGCGGCGAAGAAGCCGAGCCAGCCGCTGACGCTCGAGGTCGAAGGGCAGCCGCTGTCGCCGGGCGCCCCGCTCGAAGCCACCAGCTCGACATTCGAGCTGGAAAACGACGTCTTCGACGTGCACTGCACCGAATCGTCGCTCGTGATGACCCTGAAGTCCAATCAACGATCCAACACCATCGCCGCAACAGTGCACGCCGCCACCTTCCGCGGAGGTGGCACGACCGATCCCGAAGCCTGCGAACCCGCGCCCGAATGGGTCCTCACGTGGGAGAAGAAGAGCGCGACCCTCGACTTCTTCATCCGCGGCGAAGCGAACCTGAAAGGCTCCGAGCTCAAGATGATCCCGCGAGAAAATGTCGGCACCCGTCACGAACCTGGTTGCCATCTCTCGTCCAAGAACCTCAAAGTGAGATTCGACATCGCGGAAACCCCCCAGCCGCTCGTGTTCGAGTTCGACTCCAGGTTCAAGATGGAATTCGAGCAGGGCCCCATCTGCAGGAGCGAAAATGGGGGCTTCGAAAACGAACCGTACGTGTTCGGAGAATTCGTTTTCACCTCGGAGGGGCGACCCGTCGAAGTGGTCTCCTAGCCCTCGCCACCGGCCCGCCGTCGCCGTCGGGTCACCCACGGAAAGATAGGATCGAGCCGTGACCGACCGGTGAATGCCCGACGAGGAGGTGCGTCCTGAGGGTCTCCGCCGTCCAGCTGAACTCGAGCGCCGATCGCGACGCGAACCTGCAGACCGCCGAGCGCCTCGTCCGCGAGGCCGCCCGCGCGGGTGCCGAGTTGATCGTGCTGCCCGAGAAGTGGCCCTCGATGGGCTCCGAGGAGCAGCTGCGCGAGTCGGCCGAGTCGCTCGCGGGCCCGACCGTGGCGTGGGCGCGGGGACTGGCGCGCGAGCTGGGGGTCGAACTCGTGCCGGGCTCGCTGCTGGAGCTGTTGGAGGGTGAGGAGAAGCTCGCCAACACCTCCCTTCACATCGACGCCGAGGGTGAGGTCAGGGCCGTCTACCGCAAGCTCCACATGTTCGACGTGGAGGTGGGGGGCAGGGTCTACCGCGAGTCCGAGCTCGAGCTGCCCGGCGAGGAGATCGTGCTGTCCCACACCTCCGCCGGAGTGGGCCTGGGGCTGACCGTCTGCTACGACCTGCGCTTCCCCGAGCTGTACCGGATCCTGGCCGTCCAGGGGGCGCAGCTGATCACCGTCCCGGCCGCCTTCACGCTGCCCACCACGCGCGATCACTGGGAGGTGCTGCTGCGCGCCAGGGCGATCGAGAACCAGCTGTTCGTGATCGCCGCCAACCAGTTCGGTCCCCACCCCGCCGGGCAGCACTCCGGCGGGCGTTCGATGATCGTCGACCCGTGGGGGATCGTGCTGGCGCAGGCACCGGATGGCGAGGGCTACGTACTGGCCGAGGCCGACATGGCGCGACTGCAGCAGATCCGCGCCAGCCTGCCCTCGCTG
The DNA here is from genome assembly GCA_963758055.1 of uncultured Solirubrobacteraceae bacterium. Taxonomy (GTDB): domain Bacteria; phylum Actinomycetota; class Thermoleophilia; order Solirubrobacterales; family Solirubrobacteraceae; genus Palsa-744. The sequence continues at coordinate 191,988 of CAVWTU010000005.1, forward strand.
GCCAACCGTCGCGCGGAGTCCTACCGCTGGCCACAGGAGCAGGCCGTATGAGCGCCCCGCGCTCCCGGCTGGGCGGCGGCTCGCGCGCCAAGAACTCCGAAGAGAAGCGCCGCCAGATCCTCGCCGCGGCCGTGCGGGTGTTCGCCGGTCAGGGCTTTCACGCCTGCCGCGTCTCGGACATCGCCGACGAGGCGGGCGTGGCCTACGGGCTCGTGTACCACTACTTCGCCTCCAAGGACGAGATCCTCGACACGCTGTTCCTCGAGCGCTGGAACGTGATGCTCGAGCTGATCCGGGAGGTCGACGCGGAGCTGATCCCGGTGCGCGACAAGCTGCGGGCGATCGCCTCCTTCATCATCGACAGCTACGCCCACGACCCCGACCTGATGAAGGTGATCATCGTCGAGGTGACACGGGCGGCGAATTCCTTCGGCCAGACCCACCTGGCCGAGATCCGGGAGGCCTACGACCTGATCGAGCGGATCGTCGGCAAAGCCCAGGCCGAAGGTCTGTTCCGACCCGAGATCGACGCCCGCTTCGCCGCCATGACCTTCTACGGCGCCATCGAGCAGCTCCTGACGGGCTGGATCTTCGGCCTGCTGCCGGAGGGCGAGGAGCAGTTCGAGCGGGCTAAGTGGCTGGTGGTCGAGACCGTCTGCGGGGGCCTGCAGACGCGCACCGCAGAGCGCCTGAGCGCCGAGCTGAGCGACTGACGGCGCCCCCGGCCGGGCGCTCCCGCCCGGCCCGTGACCGCGGCTGTGAATAGACTGCCCGCCGTGCAGAACGACATGGTCAAGCGGCTCATGTACTCGGCGCTGCTGACCGGCCTCGGCGCCCTCGCGAGCCTCACGGCCGGCCGCGTGGCCGCGGTCGTGTGGAGGCGCCTGTTCGGCGAGGAGCCGCCCGAGTGAGCCCCCCCGCAGATCCCGGCCGAGGCCCGGCGTCGGGCGCCGGCCGAGGTGAGGCGCCCCAGAACATCGCCACAGCGATCGCCGAAGTCTCCGAACGGGCCGCCACGCTGGTCCACGAAGAGGTCGAGCTGGCAAAGGCCGAGTTCGCCGAAAAGACCGCCGAGCTGATGCGCGGCGCGGCCGTCGCGGCCGCGGCCGGTGTCTTCATCCTGATGGCCGTGATCCTCGCCCTGATCGGCGGCGCCTGGGTCCTCTACTTCTACCTCCCCGTCCCCACGTTCGCCTTCTACTGGGGGTTCTTCGCGATGGCCGCGATCCTGCTGGTGGTCGCTGCCGGGGCCGGCATGCTCGCCTACAGGATCGTCAAACGCAGCTCGCCGCCGGTGCCGACGATGGCGATCGACGAGGCCAAGAAAATCCGCGATACCGTCAACGCCACCGTGGAGGGCAACGGCAGTCCGGCGCCCACCCGCGCAGCAGCCCCCACCGCCGGCGTAGCGGCCGGCGGCGTGGTGCCGGCGAGCAGTCCGCCGGCCCCCGGCAAGGCCCCGGCGCCCGCCGGCGCGGCGGACGGGAACGGCGGGGGCGCGGGCACCGGGCCCACGGGACCGGCCGGCGGGCAGGTCAGCTGATGCCGGCTCGCTCCGCGGAGGAGATCCGCGACTCGATGGAGGCCAACCGCGCCGAGCTGGCGGTCTCGGTGGCGCGCCTGCGGGGAGAGGTGACGCGGCTCACCGACTGGCGAACCCACGTCGAGGCGCACCGCCGTGAGATCGTGATCGGGGCGGCCGTCGTCGGCTTCGCCATCGGCGCACGCATGCTTCGCGGCCGCCGCCGCCGGCGAGCCGGCCGCTAGCGACTCAGCTCAGCAGCGAACGCGGGACGCCGCCCACGCCGATCAGTCCGGGACCGGTGTAGGTGCCGATCACGGGCCCGACCTCGGACACCATCACCGGCTCGGAGTCGAACACTTCCCGGCCCCGCTCGACCAGGCGCTCGGCCTGCTCGGGGGCCTGGATGTGCTGCACGACCCATCCGTCGCTGCCGGCGGAGCTCAGCTCGCGCGCGTAGTCGACCATCCGCTCGAACGCCCGCCCGGCCGTTCGCACCCGCTCGACGGGGGTGATTTCGTACTCCAGCGAGAGGATCGGCTTGATCCTCAGGGTCCCTCCGAGCCAGGCCTGGGCCTTGCCGATCCGACCGCCCCGTCGCAGGTACTCCAGCGTGTCCAGGCAGAACCAGATCTTCAGCACCGACTTCGCGCTGCTGACCCGCTCGACGGTGGCGGCCTTGTCGGCGCCGGCCCGGGCCGCAGCCGCGGCCGACAGCGCCAGCAGGCCGAGCCCGCCGCAACCGGTTTCGCCGTCGATGACCTCCACGCGATCCCCGTCTCCGCGCTCCTGCAGCAGGCCGTGCGCCTGGCGGGCCGCCTCGACGGTGCCGGAGATCCCGCCGGCCAGGTGCACCGAGACGACGTCGTGGCCGTCCTCGAGCAGCGGCTCCCAGACTTCCAGGAAGTCCCCGATCGAGGGCTGGGAGGTGATGGGCAGCTCGGGGTCGGTGCGCAGGCGCTCATAGAAGGCGCCGAAGCCGTCCATGTCGAGCTCCCGCACGGGCTGGCCCTGCCAGCCGACGTAGAGGCTCACCTGGTGGATGCCGTGCTCGTCGGCGAGCTCTCGGGGCAGGTAGTGGGTGCTGTCGGAGACGACGGCGACCGGACGCATGGAGCGAGCACGCTAGCGCACGGCGGGCGGCGCCCGTGCAGCGCGGGCTGCGCGGTGAGCCCGGGGGAGGAGAGTTAGCCCAGCACCTGCTCGAGCTCGCCCGACTCGTACATCTCGGTGACGATGTCGCAGCCGCCGACGAACTCACCGCCGACGAACAGCTGCGGGATCGTGGGCCAGCTGGACAGGGCCGAGAGCTCCTGGCGGATGCGGGGGTCGGGGAGGATGTCGACGGCCGCGAAGGGGGTGTCGAGTGACTGCAGGATCGACACCGTGCGGGCCGAGAACCCGCAGGCGGGGGCCTCGGGGGTGCCCTTCATGAACAGGATCACCCGGTGCTCGGCGATCGCGCCGGCGATCGCGTCGCGGATGGGGTTGCCCTGCTCCTCGGCGCCGGCCGGGGCGGGCGGGGAGCTGACGGAGCCGGCGCCCTTGGTGGGGGCCATCGGAACGGGGTCGAACTGGGGGCTGGACATGGCTGTCTCCTGCTCTAGGGGGCCGAAATCGTGGTTGGGGTGAGCGTCTTCAGCGTCAGCGCGTGGATCGGACCGCCGATCTCCGCGCCGAAGACGCCGTAGACCAGGCGGTGCTGCTCGATCCGGCTGAGGCCCGCGAACGCCTCCGCCGTGACGGTGGCGCGGAAGTGATCGCCGCCCCCGGTGAGGTCCTCGACCTCGGCTCGGGAGCCGGGGATTCCCGTCTCGATCCGCTGCTTGAGCTCCTGTGGGCTCGGCATCAGCCTCCAGAGTAGCCCGTCCCAGGGCTGTTCGCGGCCGGCCCGGGGAGGGTCGGCGGTGGCGTCGCCGGAAGCTGCGGGGCCATAGCTATACTTTTAGAAGTCTTGGCCGACAACCCATCACAGAGCCGATGATCACGATCACCGACAAGGGCGCCGAAAAGGTGCACGAGTTCCTCGAGTCCCAGCAGGCCGACATGACGGTCGCGGGCCTTCGGGTCGGCGTTCGCGGCGGGGGTTGCTCGGGCTTCCAGTACCAGCTCGCCTTCGACGAGCAGCGCGAGAACGACGAGGTCTTCGAGAGCCATGGCCTGAAGCTGCTCGTCGACGGTGACAGCCTCCAGTACGTGCGTGGCTCGATCATCGACTACGAGGAAAGCCTCCAGGGCGCCGGCTTCAAGGTCGAGAACCCGAACGTGGTGGCCGCCTGTGGCTGCGGATCCTCCTTCCGCGTGGCCGAGGAGGAGCAGGTCTCCGCGATCTGAGGGGCGCGGCGGGCCGAGGCCCTCGCGCACCCCGCCGGGCAGGACGTTGCCGCGTTCCCGCGCGGCGCTGGCGGCCGTGCTCGCGTGTCTGGCCTGCACCTCATGCGGGGCGACCCAGGAGCGGGCCGGGCGCGCCTCCGGGCCGCCGCCCGGACCCGCGCCGGCCGCCGCCGGGCGCCCGGCGCTCGGCATCACCGAGGACAACGCCCAGCTGCTCCTTGCAGCGGGCACGCCCGGCGGGCCACCCTGGGCCGGCAGCGCTGAAGCCTTCACGCGGGCCCGCCGCGAGCTCGCGGCGCTGCGACCCGCCTATGTCCGGCTGCTGGTCGACTGGGCCGCACTGCAGCCCCGCGCCGATCGCCCGCCCGACCTGGCGGCGCCCGTCAGCGGCTGCGCCCGATCGGTGGGGCCGTGTGCTCCCTACCCCGGGCTGAAGGGGGAGCTCGAAGCGATCGCCTCCGAGCGCCGCGCGCGCAGAGCCGCGGGTGAACGCGGCCCGGAAGTGCTCCTCGACGTGCTCGGGGTTCCGCCCTGGGCGGCCGCCCCCGCCTCCGGGTGTGAGCTCCCGGGTACCTCCAGCGACGCCCGCGCGCTGGCCCCCGGGGCGATCGCCGGCTACCGCGAGCTGCTCGCCGCGCTCGCCTCGCTGGGCGCCTCGGAGGGCGTTCCCCTGCACTGGTGGAGTCCGTGGAACGAGCCCAACGACCCCGCCTTCCTGTCCCCCCAGCGCGAGCGCTGCGAAGCCGGGGCGGCGCCCGTATCGCCGGCCGTATACGCGCAGCTGGCAAGCGCGATGGCCGCCCAGCTGCGCCTCAGCGACCCGGACGCCTCGATCGTGCTCGGTGAACTGAACGGCCTCACGCGTGACTCCGCCCATGCCAGCAGCATCCAGAGCTTCCTCGCCGCGCTCCCGAACGACGTCCTCTGCCTGGGCCCGGTGTGGTCGGTACACGCCTACGCCAGCTATGGACCCGACGCCGGCGCGGCGGATCCGGTGGCCGCGCTGGAGGCTGCCCTCGGGCGGCGCGGCGGGTGTGCCGCGGGGGCGCCGGTGTGGGTCACCGAGACCGGCGCGGGGGCACCGCACGCGGGCGCCCCCGGGGGCGACTCGCCCGAACGGCAGCTGCAGGCCTGCCGCGCGCTGGCGGCCCTGCTGCAGGGCTGGCTCGCCGAACCCCGCGTGCAGGCCGTCTTCCAGTACAGCTTTCGCGACGACCCGGCCTTCCCGGTCGGGCTCGTGAGTGCCGACCTGCGCTCGCTGCACCCCGTCTACGGGCTGTGGCTGTCGCTCGTGCGCCCGCGCCCGCTCCTGGCGCCGGCACCGCTGCCGGCGAGCGCCTGTCGGGCCCAGGTCTGAGCCCGCGCGGCCGGGGGAGAGATCGGGTGCCGGTCTGTGCTGTTCAGGTGGGCTCGTTGTTCAGCGAGCGCCACAGAAAGCGGCAGGCGAGCGTCCGGTAGGGGCGCCACGGCTCGGCGATCTGCTCCATCTGCTGGACGCCGGGCGGCTCCTGCAGCGCATAGGCGCGCTGGATCGCGTTGCGGATCCCGAGGTCGCCGGTGGGGAGCACGTCGGGACGCTCGAGCTGGAACATCAGGAACATCTGCGCCGTCCACAGGCCGATGCCCTTGACCGCCACGAGCTCCTCGATCACCTGCTCGTCGGGGAGCTGCTCGAGGCGCTCGAGCTCGAGCTCGCCGGAGATCACGTGCTCGGCCAGCGAGCGCAGGTAGCCGGTCTTGGCGCGTGACAGCCCGGCCGCCGCACGCAGCTCTTCGGGATCCTCGGCGAGGATCTCCTGCGGGGTCGGCGGGCGATCCCCGTAGCGGGATGTGAGGCGGGCGTAGATCGATCTGGCGGCCAGCACCGACAGCTGCTGGCCGGTGATGGCGCGCACCAGGGCGCCGTAGTGATCGCCCTGCTCGGGCCGCCCGTCACGCGCCGAGGGCAGGCGCCCGACGGCGTCGATCAGCTCCGCCAGCACCGGGTCGGACGCGCGCAGCCGCGCCCTCGCCCCGCGGGGTGTGCCCCGTCGCCCTCGCCCCGCGCCGCCACGAGAGCCGCCGGGCGCCTTGGCTGCGGGCGCCACGCCTACAGCGCCTGCAGCCCGGCGGCGAGCGATACGGGCTCGCCGTCGAGCGCCCCGAGCGCCCGCTCGAGCGACATCGCGATGCACGTGAAGCTCGGCGTGTCGCGGACGGTGAAGCGCGAGGCCTCGGTCGTGCGCAGGCGCTGGACCAGGTCCAGGAAGGTGCCGACGTCGTCGGTGTCGAAGGCCACGACGAACTCCTGGTCGTCGAGTCCGAACGAGTAGCTCGTGTGGTTGTCGACACCCGGATATTCGCGTCCCACCTGGATGTGGCCCTGCATGATCCGCCAGCGCTCCTCGGCCGGCAGCGCATACCACTCGCGCGACTTCACGAACGGGTAGACGAACACGTACTTGCCGCGGAACGCCCGCGGCACGGCGCGCTCGTCTTCGGAGTATTCGGAGCTCTTGCGCATCCCCAGGAAGGAGTAGGGGGTCTGCGCCCAGCGCATCAGCCCGCTCTGGGCCAGCACCACGTGGAACTCGTGGATGCGCTCGAGGTTCTCCGCCTCGGAGACCAGCAGCAGCTCGGCGTCGCCGCGCGTGCCGACCAGCGAGAAGCTCTGCAGCAGGTGCCCGTCGGCGAAGTCCTCGCACGCGGCCGCGAACTCGAGCTTGTCCCGCGCCCTGTCCTGGATGTCCGTCCGCCGCCAGGCGGGATCGAGCTTCAGGAAGGTGTACTTGACGAAGTGCCTGGCGCTCACCTGGAGCCGATTATCGCAGCCACCGTCCCGCGCCCACGGTCGGGGTCGACGGTGGCGGCGATAGAGTAGGCCCCCGTGCGGATCGCGCTGCTGTCTCCGTACTCCTGGACCTATCCGGGTGGTGTCACGCGCCACATCGACGCACTGGCGTCAGAGCTGCGCGCGTGCGAGCACGACGTGCGGGTGCTGGCCCCGTACGACCCCGACGACGAGCTCTCGCGGCGCCTGCACCGCGGCGCCCGTCCGCAGCCGCTCGAGGTCGACGAGAACTTCATTTCGCTCGGGCGCACGGCCGGCATCCCCGCCAACGGCGCCGTGTCGAACATGTGCCTCTTCGCCCAGGGCCTCTTCAGGATGCGCGACGAGCTGCGCCACGGCGGCTACGACGTGCTCCACATCCACGAGCCGGTCGTCCCGGTGCTGAGCTGGGACGCGCTCTGCTCGCTCGGCACGCTGCCGCTGGTGGGTACCTTCCACACCTACTCGGAGAACCTCCTGACCAACGGCGGGGCCGCGGTCGTGCTCGGAGGTCGCCGGCGGATGAACCGTCTGCACGGGCGCATCGCGGTCTCGGAGGCCGCCGCGTGGACGGCACGGCGCTTCTACGGCGGACGCTACGCGGTGATCCCGAACGGCGTCCACATCCCGCCCGCGGCCGAGTCCCAGGCGCACGCGCCCGGGGAGCCGCTGCGGATCGTGTTCGTCGGAGCGGCCGTGGAACGGAAGGGCCTGCCGGTGCTGCTGGCCGCCTTCGAGGCGCTGCGCGAGCAGATCCCGGCCACGCTCACGATCGTCGGCGCCGGCGAGGCCGACGTCGCCCACATGATGCTCGACGGCAGCGGCGTGCGCGCGCTCGGCAAGGTCGACGAGCAGCGCAAGCTCGAAGAGCTGCAGGCGGCCCACGTGTTGTGCGCCCCGTCGCTCGGCGGTGAGAGCTTCGGCATGGTCCTGACGGAGGCCTTCGCCGCGGGCACCCCCGTGCTGGCCTCGGACATCCCGGGCTACCGCGACGTGGTTCGCGACGGCGCCGACGGCATGCTGGTCCCCTCCGGTGACGCGCTTGCGCTCGCCCAGGCGCTGCGCCGGCTGGCTCTGGACGAGCCGCGGCGGGCGCAGATGGCGGCGCAGGCCCGCGAGCGCGCCGAGCGCTTCGCCTGGCCGGCGGTCGCCGCGGAGGTGGCCGAGTGCTACGAGCGGGCCAGGAGCATCGCCGTCCCCGCCGGCAGCCTCACCGGCGTGGCCGTCCGCTACGGGCTCGCGCCCGCGGACCGCCAGCCGAGGATCCCCGCCGAACGCCTGCGCAGCCTGCAGGAGATGCCGGCCAAGCCGGCGCCGGGAGCCCACAGCGGAGCCCAGCGGACGCTGCGGCGTCTCGGCCTGGTGGCGAGCACGCTCGCCGCCGGGGCGCTCGGAGGGCTGGCACTCCAGCGCGTCGGGGTGACCCGCGTGGCCGGCTCGCTGCTGGCCTCCAAACCGGGGCTCGTGGCGGCCGCCCTGGCGGTCATGTGCACCGCCATGTTCGCCCGCGCGATCGCCTGGCACGCGATCCTCGCGGTGGCGCCCACCTGGCGCCGGGCCAGCCGCCGCGACGCGATGCAGGGGACCTTCATCGGGGTGCTGATGTCCGCCACCCTGCCCGCCCGCCTGGGCGAGTCCTCGCGGGCGCTGATCGTGGCACGGCGGATCGGCCGTGCGCGGGAGACGCTGCCGGTGGTGCTGGGAACGATGGTCTCCCAGACGCTCCTGAACCTGTTCGCGCTCGCGCTGCTGGCGGGGGCGATGGCCGTGAGCGCCGATTTCGGCGAGCTCGAGCGCCACGGTCGCCTGATCCTGTTCGCCGCCCTCGGGCCCTCGGGTGCGGTGCTGTTCGCCGCGGTGCTGCCGTGGATGGCGCCCGGAGCGGGCGGCTACGCGGGCAGGATCCGGCTGCTGGGAGCGGCGGTCAGTCGCTGGCTGGCGCGCCTGCGCGACGGCGTGCGGGTGATCTCCCGACCCCGCGCCGCGGCCCGCGCCACGCTCCTGCAGCTGGCCGCCTGGGGGCTGCAGCTGCTGGCCTGCTGGCTGCTGCTCTACGCCTTCGGCCTGGAGAGCGGCGCCAGCGTCGGCGCCGCCGCGGCCGTGCTGTTCGCCGTCAACGTCACGGCCGCGCTGCCGGCGACCCCGGCCAACGTGGGGGTCTTCCAGGCGGCCTGCGTCGCCGTCCTGGCGGGCGCCTACCACGTCTCCACTCCGGGGGCGATCGCGTTCGCGATCGTGCTGCAGCTGATCGAGCTCCTGAGCGCGCTGATCATGGGCCTGCCGGCGCTCGTCAACGAGGGTCTCTCCTGGCGCGAGGTGCGCCTGCGGACCAGCCACGCCAGGCCGGTCCAGCTGGCCCCGCTGCCACTCAACGGCACTCGCTTCGCCGACCCCGCCTAGCCCGGGGCGGCGAGCTGCCCGGCGCGATGCAGGAGAGTCCGTGCGTGTACCTGCTGAGGTGCTCGGACGGATCGCTCTACACCGGCTGGACGACGCGCATCGAGCACCGTCTGGAGCGCCATCGGGCGGGCAAGGCCAGCCGCTACACGGCCAGCCGCCTGCCGGTCGAGCTGGCAGCGGTCCTGCCGATGCCCGACCGCCGGCAGGCCCGCCGCGAGGAGGCCCGCATCAAGAGGCTCGATCGGGCCTCGAAGCTGGGCCTGATCGCCGAAGCTGCGACGCTCGCTGGCCCGGACTGACCGGCGGGACCCGGCACATTCGTCATGATGGGGGGCGATGGCCAGCCGCCCCCCAGGACGCAGCGTCAAGATCGGCGAGGACGAGCGCACCGGCTACTCCTCGGATCGCCCCCGCCGCGACGGCGGCAAGCCCAGGGCGCCCGACCTGCGGGTCAACTCCCGCGTGCTGGCGCCGGCCGACAGGCTGCGCTACTCGCCCGGCAGCCTGCTGATCGTCTGCTGCGCCTCATCCGAGCAGCTGGAGGCCTTCCTCGAGCGTCTGATCGACGACCGCGCCAGCGTGCTCACCCGCGGCAGGGTCCTGAAGCTGCTGGCCGGCCGCGTGCCCCCTGAGGAGATCGAGCAGCGGGCGGACGAGCTGCTGCTGCTGACGGCCGGCAAGCGCCTGGAGAGCCGCCTGACCGTGGTGCTCGGGCTGCAGGACATGAGCGCGGCGGCGCGCGAGCCGTTCGTCGCCAGGGCCAGCGAGCTGCGCCGTCCCCGGCACCTGATCCTGCTGGAGGTCTCCCGCGAGCTCGTGGACGAGGAGGCCCTCGGTGAGCTGAACGAGCTGCGCCGGGCGCTCGACGCCGGCGAGCTCGGCGCCCAGGGCATCCAGACCGCGCTGCGGCTCGGAGGGGGGACGGCGGCAGAGGTCAAGCGCATCCTCTTCCGGCCCCCGCCACGCGAAGAGGACTAGGGCACCGCCCTCCGAGCGGCCCCGGATCGCGGGCCGTTTGTCGAACATTCGGCTGCTCAACTCAAGAGGCCCGGGGAGCGCCCCGATTCCCGAGGGGTGCATCGCCAGCACGACGCGCTCATAAGCAGTCACGCCCGCGCCGTCACCACCCGCGCACTGCCGCGGGAGACGATCAGCGCGTACGCCTGGCGGGCCTATCTGGCGGTCGCGCTCACGCTCGCGGTCGGCTATGGCCTCGCCCACGCGATGGGGCCGGCATGGCTGCGCAGCGGCCTGGTCTTCAACCTGATCGGCGGCTCCGCCGTGGTGGCACTGGTGATCGGCGCGCGGCGCAACACCAACAGCAGTCGCCTGCCGTGGTACCTGTTCGCGATCGGCGTGGCGCTGTTCGTGACCAGCGGCGTGCTGTCCTGGAACTACCAGCGGCTGTTCGGCACGGCCCAGCCGTTCCCGTCGGTGGCCGACCAGTTCCACCTCGCCTTCTACCCCTTCCTGATCGGCGGCATGGTGCTGCTCGTACGCGAACGCCGCGACCACCGCGACCGCGCGCCCCTGATCGACTCGATGATCGTCACCACCGCGCTGGCCACGCTGCTGTGGGTCTACCTGATCGCCCCCTACGCGGAGCAGACCGGTCTGTCGCTGCTGCGCCGCAGTACCTCCGTGGCCTACCCGGCGATGGACATCCTGCTGCTGGGCGTGGTGGCGCGGGTGGCCGCCGGCAGCCACCGCCGTGAGCCGGCCTTCCAGTTCGTGCTCGCGGGCGCGATCGTGCTGCTGATCACCGACGTGATCTACGGCTCGGTTCTGCTCGGCGGCAGCGGCTACGGGATCGGTGGCGCGCTGGACGCCGGCTGGGCGATCTTCTACGCCTGCCTCGGAGCGGCCGCTCTGCACCCGTCCATGCGCCTGCTGTCAGAGCGCGGGCCGGTACCCGATACGCGCCTGACCCGTCAGCGGCTCGCGCTGCTGGGGAGCGCAAGCCTGACCGTCCCGCTGGTGATCGTGGTGCGTGCCGCCCTGCACGAGTCCGTCGACCTCTACGTCCTCGTGGCCGCCTCGGGGATCATGTTCGCGCTCGTGCTGATGCGCCTGGCCGGGATCGTGCATCACAACGAGGCCGCCACGTTGCGAGAAGCGGCCCTGCGGAAGGCCGGCGAGACGCTGGTCTCCGCCCCCACGCGGGAGGCGGTCTACGAGGCAGCACTCGAGGCCGCCCACGCGGTCGTGGACCAGCCGGTCCGCACCTCCCTGTACTACGCCGAGCACGAGGGCGGGCCGCTGGAGCCGGTCGGTCCCGGCGACGGCAAGATCCCCGGACTGCCGCGAATCCTGCCCCAGATGCTTCCCGGGGACCTGCACGCCGGGGACACGGGCGTACGGGTGGCGACCTTCGAGCTCGGCGGGAAGGAGGTGTGCCTGGCCCCGATGTTCGTGCGCGAGCGCGTGCAGGGCGCCCTGGCCGTGGTCTCCGAGCTGCGCCTCGACCACCCCGCCCAGGAGAGCCTGGCCACGCTCGCCAGCGAGGTCGCGCTCGCCCTCCAGAGCATCGCCGTCACCGAGGAGGGCGCACACCGGCGCTCGGAGGCGCGCCTGAGCTCGCTGATCAAGAACTCCTCCGATGTCATCTGCGTGGTCGGCCAGGACGCCACGATCCACTACGTCAGCCCCTCGATCGAGGCGACCTTCGGCTACGACCCCGAGCAGCTCTCCGGGCAGCCGATCGGCGAGCTGATCCACGAGGACGAGGCCGCGCGCATGGTCGCGTTCGTCGCCTCGGTGGCCGCGCAGCCGCCGGGTCAGCCGGTGTCGACCGAGTTCCTCGTGCGCCACGCCGAGGGGCGCTGGCGCGACGTCGAAGTGCTGGCCACCAACCTGCTCGCCGACGAGGCGATCACCGGGATCGTGCTGAACGTGCGCGACATCAGCGAGCGCAAGGCGTTCGAGGCCGAGCTCGAGCACCAGGCCTTTCACGACGTCCTCACGGGCCTGCCCAACCGCGCCCTGTTCCGCGACCGCGTCGGTCACGCGCTCGCCGCCCAGCGCCGCCAGCACGTGCCGGTGGCCGTCCTGTTCATGGACGTCGACGACTTCAAGAACGTCAACGACTCGCTCGGCCACGACGCCGGCGACAAGGTGCTGCGCGAGCTCGAGCCACCGGCTGGCGGACTGCATGCGCCCGGTGGACACCGCCGCCCGCCTCGGCGGCGACGAGTTCGCCGTCCTGATCCACGGGGCCGAGAAGGAGATGCAGGCGGTCGAGATCGCCCAGCGGGTGATGGAGTCGCTGTCGGCTCCGATCTCGCTCGAGGACCGCGACGTGACGATCGCCACCAGCATCGGCATCGCCTTCAGCGACCCGGCCATGGTCAGCGACCGTGACGCCGAGGACCTGCTCCGCAACGCCGACACGGCGATGTACATGGCGAAGGAAAACGGCAAGGGCCACTACCAGATCTTCCAGCCCGACATGCACGCCCGCGCCCTCGCTCGCCTGGAGCTCAAGACCGACCTGCAACGGGCCATCGACTGCGGCGAGTTCACGTTGCGCTACCAGCCGATCATGGACCTCCGCCGCGGCGACATCGCCGGCATGGAGGCGCTCGTGCGCTGGCAGCACCCGACACGCGGCCTGGTGCAGCCGAACGACTTCATCCCGCTGCTCGAGGACACCGGCCTGATCGTCCCGGTCGGGCGCTTCGTGCTCCGCGAAGCCTGCCAGTGGGCCGCGGTGATGCAGAAGGAATGCCCCCGTGAACCGCCGCTGTCGATCGCCGTCAACGTGTCCGCCACCCAGCTGCAGCGCCCCGAGTTCATCGACGAGGTCCGCTGCGCCCTGCTCGACAGCGGGATCCCGCCCTCCTCGCTGACGCTGGAGCTGACCGAGAGCGTGATGATGCAGGACCTCGAGGTGAGCCTGCTGCGCCTGAACGCGCTCCGCGCGCTGGGAGCGAAACTGGCGATCGACGACTTCGGCACCGGCTACTCGTCGCTGAACTACCTGCGCCAGTTCCCGATGGACGTGCTGAAGATCGACCGCTCGTTCCTGATGGACCCCAACCCCGACAGCGAGGAGCTGACCGAAGCGATCGTCGCCCTGGCACGGATCTTCAAACTCGAGGCCGTCGCCGAGGGAGTCGAGAGCGGCGGCCAGGTCGCCCAGCTGCGGGGGATCGACTGCGACTACGGCCAGGGATTCCACTTCGCCAGGCCCCTCTCGCGCCAGCAGATCCTGGAGATGGCCACCGCCGCCCAGGAGTCCGCGAAGGTGATCCAGCTGCACAAGGTCGCCTAGCAGCCCTCGCAAGAGGGCCCAGGCGCGGCGCCTCGACGGCTCAGCGCCGTGAGGTTCGGTCAGCCGGCCAGGGCCGGCTGTTCCTCGTCCTCGGCCTGCTCCTCGGGCGGGTCGGCGTCGTCCAGCTCGTCCAGCAGCGCGGGGTCCTTCGGGGATCCCGCGATCAGCTCGTCGGGAGAGGTGTCGGCCGGCAGCCGTCCCTGGCGCGAGCCGAAGTAGATCGCCTGCGGGTGGTGGGCCACGAGCGCCAGCGTGGACTGCTCGGGGTCGGGCGCGAAGCCGTCGGTGATGGTCATGCCGATGCGCGACAGGTCGAGCAGGCGATCCACCTTCAGGTGCTCGCTCTGCTCCGGGATCGCCGGGTAGCCCCACGAGTAGCGCCGCCCCTGGGTGGGCGCGATCGAGAGCATGCGCGCGGACCTCGGAGTGCAGCCATTCGGCCAGCGCCTCGGCGGTCTGCACGCCGAGGCCGTGCACGAACAGCTGCTCGGCGTACTCGCCGTCGGCCTCCAGGCGCGAGAGCAGCTCGGTGACCTCCCCGCCGACCGTCACCGCCTGCAGCGGCGACGACGTCGAGCTCCTGCGGCGGCTTCCCGTCCACGGCGGGACGGAAGAAGTCGGCCAGGCAGATCCGCTCGCCGGCGCTCTGGCGGGGGCAGACCAGGCGCGTGAGCTCCGTCGCCCGGTCCTCGGGGTCGAGCACGACGATGTCGTTGCCGAGCGCGTAGCAGGGGAAGAAGCCGAGCAGCGCCCGCGGGTGCAGGTAGTTCTGCTCGCGCCACATCCGCTCCAGGCGCGGGCGGAAGTCCTCGCGCAGCAGCGTGCGCCACTCCTCGCCCTTCTTGCCCCTGCCGCCCCAGTGCAGCTTGAACAGCACGTGCGTGTCGAGGTGGTGGTAGACCTCCTCCAGATCCACGGGGATCTCCTCGCACCCCCCAGAACGGCGGTGTCGGAACCGGCGCGTCGGTGCGGGCGCCCGAGCGCACGGAGTCGTCGGTGGAGGGCGGGCCGGTGTTGACCTCGACGGGCCTTCGCGCGGAACTCGCGGGCGGCGCTGTGGAGCTTCTCCACCAGCGCCCCGCGGGCCTGCTCGTCGATCAGCTGGTCCATCACGGCGAGCCCCTCGAAGGCGTCCTTGCAGTAGAAGACGCCCGCTCGTAGGCCTCCTCGGAGTCGGGTCCGCCGGGGTACAGGGCGCGGTAGCCGAAAGCGCGGTTGATCGCCGCGCCGCCGATCAGGACCGGGTAGTCGAGGCCGCGGCTGCAGCTCCTGCGATGCAGGCCGGCATCTGCTTGGAGGTGGAGACGAGCAGCGCCGAGAGGCCGATCGCGGTCGCGCTCGTGCTCGCCGGCGGCGTCGAGGATCGTCTGGATCGGGACCTGCTTGCCGAGGTCGACGACCGTGTAGCCGTTGTTGGTGAGGATCGTGTTGACCAGCGACTTGCCGATGTCGTGCACGTCGCCGAACACGGTCGCGAGCACGACCGTGCCCTTCGTGTAGCCCTCGATCTTGTCGAGGTAGTTCTCGAGCTGGGCGACGGCGCGCTTCATCACTTCCGCCGACTGCAGCACGAACGGCAGGATCAGCTCGCCGGCGCCGAATTTGTCGCCGACCTCTTTCATCGCCGGCAGCAGCACCTCGTTGAGCGTCGGGACCGCCCCGATCTTCTCGACGCTGCGGTCGATCCACTCCTCGACGCCCTCCTTGCGCCGGCGCAGGATGTGGAAGTGCAGCGCCTCCTCGGGCTCCATCCCCTCGGTCGGGTCGGCGGCCGCGGTCTCGGCTGTCCTCCTCGCCCTTGGACTCGAAGTGGGCGATGAAGCGCTCGAGCGCGTCCTCGCGGCGGTCGAACACGAGGTCGTCGGCCAGCTCCCGCTCCTCGGGTGAGATCTCCCCGTAGGGGGTGATGTGGTTGGGGTTGACCATCGCCAGGTCGAGCCCCGCCTCGACGCAGTGGTGCAGGAACACCGAGTTCAGCACCGCCCGGGCGGCGGGGGAGACGCCGAAGGAGACGTTCGAGACGCCGAGCGAGGTCTTGACCTCGGGAAGCTGCTGCTTGATCAGCCTGATGCCCTCGATCGTCTCCTCGGCCGAGGGACGCCACTCCTCCTCGCCGGTCGTCAGCGTGAAGGTCAGGCAGTCGAAGATCAGCAGCTCGGGGTCGAGCCCGTGCTCCTCGCAGCAGAGCTCGTGCAGGCGCGGGCGATCTCGAGCTTGCGCTCGGCGGTCTTGGCCATCCCGATCTCGTCGATCGTCAGCGCGATCAGCGCCGCGCCGTGCGCGAGCGCGAGCGGCACCACGCGGTCGAGCTTGGCGCGGCCGGCCTCGAGGTTGATCGAGTTGACGATCGCCCGGCCGGGGATCTGCTCGAGCGCCCGTTCGATCACCTCGGGCTCGGTCGAGTCGACCTGGATCGGCGCCGGCTGGGTCAGCGAGATCCTGCTTGGCGAGGATCCGCATCTGTTCGTCCTCGTCGGTGCGCTCGGTCAGCGCCACGCACAGGTCGAGCACGTGCGCCCCGCCGAGGACCTGGTCCTCGGCGATCTGCACGAGGCCGTCGTAGTCGTCGGCCAGCAGCAGCTCCTTGGCCTTGCGCGAGCCCTGCGAGTTGACGCGCTCGCCGACCAGCGTCGGGCGCGGGTCCTGCACCAGCGGCGTGGCGGCGATCATCGAGCGAGAGGTGCGGGCGCGCGCGGCTGCGGACGCGGCTCGCTGGGCGCGGCCGCCGACCCGCTCCGCGATCGCCGCGATGTGCGCCGGGGTGGTGCCGCAGCAGCCGCCCACGATGCCGACCCCGTAGCGCTCGACGAACTCCCCCAGCGCCTCCGCCAGCGGCTCGGGCTTCTCCGGGAAGATCGTCTCCCCGTCGCGGCCCCTGCAGCGGCAGGCCCGCGTTGGGGATGCACGCGCACCGGCACCGGGCAGTACTCGCCGAGGAAGCGGATCGCGTCGCGCATGTCCTGCGGGCCGGTCGAGCAGTTGAGCCCGATCACGTCGCACCTTCAGCGCCTCGAGCGTGCACAGCACCGCCGAGATGTCGGTCCCGAGCAGCATCTTGCCGCCGTTCGGGCAGCAGCGAGACCGAGGTATGGATCGGCAGCGTCCGGGAGGTCCGCTTGAAGGCCTCGCGCGCGCCGAAGACGGCCGCCTTGACCTCGAGGATGTCCTGCGCGGTCTCGATGATCAGCAGGTCGGCGCCCGCCCTCGATCAGGCCCTCGGCCTGCTCGGTGAAGATCTCCACCAGCTCGCCGAAGCGGATCTGGCCGAGCGAGGGCTCTTCGGAGGCGGGCAGATAGCCGGTGGGTCCGATCGAGCCGGCCACGAAGCGGTGCTCGCCGGCAGCCCGGCGGGCGATCTCGGCCGCCCGCATGTTGATCTCCCGCGTGTGCTCGGCGAGCCCCCACTCGTCGAGCTTCAGGCGCGAGGCCTGGAAGGTGTCGGTCTCGACCACTTCGGCGCCGGCCTCGAGCATCGAGGCGTGTACGCCCTCGATCACGTCGGGGCGGTTCAGGACGAGCGCCTCGTGGCACTTGCCCGCCAGCCCGCCGTAGTCCTCGCTGGTGAGATCGAACTGCTCGAGCGTGGCGCCCATGCCGCCGTCGTAGACGACCACGTGGCGTCGGATCGCGTCCAGGAAATCCCGCATCAGAAGAGCCTAACAACGGTCCCGCGGGCCGCTCGGGCTCGGCGCCGGGCCCCACGCTCCGTCGGTTCACCGGTGAAGGGCCGCTGCCCGCATCGGGCAGCCCCCGGGCGCCCCGGACGACGTGCTGTAGCCGTCCCGGGGCAGCGGCTTCGGTCAAGCGTCCAAGCCTGTTTGGCAGACGGCCGCGCCCGTGCACACTGGCGGCCAACTCAGCAGCCGCCCGGAGCGCTCCCGCCGCCCAGCAGGAGTAGGGGATGTCTCCGGCGGAAAACCAATCACGTCGAGCAGGGGGACAACCCATGACGCCCGAGCTAGCGACGCAGGTTCTCGAAGACCCCGAGACCGCCCCGTCCGAGACCGCCCCGTCCGAGACCACCCGGTCCGAGACGGCCCCGTCCGTGCCCGCCGGCGCCGCGCCGCCCGCGGAGGGGGTGACCGACGGAATGCTGCAGGCGGTCGTGGCCGTGGTCGGCCTCGGCTACGTGGGGCTGCCCACGGCGATCGCCCTGCGGGCCGCGGGTGCGAGGATCATCGGGATCGACATCTCGACCGAGCGCCTGGAGGAGATCCGCTCGGGCGAGGCCGAGCTGCTGGCGGTCGAACAGGAGCAGCTGGGCGGCTACCTGCAGGACGGGGGCTTTTCGCTGACCGACCGCGCCGAGGCGCTGGAGTCAGCGGACCTCGTGCTCGTGTGCGTGCCCGACCCCGGTGGACGAGGAGCGCCGGCCGCAGCCGGTGGCGCTGGAACGGGCCTGCGAGGCGGTCGTCCGCCACGCCCGCGCCGGGCAGACGTTCGTGCTCACCTCGACCAGCTACGTCGGCGCGACCCGCGAGCTGCTGGTCGAGCCCCTCCAGGAGCGTGGGCTGCGGGCCGGGGAGGAGGTGTTCGTGGCGTTCGCCCCGGAGCGCATCGACCCCGGCGTGGGCGAGCACGTCCAGCTGAACACGCCGCGCGTGATCGGGGGCGTCAGCGAGACCTGCCGCCGGCAGGCCTCGTCGCTGCTGCAGCCACACCTGCTCGGAGCTGCACCCGGTCTCCTCGCCCGAGGGCGCCGAGATGGTGAAGCTGTACGAGAACACCTTCCGGGCGCTCAACATCGCGCTGTCGTTCGAGATCGCCGAGGCCTGCCGCGAGCACGGGCTCGACCCCGTGGAGGTGACCGAGGCGGCCGCCTCCAAGCCGTTCGGGTTCATGGCCCACTACCCCTCGGCGGGGGTCGGCGGCCACTGCATCGGCGTCGACCCGCACTACCTGACCTTCCCCTTGAGAGAGCGTGGACGCCCGGCGAACTTGGTCGAGGAGGCCATGCGCAAGCTCGCCGGGCGTCCCGGGCAGATAGTCCAGCGCGCTCAGGAGATGCTCGGCGACGAGGGCCGCGAGTTGGAGGACTCGCGTGTCCTCGTCGTGGGCGTCTCGTACAAGCCCGGCGTGGCCGACTGCCGCGAGGCGCCGTCGATCGAGATCATCTCGCTGCTGCGGGCCGGGGGGGCGACGGTCGAATACCACGACCCGCTGCTGGAGAGGGTGACGGTGGACGGGCGCCCGGAGGCGGGCGTCGACCCCGACCCGCGCCGCGACCGCTCCGGATTCGGGCCCGAAGACTACGACCTGGCGATCGTGGCGACGATCCATCCCGGCTTCGACTACGGCTGGCTGGCGCGCGTCCCGGCGGTCCTCGACTGCACCTACCGAACCCCCGGCGGCCGGCGCAGGGAGGTGCCGTAGCCATGACCGTCAACCGGGCGCTGAAGATCGTCGCCGCGATCTACCTGGTGGGGCTGATCGTGGCTGTCATGGCCTACAAGGCGGCCTTCGTCGGGCTGATGTTCTCGAACCCGTTCTTCGGGGTCTACAGCGTGTGCGTGGCCTCCTACATCCTCAGCCGCTTCCTCTTCAGCCTCTTCTACCGCCCGCGGCCGTTCGTCGGGCATCGAGCCCGAGATCGCGATCGTGATGCCGGGCTTCAACGAGGAGGACGCGATCGCCAAATCGCTGCGCTCGCTGCTGGCGGTCGACTACCCGCAGGACAAGCTCGAGCTGATCGCCGTCAACGACGGCTCGACCGACTCGACCCTGCAGGAGATGCAGAAGGTCGCGGCCGAATCGCACGGGCGGGTACGGGTGATCAACTTCCCCGAGAACCGGGGCAAGCGAGCGGCGATGGCGGCCGGCATCCGCGACAGCACCGCCGAGGTGGTGGCGTTCGTGGACTCCGACTCGGTGATCGACCCCGACGCGCTGCGCAAGCTCGTACAGCCGCTGGCCGACCGCCGTGTCGGCGCAGTCTGCGGCCACGCCAACGTGCTCAACGTGCGCGGGACACTGGCTCACGCGGATGCAGGCCGTGCGCTACTTCGTGGCCTTCCGCGTGGTGAAGGCGGCGGAGTCGGTGTTCACGGCCGTGACGTGCTGCTCGGGCTGCTTCTCGGCCTACCGGCGCGAGGCGATCATGCCGCGCATGGACTGGTGGGAGAACCAGAAGTTCCTGGGCGTCGAGTCGACCTTCGGCGACGACCGCTCGCTGACCAACTGCGTGCTGCGCGACTGGCGGGTGGTGTACGAAAAGAACGCCGTCTCGCACACGATCGTGCCGAGCACCTTTCGCTCCTTCGTCGATCCAGCAGACACGCTGGAAGCGCTCCTGGACGCGCGAGTCGCTGCTGGTGGGGCGCGTTCATCTGGCGCAAGCACCCGATCGCCGCGTTCTTCACCTACCTGAGCATCGTGCTTCCGCTGACTGGCTCCGGTGGCGGCGCTGCACGCGATCGTCTGGGGCCCGATCGCCCACGGCGGCACGCTGCCGCTGATCTACATCGCCGGGATCTACTCGCTGGCGATGGTCTACTCGCTC
Organism: uncultured Solirubrobacteraceae bacterium; assembly: GCA_963758055.1. Taxonomy (GTDB): domain Bacteria; phylum Actinomycetota; class Thermoleophilia; order Solirubrobacterales; family Solirubrobacteraceae; genus Palsa-744. The sequence continues at coordinate 211,825 of CAVWTU010000005.1, forward strand.
TACTACGTCCTGTTCCAGGACGAGTACAGCCTGGTGTGGGTCTACGGGGTCCTGTTCGTCTTCTTCTACCTGGGGATCATGCTGTGGCAGACCTACTACGCGATTGCGACCTGCCGCACCGCGCCGTGGGGAACCCGCCCCGCCACGGCGGGCGTGGGAGCGGGGGCCTCGCGGTGAGCCCGGCGATTCGCCGGGGACTCGCCCAGGTCCTCCTCCCCGCCTCGATCCTGCCGGTGATCGTGCTCGGTCCCGGTCTTGTGCGTTCCCCCGAGACGCTGTGGCGCCGCGTCTCGGCGGAGGTGCAGCGCCTGAGTGAGGGCGGCGGTGGGGGCAGGGCTGCCCACCACCGCCGCGGCGCTGCCGTGCACGTCACGAGCGCGCCGGAGGCCGCCGCCAAGGCGGCCAGGGGGACGGCACAGCGGTGAGGGGTCGCCGGCGACCCCTCTCGCTGGGCCTGCTGGTGACGGCGGTGCTGGTGGCGCTGCCCGCCGGCGTCGGTGTCGCGGCCGTGTCGCTGACCGTGGGCGGGGCGCTCGCCGGCAGGACCGCGGGCGCCCCCACCACCCCCGCCGCGGGCGCCCCCGGCTCGGGCGCGACCCGTGCTGGGAGCCGGGGGGCGACGCACAAGGGGCCGTGCAGCGGCCGCGCTCCGGCGCGCCTGCACCTGAAACGCCTGAAGGGGAGCCAGGCGCGCCTGAGCTGGGTCGCCCCCAGCGCGGCCCGGGGATCGAGCGGGCTCGTCTATCGCGTGCTGCGCAGCGGGCGCACCGTCGGGCAGACGTTCCAGCCCTCGATGGTGCTGGCGGTCGTGCCGGGGAGGCACACGACGTTCGCCGTCCAGGCCCGCTACGGGAACGGGGCGCTGAGATGCACCGCCCAGCTCAGCGAGACGGTGCGGGTGAGGACCCCCGGAGGGGTACCGGGGCTCAAGGTCCTCACCCGCACCGCCACCGGCGCGGTCATCGGCTGGCGCGCCGCCCACCGCGGCGACGCCCCGATCGCCGGCTACCGGGTGAGCCTCGACGGTGCCGTCTCGGGGCAGACGCGGTCGCTGCGCTACACGCTGATCCTCAGCTCGAGCCACAGCCACCGCGTCACCGTCACCGCCGTGGACACGCGCGATCGCCTCGGTGCCTCCGGCCGGGCGCTGTTGATCAAGGCACTGGGAAGGCCCCAGGTGGCGGGTGCGCCGCCGAGCACGCCCGAAGGCCTGAGCGCCGCCGAAGTGAGCGGCACCGAAGCGACCGTCGTGTGGCTGCCCAGCCGGCGTGGAGCGGCGCCCCTGTCGGGCTACCGCGTCTACCGCAACGGCACGCTCGTCGGGCAGACCCCCTCCACCAGCCTGCGCCTGACCCACCTGGCCTTCCCCCAGACGTACGTCATCACGGTTGCCGCGGTGGACACCGACGGCGCCGAGAGCGCCCACAGCGGGCCGCTGAAGCTGACGACCGCGCACCCCGCCCCGACCCCGCCGTCGCTGCTTTCGGCGACCGGCGTGACCGACACCTCGGCCACGCTCTCCTGGCAGGCGGGCACCGCCTCCGACGGCGCCGTCGACGGCTACCTGCTGTTCGAGAACGGCGCGCCCGAGGGCTTCGTGGACGGCCAGATCGTGACCGTCGCGCTGGCCTCCGCCCGCTCTTACACCTTCAGCGTGCGCACGCGCGACTCCGACGGCTACCTCAGCGCACCGTCGGCAAACCTGACCGTGGTCACGAGCCACACGCCGCCGACGGCGCCCCAGGGTCTCGTCGCGGCCGCCGTCACCAGCAGCTCGGCCCAGATCAGCTGGCAGCCGAGCAGCGCCGTGAGCGGCAACATCGTCGGCTACCGGCTGTTCCGCAACGGCATCCCCGTGGGCCAGAGCGCCGCCACCGAGCGGACGCTCGAAGGGCTCGCCCCGGGCAGCGAATACACGATCACCGTCAGCGCCGTGGATTCGATGGGGGCGATCAGCGAACCGAGCCAGCCGCTGGCGCTGGCCACCGCCGACCCGCCCCCCACGCACGGCAACGCGCAGGCCTTCCTGCTCGCCTCGACCGACGAAAGCTTCGAAGACCTGCAGGCCCACTACGAACAGATCGGCGTGCTGTACCCGACCTACTTCCAGTGCGGTCCCGGAGGCGCGATCGAAGGCAAAGACGACCCGCTCGTCACCCACTGGGCCACGCTGCGCAAGATCGAAGTGCTCCCGCGCGTGAACTGTCTCAACGTCAGCGCCGAGGAAGCGATCCTCAACCAGCCGTCGGTGCGCCAGAAGACGATCGAACAGCTGGCTGAATACTGCCGCTCATACGGCTACAGCGGGATCCAGATCGACTTCGAGAACGCGCCCCCCGTCGAGCGTGAACCGTTCACCACCTTCATCACGATGCTGGCCGAAAAGCTCCACGCCCAGGGTGACAAGCTCTCGACGGTCCTCACGGCCAAGTACTGGAACGTGCCCACCGGCCGCGCCGCGATGTACAACGACGCCGCCCTCTCGGTCCCGTCCGACTACCTGCTGGTGATGGATTGGGGCTATCACTGGGTCACCTCCGGTCCCGGCTCGATCGACGAATTCCAGTGGTTCAGCCAGGTCGCCAAATACACCGCCACGATGCCCAACCTGCACAAGTTCGTGCTGGCGATGCCGCTGTACGGCGTCGACTGGCCCAACGGCGGCGGACCCTCCAGCCCGGGGACGGCGCTCCAGTACAGCGAAATCACGAGCCTGATCGCCTCGCTCGGCGTGACCCCGGAATGGGAAACCACCAGCCAGAGCCCGCACTTCTCCTACAACGCCGCGGGCGTCCCGCACCAGGTCTGGTACGTCAACCAGCACTCGCTGGAAGTCCGCGCCGCCCTGGCCAGCTCGCTGGGGATGAAACTCGGCCTCTGGAGGCTCGGCAAAGAGGACCAGACGATCTGGCAGATGCCGCTGTTCGGCGGGACGGGAAGTTGAGCCGCAGAGCGCTGCTCGGAGCCGCGCTGGCGGCCGGCGCTGGCCTGGGCGGCGGGCGCCTCGGCCGGCGCGGCCGGCGCCGCCGGCGCGGCCGTCGCGGGGGAAGCCCATCGTCATGGGACCCGCACCGGAGCCCAGGCATTTCTGCTCACCAGCTCACCGGACTCGCTCGCCGACCTGCGCGCGCACGCGGGCTCGATCTCGGTCCTGTACCCCACCTACTTCGAATGCACTCCGGGCGGCGCCGGCGTGGCCGGGGCGGATGTACCCGCGATCGACTCGTTCGCACACTCCGGGGCGATCACGGTGATGCCCCGTTTCAACTGCCAGGACGGGGCGGTCGTGCACCGGCTGCTGAGCGAACCCGGGCCCCGCCAGGCGCTCCTCGCAAGGCTCGCCGCGCTGGCCCGCAAGCCGGCCTTCGCGGGCTTGTGCCTGGACCTCGAGAACGACGGCCCCGCCGACCGCGAAGCGCTGAGCTCGTTCGTGGCGGCGCTGGCGGAAAAACTCCACCGCCACCACCGCAGGCTGGCCGTGGTGGTGGACGGGGTCACGCGTGAAGGGCCCGGCGCTCCGTACGCCTTCTACGACGACCGCGCCCTGTCGGCCTCGGCGGACACGGTGTTCGTGATGGCCTGGGGCACCCACTGGGCGGGCTCGGCGCCGGGCTCGATCTCGACGTTGTCGCTCGTGAGCGGCGTGGTCGGCTTCCTCAGCACGCTCCCCGAGCGCTCCCGGTTCGTGATCGGCGCCCCGATGTACGGGCTCGACTGGGCCGCCACCGGCGTCAACGGCCAGCCGCTGAGCTCGCAGAGCACCCAGCCCGCCAGCGCCTTCCAGTACTCACGTGCGCTCGAGCTCGTCCACTCGCTCGGAGCCCACGTCGTGCGCGATCCGCTCTCGGGCGAGCTCAGCTTCAGCTACACCGGCGCCGGCGGTGTGACCCACGAGGTCTGGTACCTGGACGCCCAGTCGGTACTCGACATGCTGCGGATCGCCCGCCGAGCGGGCTTCCAGGTGGGCCTCTGGCGGCTCGGCAGCGAGGACCAGGCGCTGTGGTCCTCGCCGCTGGTCAACGGCTAGCCCGAACCCGCTCGGTGCTCGGTTTGCCACCTTCAAAGCCCGGGTGTAGGCTGCACCTTCGGAGGGCAACGGGGGATGAGGAGACCGTCACCAGCTATGGCCGTCGCGCTGTTGGCGCTGGTGATCGCGCTAGCCGGGTCGGCGGTGGCCGCCACCAAGCTCACGTCCTCAGGCCCGATAAAGGTCTGCGTGCCGTCCAAGGCAAACAAACCACTGCTCGCCCCCTCGGGCGAAACCTGCAAGAAGAACTACGCCCTGGCTGAAGTCGGGAAAGAAGGACCGCCGGGAAAGGAAGGCGCACCGGGGACGACCGTAGTCGCGCGCGGTCGGCTGAGCGACTTCGAAAGCCCGCCGGACACCGCCGTCAGCGGCATACCGCTCACCGCAGGCACCTGGACCCAGGGCGCCGAAGAAGAGAACCTGTTCAGCGTTCATATGGCGGTCAAGGTTCCGGGTTCCGAATGCCCGAACGGGAAAGGACACGGGATCCTGTTCATCCGTGTGCTCGTGAACGGAGTCGAAGCGGCCGACTCCGAATTTCGCTCCTCGGAAGCCGAAGGCCCCAGAATCGCCGAAACCCAACCACTCGCTCCTCGAGACCTGTTTGAACCGGCAACCCCGACAGAACGCACCCTCACGGCCGAAGTCACGAACACATACGCCCAGAGCTCGGACTGTACGTTCACGATCGAATCTGTGGGCGCCGATGTCCTCGGCGTGAGATAGCGGCGCCGCGCTGGGGCAACAAAAAACCCCGCCTGGGGCGGGGCTCTTTGTGCACTGGAGAAGTCCGGGCGGCTACTTGATGAACAGCATCTCGGAGTACTTGGGCAGCGGCCACAGGTCGTCGGCCACGAGCTTCTCGAGCCGGTCGGCGACCTCGCGCACGTCCTCCATCGCGGTCAGCACCTCGTCGCGCATGTAGACCGCCTCCTTCTGGACACCGCCCGTGTGGGGGTGGTTGTCCTCGAGGTTTGCGTCCTCGAGCTTCAGGATCGCGTAGTGGAACTCCTTGATCAGCGGCGTGAACTCCTCGAGCAGCTCCTCCAGCCCGCTGGCCAGCAGTTCGTTGTTGTGGCGAACCGCCGCCGGCAGCAGCATCGTGCGGGCGATCGCGGACGCGGTCTCGGACTCGATGTTCACGGTCGTGGAGTACTGCTCGGCGAACACCTCGTAGCGGGACTCGAGCTCGCGTTTGGAGAGCACCTTGTACTTCTTGAACATCGCCAGCGTCTCTTTGCCGACCAGGTAGGGGAGCGCGTCGGGGGTCGTACGCAGGTTCGCCAGGCCGCGTTTCTTGGCCTCGGCGTGCCACTCCGGGGAGTAGTTGTCGCCGCCGAAGACGACCTGCTTGTTGGCTGTCCAGGCCTCCTTGACGACGCTCGTGACGGCCTTCTCGAGGGTGGCGCCCGAACGTTTCATGGCCACCGCGAGCTTGTCCGCGAGCTCGTCCACGGACTCCGCCACGATCGTGTTCAGGACCGTGTTGGGGAATGCCGGCGAGGCGCTCGAGCCCAGTGCCCGGAACTCGAACTTGTTGCCGGTGAAGGCAAACGGGCTGGTGCGGTTGCGGTCGCCGCCGTGCAGCGGCAGTCGCGGCAGCACCGGCGTGCCGAGACCGAGGAAGGACCCCGGTTTCGAGGCCTGGACTTTGCCGGTCTGGATCGCCGTGAAGACCTTCTCGAGCTCGGCCCCGAGGAAGATCGAGATGATCGCCGGCGGCGCCTCGTTGGCTCCGAGCCTGAAGTCCTGCCCGGCGCTCGCGATCGAGGCCCGCAGCAGCGCCTGGTGGCGGTTGACCGCCTGGATCACGGCCGCGCAGAAGAACAGGAACTGCAGGTTCTCGGCCGGGGTGTCGCCCGGCTCGAGCAGGTTGAGCCCGGTGTCGGTGCCCATCGACCAGTTGTTGTGCTTGCCCGAGCCGTTGACGCCCGCGAAGGGCTTCTCGTGCAGCAGGCACACGAGCCCGTAGCGGCGGGCCGTGTTCTGCATGATCTGCATCGTGATCATCTGGTGGTCGGCGCCGACGTTGGAGTTCTCGAATATCGGGGCGACCTCGTACTGGTTGGGCGCGACCTCGTTGTGGCGCGTCTTGATCGGCACGCCCAGCTTCGCCAGCTCCAGCTCGACGTCGAGCATGTAGGCGAGGATGCGCTCGGGGATCGACCCGAAGTAGTGGTCGTCGAGCTCGTGGCCCTTCGGCGGCTGGGCCCCGAACAGCGTGCGGCCGGTTGTCAGCAGATCGGGCCGTTCGAAGTAGTACTGCTCGTCGATCAGGAAGTACTCCTGCTCGCAGCCGATGGTGGTGAACACACGCGCGGCGTCGTCGACCCCGAGCAGCTCGAGCGCCCGGATCGCGGCCCCCGAGAGGGCGTCCATCGAGCGCAGCAGCGGGATCTTGTTGTCGAGCGCCTCGCCCGTCCAGGACGTGAAGGCGGTGGGGATGCACAGCAGCGCCCCGTTCGGGTTCTCCAGCAGGAACGCCGGGCTGGTCGGGTCCCAGGCGGTGTAGCCGCGGGCCTCGAAGGTCGCCCGGATGCCGCCGGTGGGGAACGAGGACGCGTCGGGCTCGCCCTGGATCAGCTCCTTGCCGGAGAATTCCGCGATCGCGGTGCCGTCACCGGCGGGGCCGTAGAAGGAGTCGTGCTTCTCGGCGGTGGACCCGGTCAGGGGCTGGAACCAGTGGGTGTAGTGGGTGGCGCCTTTCTCCAGTGCCCATTCCTTCATCGCCAGCGCGACCGAGTCGGCGAGCGAGGTGTCGAGCGGCTCGCCGCGGGCGAGCGTTCGCTGCAGGGCCCGGAAGACGTCCTTGGGCAGGCGCTGGCGCTGGGTGGCCGCCGAGAACACGTTGGAGCCGAAGACCTGGTTGGCCGAGACGGTCAGATCCGGGGCGCCAAGCCCGGCTCCGTTGATGCTCCACTGTGCGGCGGTGACGTTCTGCTGACGGGTCCTGGCCATGGGTTTCTACCGATTCCTCCTGTGTCGGGACGCACACCTCGTTTCGGGCGGCGGGACCCACCCGAACACGTGGGACCCCGCGCAATCGTAGTGCCAAGCCAGCGGCGGAGGACCGCTCGCCTGGACAAAAACCCGTCTGGCCGTTTGGACAACCGGCCAAGCCGGTCCCCGTCAGGAGCGTTTCGGCTTCAGAGCGCGGGATGTAGCGGCCCGCTTCGACCTTCCCCGTTTCCGGGTTCACGTGCGTCGCCGGGGGCTTGCCGGTGATGTGGACGGTGATCGACCCCCGCTGGCTGCCGGCCACCAGGCGCGCCTTGGACTTGCCCGAGAGACCCGCCGCGTAGGCGAAGTGCAGCGTGTAGGTGCCGGGCTTGACCGGCACCAGATCCCAGACGAAGCGGGCCGCGTGGCCGGGTGCGAGGTTGGGCAGGGCCCACGTTTTGGTGGCCGCCGTCGCAGCGCCCCCGGGGGCGCTGACTTCCTGGCTTTCGACCGGCGGGCTGGCGATCGGCCCGGGGCCCCGTTCGATCACCCAGATCGGGCGCTGCGGGTCGGCCAGCGCGGCATAGCGCGAGTTGTAGGTAAGGGAGTCGACCGTGACGGCCGCCTTGGGCGCCGTCTGGGCGCTCAGGTTGCGGACCACGATTTCCAGTTTCACCGGCCGCGCCACCGCCTGCAGGCGCGGGAAGCTCACGCGCGTGACCCTCATGCGGTAGGTCGCTTCCGGTTCGTTGGCATCCTGGCGGCTGCCGCCGCCGCACCCCGCCAGCGCCGTCAGCGCGACGAGCGCAAGCGCGATGGACACGTCGCGAAGAGGACGCGGAGTCAGTTTCGAGGCTCTCCCCGTCGCCCTCACCGTCAGCGCCACCATACCAGCGCCCGGGTGCGCCGGGCACAGGCATGTCGTACAGTTGGACCCAGCGTCAGCGCCGGATACGGAGGAGATTCAGAGGAGGATGGTTCGCACCGCTGCCCAGCGGGCCTTTGTGCCTGTCAGCCATGTGCTCGAGGAATTCGGGGACATGATGATCCTGACGGGCAAGACGATCTGGTCGGCCGTGTCCCCGCCCTACCCCTACGGGGGCGAGTTCGTCTCGCAGTTCCTGTTCACGCTGCGGCTCTGCTGGCTGCCGCTGTTGATCTCCACCGTCGCCATCAGCTACGGCGCCCCGGGGTTGCAGGCGGGCGACTTCCTGACGCTGTTCGGCGCCCTCGATCGCCTCGGCGGCTTCTTCGTGCTGGCCTCGATTCGAGAAATCGGGCCGCTCGTCACCTCGATCGTGCTGGCCGGTGTCGCGGGCACGGCCATCACCGCCGACCTCGGCGCCCGCAAGGTGCGCGAGGAGCTCGACGCGCTGCAGGTGCTGGGCGTGGACCCGGTCAAGAACCTGGTCGTACCCCGCTTCCTCACGCTGATGGTCGTCACCGGCCTGTTCGACATCTACGCGGTCCTGTTCGGCCTGTTCGGCGGGCTGCTCGCCGAGCTCTACGAGGGCGGCTCGCTGGGGCCGTTCTGGAACACGCTGTTCGCCAACTCCTCGGTGACCGACCTGTGGGGCTCGGTGCTGAAGACGACGGTGTTCGGCGCGATCATCGCGATCGTCTGTTGTTACAAGGGCATGACCGCCTCCGGCGGCGCCGAGGGCGTCGGCCGGGCCGTCAACGAAGCGGTCGTGATCTCGTTCCTCGGGATCGGCGCCTTCAACTACGTGTTCACGCAGACGCTGCTGGCAACCCACCCTCAGATCCTGGTGATCAAATAGATGGGCGAACTGCTTGGAATGCCGCGCGAATGGCTCGCCGGATCCGGCGAGATCGCCCGCTTCGTCGCGACCGTGGTTCGCGATGTCTGGACCGGGCGGGTGTTCCATTTCTTCGGCGAGACGCTGCGCCAGTCGGGCATCCTGATCATCTACTCGACGCTCGTGATCTGGAGCCTGGTGTTCATCACCGGCCTGGGCACGTGCGGGATCGAGGCCGCCTACTTCAACGAGTCCACCGGCACGCCCGCCTACGCCGGCGTGTTCGCCGCCTGGTGCAACCTGCGCGAGGCCGTCCCGATCGTGTGGGGCTACATGCTCTCGGCGAAGGTCGGCACCGGGATCGTGGCCGAGCTGGGCGCGATGCGGATCTCCGACGAGATCGACGCGCTCGAGGTGATGGGGATCAACTCGATGACCTTCCTCTGCGCCACCCGCCTGCTGGCCGCCTGGCTGGTGCTGCCGTTCATGTACATCGCGGCCGTCGGCGTCGGGTACTTAGCCTCCTACATAGCGATCGTCCACCAGGTGGGCTACGTGTCCGAAGGAGGGTTCCTGCTGATCTTCTGGCAATTCCAGAATCCGGGCGACTACCTCTACAGCGTGATCAAGGGAATGACGATGGCGACGTGCATTGTGCTCGTGGGCTGCTACTACGGATACAACGCAAGTGGTGGCCCCGTAGGGGTGGGCCGCGCCACAGCCAAGTCGATGGTCCTCAATCTCGTGCTCGTGAATCTGATCGACATGTTCGGAACCCAGGTCTTCTGGGGCAACAACGCGCGCGCCCCGATCGGAGGCTAGGGGCATGGCCACGGAGGAGCGCGAGCGGCCCACCGCGGGGGGCAAGCCCGCCGGCAAGCCCGCCGGGGAGGAGTTCGAGTTCCACACCGGTGTGATCCGGGAGACCGGTGTGCCGGACGCGATCGAGTTCGTCGACGTGTACAAGTCGTTCGGCAAGAACAACGTTCTGCGCGGGCTGAACATGGGGCTGCCCGAGGGCAAGATCTCGATGATCATCGGGCCGTCCGGGACGGGCAAGTCGGTCTGCATCAAGCACATCGTGGGCCTGCTGTATCCCGACGAGGGCGACGTGATCGTGAAAGGCCACTCGATCCCGAGCCTCAGCGACGCCGAGCTGTTCAAGCTGCGCCGGAGGTTCGGCGTGCTGTTCCAGGACGGGGCCCTGTTCGGCTCCCTGAGCCTCTACGACAACGTCGCCTTCCCGCTGCGCCAGCACACCGAGAAGGGCGAGGACGAGATCGCCGACATCGTCAACCGCCGCCTCAAAGAGGTGGGGCTCGGTAACGCCAACGAGAAGATGCCCAACGAGCTCTCCGGGGGCATGCGCAAGCGGGCGGGCTTCGCCCGGGCGCTCGTGCTCGACCCGGAAATCCTGCTCTTCGACGAGCCCGACTCGGGCCTTGACCCGGTGCGCACGGCACTGCTGTGCGAGCTGATCAAGGAGGTCCACGCCGAGAACGGGGGCTGTTACGTGGTGATCACCCACGACATCATGAGCGCGCGCCGGGTGGCGGAGCACATCTCGGTGTTGTGGAAGGGGAGAATCGTCGAATCTGGGCCCGCCCAGGAGCTGTTCGCATCGGAAAATCCGTTCGTGCGCCAGTTCCTCTCCGGCGAGTCGGTGGGCCCCCTCGGAATGGAGTGAGCGCCCGGCTGTTGTCCGCGCTCGCGGGGGGCGCCGCGAGGCGCCCGCGGGCCGTGCTGCTCGCCGCGATCGTGCTCGCGGCGGGCGCGGGCTGGCGCTCGCGGTGACCCTGCGCCCGAGCGCTGCGGCCAGCACGCTCGTGTCGAGCTCTCGGCGCGAATACCGCCAGACACAGCGCTACTAGCGCGGCTTCGGCGAAGAGCCGATCGAGGTGCTCGTCAACGGCAACCTGCAGAAGCTGGTGCTGAGCTCGGACCTCGACCGCCTGCTGGGGCTCGAGGGATGCCTGTCCGGCAACGTCCCCGCGGCTGCGCTGGGAGCCGAGGGCGGCGCCTCGGGGCCGTGCGGCAAGCTCGCGGCGGCGCACACGATCAAGGTCGTCTTCGGTCCCGGCACGTTCGTCAACGAGGCCACCGAAGTCATCGACCAGCAGCTCGCCAGTCAGACCAAGAGCGCTCGAAGCCCAGGCGGCCCAGGCCGCCCACGTCGTCTCGGAGGCGGCCCTTGCCAAGGGGCTCGGTGCGGCGCGCGCGAACGAACTCGCCAGCTCGGCGAAGAAAATCTGGATGGCCCGCTTCCAGGAGGGCCTCGTCACGCTGGCGCTGCAGTACGGGATCACCTCCAAGCCGAGCCTGCAGGACACGAACTTCATCTCCTCACTCGTGTTCGCACCCGACAAGCCGGCCGGCACGCCGCAAGCGAAGCTCGCCTACCTGTTCCCCGGCCGCGATGCAGCGCTGGTGTCCGTGCGCATGAAGGCCGGGCTCTCCCAGGCGCAGCGCGACCACACGATCGCGCTCGTGCGCGAGGCCGTCGAGATGCCCGAGTGGCACCTCACCAACGGCGAGCGCTACCTGGTCACCGGCGGGCCGGTCGTGGTCTCGGACCTGACGAACAAGCTCATCCCACGCGATCCTGCTGCTGCTGATCGCGGTCGCACTGGTGATGGCCGCCACGCTGGTGCTGGTCTTCACCGAGCACCCCCGGCTGCTGCCGCTCGCGCTGGCGGGGCTCGCAACCGCCCTCACCTTCGGCGGCCTGGCGCTCGTGGGGGCGCCGCTGACGATGGCCTCGATCGCGGTCCTGCCGGTGCTGGTGGGGTTGGCGGTGGACTACGCGATCCAGTTCCAGGCTCGCGTCGGCGAGACCGAGCCGGTGCCCGGCGATCCTGCCGCCCGCGATCGCGCGTGCGGCGGCCCAAGGGGCGCCCACGATCGCAACCGCCGCCGCGGCCAGCGCCGCTGCGATCCTCGTGCTGCTGCTCTCGCCGGTGCCGATGGTGCAGGGCTTCTCGGTGCTGCTGGTGCTCGGCCTCGGCACTGGCGCTGCTGTGCACGCTGACCGCCGGGGCGGCCGCACTCGCGCTCAGCACCGCGCGGGCGTGAAGCGGCCGAGGCGCGCCGGCGCGGAGCCCGCGCGTCGCTGGCCCAGGGACCACTCGGCGCCAGCCTGGCGCGGGGCCCGTCAGCTGCTGCGCGACAACCCCCTCACCCGGGCGCTGTCCGGAGTCGCGCTGGGCAGCGCCGTGCGCCATCCCCGGCGGGTGCTGTGGATCGGCCTCGTGCTGGCGCTCGCCGGCTGGGGGCTCGACACGCAGACGCAGGTGCAGACGGACATCACCAAGCTGGTGCCCCAGAACCTGGCCTCGCTGCAGGCCCTGAAGACGCTCGAGCGCACCAGCGGGGTGGGCGGGGAAATCGATCTGCTGGTGTCCGGCAAGAACGTCGCCAAGCCGGCGACGATCGAATGGATGAGCGCCTATGAGCAGGGTGTGCTCTCGCAAACGGCTTCGGCTCCTCGCACCCGGTGCGGCAAGGCCCGCCTGTGCCCGGCCTTCTCGCTGCCGGACCTTTTCTCGGGCTCGCCGTCGGGGGGCACGCGCGACCGCCAAGCTGACTCCGCGGCCAGGTCGAAGGCCTGCTGAAAGTGATCCCGCCGTACTTCTCCCAGGACGTGATCAGCGGCGATCGGCGCGTGGCCACGCTGGCCTTCGGCATCCGCCTGATGAGCCTCGCCGCAAGCAGCAGCAGGTGATCGAAGCGATGCGCTCGCGCCTGCACCCGCCGCCCGGCGTGAGCGCCAGCTCGTCGGCCTGCCGGTGCTGGCGGCGAGTCGGGCGCGCAGGTCGCCGACCCGCTGGCGGCGGCTGCAGACGCTGCTGGCCGGCCTTGCGGCGGTGGCGCTGGTGCTGCTGATCGCCTTCCGCGGCGACCGCCGCCGGGCGCTCGTGCCGCTGGTCGCCGATCGTGCTCGCGACCGGCTGGTCGGCGCTCGTGCTGTTCGCCGTGCGCGTGCCGCTGAACCCGATGTCGGTGACGCTCGGGGCGCTGGTGGTCGCGATCTCGACCGAGTTCAGCGTGCTGCTCTCCGAGCGCTACCGCCAGGAGCGCCTGGCCGGGCTACGACACGGTGAGGCGCTGCGCCGCAGCTACCAGCGCACGGGCGCGGCCGTCGCCGCCTCGGGCGTCACCGCGATCGCGGGCTTCGGCGTGCTGGCGCTGTCGGACATCGCGATGCTGCGCGACTTCGGCCTCGTGACGCTGATCGATCTGAGCGTCTCGCTGCTGGGCGTGCTGGTGGCGCTGCCGGCGGCGCTCATGGTCGCCTACGGAAGTCCGGAGCGGCGGCGTCTGGGCAGCACCGTGGGGGGAGGCGGGTTGCTCGCGCGCGTGCGCGCGGGCGCCGGCGCGGAAGCCGCGGGCTCGGGACATGAGCCGGCATGAGCCGCTCGAGCGCGTGCGCGGACGGCTGACGGGCGCCGTCGTGGTGGTGGCGCTGGGTGCGCTGGTCGTGGCGATGTATCCTGCACAACCCGGGAGGCCTGCGCGGCGATCGACCCCGGGACCAAGGCGCCTCCCGTTCGCCGTCCCGCTGGCGCGCGGCAACATGGTCGGCGACGCCAACATCGCCAGCCACGCACACGAAGGCGAATCGGGCGAAGTACCGGCCTGCAGCGTGCGCGGCGGCGAGGTGCTGAACATCTGCGAACTGATCGAACAGGGCCCGGTGGTGCTGGCGCTGTTCGTCGACGGCGGGTCCTGCACCGGCGTGCTGGGCGAGATGCAGGCGCTGCAGAGCTCCTTCCCGCAGGTCCGCTTCGCCGCCGTGGAGATCAAGGGCTCGCGCTCGGACCTGCGCACCCTGATCGCGCACGAGGGCCTCACGCTTCCCGGTTGGCATAGACGCCGACGGGGACGCTGCGCCTCGTTGTACAAAGTCCTCAGCTGCCCGCAGGTCGACCTCATCTACCCCCGTAGTGGCAAGGTCCAGAGCCGGGCGCTGCTCAACACCCCCTCGCCGGCGACCCTGCGCGCGCGCGTGGCCGCCCTGGTGGCGGCCTCCGCGCCGGTGGCGGTCAGGGAGCGGGAGCGTGAGCGAGCCGGCTGCTCCGAGCATCGGCTGGCGGGCTCCCGAGGTCGAGCGCGAGCTGCCCTCGCTGAGGCTGCTGCTGGCAGCGAGGTGGAGGTGGGGCGGGCGGGCTCGCTCACCGGTGCCTCGCCCCCGGACATCCAGCAGCGGCTGCGGGAGCGCTCGAGCCGCTTCCGCGGAGCGCGCGCCGTGGGCATCCGCCTGGAGCCGGTGCCGGCCGCCTACCGCGTGTTCTTCCGCCACATCGGCCTCGATCCCGACGTCGTGCGGACCCCGATCGAGACGGCTGTGCTGGAGCGGATGATCCGCGGCGGCTTCCCCCCGGGGGCCTGCTCGCAGACGTCCTGCTGATCGCCCTCATCGACACAGGGGTGCCGGTGTGGGCGCTGGCCAGCGAGACGCTCGAGGGGCCACTCGGAATCCGCGAGAGCGTGGAGGGGGAGCCGCTCGGAGCCGGCCGGTACGGGCGGCTGCTGCCGGCCGGGAGGCTGGTCGTGGCCGACAGCCGGCACGCGCTCGCGGTGCTGTTCGAGGAGCCCGCGCGGGGCATACGCGCCGCGCGCCGGCACACGCGCGGTGACGTTGTTCGCGGTACAGGTCGCGGGGGTTCCGACGCTGTACGCCGAGGAGGCGCTGTGGAGCGCCGCCAGCGCCCTGGAAGCACCCTGAGCGAGGGCTTGGGGACCGCGATCGGCGGCCGGGGGCGCTGGTAGAATCTCCTGCTCTCGGGGCTTGGTCTTTTCGAGAAGGAGAGCGAAGTGGCGCAGCTCGTCAGCAGCAGGCGGTGCTCGATGGGCCTTTGAAGGCAACCTCCGAACGTGCCGCGCGCGTTTCTCTGAAGGCGCAGATCGCCCGTCTCGAGCGCGAGCTCTCCGGCATCGTCGCCGGGCGCTTCCCGCTACATCCCCGCGCCACGCGCCGCTCGGTCCCGGCGCGCGTCGCGGCGCGCCCGCGACTTCCCGACCTGGGCGAGCTCGAGCGCGAACGCGACGACCTCGCCGGGCGCCTGCAGGAGCTGCGCCGCGTGGCCGACGAGCGCACCGCGTACGAGCGCCGCGCGCGGGAGCAGCTGGAACGGATGCGCCTGGAACCCGGCCGCTACAAGTTCGTGCGCCTACCGGTCCGGGATCTCGGGCAGGGCGGTTGCGGGGTCTGGCAGGTCAGACCCCGCCTCGGCCTGATCGGGATGCTCGCGGGCTGGTGGCAGCTCAAGCTCTCGTCGGGCTGTCCGTTAGCCAGGGGGCCGCGCCCCAGGCGCGGCCCCGCTCGCCGGACACCACATCTCAGCCAGGCGCCGGCTCTGGCGCTCGGTCAGCGAGCCGACGGTCTTGTTCTCCGACATGGGGATCTGGGCCAGGAATTTGCGACAGCGCGTCTGACCCCAGCGGCGCTGGCTCATCAGCAGGTCGGCGATCGCCATGCTGTCGGCCTCCCACGGGCAATCGAGGATCACCTCCGCGACATCGACCTCGCCGTCTGCGACGCGCCGCTTGAGCTCGGCCCGCGCGAGGCGGACCTTGTTGGCGCGTTCGAGCGCGCGCATGTGCTGGGGGCCGGCAGGGGCAACCGTCGCTGTCGCGTTCATGTGGCATCTCCCCGTTGCCTCGCGGCTCCGCGGCGGCAACATGCTTGCTCGGATTTTCAGGACGGGCGCGCCCGTCATGGCCGCTGGAGTGGGACCGCGCGACGGGTCGCGGTGCATCCCTTCGGGTCGCCTCCCCGTCCACAGGACCTGGGCGCGAGACCCCGACGGTCATGCAGAGCGCATCCGGAAGCTACGACAGCAGCGCGGCGTGCGGTCAACTCGCCGCGGGCCGTTCGTCGCTAGAAGCGGCCTTTTTCGTCGGCCGGTGGACTTGTGAACAAATGGACAAGTCCGAGGCGCCGTGACCTCATGCCGGGCGCAGCAGGACCGGGCAGCGGGCCGTGCTCGGCCTCGAACTCGCGCTTGACCCGGGCGAAGATCTCAAGCGCCCGGTCGAGCGTGGCCTGCGTCGTGGGTGGCCATCACGCTGGTGCGCAGCAGCGCGCCCCCGGGCGGGACGGCCGGGTGCAGGGCGGTGTTGACGAACACGCCGGCGTCGTAGAGCGCCCGCCACAGCAGGGCCGCCTTCCAGTCGTCGCCGACGAGCACGGGCACGATCGGGGTCACGATCGCTGAGCGCCGGAGCCCTCGTCGCGCACACCCGGGCGCGTTCCTGGACGCCGCCCGCGCCGTGGGGAGCGCCTGCGGGGCGACGACGGCGAAGCCGCAGCTCCTCGAGCCCGTCGCGCAGGCGCCGGGCGTTCTCGAGCACCCGCTCGAAGCAGCGCGGGGCCGTCCTCGCGAGCGCAGCACGCGCAGCGCGGCGAGGGCGGCGCCGAGCGCGGCGGGCACGGCCGAGGCGGTGAAGAGGAAGGCGCGCGAGGAGATGCGCAGGTAGTCGATCACCTCGTGGGAGCCGGCGACGAAGCCGCCGCAGGAGGCGAGGGACTTCGAGAAGGTGCCCATGCGCAGGTCGACGCGGTCCTCGACGCCGAGCAGTTCGCTGCGTGCCGGCGCCGGCGCGCGCCGAGAACGCCCGCGCCGTGGGCCTCGTCGACCATCAGCCGTGCGCCGTAGCGCTCGCACAGCTCGCAGATCTCGTGCAGCGGCGCGATGTCGCCCTCCATCGAGAAGACGCCGTCGACGACGACGAGCACGCCCGCCGCCGTCGCTCGGCGCGCGGTCGAGCATCTTCTCGAGCTTCTCGAGGCGGTTGTGGCGGAAGGGGCGCAGCTTGGCGCGCGAGAGCAGGCAGCCGTCGAGGATCGAGGCGTGGTCGCCGGAGTCGACGATCACGGTGTCGCCGGGGCCCGAGCAGCGTGCCGAGCGTGCCGAGGTTGGCCTGGTGGCCGGTGCTGAAGACGATCGCCTCCTCGGTGCCCATCCATTCGGCGATCTCCTGCTCGAGCTCGAGGTGCAGGGGGATCGTGCCGTTGAGCAGGCGCGAGCCGGTCAGGCCGGTGCCGTAGCGGTGCAGCGCGTCCTCGGCGCCTGCGAGCACCCGCTCGTCGCCGGTCAGCCCGAGGTAGTTGTTGGAGCCGAGCATGATCCGCTCGGCGCCCTCCATCTCGACGACGGGCAGCGCGGGCGAGGTCGAGCACGTGGAAGTAGGGCAGCACGTCGGCCTCGCGCGCGGCGGCCAGCAGCTCTGCGCGGTCATGGCCGCGGACCTTGGCGAAGACGTCGATCGAGGTGCGCATATAGGGTGGCCTGCCGCTGTGAGCGTCGAGGTCAGAGCGGTCTAGGGCGGGCGCGAGCTGAGAGCCTTCATCGACCTCCCGTTCAGGCTGCATGCTAACCAGCCGCAGTGGGTGCCCCCGCTGAAGCTCGAGCGCCGGCTGTTCCTGAACCGGCGCATGAACGCCTTCTTCAGCCACGGCGAAGCCGAGTACTTCCTCGCCTGGCGCGACGGCCGCGTGGTCGGGGCGGATCACGCGCCCAGGTCAACCACGCCTTCAACGAATACCAGAAGAAGAACTGGGGCTGGTTCGGCTTCCTGGAGTTCGAGGACGACCAGGAGGTGCTGCAGGCGCTGCTCGACGCCGCCGCGGCCTGGCTGGGCGAGCGCGGCAAGGAGCGGATGGTCGGGCCGGCGAGCTTCGCGATGAACGACGAGAGCGGCATCCTGATCGAGGGCTTCGACCTGCGACCGATGATCCTCCAGCCGTGGAACCCGCCCTACTACCCGAGCGCATGGAGCAGGCCGGGATGACCAAGGCGATGGACCTGCTGATGTGGAACCTCGAGGTCTCAGACCGCGAGCGGGTGCTGCCGGTGATCTTCGAGCTGGCCGAGAAGGTCGCAGTCCGAGCACGGGATCCGTGTGCGCCCGATGCGCCGCCGGCAGCTGCGCAAGGACATGGACTGCGTTCGCCGAGGTCTACAACTCGGCGTGGTCGAAGAACTGGGACTTCGTGCCCTACTCGAAGAAGGATCTCGACGCCTACGCCCAGGAGCTGCAGCTGGCCTTCGACAAGCACTGGTTCATGATCGCCGAGAAACGAAGACACGGGCGAGGTCGTCGGGATGGCGATCACGGTCCCGGACATCAACCAGGTGCTCGAGAAGATGAAGGGCAAGCTCCTGCCGCTCGGCTGGTGGTACTTCCTGCGCAAGGGCAAACTGACGACCGCGTCCGGGTCGGCTTCCTGGGCGTCAAGCCCGAGCACCAGCACACGGGCGTCGCGGCCAAGCTGTACGTCGAACATTTCAACGCCGCCGCGGTCCGCCCGCAGACGGGCGGCGAGATGGGCTGGATCCTCGAGACGAATACGGCCGATGAACCGCGGCATGGAAGCGATGGGCGGGCGCGTGGTCAAGCGCTACCGCATCTACGAGCGCCTGCTCGCCTAATGGGTCCGCAATGGCGCGAGATGCGGTCGGCGGCGAGGTCTACACTTGGCGGGGTGAGCGAGCCACGCGGCGGTCAGCGAGCCGCCCCGCCGGTCACGCCAGCTCGGCCTCGAGAGCCGATACGGCCTGCCGGTGCTGGCGGACGCGGCGACGGTGCTTGGCCGGGAGCTCCGAGCGCGCAGGCCAGCTCTCGACCCGGCCGCGGCGCGGCAATCGTCGGCGCTCCCGGCGGTCCAGGCGGCGGCGGTGGCGGCGGGCGGGTTCGTGGCGGGTGCGGCGGTCGTGGGGCTGGCCCAGCGGCGCAGCAGCAAGGCGGCGGCGCTTGGCGGCGCAGCCGGCGGGCGCCGGCGGCTGCTCGCGCCGGCGCAGGATGCGAGCGCCGGCGAGCGTCGGCGAGCTGCTGCAGATCGTCGGCAGCCGCTCGCTGCTCGTCGACGTGCACCTGCTCGGCGGGCCCGGCGACGCCGCTAGCGGCAGGGCCGGCTTTGAGCGGACGCGGTCGAGCTGCAGCGCTGGAGGTGACGCCCGGCCGGGCCCTTCCGGCTTCCCCGCGCACGGGCATGGACGGCATGACGCGCCGGCGCGGGGGGGTGCTCGAGCGGCTGCTGCACGAGCGAGACGATGCCGGTGCTCGTGCGCGTCGGTCAGCCGGCGCCGCGGCCGGGTGCGGTTCGGGGCGCTGCGCGGAGAGCCGCCGGCGGCCGAGTACGGGATCGCCCGCATGCGCTTCGCGCTCGGGCGTGGATGACGATCTGCGGCCGTTCCTGCGGGCGCTTTGCCCGCGATCGGCTGATCGGGCGATCGTTGCGCAGCACGCCCGTGGCTGCGGGTCACGCGCCGCCCGGAGCCCTTCGAGGCGCTCGCGTGGGCGATCTGCGAGCAGCTGATCGAGTACGAGCGGGCGGCGGCGATCGAGCGGCGCATGGTGGCCGCGCCTCGGGCGGCGCTGGGTCGGCGGCGGCGGCGGCGCGCTGCGCGACCTCCCGCGGCCTCGAGTACTGGCGGGGACCTCGCCGGCGCTGCTCGAGTCCTTCGACCTCGGCGGCTCGCGTGCGCGTGGCACTGGTGCAGGCCGCGCGCGAGGTCGGCGCTCGGGCGCGTGCGACCTGCACAGCGAGCCGATCACGAGCGCGGCTGGCGGCAGGCTGCGGGCGATACCGGGGATCGGACTCGTGGACGGTGGAGATGCTGGCGCTCCAGCGGGCAGGGCCGCCACGACCAGCTGCCGGCGGGCGATCTCGGCCTGCTGAAGCTCGTCGGGAGGGCGCTCAGCGGCGGCGACCCGCGCGCGCGGGCCGACGAAGGCGAGGTGCGCGAGTTCTTCGCTCCGTACGGCGAGTGGGCGGGCCTGGCGGCGGCCCACGTGATGCCACTGAGCGACCGGCGTCCTGCTGCGGCGCGGGGCCGGCGGCGCGGGACCCGGGCAGCCTCTCCAGCTAGGCGTCCTACCCAGCCTCAGCCTGAGGCCAGCGCTCGCGCTCCAGCAGCAGGGCGAAGGTGGGGCATGCCTGGGCGGCGCGCCTGGCGTGATCGAGCAGCTCGCCGTGGACGGTGGCTCGTCGAAGATCGGGGTAGCCCCACTCGTCGAGGGCGATGCGCTCGGGCAGGAGCTCCGCGCACATGCCGTGGGCCTCGCAGGTGATCGGGTTCACGCGCAGGCGGTGGCTCATTGCCGTCCTCCGTGGCCTGGCATCGCGCCGGCGGCGGGCAGCGGAAGCTCGCTGGGCGTACGCGCACAGCGTCGCAGGGCCCGTGCGCGGCGTGGTCCGCGAATCGTCGGCGAAGGCGCGGGCGGCGCTGGCGATCAAGCGCACAGCGCCGTCGGGGTGCGCGCAGGCGCCCCGCGTCGCTCGGTCAGCGCCGCCAGCGTCTGCAGGCGCCGGTTCGGCGGCCTGACGCGTCCCGGCGGCGATCGCCTCGACTGTCTCGGCGAGGGCGTCGAGGCCGTGCAGGCACGGTCCGCACTGGCGCGCGCTCTGCTCGGCGAGCCAGCGCGCACGCGCGCGGTCTCGGCCACCGGGCAGGCGGCGTCCGAGAGCAGGAGCACGATGCCGGCGCCGAGCTTGCGCCGGAGGCGCAAGATGCTCATCGTGAGAGCAGCAGCTCGCGAGTGCTCGGCGCCGACCCAGGTGCCGGCGTAGCCGCCGAGTGAGCGCGCCGCGCAGGCCCGCTGGTCGTGCCGCCGGCGGCCTCGATCAGTGAGGGCAGCGACGCGCCGCACTCGATCTCATAGACCCCGGGGTAGGCAGGGCGCCGGAGATCGTGACCAACGCCGATCCGGGCTGGGCGGCGGTTCCGAGCTCGCGGAACCAGTCGCGCGCCGTGGCGGGCGATCAGCGCGATGTGGGCGAGCGTCTCGGCGTTGTTGACGAGCGTCGGGCGCCGCCTGACGCCCTGCTCGAAAGGCATCGGCGGCGTGAAGGTGGGAGCGGCTCGCGGCCTTCGAGGTGATTGACGAGCGCCGACTCCTGACCCGCCACGTAGCCGCCGGCGACGCTCGCGAGCGTGAGTCGGCGACTCGGCCGGCGCCGCGCGCGCCCGGCGCGTTCCTCGATCGCCGCGTACGATGCTCGCGGCCGAGCCGCCCGCGTGCTCGCAGACCGCCACGATCACCTCCTCGGCGCCGAGCGCGTTCGGCGGCGAGGACGGCGCCGTCGAGCACCAGATGGGGGGAGCGTCGAGCAGCGTGCGGTCCTTGTGGCTGGCGGGCTCGCCCTCGGCGGCGTTCACGACGACGATCGGCGCGGCCGCGGGCGGCGGCGACGAGCGCAGCTTCCGTCGCCGTCGGAAAGCCTGCGCCGCCGCGGCCGCGCAGGCCGGCGTGCTCGATCTCCTCGATCAGCGCCGCGCTCGCGCGCGTGAGCGCGAGCGACCGCCGTCGCCGACAGCGGGAGTTCGCCGTGGAGCGCGAGGTGCTCCGAGAGCTCAGCGCCTCGTGACTCGTGATCCCGGCGAGCAGGCGGGGCAGCGCCGCGGGGGGCCCGCTCGGAGGCGGGCGCCGTGCAGGTCCAGGGTGGACGGCGGACAGCTCATCGTGGGCTCCCCTTGACGCTGGTAGGTGCTGTGGGAGAGCGGAGCTGGGGGTGCCGGAGCGCTGCGCCCATTCGGTGCCGAGGGGCCCGCTGGGCAGCCAGAAGATCAGGAACACGAGAAGACGCCGGTGCCGGCGAGCGCCGGCGCGACGCGTCCGCGGCGGCTCCGGCCGGCCAGCCGCTCAACACGCGGCTCGAGCACGGCCGCACCACCGCGAGCGCAGCACAGGCGCCGAGCACCAGCAGCCAGGTGCTGTTCACGTCGCTGCCCGTGCCGAGTCCGTGGACCAGGGCGATCGGCCAGCTCGCGTAGGCGAGCCAGTGGACCGCCCGCCAGGTCGCATAGCCGATGCGTCGCCGCAGCAGGCTGGTGATCGTGACGGCGAGCATCAGGTCGAACGAGACCGCGCCCAGGCCCGAGCCAGAAGCGGCCGGTAGGAGCCGGTGAACGGGACGACGGCGTCGACCAGGGAGATCGAGGCGAAGCTGTCGAGCACCGAGGTGAGGATGTGGACGCCCAGGAAGCACGACGCGCCAGCAGCGAGACGTTGCGGTGCAGGGAGTCGATCACGAAGCGCGGCCAGCGCGGGCTGCTCAGCCGGCGGACGTCGGCGACGCCGAGCGCCACGCGAGCCGGTGAGCAGCACCAGTGCGACCGCGCCCGGTGGAGCGCGTCAGATACCAGTAGGCTCGCCGAGCTGGCCGAGCGGCAGGCTCATGCGGCCGCCATCACCGCTCCGGCCAGCCGGCGAGCGCCGCGGTCTGACGCCGCCCGGGCGACCAGGCGGGCGGGCAGGCCGAGCGCCTGAGCCAGGCGGGGCGCCGGCCGGCCTCGCACGAGCGCGGCGGTGGCGGCGATGTTGGCGTCGGCGCAGCTGCGCCGCCGCGACGCTCACGGTGCGCCAGGCGGCTCTGACGGGCACGCCGGTGGCGCGGGTCGATGATGTGGTGCATCGCGTGGCCGTCCGTGGCTCCAGCGGCGCACGGTCGGTGCTCGAGGTGGCGAGGCCGCCGCCGCGCGGATCGTGACCGTCTGGCCCCGGCGGAGGGGTCGCTGCGGTGGTCGTCGGTGACGCGGATCTCGCCAGCCGGCGGTCGGGCGGCTCCCGGCCGTGGCGATGTCGCCGCCGATCGCCGACGAGCGCCCCGCAGCCCGCACGCCTTCGCGGCGGCGGCGGCGGCAGCGGTCGGCGGCCCACGCTTTGGCGCGTCGCGCCGAGGTCGAGGCTGACGCCTGGAGGGATGCGCACGCCGGCGGTGTGGGGCAGCAGCTTCACCGCCGCCAGCCCGG
Source organism: uncultured Solirubrobacteraceae bacterium (assembly GCA_963758055.1). Taxonomy (GTDB): domain Bacteria; phylum Actinomycetota; class Thermoleophilia; order Solirubrobacterales; family Solirubrobacteraceae; genus Palsa-744. The sequence continues at coordinate 234,309 of CAVWTU010000005.1, forward strand.
CTGTGGGCGCACCCGCACGCGCAGAGGGCCCGGCGGGGAACGAGCCGTCGGGCTCGTCCGCCTCCACGCGCTCGAGGAGCTCGAAGTCGCGGTCGTAGCCGGCCAGCTCCAGCGCCCTGCCGATCGTGGGGTCGACGTCGCCGTCGGTGAGGGCCGCCGCGCGCAGGGCCACGCTCGAGCGCTTCGCCCAAGAGCGGGCTGACGCGCGTGGGGCGAGCCGGCACGGCGGTTGAGCGCCGTCAGCTCGGAGTCGTCGCGAAAGCGGCTGCAGGCGCGGTCGATCGCCTCGAGCTCGCGCCGGACGACCGCTTCGGCCCGCTGGAGCTCGCCCGGCTCGCACACGCGCAGCTCCACGGTCGTCCCGAGCGCCCGCCAGCGGGCGCCGGCCGGCCCGAGCTGGGGCGTGCTCGGCTCGGTGGCCACGAGCACCACTATGAGCCGCCCGAGACGACCGGCCCGGAGGATTCTTCGGAGGCTCCGGAGCTCGCCGAGGATTCTTCGGAGGCGCCGGAGCTTGCCGAGGATCCTTCGGAGGCGCCCGAGCTCGCCGAGGATTCTTCGGAGGCGCCGGAGCTTGCCGAGGCTCCGCTGCCGGAGGATTCGCTGGCGGAGGATTCGCTGGCGGAGGATCCGCCGCTGGAGGAGCTTTCGCTGCTGGAGGATTCGCCGCCCGAACTGCTCTCGCTGCCGGTCGAGGCTTCCGGAGACTGTTCCGGGCGGGCCAGCACGCCCGTCGGGGAGCTTTTGTGGGTCGCGCTGTGGTGTTTGGTCGAGCTGGCGGAGCTTCGCTTGGTTTTGCCGGGGAAGGCTTGGGCGGCCACGTCGGCGAGCACCCCGGTGAGGAGAATGCTGCCCGCCACCAGCCAGCGGTTGATGCGGCCCAGCCGACGCAGGGCGGCATCCCTGGTGTGGGTGGTGTGGTTGCGCATCGGTTCCGGACCTCCTAGTGGTGGTGACCCAGCTGCGCGTGCAGCCAGGGCCCGAACTCGGGAATAGTGAGGACGGCGAGGGCGACGCCGAGGGCGAGCGCGCCCGCCAGCGCGAGGTGGCGGCCGGAGCGTCCGGGCAGCGAGGGCCCGAGGACCTCCCGGCGGGTGTAGTCGGCCCGCAACGCCGCCGGCAGCGACGGCAGGTGCGCGAGCACGTGCAGCGAGGTCACCGCCAGCCACACGAAGAAGCTCACCTTGTGCACCGGCAGCAGCGTCGATCGCGAGGACGGGCCTGCGAACAGCAGTGCCACGCCGCTGGCGAACACGACCACGGTGCTGAGCACCAACAGCGGGGCGAGCAGGCGCAGGGCGGTCGGCGGCGCCCCCTTTCGCCGGTACGCGAGGTCGTGCGTGTAGTAACGGACGAAGCGGTAGCCCGTACTGGCCAGCTTCAGCGAGACGGGTGCGATCAGCAGCACGCCGACGAACAGGTGTACCGACAGGAGCGGATGCAGACGCACGATCGTCACGCCGATCACCGCCAGCAGCACCAGCAGCGCGGCGCCGCTGGCGCTCGTGAGGCGCTCGTTGCCGCTTGTTCCGCCTCCGAGCCAGCGCCGAGCCTGCCGGCTCTCGTAGCCGCCTGAAAGCCGGATAACACTCGGAGTTTGTGTCTCGACCATGCAGGCGAGTGTGCGAACGAGCCTTAAGCGGACCCTAACCGCAAGGTGAGAGCTTTCATGGAATCTCCGGAGACCGGCTGCGGGCGTGCGCGCGGCGCCTATCCTTCGTTGAGAGCATGGAAACGACTGTGGAGCCCCGCGCCGAGGCAGGGGCAGGCGCCAGCGGTGACGGCGGCCATGAGCCCGATTCTCCGAGCGTCCTGATAATCGAGGACGAGCCCGGAATCGTCGACTTCCTGCGCCGCGGGTTGGCGGCGGCGGGATTCCTGGTCGACGCCGCCCTGGACGGCGTCGAGGGCGAGCGGCTCGCGCTGAGCGGGCGCTTCGACGCGGTCGTGCTCGATCTGATGCTCCCCGGCAAGGGAGGCCTGGAGGTCCTCGAGGAGCTCCAGCGCGCGCGGCCGACGCTGCCCGTGGTCGTGCTGACCGCGCGGGGGGAGGTGGAGGATCGCGTCCACGGGCTGGAAGCCGGGGCCGTCGACTACCTCGTCAAGCCATTCTCGATGGTGGAGCTGATCGCGCGCCTGCGGGCACAGCTGCGGGCGCTCGCCCACGCGTCTGCGAGCACGCTCCAGGTGGGGGACATCGAATTGGACCTGCTGACGCGCAAGGTCAGGCGCGGGGGCACCGAGGTCGCGCTCTCGACGACCGAGTTCGAACTGCTCGTGTTCCTCTGCCGTCACCGCGGCGAGGTCGTCACGCGCGAGCAGATCCTCAGCACGGTGTGGGGCTACGAACACGATCCGGGGACCAACGTCGTGGATGTGTACGTCGGCTACCTGCGGCGCAAGCTGGCCCGCCCCGACGACCCGGCCCCGATCGTGACCGTGCGCTCCGTGGGCTACCGCCTCGGCAGCGCCGGCTGAGGCGGGCCGATGCGAGCCCTCGCTCGACGGCTGGCACCGCGCGGCCTGCGCTGGCGGCTGGCCGCCTGGTTCACGCTCGTGATGGTGCTCTGCACCGGGATCGTGTTCGTGGCCGTCTACCGGGGCACCGGCACCCAGGTGCGCCAGCAGATCGACCGCGAGCTCGCCGGGGACGCGGCCGAGTTCAGCCACAACCTCCACGCCGCCGAACCGGGGTCCTACCCCAAGCTGCTGGCGGCCGCGCGGGACTATCTCCACACCCAGCCCTTCAGCGCGAGCTCGAGGCTGCTGTTCCTCACGCTCCCCGGTGGGCGGACCGTCTCCAACAGCCCCGAGCTCGTCACGGCGGGAGGGCCCGACGACGGCGAGTCCTCGGGCGTGCAGACCACCGAGAACCGCATGGCGCTGAAACTGGTACAGGCGCCGGCGCGCTTCACCACGCTGCCGGCTCCCGACGCCGCCGATGAACTGCGACTGCTGAAGGTGCCCGTGCGCCTGGGCGACGGCCTGACGGCGACGATCGGCTCCGGCGAGGCGCTCACGGACGTCTCGCGCGCGCAGCGCAGCGTGGCGCGGGCGTTCGTGCTGGCGGGCCTGCTCGCCCTGGTGGCGGCGCTCGTCGCCTCCTACCTCGTCGGCGGGCGGGTGTCGGCGCCGCTGCGCAGGATGGCGAACGTGGCCGCCCGCGTTGACGCCGGCGACCTGTATCCCAGGATCGGTCACCGCGAGGGCGAGGCGAGCGAGATCGAGGTCCTGACGGACGCCTTCAACCATATGCTCGACCGCCTCACGGAGGCCTTTGCCGGACAACGGGAGTTCATCGCCGACGCCTCGCACGAGCTGCGCACCCCGCTGACCGTGATCCGCGGGCAGCTCGAGGTGCTCGCCGCCCAGGAGCATCCCCCGGCGCAGGAGGTGCGCCGCGTGGAGGCCCTCGTGCAGGCCGAGGTGGCGCGCGTCAGCCGGCTGGTCGACGACCTCCTGCTGCTCGCCAAGAGCGACCACGCCGAGAGCTTCCTGCGCCCGCAGCCGATCGAGCTGGCCGCATACGTGGAGGAGCTGTGGCAGGGGATGACGCTGCTCGCCGACCGGCGCTTCGAGCTCGGGCCGCTGCCGCAGGGGACGCTGGTCGCCGACCGCGACCGACTCGCCCAGGCGCTGCGCAACCTGATCGGCAACGCGATCGACCACACCGCGCCCGAAGATGGGCTGGTGAGGCTGGCGGTCCACGCCGAGCTCGGCGGCTGGGTCCGCTTCATCGTCGACGATGACGGAGCGGGAATACCGGCCGCCGAGCGCGAGCGGGTGTTCGATCGCTTTCACCGCGTCGACGCCGCCCGCGACCGTGCCTCCGGCGGAGCCGGTTTGGGGCTGGCGATCGTGCAGGCGATCGCGGCCGCCCACGGGGGGTCGGCCTCGGCCGCCGCCTCGCCCGAGGGCGGCGCGCGCCTGGAGCTGCTGTTGCCCGGCTTTCGCGCTTCGCGTCGACGGGCCCGCAGCCGCGGCGGGACGGCCGGCGCGCCCGCCTGACTACGGCAGGATCACGGCCGCCCCGGTGAAGGCACCGGTGCGGAGGTCCTGCAGCGCGTCGCCGGCACGCTCCAGTGGGTAGGTGCTCACGCGCGTGTGGATGTCGGCTTGGGGCGCCAGCGCGAGCAGCTCCTCGCCGTCGCGGCGGGTGAGGTTGGCGACCGAGCGCACGGCCCGCTCCTCCCACAGCAGGCTGTAGGGGAACGAGGGGATGTCGCTCATGTGGATGCCCGCGCAGACCACGGTTCCGCCGCGGGCGAGCGCCCTCAGGGCGAGGGGCACCAGCCCGCCGACCGGTGCGAACACGATCGCCGCGTCGAGCGGTTGCGGCGGCGGCTCCTCGGAGGCTCCGGCCCAGACGGCTCCCAGCTCGAGTGCGAACGCCTGCGCGGCGGTGTCACCGGAGCGGGTGAAGGCGTACACCTCGCGTCCCTGCCAGCGCGCGACCTGGGCGATGATGTGGGCCGAGGCACCGAAGCCGTACAGGCCGAGCCGCTGGGCATCGCCGCACATCCGCAGTGCCCGGTAGCCGATCAGTCCGGCACACAGCAGCGGCGCGAGCTGCTCGTCGGGGTGCTCGTCGGGCAGCTGGAAGCAGTAGCGGGCGTCTGCCACGGCGTACTCGGCGTAGCCGCCGTCGATGTCGCGGCCGGTGAACAGTGCCCGTGGGCAGAGGTTCTCGCGGCCGCTGGAACAGAACTCGCAGGTGCCGTCGGTCCAGCCCAGCCAGGGCACCCCGACGCGCGAGGAGCCGGCCACGCCCGCCGGCGATCCGGCTCCCGGAGCGACCGCGTCAGGGCCGGCGCCCAGCACCTCTGCGACGATCTGGTGGCCGAGCACACGCGGCGGGTGGGGCACATCGACCTCGCCGTCGAGCAGGTGCAGGTCGGTCCGGCACACGCCGCAGGCTCTGACCTTCAACAGCAGCTGGCCCGGGCCCGGCTCGGGAACCGGCAGCTCGCGCTCCCGCAGCGGTCCGCCGACCTCCTCGAAGACCATCGCGCGCATCGTGCCGTTCTCGGCTCGGGCCATATCCTGCGCCAGTGAAGCACGTCCGATCGGCTCGCCGCCGCGCCGGCCGCCAACGCACGTGAGCGGCCTGCTCTACAGCCACCCCGCCTGCCTGGAACACGACCCCGGCCTGCTCTCGCCCGGGCATCCGGACACGCCGGAGCGGCTGGCGGCGCTGGAGCGGGCGCTGGCCGAGCGCGACTGGCTCGGGTGGGAGCGCCGCAGCGCCCCGGCGGCCAGCGAGCAGCAACTCGAGCTCGTCCACACCGCCGAGCACGTGCGCGCGATCCGTGACCTGTGCGCCGCCGGGGGCGGGGCGATCGACCCCGACACCTACGCGGTGGAGGCCTCCTTCAGGGCGGCCACCCATGCCGCGGGAGCGGCCCGGGCGCTCGCGGGCGCGCTGGTGGCGGGCGAGGCGCAGGCGGGCTTCTGCGCCGTGCGGCCTGCCGGCCACCACGCGGAGCGGGCGCGCGCGATGGGCTTCTGCCTGTTCAACAACGTCGCCGTCGCGGCCGCCGCCGCGGTCGCCGAAATGGGTCTCAGCCGCGTGTTCGTGCTGGACTGGGACGTCCACCACGGCAACGGCACGGCAGAGATCTTCGACGCCCGCAGCGACGTCCTGTTCGCGAGCATCCACCAGTGGCCCCTGTACCCGGGCAGTGGACGCCCACAGGAACGCGGGCACGGCGAGGGGGAGGGGTACACGATCAACCTGCCGGTCCCGCCGGGCTCCGGGGAGGCCCTGTGGTTGGGTTTGTTCGACCAGGTCCTGCTGCCCGTCGCGGCCGCTTATGAGCCGCAGCTGATCCTGATCTCGGCCGGGTTCGACGCCCACGAGCGCGACCCCCTCGCCCACTGCCGCCTCAGCACGGGCTCGTTCGTGGAGATGGCCGTGCGGGTGCGGGCGCTGGCCCGCGGCCTGGGCGTCGGCGTCGGGATGGTGCTGGAGGGCGGCTACAACGTGCCCGTGCTGTCGGAGTGCGTGCTCGCCACGCTGCCAGCCCTGCTCGGCGACCAGCAGCCGCGGGCGGCGCCCCCGCTGGCACCCGACGAACAGGAGCTCGTGGCGGGGGCCCTGGCCCAGGTGGGCCGAGCCTGGACGCTGTAGAGCGCGACGGGCTCGGCGAGAGGGCGTTCGATGTGTCCTGTCCGGGAGTTTTCTGGACGGGGAAGGTGGTAGGGTTCGGCCGGGTAGGAAGGGTCACTCGATCGTCCACGGATCGAGTGGAACGAGCACCAAGTGAGCCGACCATGAGCGGTTACACCAAGCGTGTTATCGGGACGGGAGTCGTCACCCTCGCGGTGTTGGCCGCGATCGTGCTCTACGTCACGCTCTATCTGACGAACGTCCCGGGATCGGTCGCGGCGACGCGCACGCCCCTCGGCGCACAGCTCTACCTCGCCTCCGTCCCGGCGGCCGAAAAGACCGATCCCCACAACACGTGGGTCTCGTTCTACTCCGTCAATGCGACCTCCGGCAACTGGCAGCACAAGACGACCTACGAACTCCCGGCCAACACGCTGGTGCGCATCACGATCTACCAGTTCGACGGCCCCTCGGGCCTGCGCAACCCGTTCATCAGCCAGGTGGCCGGCACCGTTGGGGGCGTGATGAACCTCGACGGGAAACTCACACGATCGCTCCCGCCCGAAGAAGCCTCGCACGCGTGGGCGATCCCGCAGATGGGCGTCTCCGTGCCGCTGCAGGGTGTGGCAGAAGAATCCAAGAACCCGTGCGAACAGGCCCCGTGCTCGCTCGCCAACGCGCACCACACGATCTCCTTCGTGATCCACACCCCGGGAAAGGGTCTCTACCGCTGGCAGTGCTTCGTGCCGTGCGCGGCGGGTTACATCCAGGGCTTCGGTGGCCCGATGCAGACGGTCGGGTACATGGGCGGCTTCATCAAGGTCGTATGAGCGCCGAGGCGCCCACACGGGGGGGCGGGCGCCCACGTCACGATGTTCGCAACGTCGCGCTGTTGTGGTTGGTGGCGAGCGCGATCCTGACGCCGATCGTGGTCTACGGCTTCGGACCGCACCTGCCGCCCGGGCACGGGACCAACGAAGCGGCAGGCCAGGTCGTCGACAACACGGTGCTGCTCGCGACCGCGACGCCGATCGCGCTGGGGGTGCTGCTGTTCATCGCCTATTGCCTGTGGGCGTTCCGGGACCGTGAGCCGCAGTTGCAGGCGGACGGCCCGCCCGTGCGGGGCAACTCGAGCGTGCAGTTCTGGTGGATCGTCGCGACGACGACGGTGGCGCTGTCGCTGACCGGCTACGGAACCATCAGGCTGCTCGAAACGGGCGCCGGCGGCGGCCAGGGACCCGAACCGATCGCGATTCCGGCGCACGCCAATCGCGCGCTGCAGGTGCAGGTGATCGCCCAGCAATGGCAGTTCACCTACCGGTGGCCGTCGTTCGGCGGTGTCGAGACGCGCGAACTCGAGCTTCCGGCGCACACGCTGATCGAGTTCAACGTCACCTCGCTCGACGTGATCCACTCCTTCTGGGCGTATCAGCTCGGGGTCAAGGCCGACGCCAACCCGGGCGTCAACAACATCGCCTACGTCACGACCAGGGGGCCGCTCCCGTTCGAGGTCCGCTGCGCCGAGCTCTGCGGCGTGTGGCACGGATACATGTACAACCCCGGCCGCGTCGTGCCGCCCGCACGGTTCGCGTCCTGGATCGCCCAGCAACGGCTTCAGAACGCGCCCGCGACGCGGAATCTCGAACCGTACTCGAAGACCTACTTCCCCGAACCGCAAAGGAGGGGCGGATGAGCGCAACGGAGCCCGAGCAGATCTCCGCCGGGTCGATGCCCGCGAGCACGCCCCTGTGGCGGCGGCTGATCGGCTTCAACCTGCTCACGGGGATCGTGCTCGGCATCGGCGGCTGGTACCTCGGCCACTGGATCGGTACGAAGATCACAGGCCAGAACATCGCCTACTACTCCGACTCGGCGGGCGAAAACGACATCGCGATCATGCTGGGCTACACGCTCGGGGTGCTCGGCTTCCTGATCGGCCTCGGCTTCGCCGTCTACCCGATCCAGCGGCTGCTCGGCCATCAGCCGACGCTCGCCGAGCGGGAGTCACACGAACACGGGCTGCTGCGCTACTTCAGCCTGTCGACCGACCACAAGGTGGTCGCCAAGCAGTACATGGTCGGCGTCGGCTTCTTCTTCTTCATCGGCGGGCTGAACGCGATGCTGATCCGTACCGAGCTGCTGCAGCCCAACACCCACGTCTTCGGCGCGAACCAGTACCTCACGCTCGTCGGGATGCACGGCTCGATGATGATGGGCATCTTCACCTCGGGTGTGCTCGGGCCGTTCGCGAACTGGCTCGTACCGATCATGATCGGCTCGCGGCGGATGGCCTTCCCGCGCATCGAGTCGCTCACCTTCTGGCTGCTGATGGCCGGCGGCGTGGTCCTGATCACGACCATCTTCTTCGGCGGCTTCCAGACGGGCTGGACCGGCTACCAGCCGCTCGGGGCCCAGGGCACGGCGGGCTACGACGCCTACATCGGCTTCTTCGCGCTGGTCGGCCTGTCGATGACCCTGCTCGGCTTCAACCTGATCGCGACCATCGTGACGATGCGGGCCCCGGGCATGACCTGGTCGCGCCTGCCGATCTTCGTGTGGTCGGTGCTCGCGACCTCGGGGCTGATGCTGCTGGCGGCGCCGACGCTGATCGCGACGCTGCTGATGGCGGCGATGGACCGGACCGTGCAGACGGCCTTCTTCATCCCCGGCCAGGGCGGGAGCCCGTACCTGTTCCAGAACCTCTTCTGGGTCTTCGGGCATCCCGAGGTCTACGTGCTGGCGCTCCCCGGCTTCGGGATCGTGCTCGAGCTGCTGCCCGTGTTCACCCGCAAGCCGCTGTGGGGCTACCGCCTCGCCGTCGCGGGGATGCTCGGGGTCGGGATCCTGAGCTTCTTCGTCTGGCAGCACCACCTGTTCGTCTCCGGCATCAACGCCGACCTGCGGCCGTTCTTCTCGCTCTCCACGGAGCTCATCTCGATTCCCACCGGGTTCATCTTCCTGTCCGCCCTCGGCACGCTGTGGCGCGGGCGCATCCGCTTCACGGTGCCGATGCTGTTCTGCCTGGCGTGGGCGTTCAACTTCCTCTGGGGCGGCGTCTCGGGGATCTTCCTGTCGGACGTCCCGAGCGACGTGACCACCCACGGCAGCTTCTTCGTGATGGCCCACTTCCACTACACGATCATGGGCGGGCTGATCTTCGCGTTCTTCGCCGGGATCTACTACTGGGTTCCGAAGATCTACGGCTACAAGCTCAACGAGCGCCTCGCCAAAGTGCACTTCTGGGTCATGTTCATCGCCTTCAACTCGACCTTCGCCCCGCTCTTCGCGCTCGGCTTCATGGGCATGCCACGGCGTGTGGTGACGTATCGCGACCGACCTCCAGGGACTGAACGACTGGGTGACCGCCTCCGCCTACGTGCTCGGGCTGTCACTGCTCCTGTTCCTGGTGAACGCGGTCTGGTCGCTGGTCTTCAAGCGCGAGCCGGCTGAGCGCAACCCGTGGCAGTCGAAGTCGATCGAGTGGACGCTGCCGACGCCGGTCCCGCTGCACGACTTCGAGCACCTGCCCGTGTTCGACGGCGATCCCTATCCCTATGGCGACGAACGCACGCCGATGCCGGCGGTCGCGCCGGCCGGGGGAGGTGTGTAGGCGATGGAGGCATCGGCCCCCCTTGCAGAGAACGTCCAGGCCGAGCCCCCCGACTGGCAGCCGCACGCGCTGCGGCTCGGTGGACGGCTGCTGTGCGGCTCGGCCACGTTCTTCTTCATGGCCTTCCTGTTCGCGTACTTCTACCTGCTTGCGCTGAACACGAACGGCCACTTCAGGATCGGCCAGACGCAGCCGCCGGACGGGTTCGGGACGGCGATCGCCGGCCTGATGCTGATCGGCGCGATCGTCTATCGCCTGGCCGCGAGGCGGCCGTTCGGGGACGTGCTGCCGGCGGGGATCGTGGCGCTGGTGTGCACCCTCGCCGCCGTCGCGCTGCAGTTCTACGAGTACACGACGCTCAGCTTCGGCGCCGCGAGCGGCGGCTACGCAGCCGTCTTCTTCGGCTGGACCCTCTGGTACGCGGTGGTCGCGCTGATCGGCGCCTGCTGGATCGAGATCCAGGTCGCGAGCCTGCTGCGCCGCCGGGCCGGGGCCAGCGAGCAACGCGTGCAACGCGAGGGCGTCCCGGCCGACGACGAGGTGCTGCTGCGCGCCGGCATCGAGGCTTCCTCCTTCTACTGGGCGTACTTCACCGCGATCGGTGTGATCGCGTTCATCGTCCTGTACCTGGTCTGACGCGATGGACCTGAGCAACTGGTCCTGGGATCCCTCGCTCTTCTATGTAATCCCCGCCGCCGTCCTCTACGCGCTCGGGAGCCGGCCGAAGGCGGGGCGCCCGACCGCGCTCGAGGCCGCGGCCTTCTACACCGGGCTGCTTTCGCTCGTGATCGCGGTCGACTCGTCGATCGACGCCTACGCCGACGAACTGTTATGGGTGCACATGCTCCAGCACATCATCCTGCTCACGGTCGCCCCGCCCCTGATCCTGCTCGGGCGGCCGTGGCCGACGATGTGGCGGGCGCTCCCGCGCCGCTCGCGCAGTGCGATCGCGCGTGAAGTGACGCGGTCGCCCGTCGCGGCACCCGTCCGAGCGCTCGCGAAGCCGCTGGCGGCGTGGATCGTGTTCAACGCGGCGATCGTCGTGTGGCACATCCCGTCCGCGTATGACCTCACGGAGCGCAACGGCCTCGTGCACGCGGCCGAGCACGCGATGTTCTTCTTCTTCGGCCTGCTGTTCTGGGCCAGGGTGATCGACACGGGGCCGCTGCGCCCCCGCCTGCAGTGGCCGGCCCGGATCGCCTACATCGTGGGAGCGATGATCGTCGGCTGGGTCCTGGCGATCGTGTTCGTGGTCGCGCCCCAACCGATCTACGCGCACTACGCGAACCTCCCCAGCCGTCCCGGCGGCATCAGCGCGCTCACCGACCAGCAGCTGGCGGGCGGGATGATGTGGGTGGGTGGCTCGATCGCGTACACGATCGCGCTGCTGATCGCGCTCTACAAGTGGGTCGCGCCCGAGCCGCCCCCACGCGCGCCGCTGTTGGATACGGTCGCCTACCCGGGGCCACCCGGCGGCTCCCCGTCGCCCCACAACGGCTCCCCGTCGCCGCACAACGGCTCCCCGTCGCCGCACAACGGCTCACCCCTTCCGGTGCGCCCGGAGGTATTGCAAACGAGATGAGGAGGACGATCCGATGACAACCGTGGTGCTGGGCGCGTCGTACCTCTCGGCGTCGCTGCTGAGCATGCTCGTCCCGATCGCCACCGTGGTCGCCGTGCTCAGCTGGGGCTTCGTGCAGCTCCGCCGCCACGAGCGTCGCCGCGAGGAGGTCGAAGCGGGCCACTCCTCGGCGCCGGCCGCGGGGCCGGCCGGCAGCTCGCGCGCCGTGCCGGGCGAACGATGACCCCGCCGCTGCGGCGGGGGGGCTTGCCACGGCGGTAGCGTAGGCAGCGATGGAGCCGCAGACCGGCGGGTCGGACGCCCGCAGGGGACTCTTGCTCGCAGCGCTCGTCGCTGGCGGAATCGCCGTACTCGTGGTCGGCGCGCTCGCGTTCACCCGCAGGTCCGCCTCCCCACCGACCCAGCTCACCGCGCTGGCGCGCAACCCGACGCTCGACCCCGGCACGCCGATCCACGGGGTGGCCCCCGGCTTCACGCTCATCGATCAGTTCGGGCGGCACGTCTCGCTGTCTTCGTTCCACGGCAAGGTCGTGATCCTTGCGTTCAACGACCCGCAGTGCACCACCATCTGCCCGCTGACCACGACGGCGATGGTCAAGGCCAAGCGGCTCCTGGGGCCGGCGGGAGCCCAGGTGGAACTGCTGGGAGTGGGTGCCAACCCCGACGTGACCGACACCCGCTCGGTGCGGGCCTACTCGCAGGCACACGGGATGATGTACGCCTGGCACTTCCTCAACGGTCCGCTGCCAACGCTGAAGCAGGTCTGGCACGCGTACGGCATCGAAGCGCAGATCGTGGCCGGGGAAGTCGACCACACCCCGGCCGTGTACGTGATCGACGGGCAGGGGAGACTCTCGCGGCTGTTCGAGACCCAGATGTCCTACTCCAGCGTCGGACAGCTGGCAGACCTGTTCGCCCACGCGGCGTCGAGCCTGCTGCCGGGGCATCCGGCGGTGCGTTCGGAGGCCTCATACGCCCAGGTTCCGCTGATCGAACCGAGCGTCCGGGTCACGCTGCCGCGGGCCGGTGGCGGCCGCGTGCAGCTCGGCCCGAGCGCCAAGCCCCACCTGATCCTGTTCTTCGACACCTGGGATTCAGAGGTGACGAGCCTGTCGCGGGAACTCGAGGCACTCGACTCCTACGCGACATCCGCGAGCGGCGAGGGACTGCCGCCGCTGACGGCCGTCGATGAGGGAAGCGTCGAGCCATCGCCCAGCTCACTCACGCGCTTCCTGCGCTCAATGCCTCACCCTCTCTCCTACCCGGTCGCGATCGACTCGAGCGGCAAGGTCGCGGACGGCTACAGGGTGCAGGACGAGCCCTACCTGGAGTTGATCTCGCCGTCGGGCTCGTTCCTCTGGTACCACGACGTGAGCGCCGGAGGGTGGCCCTCGCGGGCGAACCTGGCCGAACAGATCCACGCGGCCCTCGCCCCGGCCCCGCGCTCGACGGGCGCGTATGCGAAGGCACAGCTCGCGAGCTCGCCCCAGCCGCTGGCGGAACTCCACGGCCAGGCCGGCCGGTTGCTCGGCTCCGAGCGCGCGCTCGCGGCTCGCATACGCAGCCTGCGCGGCTATCCGGTGGTGCTCAACGTGTGGGCCTCCTGGTGCCCGCCCTGCCGGGCGGAGTTTCCGCTGTTGGCCGACGCATCGGTGAAGTACGGACGCAAGGTCGCGTTCCTCGGCGCCGATACCGAAGACCAGGCCACGAGCGCCCGCTCATTCCTCGCCGGTCACCGCGTCGCCTACCCCAGCTACCAGGCCACCACGGAAGATCTCAGCTCGCTCGCCGCCTTCGAGGGCGTCCCCACGACGATGTTCTTCGACCGCTCGGGAAAGCTCGCCTACCTGCACTCCGGCCAGTACGAGGCGCAGGGGACGCTCGACCACGACATCGAAACCTACGCCCTCGGGGAGTAAGCGGTCATTCTTCTTCGCCGGCGAGATCCTTCTGCTGCGCAGGTTCGATGAGGTGGAAGTCGTTCGAGCGGACCGGGAAGGCGCAGTAGGCGTCGATCGTGCCGACGTTGCGGACGGTCCCGTGGTCGTCCTCGCAGCGCCCTTCGTTGGCGTCGTATTCGTACTTCTCTTCGGGGGTCGCGGGCTTCGCCAGGGATTGGCCCCCTGCGATCGGTGCCGGTCCGCTGGGAGCGGCGCTCGTGCCGGTGCCGACGGCTGTGTGCGTGCGCGTGCTCGGGCTGGTGGACTGACTGCTCGCGCCACATCCGGCGAGTGCCGCGCTCGCCGCGAGCGCGCTCAACAGGCCGCCCAAAGAGACCGAACGGGTCACGGCCGCTCAGCCGAAGAACAGCTCGGCCGTCTGGTACAGGCCCGGGTCCAGGAGCTTGGGCTCGCGCAGCGCCTGCGCCAGCGGAACCTCGACGATCTGGGTCCCGGCGAGGGCGACCATGGTGCCCGAGCGCCCGGCCGCGGCGGCCTCGAAGGCGGCCACCCCGAAGCGGGTCGCCAGCACGCGGTCGTATGCCACCGGAGTGCCCCCGCGCTGGACGTGGCCGAGGATCGTCACGCGCGTCTCGTAGCCGGTGCGGCTCTCGATCTCCTTCTCGAGCAACACGCCGATCCCGCCGAGGCGGGCGTGGCCGAAGGCGTCGGTGGCGGCGTCTTCGCGCACCTGCAGCGTGCCCTCGCGCGGGGTCGCGCCCTCGGCGACGACCACGATCGAGAAGCTGCGGCCGCGGGCGTGACGGCCGCGCAGGTGGGCCACCACGTCGTCGATGTCGAATGGCCGCTCTGGCACGAGGATCGCGTCGGCGCCGCCGGCGATCCCGGCGTGGGTGGCGATCCAGCCGGCGTGCCTGCCCATCACCTCGACCACCATCACGCGGTCGTGGGACTCGGCGGTCGTGTGCAGGCGGTCGATCGCGTCGGTGACGATCTGCACCGCGGTCTGGAAGCCGAAGGTGACGTCGGTGCCGCCGAGGTCGTTGTCGATCGTCTTCGGCACGCCCACGATCGCCACCCCGTCGCCGTGCAGGCGCAATGCCACCCCGAGCGTGTCCTCGCCGCCGATCGGGATCAGCACGTCGATCTCGCGGGCGTCGAGCGTGCGCCTGACCGCCGCCGTTCCGTCGGCGCCGTCGGCGTAGGGATTGGTGCGGGAGGTCCCCAGGATCGTCCCGCCGCGGGGCAGGATCCCGGCCGTGCTCTGCATGTCCAGCTCGATGGCGTTGTCGCGCAGCACCCCCGCCCAGCCGTGACGGAAGCCGACGAAGGTGTGCCCCTCGTCGGCCAGCCCGCGGCGGACCACGGCTCGGATGACGGCGTTCAGCCCGGGGCAGTCGCCGCCGCCGGTGAGCACTCCGATGCGCGTCACGCGGCCGTCAGATCCCCTGCCCGGGCAGGAACTCGTTGCTGAAGGGAGGCAGTTCGGCCCCGGGTGGATGGCTGGTCAACCGCTGCGCGTACATCCATTCGGCGAAGTGCGCCCAGGCCGTCGGTTCCTGCCAGCCGAACGGCTTGCCGGGTGGCGGCTGCGCGGCCGGCAGCGTGCGCCGGATCGATTCGAGCTGCAGCTTGCGCTGCAGCGAGGGGTTGGCCTTGAGGATCAGCGCCGCGGCGGCCGCCGGGTTGGCCCGAACCTCGCGCTCGCCGCGGCTGAGCGCCTGCAGGAACGCGCGCAGGTCCTGCCCGCGGGTGTGGGCCTGGTCTTCACGTACGACAAGCACAAGCTCGTTATAGGTGGGAATGCCGGCCTTGTCGACCGGGATCACGGTCGGCGAGCGGTGCGCGAGCTCCAGCTGGACGGCCTCGTAGTTCCAGATACCCGCCGAGCGTGGCGTCGACCTTTCCCGACAGCATCGCCGGCACGAGGTTGAAGCCGACGTTGACTTCCTTGGCCGACCCCGAGCTGAGGTGGGCGGCGTGCAGGGCGGCCGTCAGCTCGCCGCCTGGTAGGGGATCCCGGCGGTCCCGACGGTCTTGCCCTTGAGGTCGGCGACGCTGCTCACGTGTGCCGCCGGGAGCGCGATGATCGAGGTCAGCGGCCGTTGCACGAGCGCGCCGATCGAGACCACACGCAGTCCCTGATCGCGTGCCAGCAGCAGCTCGGGCTCATAGGAGATGGCCATGTCGACCTTGCCGGCGGCGAGCAGCTTCAGCGGTTCGTCGGTCTGGGAGGGAGCCAGCAGTTTCACGTCCAGGCCCACGGCTCGGAACTCGCCGTGCGCGAGCGCGGTGTAGAGGGCGGCGTGGTCGGCGTTGGGAAACCAGTCGAGCATCACGTTGAAGGGCTTGGTGCCCGGTGCGCTGAGTGCGTCCTGCTTGGCGCCGCAGGCCCCCAGTGCGAGCACGCAGGCGCCCGCCAGGCAGGCCAGCAGGGCGCTGCGCGCGTGCCTCCTCGTGGCGCCCGTTCGGGGGCCGGCTGCCGCTGCGATCCCCATGCGCCTCATCGCGCCACCCCCGCTGCGGGGCTCCGTCGCCAGGGGGCGAGCCGCCGTTCGGCCACCGCCAGGCTGTAGAAGCACGCGATCGCGAAGGCGAACAGCAGCACCGTGGCAGCGTATGCGCGCGCGGTCTGGAAGCCGCCCGCGTCGAGCACGATCTCGCGGCCGAGGCCGGTGTAGGTGCCGGTCGTGGGCGTGCTCGTCTCGGCGATGAAGGCGCCGATCACGCCCACGGCGAGCGCGATCCTGGCGCCGCTGAGGGCCGCCGGCAGCGCCGCCGGAAGCTCGCCGAAGCGCAGCGCCTGCCAGCGCGAGGCGTCCAGCGTGCGCAGCAGCTTCACGCGCTCGGGGTCCAGCGATGCAAGCCCGTCGATCGTCGTCACCAGCACCGGGAAGAAGCAGATCAGGGCGATCACGACCAGCTTCGGGAAGATCCCGAACCCCCACCAGAACACCAACAGCACGCCGATCACCGGGATCGGCACCGCCTGCGAGCCGACGGCCAGCGGGTAGAAGGCGCGCCGCAGCAGCGGGGACACATGGATGGCAATCGCAAGCGCCAGTCCCGCCGCCAGCGCCAGCCCCAGACCGAGCAGGACCTCCTCGGCGGTGACGGCGAAGTTGTGGGCCAGCAGGCCGCCGTTGTCCCACAGCGCGGCGGCGACTTCGTGGGGCGGCGGGAGCACCGAGGCTTCCACGCCCCCGAGGTCGCACGTAGAGCTCCCAGATGCCGAGCAGGGCCAGCGCCAGCAGGGCCGCCGGGGCGATCCGGCGCAGAGCACCCCTCACGACCCGGCTCCCGCGCCGGCGAGCTCTGCCAGCGCCAGCGCCCGCAGCGCCGCCACCTCGGGATCGCCGGCCCGCCGGGGGCGGGCGAGCTCCACCTCGAGCTCGGCGAGTCACACGGCCGGGTCGCCGCGAGAGCACGACCACGCGGTCGCCGAGCACGATCGCCTCCTCGACGTCGTGGGTCACCAGCAGCACGGTCCGCGGGCTCGAGCTGCAGGCTACGGGCGAGCCACTGCTGCATCTCGCTGCGGGTGATCGCGTCCAGCCCGGCGAAGGGCTCGTCCAGGCACAGCAGCTGCTTGCCCGACAGCAGCGTGCGCGGCGAACGCCACCCGCTGGCGCATCCCGCCGGACAGCTCTTCCGGGCGGGCGTGCTCGAAGCCCTCCAGGCCGAGCTCGCAGAACAGCTCGCGGGCGCCGTCGCGGGCGGCCCTGCGCGCGCTGGCCGGCGATCCGCAGGCTCAGCGCCGCGTTCTCGAGCGCGTCGAGCCAGGGCAGCAGAAGGTCGCGCTGGGGCATCAGCACGGCCGGTGGTCCCTCGACGGTCCCGCCGTCGGCCTGACGCAGCCCGCAGACGATTTCCAGCAGCGTCGTCTTGCCGCAGCCGCTCGGGCCGACGACGGCGACGAGCTCTCCGGCGCCCGCCCTCAGCGAGACGCCGTCGAGCGCCCGCACCGGCGCTCCACGCTCGGAGGCGTAGGTCAGCTCCAGTCCCTGGAGCAGCAGCTCTCCTCCCGGCGGCGGCGCGGCGGGGCTACTCACCGGCACGAGCGGCGGGGCTCCTGCGGGAGATCTCGTTGCGGTTGTCACGGCGCTCCCTTCGCGGGCATTACCCCACAGGTTCGAAGGGTCGACGCCGGGGGAAGGATCGCTTCCCGTGCGCCATCTCAGCCAGCCTGCCCGCCAGCACCCCTGGTGTGTCGTCTCTGCAGGCGCGATGCTAGCGCCCGGCGCCCGACACCGGGCGGGTGAGCGCGCGCACGAAGTCCTCCAGCTGGGCCGTCGTCCAGCACTCGAACGCGACGCAGTACTGCTCGTAGGCCGCGATCACCGAGTCGCCGTAGTTCCAGTACAGGCGCGGCTCCGGGTTCAGCCAGAAGGTCCGCCCGGCGCGGGCGGCAACGTGCGCGAAGACCTCGGCGCGCGGGTCGCGGCCGTTGGTGCGTGCGTCGCCGAGCACGATCACCGTGGCGCGCGGGTGCAGGTCGTCCTCGACCTGCTCGAGGAACTCCGACCACACGCGTCCGTAGTCGGTGTAGCCCGAGATGTCCGCCACGCCGGCGTCGCCGGAGATGCGTTCGCTGACGGCTTTGAAGTTGCGCTCCCGTTCGAAGATGTCGGTCACCTCGGAGATCCGCTCGATGAACACGAACGAGCGCATCTTGCGGAAGGTGTCGTGCAGCGCGTGCAGCACCGACAGGAAGAACACCGAGGCCGAGGTGACGCTGGTGGATACATCGCACAGCACGTAGATCTCCGGGCGCCGCGGTCGCCGGGGACGGAACTTCAGCTCCACGGGGACGCCACCCGTCTGCAGCGAGGCGCGCATCGTGCGTCGCACGTCGACGTGGGCGTGGCGGCGGTGCCCGCGCGCCTGCAGCCCCTGCGTGGCCAGGCGCCGTCGCAGCTGGGCCACGACCCTGTGCACCGCCGCGAGGTCCGCCAGCGGCCCCGACGGCAGCGCCCGGTCGAGCTCTCCCAGGGGGCGTGACGGGGGCAGGTTGCCCGTGCGTTCGATCTGCGAGCGTTCGAGCTCCCGCCGCAGCAGCGCCTCGAAGCGCCGCAGCGCGTCGCGGGGCAGGCCGTCGCGCCTGGGGTCACCCTCCGGCAGCTCGGGCTGAGGCTCGGCCCGCAGCCCCAACGCGCGGCGGATCCGCTGGACGTCCACGCCGATCACCCCGGAGCCCTCCTGGCGGCGCGCCAGCGCGGCGATCGCCAGCCGCGCGAGGTCGCGCATGGCGCCCTCCGAGCCGTCCCTCAGGGCCGCTGCGATCTGCGCCCGCAGCGACTCCAGCTCCTCCTCGGAGAGCTCCTCGAGTCCCACGGCCGTTTCCTCGTTGACGCCCTCGCGCTGCGCCGCCACCTCGACCTTGCGGAAGAAGAAGCGCTCGAACACCAGCTCGAACACGCGCCTGTCCTCCTGGCTCTTGGCGAGCGTGGCGGCGAGCGCCTCACGGAAGTCGTCTTTGGAGGTCCAGTTCACCTCGCCGAGGACGTCGAACGCGTCGAGGATCTCCGACGTACCGATCGCCACGCCTTCGCGGCGCAGCTCCTCGCCGAGCTCGAGGATGCGGGCGGGCAGCCCGCCCTCGAGCTGCTCAGGCGACATCCGCGGGCGAGCGCAGCTTGAGGCCCACCCGCTCTGCGACCACGTCCATGTCGGTGCGGTGCTTGACGATCACCGACATCGTTTCGTTGAAGGTGTCGGCGTCGATCTCGCGCACGCCGAGCAGCAGCAGCGCCCGCGCCCAGTCGATCGACTCTGCGATCGAGGGCGGCTTCTTGAGGTCGAGGTCGCGCACCATGCCGATCACCTCGACCAGCCGCCGGGCCACCGACTCCGAAAGCTCCGGGGCGTGCAGGTGCACGATTTCGAGCTCGTGCTCGAGCGCCGGGTAGTCGAGCCACAGATACAGGCAGCGGCGCTTCAGTGCCTCGGTCAGCTCGCGCGAGTTGTTGGAGGTGAGCAACACCACAGGGTGGGTACGGGCGGCGAGCCTCCCGAGCTCGGGGATCGAGATCTGGAAGTCGGACAGGACCTCCAGCAGCATCGCCTCGAACTCCTGGTCGGTCTTGTCGATCTCGTCGATCAGCAGCACCACCGGCTGCTCGGAGGTGATGGCCGTCATCAGCGGCCTGGCGAGCAGGAACTCCTCGCCGAAGATGTCCTCCTGCACGGCCTCCCAGCCGGCATCCGCCCTCTCGGTCTGGATGCGCAGCAACTGCTTGCGGTAGTTCCACTCGTACAGCGACTTGGCCTCGTCGAGGCCCTCGTAGCACTGCAGCCGCACGAGCTCGCGCTGCAGGTGCTTGGCGAGCGCCTTCGCGAGCTCGGTCTTGCCGACGCCCGCCGGGCCCTCCACGAGCACCGGCTTGCCGAGCTTGATCGCCAGATAGGCGACCAGCGCCGTTGCCTCGCCGGGCAGGTAGCCGACGTCGCGCAGCCCCACGGCGAGGTCTGCCACGGAGGAGGGCGCCGAGGGCTGTCCAGCGGAGCTTGCGATAAGGAGGCCATGATAGGCGCCGCCCGCAGGCGGCTGCCTGCAGGGCCCGCTGCTATCGCTTCAGCGTAAGCGTGCCCGACGCGCTGGCGGTGTTGCCCGCGAGGTCGGTCGCGTTGAGCGTGACGGTGTAGCCGCCGGGGGTGGTCGGAGTCGGCCACAGCAGTTTCGGATGACCGCGCCCGACCGTCGCCGCCACCGTCCACACCACCTTCGAGCCCTGCTTGATCGTGAGCCTCACCGTGGCGATCTTCGACAGCGACAGGGTCACGCCGGCGCGGGCTCCGGTGCGCAGGGTGGTGGACAGCAGCGAGATCACCGGGGGGGTGCTCAGATCGGCGGTGAAGCGCTGCGCGGTCGTGCAGTAGATGCCGTCCGCGGTCAGCGGCGTGGGTGGGCCGAGCGGAAGTCCCTTGCTCGTGCGTTCGCACAGATGCTGCAGGAATTCGGTCAGCAGTTCGTGGTAGTTGAGGTTCGATTCGCCGTACTGGTCGTAGAGGCTCCAGGCGCCGGTGTCGTAGCGCGGCACGAGCGCCCGGGCCTCGGCGTCACCGGCTTCGAAGAGCACCTGCCCGACGGGGTCCTTGGTGAGCGAGGTGTAGTCGTAGAGACCCACGAGGGACTGGATGAAGCCGTTGAGGATGCGATCGGAGGGCGCGAAGGAGTACTGCGCGTAGAGCGCCGCCCCGTTTCCGGCGTCCACCCGGACCCCCTGCGGGGGCGGCGTGCGGAAGATCCCCAGCGCCTGCTGGGCCGCGGTCAGGAAGGCCGCTTCGTGAAAGCGCGAGTAGGCGCGCGCCAGCAGCTGGATGGCCGTGCCCTGCGAGAGCCCGCTCGTCCACGGCGGCGCACCGCCGTCGAAGCTGAACATGTACTCCCAGGCGATCCCCCCGGCGCGGGCGGTCGCCAGCGGGATCACTTCCGCCAGCAGCTGGCGCAGGTGGGTGTTTTCGTGTGCCGAGAAGTAGCCGTTGCCCTCTCCGAAGGTCCCCAGCCACTGGATCTGCAGGCCCTGGCCGGCGTAGTGCTCCCACACGATCTCGCTGTCGGGGAAGGAGATCCGCTGGGAGGTGCCCAGCAGCGGTTCGGTCGTCCACCACTGGCGGTTGCGTTCCAGCGTCAGGAACACGATCGCCAGCCGCGAGGGGATCAACTGGTGGGAGGCCGCGAGTGCCTGCGTGGTGCTGAGCACGGCCTGCAGTTCGGCGCGGCGGGTGCCGCTGAGGTTGCCGACGGAGCGTTTGGCGGCCACGTAGATCGCCAGGTCCTGGCTGTAGACGGCGGGTTCGATACTGGCGCTGTGCAGCAGCGCCGACAGCGCTCCGCTGACGGTGGGGCCGCGGCTCGCGGGCTGCTTTACGGAGGCGAGGGCCGGCGCCGACGCGGTGGCGAGAAGCGACGCGAGCAGCAGCCCGCCGATCAGCTTGGCGCGCACCCGCGCCATGGTACGCTCGCCCGCCTGCGGCGGCGCCATCGGGCCCCGTACCGGCGGGTTGGGGGGTGAGAGCATGACCACCGGAAACCGTCCGACCCGCGCCAGTTGCGCTCTGGCGGCGCTCGCGGCGAGCGTGTTCGTGCTGGCGGTCTCCTGTGGTGGCTCGGGGCGAGAGGCCCCGAAGCCTCGATCGGCCTCCCAGCTCGTCGGCCGGGCGCTGGGCGGCCGGGCCCGGGTCAACAGCGGCCAGGTCGATCTGTCCCTGTCGCTGGCGGCTCCGAGTGCCGGGGAGGTGTTCGTGCTGCACTCGGCGACCCGCTTCCAGGTGACGGCGCCGGGCTCGCCCCCGGCCCTCGCGATGACGCTGGCGATGCTCTCGCGCTCTGGGTCGAGCCCTCCGCGGTCGCTGCGGGTTGCCCTCGCCTCCGGGCCACGAGGGATCTCGCTCAGCGTCCAGGGCCGGCCCGTGCACGCGAGCCGGCAGGCCCAGCGCGCATTGCAGGCGGGCTACGCGCAGCTGGCCGGCGCGGCAGAGGACGCCGGCGCGGGAGCGGCCGCGCCGCTCGGGTTGAACGCGGCGGCCTGGCTGGCGGCGCCCCGCTACGTGACGGGGGCGGCGGAACGGGTCGAAGGGCCCACCACGCGGGCCACGCAAGCGGTCCACGTGCGCGCGGGCCTCGCCCTGGCGCCCTTCCTGGCCGACGTCGGGCGCCTGGGGAGCGTGTCCGCAGGGCTCGGACGGGCAGGCGGCCGGACGGACGCCGGCTCACTCGCGCTTGCGCTCTCGAAGGCTGCTGTGACGGAGTCCGGCGCCGGCACCGTGGACCTCTACGCCGATCCCCGCAGCCAGCTTCCCCGGCGCCTCACCGCGACCGTGCACCTGCAGCCGGACGCGGGTGCGGAAGGGCGCACCTCGCCGCCGGTCTCGGTCTCGCTGAGGATGAGCTTCACGGCACTGGGCGAACCGGCCCGCTGAGGCTCAACAGGCCCGGGCCGTGTTCAGGTCCGCGGGCTCATACGATCGCCGCCGGCAGCTGGGCGGACTGCCTCGCCGCCACCACGCCGCAAAGGGCATCGACGACCTCTGCGTCGAACTGGGTGCCGGCGCAGTGCCCCAGCTCCTGGAGCGCGAGAGCTTCAGATGTGGCTTGGTGGTACGGGCGCTCCGAGGTCATGGCGTCGAAGGCGTCGCATGCGGCGATGATTCTCGAGCCCAGTGGAATCTGCGCCTCCCGCAGGCCATCGGGATACCCGGTGCCGTCCGGACGCTCGTGGGCCGAGCGGATCAGGGGAGCGGTGTTCATGAGCGCCGGTGCCGCGAGCACGATCCGCTCACCGACGATGGTGTGCCGGCGCATGAACTTCCACTCCTCCGGGCTCAGCGGCCCGACCTTGTTCAGCAGCGCCGCGGGCAGGGCGGTCTTTCCGACGTCGTGCAGCGTGGCGGCAAGCCGGATGCGTTGGACCTCGAGATCGGGCTGATCCATCGCTCGAGCGACTTCCTCCGAGAGCTGCGCGACGTTACCCCCGTGCGTGTTCATGCCCTCGTCCTGCTCGCCGAGGACCTGCAGCAGCACGTCGGCGATCTGTCGCCCCGTCGAGGAGCGGCTCGTCTTGTTGGCGTACATGCGCACGTCTGCGCTTCGCAGCGCCTCGGTCGAGGTGCTCGCTTCGGAGGGCACCCATGCCGCCCCTTGTGAGCAGCCGATGCGCCACCCCTCACCGCCATCGCTCAGGGCCGTGACCGCGTCGTCCAGCAGGGACTCGGCTGACTCCGGAGCGCACCGCGCGAGCATGCAGAACTCGTCTCCGCCCATGCGGTAGGCGGTGGCGGAACCCTCGACGGCAGCCGACAGCCTGCCGCCGAGGCGCGTCAGCAGCGCATCGCCCGCGGCGTGGCCGAAGGTGTCGTTGTACTGCTTGAAGCCGTCGAGGTCGAAGATGGCCACGAGCAGTTCACGCGCTCCGGGTGCTCGCCTGTCGATGGCGCTGGACAGATCGTCGATCAGCGCTCGCCGGTTGCCCAGGCCCGTCAGGACATCTGTGCTCGCCTCTTCGCGGCTGAGGCCGAGGAGCTCTTCGTTCTCGCGCGCCAGGCGCTCTGCGCGGAAGTAGAAGTATCCGAACACCGCCAGCAGAAGCAACATGGCGATGGCCGTCCCGACCACGGCCTGCGTGCGTGCCCGGCGCGCGCTCGCGGCGTCCGCGAGATCGATCTGGGTCAGTGCGGCCGCGACGCCACCCAAGGGACGCAACAGCGCGGCCTGGGCGGCGGCGATCTTCGCGGCGGGCACGCTGGCGAGCCCTCCCGGTTTTGTCGCCAGCGCATAGACACCTGCCACCGCGGGCTTGACCAGGGCCATGGCGGACCTACCGCTCGCCACGACCTCCGCCGGCGCCCCGGCACGCGCCGCGGCGGACAGACCGGCTGAGATCTGTGCTTCGTCGGCTCTGATCTTGCCCCTGACGATCGCCGCCAGGTCCGGGGAGCGGGCATCCGGGCTGGAGTTGAAGGCAGGGTCAGCGCTGAACGGCGCAGCTTCCAGGTTCCGCAGCGTGGTGTCCGTCAACGCGGCGCCGGCGAGTTGCGCTCGACGACTCGAGTCGACCCGTCCGACCAGTTGCATGATGCCGACGATCGCTCCCGCCGTCAGCACCACGACCACGAGGGGAGCGAGCAATCTCGAGCGCATATGTAGAGCATCGGTCCCTCGTGGTGGGCCAGTAGCTATCGCGCAGCTTCTAGCCGAAGGGCGCTTTCACAGACGAAGGCGCCCGGCTCCTCGATACCCGCTGCCTACAGACCCCGAAGGCGACGATCCCCACCGTGGAATCAACCATCGAGCCGCCGCCCGGCTACTCGCGTTCGAGCTCCAATCCGTCGAGCTCGTCCTCTTCCCCTTCCTCGTCGAGGTCGCGCCCTTCGTCCTCGTCGAGGTCGAGATCTGGGTCCGGCTCGGGGTCCCCCTCGTCCTTGGGAACCATCGTCGCGGCGTCCTGGTAGGTGCGCTGGAAGCGCTCGACGAGGTCGTCGCGGCGGCTCTCGTCGACCGGGATGTCCTCGGCTATCAGGACCCACTCGTCGCTGTCGAACTCGTCCATGTCGAACAGCTCGTGGTCGACCTCGGGCGAGTCGTCCACGACGATCATGATCTCCGTCTGGGGGTTGAAATAGGTGCCCGGACGCAGGGTCAGCTCGTCCAGCGCGAAGCGGCGGGCGTTGGTCATGGCGCGTTTATACCCGACCGTGGCGCGGTCCGATTCACGGGTCGAGCTCCTCCAGCGTGCGGGCGACCTCGCTGTCGACGTCGAGCTCCTCCAGGCCCTGGCGCTGGCGCCGTTCGTTGCGAGCGATCACCAGCTGGCGCACCTCCTCCTCGAGCGCCGCGTCGTGGTTCTTGGCCGGCGGCGCCACGGCCAGCAGGCGGGCCACTTCGGCATCCACGTCCACGGCGGGCTCGCCGCGGCGCAGCAACCGCTCGTTGCGGGCGCCGAGCATCTGGCGGATCTCCGCCTCCTGCTCGGCCCGTGCGGCTGCGCTGTCGAGGGGCTGGCCGCCGGCTCCCGGGGCGCCGTCTTCGCGCGAGATGCCGCCCTGGCCGATGTGGTCATAGAGGGAATCGGTGCCCTTCGTCACCAGGAACAGGATCGACATCAGCAGCGAGAAGGCCACCGTCCCGAACACGACGAACGTGAAGCCGTTCTCGGCGATCCCCAGCACGAACGCCGGCCCTCTGCCGTCCACGCGGCTGATTGTTGCCGATCGCCGGTCGCTCCGCTACCCTCCAGCCGGTGCTGGTTGACTGACCAGTCAATCTACGTTGGGCCGAGGGCCCGTTAGGAGACTGAAGCAATGGTCGAATTCACGCTCACAGACGAGCAGAAGAGCCTCCGGGAAATGGCCCACGACTTCGCCGCCAAGGAGATCCGTCCGGTCGCCTGGGAGTACGACCGCGAGGGCACCTGGCCGCAGGGGATCATCGAGAAAGCCTGGGAGGTCGGGCTGATGAACTCCCACATCTCCGAGGAGTACGGCGGCGCCGGCGCCGGCTTCCTCGACGGTTGCCTGATCGAGGAGGAGCTCTCCTGGGGCTGCTCCGGGATCCAGACCTCACTCGGCTGCAACGGCCTGGCCACCACCCCGATCCAGATCGGGGGCTCCGAGGAGATCAAGCGCAAGTACCTGGGGATGCTGACCGAAGCCCCCAAGCTCGCCTCCTTCTGCCTGACCGAGCCCGACGCCGGCTCCGACGTCTCCGGGATGCGCACGACCGCCGTCCGCCAGGGCGACAAGTACGTCCTCAACGGCTCCAAGTGCTTCATCACCAACGGCGGCTACGCCGACTACTACACCGTCTACGCGAAGACCGACAAGGACGCCGGCCACCGTGGCATCTCGGCCTTCGTCGTGGAGCGCGACTGGGGCGTGATCGTGGACAAGAAGGAGGACAAGCTCGGACAGCGCGCCTCCAACACCGCCACGATCTCCTTCAATGACGTCGAGGTGCCCGCGGAGAACCTGCTGGGTGAGGAAAACAAGGGCTTCAAGCTCGCCATGATGACCCTCGACCGCACCCGTCCCGGAGTGGCCGCGATGGCCACCGGGATCGCCCGCGCGGCCTTCGAGTTCGCCACCGACTACGCCCGTGAACGCGTCCAGTTCGGCGTCCCGATCGCGATGCACCAGGCGATCCAGTTCATGATCGCCGACATGGCAACCGAAATCGAGGCGGCCCGCCTGCTGACGTGGAAGTCGGCCGCGATGCTCGACGGCGGCGAGCGCAACACCCTCATCTCCTCGCACGCCAAGCGCTTCGCCGCGGATGCCGCGATGAAGGTCGCCACCGACGCCGTCCAGATCTACGGCGGGTACGGCTTCATCAAGGACTACCCGGTCGAGAAGCTCTTCCGGGACGCGAAGATCATGCAGCTGTACGAGGGCACCTCCCAGATCCAGCGGCTCGTGATCGCTCGTGAAACGCTCCTCCCGCGCAGGGTGGAGGAGCCGGCCACAGTCGCAGCCTAGAGTGCGCGCGGCTACTCGCCGCGACAACCAGCTAGCAGAGGAGGCTTCCCAGCCATGTTCGTGTTCAAGGCCGCGGTAGTGGGCGCCGGGACGATGGGCGGCCAGATCGCCCAGACGATCGCCGCCGCCGGCGTGCCGGTGATCCTCAAGGACATCGACGAGGCGCTCGTCCAGGCCGGCATCGACGAGGCCCGCAACGTGACGAGTGGCCAGGTCTCCAAACTGGTGGAGAAGGGGCGCCTCAGCGCCGAGCAGGGCGAGGCTCAGGTGGCCGAGACGATGGGGCTGATCCAGCCCACGACCTCATACGAGGGCTTCGGCGACGTCGATTTCGTGATCGAGGCCGTGCCCGAGCGGATGGCGATCAAGCAGGCCGTGTTCGCGGAGCTCGACGCCTACACCCCGGGGCACGCGATCCTCGCCTCGAACACCTCCTCGCTGTCGATCAGCGAGATCGCCGACGCCACCCTGCGCCCGGAAAAGGTCGTCGGCTTCCACTACTTCTACCCCGCCTCGGTGATGCCGCTGGTGGAGATCGTGGAAGGGGAGGAGACCTCGGCCGAGACCGTGGCCGCGGCGATCACCTTCTCCCAGGCGATCCGCAAGCAGCCGATCACCTGCGCCGAGGTGCCCGGCTTCGTCGTCAACCGGGTGCTCAACTCGGGCGTCTCGGAGATCTGGCGCGAGCAGGAGGAGAAGGGGCTCTCGATCAAGCTCATCGACGAGGGCGTGGGGGCCGCCAAGGTCACGCCGATGGGGCCGTACTTCCTGGTCAACCTGCTCGGCCTGGACACGGTCCTGCACGTGGCCGAGCACCTGGTGGAGTCCTACGGCGAGGAACGCTTCTACGTCCCCAAGGGCATGCAGAAGCTGGTTGCCGACGGGAAACTCGGCGCCAAGACCGGCGGCGACGGCTTCTACGACCCCCAGGGCCAGCCGAACCTCCCGGGCGAGAACGAGCCCGACGTGGAGGCGCTCGTCGAGATGCTGTCGCTGAAGACCTTCCTCGAGGCCTGCCTGGTGCTCGAGGAGGGCGTCGCCACCCACCGTGACATCGACTTCGGGATGATGGCCGGTGCCGGGCTGGACCCCCGCCGCGGGCTGCTGCCGCCGTTCATGAGGGCCGACAGCGAAGGCCTCGACACCGTGCTGGAGCGGATGGAGAGCGCCCGTGAGCGCTACGGCGAGCGCTTCTCGCCGCCCACGATCCTGCGCCGTCTGGTGGCCCAGGGGCGACTCGGCCAGAAGAGCGGCCAGGGCTTCTACGCCTACCCCCGCCCCGACGCCGAGCAGCCGGCCGAGACGGTCAAGCTCGAGACCCGCGAGGACGGGATCGCGATCGCCTGGCTGGCCAACGGCCAGATGAACTCGCTCTCCCCCCAGGTGATCGAGGACCTCGGCAGCGTCTGGCGGGGGATCCGCTCGGCCGGCGTGAGGGCGCTCGTGATCGCGTCCGCCAACCCGATGCTGTTCTGCGCCGGCGCCGACGTGAAGTCGTTCACGACCATGGACGAGGAGGCCGGCGCGAAGCTGATCAACGACGGTCACGCGCTGCTGCGCGAGCTCGGCTCGGAGGGGGTCGTGACGATCGCCGCCGTCAACGGCCTGGCCTTCGGCGGCGGATGCGAGCTGGCGATGGCATGCGACATGCGCATCGCCGCGCGCTCGGCGCTGTTCGGCCAGCCCGAGATCAAGCTCGGCATCCTGCCCGGCTTCGGCGGCACCCAGCGCCTGCCGCGCCTGGTCGGTCCGGGCAAGGCGCTGGAGATGAACCTCGTCGGCGACCCCATCCTGGCCGAGGAAGCCTTCGAGCTGGGCCTCGTCACGCGCCTGGTCGAGGACCACGAACTGCTCGACACGGCGCTCGCCTGGGCCCGCCGGCTGGCCGGGCAGGCGCCGGTGGCGGTGGAGCAGATCAAGCGGGTGTCCGGCGCCGGCGACCTCGACGAGGGCATCGAGGCAGAGAAGGGCGCCTTCGCGACCGCCTTCAGGAGCGACGACGCCAAGGAGGGCATCTCGGCCTTCCTCGCCAAACGCCGCCCGAACTTCAGCGGCAGCTAGAGGTTGCCGGCGTCCGCCGATGACCCCCGCCCGCCGATCAACCGGCGCCCGCCGATGAGGGCGGCCCTCCGATGACCGCCGCCACCCGAAGCTCCCAGCTGGAACGCCTGGCCGAGCTCGTGGGCGAGGCGCGGTCGGTGGTCGCCCTCACCGGCGCCGGCATCTCGGTGCCCTCCGGGATCCCCGACTTCCGCAGCCCGGGGACCGGCCTGTGGGAGAACGTCGATCCGATGGAGGTCGCCCACATCGACGCCTTCGTACGCGACCCGTCGGGCTTCTGGGGCTTCTACGCCGAGCGCTTCGCCACGCTCGAGGGCAAGCGCCCCAACGAGGCCCACCTGGCGCTCGTACGGATGGAGCGCGCCGGCCTGCTCGACGCCGTGATCACCCAGAACGTGGACATGCTGCATCGCCGCGCGGGCACCCGCGAGCTGGTCGAGGTGCACGGCTCGATCGCCACCTGCTCGTGCTCGGAGTGCGCCGAGCGGGCCGAGCTGGGGACTGTCCGCGCCCGCCTTGGGGAACGCGCCGACGGCGTGCCCCGCTGCGAACGCTGCGGAGCGCCGATGCGCCCGGACGTGGTGCTGTTCGGCGAGCTGCTCCCGCGCGAAGCACTGCAGCGCGCCCACGATCTCTGCCTCGGCGCCGAGCTGCTGCTGTGTGTCGGCTCCTCGCTGGAGGTCCATCCGGTGGCCTCCCTGCCGCTGCTGACACACCGCGCCGGGGGCGCCGTCGCGATCGTCACCCAGGGCCCCACGCCGCTGGACGAGATCGCGGCCGTGCGCCTCGACGGAGACATCGAGCTGGTGCTCCCGGCGCTCGCTGACGAGCTCGGGCTGAAGTCCCTGCAGGCCTCGCCGGGGCCCAGCTAACCGGTCCGCGCCCGCGCCCGGGCCGATTCCGGGGCCGGCCGGGGCAGCCGCCACAGGGTCAGCCCCGGGCCCAGGTCGGCCGGGGCGCTGACGTTGGTGGCGTGGGCCACGACCCAGCGGGCGGCTGCCGAGCAGTCCGGGTTGCTGCGCGAGGAGTGCGGTGAGCACGGGGCCGAGAGCACCGCGTAGCGCACGGCCCCCGCCGCTGCCAGCGCCCGCAGCTGCGCCAGCGGCGTGACCACCGTCGAGTTGATCGAGTTCAGGACCACCAGCGGTCGCTGATCGTGGACCACGAGCGCACCCAGCTTGGTCGCGGAGTCATAGGCGGCCTCGTAGCGGGCCGAGCCCTGGTGGGAGCGCAGGTAGCTGCTGAGGGCCGCGAGCTGGTGGGGCGGCAGCGTCCCGAGCCGGTTGGTGTCGCTGGTGTGGTGTTCGATCGCCCGCACCGATGCCCAGGCCGGCACCGCCAGCAGGCTCGCCAGCGCCAACACGAGCGCCCAGGTACGCGCCCGCGGGCCGGCGAGGGTGGCCACCGCGAGCGCTCCCAGCGCGCCCCCGATCACCACCCACCAGATGGGCGGGGTCCCGAACAGCAGCCGCTCGACGTAGATCGTGACGGCGATCACGCAGACCGCGAGGGCTCCGAGGCGCACGGGAGTGCGACGCGCGCAGGCCCACGCGAGCCCGATCCCGAGCGTCCCCGCCACGGCCGGCGTGATGCTCTCGGTGTAGCGCGGATGCAGGTGGGCCATCTGGCTGAACAGGGCGGTGCCGAGCACCATCCACAGCATCAGTCCCGCCAGGCCCCACAGACGCCTGCGCGCCTGTGCCGGCGAGTCCCCTTCGGCCTGGGTGTCGCGGCGCACCGTGCCGCGGCGCGCGAGCAGCTCGCAGGCCAGGGCCGGCAGGCCGAGCAGCAGCGCGGCCAGCACGAGCAGGCCGAGTTTGTCGCCCGACAGTGGCCCGGCGCGGTCGAGCAGGCGTGTCGCCGACGGGGGCCTGATCGGGATCTCCCGTTCACGCTGGCCCTCGCTCAGGCGAGCGTAGACCGAGGGTGGGGGGGTGCCGGGCGGATCGGCGGTGCTCGTGCTCTGGCCCGGGGTCGGCTTGCCCTCGAGGCGATCGACGCCGTTGAACACGAGCGCCGCGTTCCAGGCGCTGCCGTTGCTGGAGCCGACCGCGAACGGCCGCTGGTGGGCCGGATAGGCGAGCGTCCCCAGCAGCCACGCCAGCGCGACGACGAGGTACACCGCCGCCGCAGGCCAGCAGCTGCAGGGCTCGCCGCCGCCACGACCCGGGCAGCCCCATGGCCGCGAACAGCACCAGCCCCGGGAGCGCCACCAGCGACTCCGTCAGCTTGACGTCGAAGGCCAGCCCCAGGGAGGCCGCGCCGAGCAGCAGCCAGGCACTGCTCCCCGACCGCGTCGCCTGGGCCACGCACAGCAGCGCCAGCACGGTCAGCGCCATCATCACCCCGTCCATCGTGTCGCTGCGCGAGGTGATCACCTCGATCGGCAGCAGCGCCAGCGCGAGCGCGGCCGCGAGACCCGCCGGGACGCTCCAGATGCGTCGCACGGCGAGGAACAGCAGCGGCACCGCGGCCGTCCCGAACAGGGCCTCGGGGAGCAGCAGGTTGGTGGTCGAGTAGCCGAGCGCCTTCACGCTCGCCACCTGCAGCCACAGGTCCACGGGCGGCTTGTCGATCGAGACGCTGCCGCCGGGCTCCAGCGCGCCGAAGAAGAAGTTGTGCCAGGAGTGCGACATGCTCCTGACGGCGGCGTCGTAGAAGGGGTTCACAGGCGAGCCCTCCAGGCCGGCGACCCGCAGCAGGCCGGCGAGCAGCGTGATCGCGCCGAGCGCGACCCACACCAGCGCGCCGGCCCGGCCGTCGGCGCGCTGCTCGGCGGCGGGCCCCTGCTGCAGGGGCTGCTCCTGGGTCGCCTGCTCGAGCATCGGAGGGAGGGCCGGTGTGGCGCCTCGCCGGGGCGGCGGACTAACCCGCCGCCGGCATCGGCTCGTGCCGCACGAGGTCCCTCGCCGGATCGATCCCCCAGCGCGTCGCCAGGTCCCCGAGCTCCGCGTTCAGGGGCCAGCGGTCCGGTAGCTCGGGTCCCTCGTATTCGCTGCTGGCGCCCTTCAGCGTCATGCACCCGGCGTTGTCCCCGAGCTCGCGGATGGCGCGCAGCTCGTCCTCGTCCAGGCGCACGCCGGTGCTCTCCAGGGCAGCCAGCTCGGCCCGCTTGTCCTCCACCGCCCGCGCGCCCTCGCCGGACTCCTGGATCAGCGTCGGCACCACGCAGCGCACACCCGGCTGTCCGAGGTTCCAAAGACAGGCCAGCTGCAGCATCGTGAGGTCGTGGCGGGCGGCGTAGGGGCGCATCAGCTCGAGCCTGCGGCGGCCCTCCTGCACCCAGCCCTCGGGGCGGAAGCCGCGGTGATCGCGTGGCGCGAAGGCGTGGCCGGGCAGGACGTCATCGTGGAACAGGCCGCCGTAGTCGACGACCCTCGTGATCACGCCCGCCCCCGCCTTCGCGGCCGCTTCGAGCACGAGCTCGCCCGGCCACGGCTCCATCGGCCCGAGGATGATCATCGTCCAGTCGATCACCTCGGCGAAGCGCTCCAGACACAGGATCACGTCGAGGGTGAAGCCGTTGGCCGGTCCCGGGGCCACGCCGAGCGCGTCGGCGAGGCCCTGCTCGCGCAGCGCTCGCATACCCTCCCAGACAGCCTCGCTGGTGTAGCCGATGCGGTCGGGGTTGTGCAGCAGCAGCACGTCGAAGCGGTCCACCCCGCAGCGTTCGAGGCTGCGCTCGGTGGCCATCCGCAGGTACTCGCCGTAGCGCTCCGGCCCGCGCAGGCCCGCGCCGGTGAAGCGGGGGAAGCCCTTGGGCCCGTCGCGCTGGCCCTCGTAGAAGTCGTGCCCGACGGCGCCCACCAGGCAGTACTCCTCCCGCGGCAGGCCCGCGATCGCCGTGCCGAGCAGGCGATCGGCGGCTCCCTCGCCGTAGACGTCGGCCGTGATCACCGTGTCGATGCCGCCCCCGGGGGTCAGCAGCGAGATCAGGCGCTCCTGCTCCAACGGTTCCCCGAAGTGCATGAAGCGTCCCCCGCTCCAGGTGCCGATTGCGGTCGCGGTGGGCTGCATCGCGCCGTCCAGGTTAGACCCGCTGCTGGCGTGCCCGCAGCGCCGCCTCCAGCCGCCCGAGGGCGTGGGCGAGCAGCTCGCCGTCGGGTCGCGGGCGCTCCTCGCCCAGCTGGCCCGTACCGGCCGCCTCGAGGACGCGCTCGGCCTCCCCCTTTACCCCGGCGGAGAGCTGGTCCAGCTCGTCCACACGCAGGAGCATGTCCTGGCGTCCCTCCCCGCGCAGCTCTGCGACGGCGGCCGTGAGCGCCTGGCGCAGCTCCAACGCCGCCTGCGAGTCGCGCCCGGAGTCGAGGTCCGCCCGTGCCCGCAGGGCCAGCTCCTCGCAGATCAGCGGCTGCAGGCGTGCTCCCAGCAGCGCTGCGAAGTGCTCCAGGTGCACGAGCTCCTCGTTGCGCTCGCGCCGGGAGCGCCGGCCGAACAGGCGCCGGCGCCCGGCCGCCTGCAGCGGCAGCTCGCGCGCTTGGGTCCAGCGACCGTCGGCGAGTTGCTCGCCCTCGCCCCAGCCTGCTCGGGCGACGGTGGCCTGGCCGGCGCTGAGCTCGTGCACCTGTGGGTCTGCCGCCGCCAGGCGGTGCAGATGGACGACCCGGTTGACGACCGCCAGCGCCTCATCCACCGCGCGGCCGGCTTCCCTGAGCAGGTCCTCCAGCCAGGCCTCGGCCTGGTGCTCGGCCGACAACGGCACGGGATCGATCACGATCATCCTGGTCACGCCGGCCGACGCCGGCTCCTCGCTGCGGGCGTCGCTCTCGATCACCACCACCCGCTCCGGGTCTCCCCCCGGGTGGGCCCTCATCAGGTAGCGCCCGGGGGTGGGTCCGAGCACCCACGGGAACTCGAACTGCACGAACACGAACAGCCGCGCTGCCACGCGTGCACCGTATCCTTCCGCACAGCGCCTGCCGAGTCTCCGCCGCCGGAGGCCCCTCCAGCAGCGACGGGCGCCACCGCGAGATGCACGACCCCACCTTCAGCGACGACGCCGCCAGCCCGATCCGCAGCCTGCGCGACCGGCTCGGCGGCAACGCCGAGGAGCGCCTCGGGAGAGCGCTCTCGGAACTGCTCGAAAGCCCTCTGTTCACCGGCGCGATCGGCCGCGCCTTCGACGCCCGTGAGAAGGCGACCCAGGCACAGGAGGTGGCGCTCGGCGCGCTCAACCTGCCGTCGGCCGCCGACATCGAACGGCTCACGCGCCGCATCCGCTCGCTCTCCCAGCGCCTGGAGTCGATCGAGGACGGGGTCGAGCGGCTCGACACCACGCGCCTGGCCGAGCGCCGCTCGCCCGCCGAGCTGGAGGCTCGCCTCGAGCACGTCGAGCAGCAGCTCGACGGCCTGCTCGGCAAGCTCGACCTGCTGCTGACCCGCGTCCAGCGGGCCGCCCAGGAACCCGCCGGCGCCGGCGCCGCGGCGCCCGCCGCGCGCCAGTCCGCACCCAAACCCTCCGCCAGCGGCAAAGCCAAACCGCAAGCCGCCCCGCGCAAAGCTGCGCAGAAAGCCGCTCGCAAAGCCAAGCCGAGAACCGCGGCCGCGCCGCGGAAAGCCAAAGCATCAGTCGCTGGCCCCCCGCGTGGCGGCTCCGCGCGCAAAGCCGGCGCGACAGCGGGCGGCGCCTCCAAAGCGGCGCCGAAGGCCGCCGGCTAAGAGGCCTCCGCCAGCGCCCCCACGGCGGCGCGCCCCATCGCTTCGGCGCTGCTGAGGAGCAGGTGCTCGTCGATGCGCTCCCGGCTGCCGCGCTCGTCGAAGGTGTCCGAGACCACCAGCACGCACCCGACCGCGATCCGCTGTTGGGAGCCGAGGGCGAACAGCGCGGCGGCCTCCATCTCGACGGCCAGGGCGCCGTCGGCTCCGCCCAGATCAGCGTCGTAGAAGAGGTCCACGCTGATCACGGCCCCCACCGGCGCATCCGGCGCCGCGCGCTGCAACGCTCGCGTGATCGTGCCGTCCGCGCTGGCCCGCTCGCCCGCGCCGAGGGCTCGGGAGGTGCCGTCGGCACAGATCGCCTCCCCGGCGATCACCAGCGAGCCGAGCTGCAATCCCGGCGCGAGCGCCCCGCAGGTACCCACGCGGATCACCCGGCGGGCACCCAGGGCGATCAGCTCCCGCAGCACGATCGCAGCCGACGGGCCGCCCATCCCGGTGGCCTGGATCGTGAGCGGCTCGCCGTCGGAAGCCGCGCCCGTGTAGCCCCACAGGCCGCGGTGGTGGTTGAACATGCGGGGCTCCTCGAGGAGCGCCTGGGCGAGCATCAGGGCCCGTCCCGGGTCACCGGGCAGCAGGACCCGCTCGCTCAGGGACGCGGTCGGACGCAGGTGCAGGGGCTCGCCGTGCGACAGGATCGCGACTCTAGACTGGAAGGGAGATGGGGGATAGCCGACGTCCTGATCGCGACCACCCGGCCCGTTGAGCGCTCCCGACCCCGTGGACCGCACGGGCAGGCTGACGATCGAGCAGGTCGCCGTCGGGGCCGGAGTCTCGGCCGGGACGGTCAGGCGCTGGGTCGAGAAGGGACTGGTGCCCGGCTACGAAGGGCAATGGACGCTGGCCGCGGCTGCCTACGTGAGGGTGGTCGCCCGGCTGCGCGCGCGCGGGCCATTCGCTGGAGCAGATCAAGAACGCCAGCGACGCCGGCCAGCTGGCGATCGGGCCGATCGAGAACCTCTACGGCGCACCGAGGGTCGCTACAGCCTGCGCCAGGTGGCTCGCACCACCGGCCTGCAGGCCAGCATGATCGAGCGCATCCTGGCCGCGCTGGGGCTCGCCACGCTCGTCTCGGAGCCGATGAACGACGAGGACGTGGAGATGCTGCGCTATGTCGCCACGATGCTCGACGTGGGACTGCCGCCGGTGGCCTTTCTGCAGCTCGCGCGCGTCTACGCCCAGGCTCTCGGCCAGATCGCCGACGCCGAGGTGCGGCTCGTGCACCTCTACGTCCACGAGCCCCTGATGCGGGCGGGTGTTCCCAGCGCGGAGATCGGCGAAGAGATGGAAGGCATGGTTCGCGAGCTGATTCCCTTTGTGGTGCCGCTGTTGGGCTACGTCCACGACCGGCTGTTGAGCCACTTCATCGAGCAGGACCTGATCGGCCACGTCGAGGCCGAGCTCGGCGACGGCGGTGGGCAGGAAGGCCGCCTGCGGGTCGCGATCGCGTTCGCGGATCTCGCCGGCTACGCGCGCCTGACGGTCGAGCGCGGCGACGAGGAGGCGGTCCGCACGGTCGAGCGCTTCGTCGATGCGGTCGGCCAGAGCCTGCCCGCCGACGCTCGCGTGATCAAGACCCTGGGCGACGAGGTGATGGTGATCGGCAACGATCCGGCGGCCCTCGTCGGTTGGGCGGTGAGGCTGCAGTCGGGCACCGTGGCCGGCGATCCCGCCCCGCGCATCGGGATCCATTACGGCGAGGTCCTCTACCGCGACGGCGACTACTACGGCCGCGAGGTCAACCAGGCGGCCCGCGTGGTGGCCAGGGCCGCCGGGGGCGAGGTGCTCGCCACGCGGCCGGTCGTGGACGTCGCCGCGGGCAGCGATGGGCTGGAGTTCCACCGCATCGGGGAGGTGGCCCTGAAGGGCTTCTCCGACGCCACCGAGCTGTTCTCGGTGGCGAGCCCGGAGCGGTAGCCGGGTGAACGCCGCCGGGGAGTAGTCGGGTGCGGGCCGAGCAGCTGCGCGAGCGTGTCCGCGGGGAGGGCCTGATCGCGCCCGGGACGCCGTTGCTGGCGATGTTCTCGGGGGGCCGCGACTCGACCTGCCTGCTGGATCTTGCCGTGGCCCTGCTGGGGGCGGGAGCGGTGAGCGCCCTGCACGTCAACTATGGCCTGCGGGACGCCGCCGAGCAGGACGAGCGCCATTGCCGGCGGCTGTGCGGGCTGCTGGGTGTCGAGTTGCACGTCCTCCTCGCCGCCGGGCGCCCGCAGGAGGCGGGCAACCTGCAGGCCTGGGCGCGCGAGCTGCGCTACCGGGAGGCCGGGCGGCTGGCCGCCGAACGCGACACGCTGATCGCCACGGGCCATACCGCCAGCGACCAGGCCGAGACGATCGTCTACCGCTTGGCGGCCTCCCCGGGACGCCGCGCGCTGCTGGGGATGGCGCCGCGGGAGGGCCGCCTGATACGGCCCCTGCTGGGGGTCACGCGCGAGCAGACGGCGGCCTATTGCCGCGAGCGCGGCCTGGCCTGGCGGGAGGATGAGAGCAACAGCGACGAGCGCTTCGCCCGCACGCGGGTCCGCGATCGGGTGCTGCCGGCGCTGCGCGCCGTCCACCCGGCGGCGGAGTCGAACCTGCTGCGCACGGCCGCCCTGCTGCGAGAGGAGACGGAGTTGCTCGACGGTCTCGTGGCCGGCGAGCTGGACGGGCGCACGAGCATCGAGACGGCCCGCCTGCGGGGGCTCCCGGCGGCGCTCGCGCGGATGGTCGTGGTCCACCTGGCCGAGACCGCGGCCGGCACCTACGTGCCCCAGGCGGGCGGCCGCGTGGGCGAGATCCTCGAGCTCGACGAGCGCGGCGGGCGGGCCGAGCTGCACATCGGCGGCGGGGTCGGGGCGGTCGTCCACGGCGGCGTGCTGGAGATGGTCAAGCTGCCGCCGCGGCAGGGTTAGACTGCCTCGGGTGCCCGCGCTCGCGCGTGTCTCACTGCCGCCCACGCTGGGCGAGACGCTCGTTGGTGAGGAGGATCTGCGCCGACGGGTGGGCGAGCTCGGGGAGCAGATCTCGCGCGACTACGCGGGCCGCTCGCTGCTGCTGGTGGGCGTGCTCAAGGGCGCCGTCTTCTTCCTGAGCGATCTGATGCGCTACATCGACATCCCGGTCGAGGTCGACTTCATGGCCGTCGCCTCCTACGGCTCGGCGACCGACTCATCGGGCGTGGTCCGGATCCTGAAGGACCTCGACGCCGCCATCGAAGGCCGGGATGTGCTGATCGTCGAGGACATCGTCGACTCCGGCCTGACGCTGCAGTACCTGCTGCGCAACCTCGGCTCGCGCAACCCCCGCAGCCTGGAGGTGTGTGCCCTCTTGACCAAGCCCACCCGCCGCAAGGTCGACCTTCCGAGCCGCTACGTGGGTTTCGAGATCCCCGACCGCTTTGTCGTCGGGTATGGCCTGGACTACGCCGAGCAGTACCGCAATCTGCCCTTCGTGGCGGTCCTCGAGTCCGCCTGACGGACCTGCCCCGAGGGCCCGGCGAGGGTCCCGCAGGCCCAAGAAATGAGGGGATGCCGTGGTAGGCTAGGTGGCCGGTCGTCCCAGCGTCTGGGCGGCCCCCGAACACCGAGGAACCTGCAATGAGCCGCTTTTTCAAGAGCGCAGCATTCCCGATCTTGATCGTGGTGGTGCTGGCGTTCCTGGCGGTGAAACTGGTCAATCCGGGCCCGTCCCACTCGCGGCCCCACAGCTACCAGACGCTGATCTCGACGGAACTCCCGAAAGGCGAAGTCGCCTCGGTGCAGTTCAAGAACAAGGGCAAAGCCCTCGAAGTCAAGCTCAAGAACAAAGAAACGTGGGAAGGCGGGTATGTCGAAACCGCGGCCCCCGAACTGATCAAGGAACTCCACAACTACGGGGTCTCCTACAGCATCGAATCCGAAAAGAGCAGCGCGCTGCTCTCGCTGCTGACCTACATCATCCCGTTCGTCCTGTTCTTCGGGTTCTGGATCTTCCTCATGAACCAGGTCCAGGGCGGGGGCTCGAAAGTGATGTCGTTCGGCAAGTCCCGTGCCAAGCGCATGTCGGCCGACTCGCCGAAGATCACCTTCCGCGACGTGGCGGGCGTGGACGAGGCGGTCGAGGAGCTCCATGAGATCAAGGAATTCCTCGAGAATCCGAAGAAGTTCCAGGCCTTGGGGGCGAGGATCCCCACGGGAGTGCTGCTGTATGGGCCCCCCGGCACCGGCAAGACGCTGCTGGCCCGGGCCGTCGCCGGGGAGGCGGGCGTGCCGTTCTTCTCGATCTCCGGCTCGGACTTCGTGGAGATGTTCGTGGGCGTGGGAGCCTCGCGCGTGCGGGACCTGTTCGAGCAGGCCAAGCAGAACAGCCCGTGCATCATCTTCATGGACGAGATCGACGCCGTCGGACGTCACCGCGGGGCCGGGCTCGGCGGGGGCCACGACGAGCGCGAGCAGACCCTCAACCAGCTGCTCGTCGAGATGGACGGCTTCGAGGCGAAGGACAACATCATCATGATCGCGGCCACCAACCGGCCCGACATCCTCGACCCGGCGCTGCTGCGCCCAGGGCGCTTCGACCGCCAGATCGCCGTCGACCGCCCCGACCGCAAGGGCCGGGCGAAGATCCTCGAGGTCCACACCCGCGGCAAGCCGCTGGCGAAGGTGATCGACATCGACGCCCTCGCCGGCCAGACCCCCGGCTTCACCGGGGCCGACCTGTCGAACCTGATCAACGAGGCGGCCCTGCTCGCGGCCCGCACCGGCAAGCGTGAAATCGGCCAGGAAGAGCTCGAGGAGGGGATCATGCGCGTGATCGCCGGCCCCGAGAAGAAGACACGCGTGATGAGCGAGAAAGAGCGCCTGATCACCGCCTACCACGAGATGGGCCACGCGCTCGTGGGGCACTTCCTGGAGCACTCCGACCCGGTCCACAAGATCTCGGTGATCTCGCGCGGCCAGGCCCTCGGGTACACGATCTCGATGCCCCAGGAGGACCGCTTCCTCACCACCCGCGCGGAGCTCGAGGACGCGATGGCGATGACCCTCGGCGGCCGCGCCGCGGAGGAGATCGTGTTCGGCGAGATCACGACCGGCGCCTCCAACGACATCGAGAAGGTCACCGCCACCGCCAAGCAGATGGTGATGCGCTTCGGCATGAGCCAGAAACTCGGCCCGCGGGTCTTCGGACACGACCACGGACAGCCGTTCCTGGGCCGCGAGTTCTCGACCGAGCCCGATTACTCCGACGAGATCGCGCGCGAGATCGACGACGAGGTCCGCCGCATCATCGAGTCCGCCCACCAGCGGGCGAGGGCGATCCTCACCGAACACCAGCACGACCTGTCGAACATCTCCACGATCCTCGTCAAGCGCGAGACGATCGAGAAGGAGGAGTTCCTCGCACTGCTCGCGGGCAAGAGCGAGATCGAGGTGTTCGGCCCCGACGAGGGAACCACCCCTCAGCTGCCCTCGGCACCCGAGCCGGTCGGCGAGCGGACCCCCGAGCGGGAGGCCCCGCGGACCCTGCCCCGTCCCGGCCTTGCGGGCGGCACCGCCGAGATGCACGCGGACGAGCAGCAGCCGCCGAAGCCGCTCTAGCGGCGCGGGCCGCGGGCGCCGCGACCCCACCGCAGGGCCAGGCCGCAGCCGCTCCAGGCCCGACCGCGCGCGCCCGCCGGCGCGCCCGAGGGGTAGCGTCCCCGCCTTGGCCCCCTACCGGTTGATGGGGATCATCAACGTGACCCCCGACTCGTTCTCCGACGGGGGCCGCTTCCTGACGCCCGCGGCGGCGCTCGAGCACGCCCGCGTGCTCGCCGGGGAGGGGGCCGAGATCCTCGACGTCGGGGGCGAGTCGACGCGTCCGGGGGCCGAGCCGGTGGCGGTCGCCGAGGAGCTCCGCCGCACGGTCCCGGTGCTCCAGGAGCTGGCGGGCTCGGGCCTGGGGGTGAGGCTGTCGATCGACACCACCAAGGCGGCCGTCGCGGCCGCCGCGATCGAGGCGGGGGCCTCGATCGTCAACGATGTCAGCGCCCTGCGGGCGGATCCCGAGATGGCCGGAGTGGTGGCTGCGGCGGGGGTCGAATGCTGCCTGATGCACATGCTCGGGGAGCCCCGCACGATGCAGCGGGAACCCCGCTATCGCGGGGACGTGGTCGACGAGGTGAAGGCGTTCCTGCAGGAGCGCCTGGAGTTCGCGGTGACGGCGGGCATCGCCGAGGAGCGGATCCTGCTCGACCCCGGGATCGGCTTCGGCAAGACGATCGAGCACAACCTGGCCCTGCTGGGGCGCCTGGAGGAGCTGCTCGCCCTCGGCCGCCCGATCGTGATCGGCACCTCCCGCAAGAGCTTTCTGGGGGTGCTCGGGGCCCGGGCCCACGGGTTGGCGGAGCCGCTCCCGGCCGATCGCCGGCTGCCGGGGACGCTCGCCACCTGCGTGCTCGCGCTCGAGCGGGGGGCCTCGATCTTCCGTGTCCACGAGGTCGCCGAGGTCGCCGAGGCGCTGGCCGTGGCGGCTGCTACGTTTGGCGGCGATGGAGGGTGAGGAGCCGCTCGAGGGCGGGGACGATCTGGACGACGACGAGGATGCTCACGAGGTCGACGAGGATCGCGAGGAGGCGGCAGAGTCGGTCACCGTCGAGATCAGTGGACTGTCGCTCTACACCCATCACGGACTCACCGAGGCCGAGCGCGAGATCGGTCAGAGGCTGGTGATCGACCTGCGCCTCGACGTCGGCGAAAGCGACGCCACCGTGACGGACTCGATCGAGGACACGGTCGACTACGCCGAGGTCTGCAACACCGTGGCGCTGCTCGCCCAGCAGCGCTCCCACCGCACGCTGGAGCGGCTGTGCAGCACGATCGCCGACCGCCTGCTGGCCGACTACGAGCTCGAAGGCGTGTGGGTCAAGGCCTCCAAGCCCGAGCCCCCGATCGCTCTGAGCGTGGACGAAGTCTCCGTCGAGGTCTGGCGGGAAGCCCAATGAGCGCCGCCGCCTTCCGGGCCGCCGTCGAGCAGATGGACGTCGAGGCGATCTCCTCGCAGCTGGCCGAGGACGTCGTGTTCCACAGCCCCGTCACGTTCCACCCGTTCCTCGGGCGCAAGGACGTCACCCGCCTGCTGGAACTCGTGTCGCAGACCTTCAGCGACTTCCGCTACACCGACGAGCTCGCCGTGGAGGGCGCCGAGGCGCTCGTGTTCCGCGCCAGCGTGGGCAACCGCGAGCTCGAGGGCATCGACCTGCTGCGCTTCGACGCGGACGGCCTGATCAACGACTTCACCGTCTTCATCCGCCCGCTGTCAGCGTTGGTTCCGTTCGCCCAGGCGATGGGCGAGAAGGCCGCCGCGGCCGGCCTGCAGACGAGCCGGGACTGAGGCCCCGGAGCGCGACCGTGCCCGCGCGCCCGGAGCGCGTCGCGAGAACGGGACTGCTCGGGCTCGGCTCCAACGTCGGTGAGCGCCGCGCCCACCTGCAGGGCGCGGTGCTGGCGCTCGCGGGCGCCGGTGTGGAGGTGCTGGCGAGCTCCTCCACCTACGACACCGACCCGGTGGGTGAGGTGCTCGATCAGCGCTCCTTCCTGAACGCCTGCCTGCGGGTCAGCACCGATCTCGAGCCGCTGGAGCTGCTCGCCTGCGTGAAGGAGCTCGAGCGCCGGCTCGGGCGCAGCTCCGGCCGGCGCCATGGACCACGGACGATCGACATCGACATCCTGCTGCTGGGGGAGCTGCAACTGGATCACGAGCGCATGACGCTCCCGCACGAGCAGCTGCTGAAGCGGCGCTTCGTGCTGATCCCGGCGCTCGAGCTCGACCTCGGGCTGGCCACCCCGGCCGGCGAGCGCCTGGCCGACGCGCTGGCCGCGCTCGATGTCAGCGAGGGCGTCACCTGGGCGGGTCCGCCGCTGGAGCTCGGGCCGGGCGCGTAGCCCACGCCGGGCCCCCCGGCGCCTGGCCGCGAGCCGCTCGCCTAGGCCTGGGCCGCGGGCGCCGGTATCCACTGCGCCGGCAGGGCGCCCGGCGGGACTTCGCCGCGCAGCGGCGGGAAGTAGCGGCTGAGGCCGGCAGCCGGCCGGCCTTCGATCAGCGGGCGGACGTCGCCGATGCTCGCCAGCAGGCGGATCGTGGAGCCGATCTGCAGGTCGGCTGCGTTCGGCGCGGGGCCGCCCAGCAGACCGTCGTCGATCCAGTCGTCCACCCGCTGCAACTGGGCGGGCAGCCCCGTCAGGTCGGCCCGGGCGTTCTCGTCCTTGGCCTTGTTGCGCAGCGCCATCGCGCGGGCGATCAGGGGCTGGGTGGGACGCAGCATCCACAGGGGCAGGGGCAGGTTGTCGGGGTCGGCGTAGCTCTCCATCGCCCTGGGGTTGCGCAGGAAGGCGGCGTCGATCAGGCGTCGGGGGACGGCCTGGAAGACCTCGTCGCCCCAGCGCTCGGCCTCCAGCACGCGGGCGTAGCTCGCATCCCCGGGCGCCGGCAGCAGCGGGGGCTCGGGGGCGAGCTCGTCGATGCGGTGCATGATCGCCCGCGAGCCTGCCACCCGCTCTCCGTCCACGCGCATCCCCGGTGCGGTCACCCCGCCGTAGAGCAGCGGCCCGACGATCAGCTGCGACAGCGGCAGCAGCTCGACCCGCTTGTACTCGACCCCCTTGAGCTCGAGCGCGGCTTCCACGGCCGCGCAAGGGTGCGAGGCGGGAACCACGTAGAGCTTGGGTGCACTCGCGGGCATCGGGGGGCCGAGCATAATGGGCGCCAATGCTGCTGGCAGTCGACGTCGGCAACACCCAGACGCACTTCGGCGCCTTCGAGGGCCCACGCCTGGTCGAGCACTGGCGCTTCGCCACCGTGCGCCAGTCGACGGCGGATGAGCTCGGGGCGGCGCTGCGCAACCTGCTCGAGCTGCGGGGCTGCTCGTTCACCGAGCTGGACGCCTCGATCGTGTCCTCCACCGTGCCCCAGCTCGAGCCCGAGTGGACCGAGATGGCCCGGCGCTACCTCGGCCACGAGATGCTGGCGGTCGGTCCGGGCACCCGTACCGGCATGGCGATCCGCTACGACAACCCGCGTGAGATAGGCGCCGACCGGCTCGTCAACGCGGTTGCGATCCGGGAGCGCTTCGGCGGCCAGGCGGTGTGCGTGGACTTCGGCACCGCCACCACCTTCGACGTCGTCTCCCGCGAGGGCGAGTACCTCGGCGGCTCCCTGATGACGGGTATCGAGATCTCCCTCGAAGCCCTCTCGGAGCGCGGGGCGAGGCTGCCGAAGGTGGATCTCGCGCCGCCCCGCAGCGTGATCGGCAAGAACACCATCGACGCGATCCGCTCGGGGGTCGTGTACGGCTACGCCGGCGCCATCGACGCGATCCTGCGGCGCGTGTTCGACGAGCTCGGGGAACGCACCTCCGTGATCGCCACCGGCGGGCTGGCCTCGCTGGTGGTTCCGTTCAGCGAGGAGATCGAGGAGGTCGACGAACTGCTCACGCTGACCGGCCTGCGCCTGCTGCACGAGCGCAACTCCTAGTCACAATGCAGGGGATGGTGAACGAGCGCACGCTGCAGGAAGGCTGGAGGATCGGGCCCCTCGAGGTCCCCAACCGCGTGATGCTGGCTCCCCTGGCCGGGATCGGGAACTGGTTCGTGCGCCTGCAGGCCAAGCGCTACGGCGCCGGCATGGCGGTCTCGGAGATGGTCTCGACCTACGCCATCCACTACCGCAACCGCAAGACCTGCGAGGAGATGCTGCGCATCGACCCCCGCGAGCACGAGGGTGGACCGGTTGCGATCCAGCTGTTCGGCGAGGACCCCGAGATGATGCGCTCCGCTGCCTCCTACGTGGCCGCGGTGGGGGCGGACGCGATCGACATCAACATGGGCTGCCCGGTCCCAAAGGTCGCCAAGACGGGCGCGGGCGCGGCCCTGCTGTGCGACCCCGAGCGCGCCCTCGCGGTGGCCTCGGCGGCCGTCCAGGGGG
The DNA here is from genome assembly GCA_963758055.1 of uncultured Solirubrobacteraceae bacterium. Classification (GTDB taxonomy): domain Bacteria; phylum Actinomycetota; class Thermoleophilia; order Solirubrobacterales; family Solirubrobacteraceae; genus Palsa-744. The sequence continues at coordinate 278,180 of CAVWTU010000005.1, forward strand.
TCTCCGAAGCGCGTCCCTCGGCGCCCATACCGGTGACCGCAAAGCTGCGTTCGGGGATGCGCGCCGGTGACACGCGCGGCTTCGAGCTGGCCCAGCGGCTGGTGGACGAGGCCGGCGTCGCCGCGATCGCCTTCCACGCCCGTCCGGCCGCCGTCCAGCACAAGGGCACCCCCGACTACGAGCTGGTGGCGGAGCTGTCCGCCAGCCTGCCGGCGCCCGTGATCCTGACCGGCGGCCTGAACCAGGCCGACGAGGTCCGCGCCGCCTTCCAGCAGACGGGCGTCACGGCCGTGATGCTCGCCCGCGGCGTGCTCGGCAACCCCTGGCTGTTCCGCGAGCTGCTCACCGGCGAGGAGCACCGGCCGAGCCCGGAGGAGGTGGTCCGCGAGCTCGAGTGGACCATGGCCCGCGCCGGCGAGCACCTCGGGCCCGAGCGGGGCGTCCGCTACGCGCGCAAGTTCTACCCCTGGTTCGTCGAGCGCCTCGGGCTCGACCCCGGGCCCGCACGGACCCTCCAGGAGGGGCTCCAGCAGGCCCCAACGCTGGAGCGGGCGCGAGGGCTGCTGAGCGACGCCGTGCAGCCCGCGCCGGCGATCGTCTGAGGGCCCGCAGCGGCTTTGCGGGGGCGCCAGGCCCCGCCCAGGACCGTGCTCAGGGGGGCGCTATACTGCTGCGCCGCTGACGGGCCCTGCGGCCGACGGCCCCGCTCGCAAGAGCGGGGTTTTTGCGTCCCTAGCCGCGGGCGCAACACTTGCTAGCGAGGCTCGCATGCCGAAAGACGTCATCCTCACCCCAGAAGGTCTTCAGAAGCTCAAAGACGAGCTCGACGTGCTCCAGACGGAGAAGCGCCGCGAGGTCGCCGAGCGGATCAAGGAGGCCCGGGAGTTCGGCGACATCGCCGAGAACTCCGAGTACGACGACGCCAAGAACGAGCAGGCGATGCTCGAGGCCCGCATCGCCCAGCTGCAGGAGAAGCTGCGCATGGCGAGCGTGATCGAGGCCAAGGATCTGTCCACCGACGTGGTCCAGATCGGCTCGGTGGTGCACGTCAAAGACGAGAAGACCGGCAAGTCGGTGAAGTACACGATCGTCGGTTCGGCCGAGGCCAAGCCCGACCAGCAGAAGCTCTCCAACGAGTCCCCCGTGGGTCGCGCCCTCCTCGGCCACAAGCGCAACGACATCGTCGCGGTGAAGGTGCCCCGCGGTCCCGCGCGCAAGCTCAAGATCACCAAGATCGACGTCGGCCTCGAGTAGGGTCGCCCCTGGCATGGGCGCTACCGAGCAGCCGCCAGCGGCCGGCGAGCCGGGCCGTCACGGCCTGCAGGAGCTGATCCAGGAGCGCCGCGCGAAGGGGCAGCGGCTACGGGAGTCCGACGCCGGATCGTTCCCCTACGAGTTCCCCGACGTCGAGCCGATCGAGCGGGTGCTGGCGGACTACGAGCACCTCCAGGCGGGCGAGGAGACCGATGACCGCCACCGTGTCGCGGGGCGCATCCTGGCGATCCGCCGCGGCGGCAAGGCGGGCTTCCTCGACCTCGTGGACCGCACCGGCAAGATCCAGCTCCACGCCCGCCAGGACGTGCTCGGAGACGATGCCTTCAAGCGCCTGACGACGCTCGACAGCGGTGATCTGATCGGCGTCGACGGGGCCCCCCTGCGCAGCCGTCGCGGCGAGCTGACGCTGCGGGTGGATTCCTTCGTGGTGCTCGCCAAGGCCCTGCGCCCGCCGCCGGAGAAGCACCATGGGCTCAGCGACGTGGAGACGCGCCTGCGCCGGCGCGAGCTCGACCTGATCGCCAACGAGCCGACCCGGCGGCTGTTCATCGATCGCGCCCGGATCATCTCGGCGGTGCGCTCCTACCTGGACGAGAACGGCTTCGTGGAGGTCGAGACACCGGTCCTGCAGCCGCTCTACGGCGGCGCCCTGGCACGCCCGTTCACCACCCACCACAACGCCCTGGACCGGGACCTGTACCTGCGGATCGCAACCGAGCTGTACCTCAAGCGGCTGCTGGTGGGCGGCCTCGAGCGCGTGTACGAGCTCGGCAAGGACTTCCGCAACGAGGGCATCTCGACCAAGCACAACCCCGAGTTCACGATGGTCGAGTGGTACGAGGCCTATGCGGACTACCGCAGCGAGGCCGAGCGCCTGCAGGAGATCGCGCGCCGGGCCGCCGGCGCGGTGGGCTATGAGGGCGAGCTCGACTTCGCCTCCCCGTGGCGGCGGGTCACCTTCTTCGAGGCCGTGGCCGAGGCCACCGGTATCGAGCTGGGCTCCGAGCGCGAGGCCTCGGCGCTGGCCGAGCTCATCCGCGCCCGCGGGCTGGAGGTGAAGGTCGAGGGGGCGGGCTGGGGGCAGATGGCCGACGACCTGCTCTCCAAGTACGTCGAGCCGACCCTCCAGCAGCCCACCTTCGTGCTCGACTACCCGGTCGAGCTGTCCCCGTTCGCCCGTGCCCATCGCGAGCAGCCCGGGCTGGTGGAGCGCTGGGAGGCGTTCGCCGGCGGGATGGAGATCGCCAACGCCTTCAGCGAGCTCACCGACCCCGACATCCAGCGCGAGCGCTTCGATGCCCAGCAGCGCCTGCAGGAGCAGGGCGAGGAGGAGTCCCAGCCCTACGACGAGGGTTTCGTGGAGGCGCTCGAGCAGGGAATGCCGCCCGCCGGCGGCGTGGGCCTCGGGATCGATCGCCTGGTGATGCTGCTGACGGGCCGGGACTCGATCCGCGAGGTCGTCCTGTTTCCCGCATTACGCGGATGAAAGGCCCGCACTACGCGGCTGACAGCGGGCTGCGAGCGGTCAAGCGGACCCGCCGCGATGCCGATGAACCCGACAAAAGCGGGGAAGCCGGTTGGTAGACTGACGCCCAAGCAGAAACGGGACCACATCTCCACCGAGGCGCCGTCCTAGCAGGAAGGAATCACAGCATGTTCGAGCGATTCACAGAACGGGCCCGCCAGGTGGTCGTCCTGGCGCAGGAGGAGGCGCGGACGCTCAAGCACAACTACATCGGCACCGAGCACATCCTGCTCGGGCTGCTGCGTGAGGAGGAGGGTCTCGCCGCCCGCGTGCTGGAGAGCCTCGACATCACCGTCGAGCGGGTGCGCGCGCAGGTCGTGCGCATCGTCGGCTCCGGCGAGGAGGTCACCTCCGGGCAGATCCCGTTCACGCCGCGCGCCAAGAAGGTGCTCGAGCTCGCGCTGCGCGAGGCGCTCAGCCTCGGCCACAACTACATCGGCACCGAGCACATCCTGCTCGGGCTCGTGCGCGAGAACGAGGGCGTCGCCGCCCGCATCCTGCTCGACTTCGACGCCGACTCCGAGAAGATCCGCAACGAGGTCATCCGCATGCTCTCCGGTCCCGGCGGACGCCGCCAGGGCCAGGCCGGCGGCGGCGGCCGGCGCAGGCGCCGCCGGGCGAGGGCAAGAAGTCCTCGAAGCTGCTCGACCAGTTCGGGCGCAACCTGACCAAGCTGGCCTCCGACGGCAAGCTCGACCCGTGTCGTCGGGCGCGAGACCGAGATCGAGCGGATCATGCAGATCCTCTCGCCGCCGCACGAAGAACAACCCCGTGCTGGTCGGCGAGCCCGGCGTCGGCAAGACCGCCGTCGTCGAGGGGCTCGCCCAGCGGATCACGAGCTCCGAGGTGCCCGAGCTGCTCAAGAACAAGCAGATCTACACGCTCGACCTCGCCGCCCTCGTCGCCGGCTCGAAGTACCGCGGCGAGTTCGAGGAGCGCCTGAAGAAGGTGATGAAGGAGATCACCCAGCGCGGCGACATCATCCTGTTCATCGACGAGCTCCACAACCTCGTCGGCGCCGGCGCCGCCGAGGGCGCGATCGACGCCGCCTCGATCCTCAAGCCGGCCCTCGCCCGCGGCGAGCTGCAGACGATCGGCGCGACCACGCTCGACGAGTACCGCAAGTACCTCGAGCGCGACTCCGCGCTCGAGCGCCGCTTCCAGCAGATCCGCGTCGACGAGCCCACGATCGACCAGACCGTCGAGATCCTCAGGGGCCTGCGCGACCGCTACGAGCAGCACCACAAGGTGCAGATCACCGACGAGGCGCTGCGCGCCGCCGGCGAACTCGCCGAGCCGCTACATCTCCGACCGCTTCCTGCCCGACAAGGCGATCGACCTGATCGACGAGGCCGCCTCGCGGATGCGGATCAAGTCGATGACCTCCCCGCCGGCCAACCGCGAGCTCGAGGGCGAAGATCGAGACGACGCGCCGCGACGAAGGAGGCCGCGATCGAGGCCCAGGAGTTCGAGAAGGCCGCGGCCCTGCGCGACAAGGAGCGCAAGCTGACGCAGAAGAAGCGCGAGCTCGAGCAGAGCAGTGGGAAGCGGGCGAGTCCGGCGAGCGGCCCGTCGATCGGCGAGGAGGAGATCGCCGACATCGTCTCGATGTGGACCGGCATCCCCGTGTTCAAGCTGACCGAGGCCGAGACCGCAGAAGCTGATGCGGATGGAGGACGAGCTCCACAAGCGCGTGATCGGCCAGCACCCGGCGATCGAGGTCATCTCGAAGGCGATCCGCCGCTCGCGCGCGGGCCTGAAGGACCCCAAGCGGCCGACCGGCTCGTTCATCTTCCTCGGGCCCTCCGGCGTCGGCAAGACCGAGCTCGCCCGCACGCTCGCCGAGTTCCTGTTCGGCGACGAGGACGCGATGATCCGGATCGACATGTCCGAGTACATGGAGAAGCACGCCGTCTCGCGCCTGGTCGGCTCGCCGCCCGGCTACATCGGCTACGACGAGGGCGGCCAGCTGACCGAGGCCGTGCGGCGCAAGCCCTACAGCGTGCTGCTGCTCGACGAGATCGAGAAGGCCCACCCCGACGTCTTCAACATCCTGCTGCAGATCCTCGAGGACGGCCGCCTGACCGACGCCCAGGGGCGCACGGTCGACTTCCGCCACGCGATCGTGATCATGACCTCGAACATCGGCGCCGCCGAGATCGCCCGCAACACGCCGCTCGGCTTCGCCGTCTCCGACGACGAGACCGGGATCACCTACGAGGACATGAAGAACCGGATCATGGGCGAGCTCAAGAAGGTCTTCCGGCCCGAGTTCCTCAACCGCATCGACGACGTGATCGTCTTCCACAAGCTGCAGAAGGAGGAGATCAAGCAGATCGTCGAGCTGCTGCTGCTGCGGATCCGCGAGTCGATGGCCGAGCGCGAGCTGCAGCTCGAGCTGACCGAGCGACGCCAAGGACCTGCTGGTCGAGAAGGGCTGGGACCCGGCGATGGGCGCGCGGCCGCTGCGCCGGGCGATCCAGCGCTACATCGAGGACCCGCTCGCCGACTTCGTGCTGCGCGAGCGAGCTGACCCCCGGCGCGACCGTGGTCGTCGACCCCGCCCGAGGGCGAGGACGCGGCGAGGTGCGCCTCTCGATCGTCAAGCCCAAGAAGCAGAAGACGCCTGTCGCGGTCGGCGCCGAAGGCAGCCGCCGAGGCGGAGCCCGACGTAGAGGCCGAGGCTCCGCCGGCGGAGCCGCCGGTCCCGAGGAGTGCGCCCCGGCGGGCGCCCGGATGCGCAGAGGCAAAGCCCTAGCGGGCCGTCCCCGTCGGCTCCCTAGCCTTGGTGGCCGCATGGCCAGGGCCGCGACAGTCCACGTCTGCTCGGAGTGCGGGTCTCCTCGGCGCAGTGGCACGGGCAGTGTCCCGGCTGCGGGGCCTGGAACACGCTCGTCGGAGGAGCGGGTCGCGACTGCCCCTCGCGGGCGCGGGCCGCGACGGCGCAGGGGCTGCGGGTCCCGGCAGGTCGCGGCTCGGGCATGCTCGCAGGTGCGCCTGCTCGGAGATGTGGGAGCGAGCCCGCTGGCGCGGCTGTCGACCGGGCACGGCGAGCTCGACCGCGTGCTCGGCGGGGGCCTGGTGCCCGGCTCGCTGGTGCTGCTGGGCGGGGCCCCCGGGATCGGCAAGTCGACGCTGACCAACATGGTGCTCGGCCCACCTCGAGCACGACGGCGCCAGCACCCTGTACGTCAGCGGCGAGGAGTCCGCCGAGCAGGTCAGGCTGCGCGCCGAACGCCTCAGCGGCGAGGGCGCCGGCGAGGGCTGTGCCGACCAGTGCGCTGCGGGTGCCGGTGCTGGCCGAGACCGAGCTCGAGCGGGTGCTCGAGGTGCTCTATGAGCGCCGCCCGCAGGTGTGCGTGATCGACTCGGTCCAGACGCTCGCCTGTGCGGAGCTCTGCGGGGCTCCGGGGTCCGTCGGCCAGGTCCGGGAGGTCGCCGCCAGGCTGATGGCCCTGGCCAAGGAGCAGTCGACCGCGGTGATCCTCGTCGGCCACGTGACCAAGGAGGGATGCGCTGGCGGGGCCGCGGGTGCTCGAGCACATGGTCGACTGCGTGCTCCAGTTCGAGGGCGAGCGCGAGCGTCCGTATCGCGAGCTGAGCGCGCTGAAGAACCGCTTCGGCTCGACCAGTGAGGCGGCCCTGTTCGAGATGCGCGAGGGCGGCCTGGTGGAGGTTCTCGACGCCTCCGCCCGCTTCGTCGCGGAGGCCACATCGAGCTCCGGGCAGCGTCGTGCTGGCGGCGATGGAGGGCTCGCGGCCGTTGCTGGTGGAGGTGCAGGCGCTGGTGGCGCCCTCCGAGCTCGAGCAGCCGCGACGGGTGGTGTCGGGCCTGCATCGCAACCGGCTGGCGCTCGTGCTGGCGATCCTGACCCGCCACGGGCGCGTCCGCACCGGGCAGCTGCCGACGTGTTCGTGAACGTCGTCGGAGGGGTGCGACTGGAAGAGCCGGGGACCGACCTGGCGGTGGCGCTGGCGGTGGCCAGTGCGGCTCGCGGCGAGCCCCTGGCAGGTGCCCCGCGGGCGTGCTTCGGCGAGCTCGGCCTGACGGGCGAGCTGCGCTGGGTGGGTCACCCCGAGCGGCGCCTGGCCGAGGCCGCCCGCCACGGCCTCAACGGCGTGATCGCGCCCCCGGGCAGCGGCCCGGGAGCACGCGAGGCGGCAACCCTGCGGGAGGCCCTGTCGCTGGCGATCGGGCCCCCTCGGTCAGACCAGCAGCACCCCTCGGCGGAGCCCCGCGGCGCCGGCCGGCTCGCCGCCTAGCCCCCTGGGCGGCCGGCAGGCTTGCCGCCCAAGCCTCGAAACCCCCGCCACGACTCGTTCCCGGGGGTTCGGGCCGGCGCGGCCTAGGCGCAGCCTAAAGGGCAGATGTCCTAGAATTAAGCACTGTGGCACCGCGGTCCGGCGAAGATCTCGACAGTGAGGTAAGACCGGATCCGGGACTGATGCGGGCGCTCGAGATGATCGCGCCCGGGACGGCTCTGCGGGAGGGGATCGACAACATCCTCCACGCCCGCACCGGAGGCCTGATCGTGATCGGCGAGCCGGAAGACCTGAGCTTTCTGAACTCCGGTGGAATCAAGCTTGATATCGACTACACGCCCGCCTTCCTCTACCAGCTGGCCAAGATGGACGGCGCCATCATCCTCAACGCCAACGCGACCAAGGTGACGATGGCCAACGTGCAGCTGATGCCGGATCCGACGATCCTCTCCCACGAGACCGGCACCCGCCACCGCACCGCCGAGCGCGTCTCCAAGCAGACCGACGCGCTGGTGATCGCGATCTCCCAGCGCCGGGAGGTCGTGTCCGTGTACGTGGACGGGGTCAAGTACATCCTCGAGGACATCCCCGTGGTGCTGGCGAAGGCCAACCAGGCGCTCGCCACGCTCGACAAGTTCCGCACCCGCCTGGACCAGGTCGCCACGCGCCTGACGGCCCTGGAGTTCGAGGGTGGCGCGACCCTCCACGACGTCCTCACGGTGCTCCAGCGCTCGGAGCTGGTCACGCGGATGGCGGTCGAGATCGAGCGCTACATCGTCGAGCTCGGCAGCGAGGGGCGCCTGATCGAGATGCAGCTCGAGGAGACGATGGTGGGGGCGGCGGCGGAGAAGTCGGCGCTCGTGAGGGACTACCTGGCCGACGACTCCGACGAGGTGTTCGCGGTGGCGCTGGAGGAAATCGGGCGCCTCGCCCACCAGGACCTGCTCGACTTCGGACGCCTGGCCGAGCTGCTGGGCTACGACCGCAAGCTGAACACGCTCGACTACCCGGTGGCTCCCGCGCGGATACCGCGTCCTGGGCCGGATCCCGAGGCTGCCGAAGCTGGTCGTGACGAGCATCGTGAGCGAGTTCGGGGGCCTGGACGAGCTGCTCGCAGCCAGCGACGCCGAGCTCGAGGCCGTCGAGGGCGTCGGCGAGATCAGGGCGAAAGACATCCGCGAGGGCCTGCGCAGGCTGCAGGAGCTGAACCTCGTGGACCGCTACCTACAGACTTAGACCAATGGGCGGCCGCAGGGGCGCCCCAGCCAAAGGAGGTACACCGATTCCGGTACGAGAAACTGACGAAGTAGTGATCGACGAGGAGCTCGTGCAGACGCGCGAGGTGGAGTACATCGAGTTCGAGCTTGGTGACCACGTCGTCTACCCGCACCATGGCGCGGGCAAGGTGATGAAGAAGGAGGACATGGAGATCCTCGGTGAACGGCGCGAGTACCTCACGATCAAGATCCTCCACAACGACATGACGGTGCGGGTACCCACCGAGAATGCCGCCCTGGCGGGGCTCAGGAGAGTGATCGACGAGGAGACCGTCAAGAAAGTCCTCGACGTGCTCCGCGACGAAGTCTCGGAGATGCCCAAGAACTGGAACCGCCGCTTCAAGCACAATCGCGACAAGATCAAGACCGGTGACATCTACGAGCTCGCCGAGGTCGTCCGCAACCTCTCGCTGCGCGAGAGCGAGAAGGGCCTCTCGACCGGCGAGAAGCAGATGTTCACGCGCACCAAGAAGATCCTCGCGTCCGAGTTGATGTACGCGCTCGACAAGGACGAGGAAGAGGCCGAGAACTATCTCGACGAACTGCTCGCGGACTCGGCCAGCCAGCAGATGGCGATGGCCGGCGCGAAGTAGAGAGGCTTTCACGCACGCGGCAGCACGAGCTCTGCCGCGTGCGCGAGCGCCCCATCGAAGATGGCAGTCGCCCTGATCGTCGCTGCCGGCAGCGGCGAGCGACTCGGGGCGAGCCTGCCCAAGGCGCTGGTCGGCGCTGCACGGCAGGCCGATGATGCAGTGGAGCATCGACGCCCTCGGCGCGGTCGCTGCGATCGAGCGAGATCGTGCGTCTCGCTGCCGGCGGGGGCGTAGCCCTCCCGAGGGTGTGAGGGGCGTTCGCGGCGGCGCGGTGCGCTCGGAGTCGGTGCGCCTGGCGCTTGGCGGCAGCCGGCCCGGGAGACCCGGTGCTCGTCCACGACGCCGCCCGGCCGCTGCTCACCGCGGAGCTCGCCGAGCGGGTCGCTGGCGGGGCTGGAGGGCGATCCCACGCTCGACGCGGCCATCGCCGCGGCGCCCGTCAGCGACACGATCAAGCGCGCCGATCCAGACGGCAGGGTCCTCGAGACGCTGGATCGCGCCGGTCTGTGGGCGGTTCAGACGCCCCAGGTGTTCCGCCGCGAGGCGCTCGAACGGGCCCTCGCCGTCGGCCCCGAGGAGCTGGCCCGGGCAACCGACGACGCCTGGCTGATCGAGCGGCTGGGGGGCAGCGTGGCGCTCGTGGAGTGCGCCGAGCAGAACTTCAAGGTCACGACGGCACGCGACCTGCGGCTGGCCGAGCTGGTGCTGGCCGGGCGCCCGGCCGGATCCGGCGATCCTGATTGAATCGCACGACCCCGTGCTCACCGACTGCCACCTGCATCTGCGCCCCGACGACCCGGACGCCCCCGCCGAGGACTACTACAGCGCGGCCAACGCCGAGCGCTATCGCGAGGCGGCCGACGAGCGTGGCATCGACGAGCTGGGCGTCTCCGAGCACGTCTACCGCTTCACCGCAGGCGCTCGACATCTGGCGCCACCCCTTCTGGCAGCGCTTCGCCCACGACGATCTCGACGCCTACTGCGACGTCGTGCGCGAGCAGACCGACCTGCGGCTGGGCATCGAGGCCGACTTCATCCCCGGCCGCGAGGAGCAGCATCTGCCGAGCTGCTGGAGGGCACGACTTCGACTACGTCGTCGGCTCGGTGCACTTCCTCGCGCGAGCAGGCGCTGTCGACATGGACGAGTTCTGCGTCTGGGAGACGACCTCCGGGCGTGCCGCCGAGGAGATGTGGCGGCGCTACTTCCAGACGGTCGCCGCCAGCCGCCCGCAGCGGCCTGTTCGACATCATCGCCCACCCCGACCTGGTGAAGTACTGGGGCGACCCCGGCCGCGTGCCCGCGGGGGACCTGCGCCGCTACTACGAGCCGGCGGTGGAAGCGTTCGCCGACTCCGGCGTGGCGGTCGAGGTCTCCACGGCGGGCCTGCGCAAGCCGGCCGGCGAGCTGTATCCCGCGACCCGCGTTCCTGGCGCTGTGCGTCGCAGCCGGCATCCCGGTGGCGCTCTCGAGCGACGCCCACCGGCCGCAGGACGTGGGCGCCGGCTACGGGCAGGCGCTGGAGCTGCTCGAGCGTGTCGGCGCGAGCGAGCTCGCCCGCTTCCGCAACCGTGTTCGCACGATGGCGCCGATCGGCGCCGGACAGCACGCCGGGTAGCCACCTTGACCTTGGTGGGCATCGGCTATGACTGCCACCGCCTGGTGGAGGGTCGTCCGCTGGTGCTCGGCGGCGTCGAGATCGAGCACGACCGTCGGCCTGGAGGGCCATTCCGACGCCGATGTGCTGGCCCACGCCGTCACGGACGCGTTGCTGGGGGCGGCGGGCATGGGCGACATCGGCCAGCACTTCCCCGACACCGACGAGCGCTGGCGGGGGGCGGACTCGATCGAGCTGCTGCGAGCCGTGGTGGCGCTGCTGGCCGAGCGAGACCTGGGGCCGGTGAACGTCGACTGCACCGTGATCATCGAGGCTCCGGCGCTGTCGCCCCACCGCGAGCGGATCCGCGGTCGCCTGGCGGACGCGCTCGGCCTGGACAGCGGCCGGGTCAACGTGAAGGCCACGACCTCGGAGCGGATGGGCTTCGTCGGCGCCGGCGAAGGGGCGGCCGCGCTGGCGGTGGCGACCGTCGCCCAGGCCCCCCACGGACTCACCGCCGCCGGGCCGGGTTCCTCCGAGCGGGGGTCAGACGGATGAGCGGGAGATCGTGATCCACGACACGCGCAGCGGCGAGTTGCAGGCGCTGAAGGGAGCCCGGCGAGGAGCCGCTGGGGATCTACGCCTGCGGCCCGACCGTCTACGGGCGCATCCACATCGGCAACGCACGGCCGTTCGTGGTCTTCAGCCTGCTGCGCGCGCTTCCTCGTGCACGAGGGCTACGAGGTGCGCCTGGTGGTGAACATCACCGACGTCAACGACAAGATCTACGACGCCGCCGCTGCCGCCGGCGAGCCCGAGCGCGGCCCTGGCCGAGCGCATGATCGACGGCTACCGCGCCGACACCGACGCGCTCGGGCTCGGACGGCCCGACGCCGAGCCGCTGGCGTCCGAGACGATGGACGCGATCATCGACTACATCAGCGACGCTGATCGACCGTGGTCACGCCTATGCGGTCGACGGCGACGTGTACTTCCGCGTGCGCTCGGACGAGCAGTACGGCAGCCTCTCGCACCGCCGCATCGAGGACATGGACCAGGGCGAGGGGGTGGAGGGCGCCGAGCGCAAGCAGGACCCACTGGACTTCGCCCTCTGGAAGGCCCGCAAGGAGGGCGAGGACACGTGGTGGGACTCACCCTGGGGGCGACGGGCCGGCCGGGCTGGCACATCGAGTGCTCGGCGATGGCCGAGCAGCTGCTCGGCGACGGACTTCGAGATCCACGGCGGCGGCTCGGACCTGCTGTTCCCCCACCACGAGAACGAGGCCGCACAGACCCGCGCGGCGCGCGGGCAGCGAGCTGGCGAGGCTCTGGATGCACAACGGGATGGTCCAGATGACCGGCGAGAAGATGGCCAAGTCGGTCGGGCAACATCGCGCCGCTGCACGAGGTGCTCGCCGACCACGACGCCCGCCGCGGTCGTCATGTACCTGATCTCGGGGCACTACCGCCAGCCGCTCGCCTTCTCCGAGGCCCAGCTCGAGGACGCCGCCAGGCGCCTGCGCCGGGTCCGTGAGGCGCTGCGAAGGCTGCTCCCCGGGGAGCCGAGTCCCGCTGACATGGCGCCTACAAGCACGACTTCTTCGCCGCGCTGCGTAACGACTTCAACACGCCCGGCCGCGCTGGCGGCGATGGATCGGCTGGATCCGGGAGGCCAACCGCCGCGCCGGTGGCGTGGGCGACGGTGACCTGCGCGAGATGCTGGGCGTCCTCGGGCTGGGTGGGCTGACGGCGCTCCAGAGCGCGGATGCCGCCGCCGAGGATCCCGAGGCCATGGCCCTGCTGGAGGAGCGCGAGCGGGCGCGGTCAGAGCGCGACTTCACAGCCGCCGACCACTTCCGGGATCAGCTGCGGGAGCGGGGATGGGAGGTGCGCGACGGCCCCGACGGCCCGGAGCTGATCCGGGCGTGATCGTCTACGGGCGCAACCCCGTCCGCGAGGCCCTGCGCGGGCGCCGGGCCGCGAGCGTGCGTGAGCTCTGGGCTGACCTCTGCGACCGCCCGCGAGCCGTGGCTGAAGGGGCGCCCGGTGCAGGTCGTCTCCAGCGAGGAGGTCGAGCAGCGCTGCGGCTCCACCGCCCACCAGGGCATATGCGCGCAGGCGGGTCCGTATCCCTACGTCGGCGCCGAGCGAGCTGCTCGACCGCGGCGGCGGTCTGCTGGTGGCGCTCGACCAGGTCCAGGATCCGCAGAACCTGGGTTCGATCTGCCGCACCGCCGAGTGCGCCGGCGCCGACGGGGTCCTGATTCCCGAACGGCGCGCGGCCGAGGTCACTGCGGCGGTGTGCAAGGCGTCGGCCGGCGCTGTCGAGCACCTGCCCGTAGCACGCGTCAGGAACGTCGCCGATGCGCTGGGGGCGGCCCGTAAGGCGGGCTACTGGTGCTACGGGGCGAGCGTCTCGGCGGCGCCCGGGGGACGCCCGCCGGTCGCCTATGACCAGCCGGACTACTCCGGTGCCGGGGTCGTGCTCGTGCTGGGAAGCGAGGGCAAGGGCCTGCGCCCGCGTGTGGCCGGGGCCTGCGACGAGCTGATCGCGCTGCCCCAGCGGGGCAGGATCGAGTCCCTGGGGGTGGCCGCCGCGGCCTCCGCGCTGCTGTACGAGATCTTGCAGAGCCGCTCCGCGAGTCTTGACAACGCTACATAAGTATGCAAATGTACCCTTAAGTAAGGCTGAACCTAAGGTTTAGACACCTTTAGGAATTGAATAAGTTCTGGCGCCAGGGGAGGAGTGCGCCACTGAGCGATCTAGCCCGTAAACACGGGCCGGAGAAAGGAATTGCTCGTGGCCAGGATCTCCCCGATGCACAACCCTGAACCCAAGGTTGAGGACGAATTTCTGATCGCCTTGGCCAAGCAGGGGGACAGGAACGCCTACGACCGTCTGGTCCGCCGCTATCACGGCTTCGTCCGTCTGAAGGCCTCCTCCTACTTCCTCGCCGGGGGCGACTCGGAGGACCTCATCCAGGAGGGCCTGGTGGGTCTCTACAAGGCCATCCGGGACTTCCGCAACGACCGCGAGTCCAGCTTCCGCAACTTCGCCGAGCTGTGCATCACGCGCCAGATCATCACGGCCGTGAAGACCGCCACCCGCAACAAGCACAGCCCGCTGAACCAGTACGTGTCGTTCTCGTCGACCCCGGCCGGCAGTGGCGACGACGTCCCCACGCTCGACCAGATGCTGCCGGGGCCCACCGTCCACGACCCCGTCAACCAGGTCATCTCCTCCGAGGAGCTGCGCTCGCTCGTGGGGTGCCTGTCCTCGGCCCTGTCGGAGCTCGAGAGCCGCGTGCTCTCGCTGTACCTGGACGGCTACTCCTACGAGCAGGCCGGCGAGCGCCTCTCCTGCGACACCAAGACGGTCGACAACGCCCTTCAGCGGGTCAAGCGCAAGGTCGGCGCCCACCTGCAGTCGCGGGCGGTCGCCGCCTAGCTCTGCGCTTCGTCTTCGCTATGGCCGCAGTGGGCTAGGCGTGACCTTCACCCGGCAGCCGTTCCGGCGGGAGCACCCGCAGGGCGGCGGCCGGGGAGGGCGTCACTTCGATCGTGAAGGGGGCGCTCGCCACACCCTCGTTGGCCGGGTCGCCGGGAACCTTGATCCGCAGGATCTGCTTGCCCATGCCGAAGAAGGCGTGGCTGATCGAGTAGCTCCCGGTGCCGCCGGGCCCCGCCGTCACCGTGCCCAGGTCGACCACGTGATAGCCGCCCCCGTTGGCGTTCTGACGCTCCAGGTAGACCACGTGGCCTTCGCGGAAGGGCGTCACCGTGCCCGCGAAGGTCAGCGTCTGGCCGGCCTGCACGGTCGCGGCTGAGACACCCGCCGTGAGCACATATTTGACGCCCTCGAACAGCACCGCCGAGTGGCGGCCCCCGCCGAGCACCTTGTAGGCGGTGTTTTCCTGCGGAGCCTGGGGGAAGCTGTATTCCCCGGCCGAGTTGGCGGTGGTCGTGGCCACCGTCGCGAACTGGCCCCGCTTGCTACGCGCCTGCAGGGTGATGGCCTGCCCTGCGCCACCCGCGAGCACGCCATGGAGGGTGAGCGTCTGGGCGAACAGGATCGGGTCGCTGGAGGCCCCCGAGCCTTTCGCCATCAGCGTCAGCAGCGGGTTCTCGCGCTGGCTGATCACGTATGACAGGGGCGTCGAGGCGCCGAAGGCCGAGAAGCGCCGGTGGGGGCGCACGATGACCCGGATGTTGGCGTCGCCGGGGATCTTGAAGATGTGCACGAGCGAGTATTCGCCGTTGCCGTGGACGACCCCGCGCTGGATCGCATGCCATTCTTCGGTCCCCACGGCCTGCTCGCGCTGGAGCACCACCTCGGCGCCCGCGTCGCTGGGGCTGACGGTGCCGCTGAAGCTCACGCGGCTGCTCACACCGGTCAGCAGCGCCTTGGTTTCGTCGGGTCCGTGGATCGTGACCTCGGGGGCGACTTTGACGGCCTTGCTGGCGCTGGTGGCTCCCGCGGCGCTGACGTAGTAGAGGGTGTCGGTCGCGGGCGCCGGTGCGACGAGCGTGAAGTACCCGCCGGCGTCGGTCGTGGCGCTGCCGAGGGCCTGGTTGGGCTGGCCCGCCGAGTGGCCGTAGAGCGTGACCGTCTGTTCAGCCGCAGAGCCGCTGGGGCAATGGAGCCGGCCGAACAGCTGCGGTGCTTCGCCGGCCGTGAGCGTCCGTGGCTCGGCCTGGAGGCTCAGCTTGCAGCCGCTCGGGGAGGCGCTGCGCTGGTGGCGTCTTTCGAGCCGGTGACGTTCGGAGATGTGCCGGCCGGAGCCGACACGGGCGCCGGCGAGAGCCGGGATGGAGAGGCCGACGAGCATCGTTGCGGCCGTGAGCCTCACGGCCAGCCTGTTCACCGTCATTTCAGTGCTCCTCCTTTTCCGCGACTCTGGATCGCCCCATGACCGCATGCTCGCGGCCAGGGGGGCGGACAACTAGCCCGGTAACCCCGCCACGCGGGGCATCGATGCGGTTTGGGGGGGCCGATTTGGACCTAAAGACGGCTCCTTGAACTCGACGTTTGGCGTGGGTGGTTTTCGGGTATCGCGTCTCAAGGTTTCGTCCGTAAGCGAGAAGGAGCGGGGACCGGGGAGCAGATGCGGGGAGCGGGTCGGGGCGTGCTGGAGATCATGATCGGTCTGCGCCGTGCGGGCTTGGCCCCCATGGTCGCGCTCGCTGCCGTGGTCTGCGTGCTGGTACCCGCTCCGGCGCGCGCCGAAGCGCCGCCGAAGCATCACGGGCCGCCGAAGATCACCGGCTCCCTCGAAGACGGCCGCCTGCTGAGCGCCGGCGAAGGGAAGTGGAAGTCCGAAACGAAACCGACCTTCGCCTACCAGTGGGAGGTCTGCGAACCCAGGCACGGCTCGTGCAGCCTGATCCCCGGTGCGGACGGCGCCACCTACAGGACCACCGGCGAACAGGTCGGCATGCGCCTGCGGGCGATCGTGACGGCCACCACGCCCGGTGGGAGCGCTGCGGTCACCACTCGGCCGAGCAAGAAGATCCTGCCGGGGTCGCCCCTCGAGATCGAGCCCCCGGCGGTCGAAGGAGACCTCAAGGAAGGCGCCAAGCTGCTCGTAAACCCCGGCACGTGGGCCGGCTCGGCACCGATCACCTACCACTACCAGTGGGAACGCTGTGGAGCCCTGACGGCGATCTGCGAAGCGATCTCCGGGGCCACCGCCGCCGCCTACACCCTCCAAGCCGTGGACGTGGCCAGCTCGATGGTGGTCAAAGTGATCGCCTCCAACCCCGCCGGCACGGCGACGGCGAGCTCGCCCGAAACCTCGGTCGTCGGAGCCCTGCTGCCGGTCGACCTCGGGCTCCCCTCGATCCGGGGCCTGCTGCTGGACGGACAGCTGCTGAGCGCAGAACTCGGGTCGTGGTCGGGCTCCGAACCGATCACATACGCGTATCAGTGGCTGCAGTGCAACGTGGCCGGAGAAGCGTGCTCGGAAATCCCCGAAGCAGCCGGGCCGGCGCTGAAACTGGTCTCCGGGCTGATCGGCAAGACCGTCGAGCTGGTCGTCACCGCCACCAACGGTGCTGGTTCGACGTCAGCCACGAGCTCCCCTAGCAGCGTCGTGCAGGGGCTCCTGCCCTCGAACACGGGCCTTCCGACGGTGCTCGGAAGCCTGCTCGAAGGCCAGGTCCTGAGCGCGAGCCCGGGGGCGTGGACGGGAAGTGAACCGATCAGCTACGCGTATCAGTGGCTGTAGTGCAACGCGGTGGGTGAATCGTGTAGTGAAATCTCGAAAGCGACGGGTTCGACGTTGAAACTGGTGTCGGGTCGATCGGGGGCACGGTCGAGGTTGTCGTGACGGCCACGAACGTGGCCGGGTCGCACTCGTGACGAGCCCCGAGCGGGGGAGCCTGCTCGAAGGCCAGGTCCTGAGCGCGAGTCCGGGGGCGTGGACGGGGAGTGAACCGATCAGTTACGCGTATCAGTGGCTGTCGTGTAACGCGGTGGGTGAATCGTGTAGTGAAATCTCGAAAGCGACGGGTTCGACGTTGAAACTCGTGTCGGGTCTGATCGGGGGCACGGTCGAGGTTGTGGTGACGGCCACGAACGTGGCCGGGTCGCACTCTGTGACGAGCGCGCCGAGCGGGAAGATCGCGGGCATCGTTCCGGCCAACGAAGTCCAGCCGTCGATCACCGGAAGCCTCCTCAGTGGGCAGCTGCTGAGCGCCCACTCGGGGACGTGGTCCGGCAGCGAACCGATCACCTACAGCTACCAGTGGCAACTGTGCAGCGCGCTCGGGAAAGGGTGCGCCAACATCGGCGAAGCGACGGACTCGACCTTCAAACTCCTCGGCCTCGACGTCGGCCTCACACTCGACGTTCTGGTGACAGCGAAAAACGTCGCCGGATCGACCATGGCCGCCAGCCCGGCGACCGGGCTGATCGGGCTCTAGGTCGGGCGGGCGCTCTTGATGCGTCGCGGGTAGGCCGGCGGGGATGCCTCGCGGGTAGGCCGGCGGGCGTGTCTGGCGCGCCGCGGCGCTGCTAGCGCACGCCGCTGGGGCCGCGACGGCCGGCGGCCGCGAAGCACAGCGCCAGGACCAGCACCAGGACGACGAGCCACAGCGCCGCGATCGCCAGGACCGTCACGCGCGCCCCAGGGAACGTACGAAGGACGCCTGGCGGGCCAGGTCGTACCTGGCCCGCCAGGAGCGCGGGAGATCCCGGTGGCGATTCGTGAACCGCCTCCGGGAGGAGGGATGGGATGGATCGCTCAGAGTGTGCGCAGCGGCCCCGCTAAGCGGGCTGGTCAGAGCCCGCGCGACTCGAGGGGGCTTGGAGTCGAGGGGGTGTGCGAGACCGCTGCTCATCACTCTGGAATAAAGACTATCAGCTTTATGAGGATTGTCAACCTCTGGGTTCGACACTCGGTGGCGGCCCCCTGGGGACGGCGGGGGAAACGGAGCGGACAGCCGCTCCGCCGGGCGAGGACGGCCCGTAGGACGGGGCGGGCGCCGGTGCCTGGCGCCCGAAGGCGGCGGCGCCGGCCTCTAGCGCCGTGAGGATCCGAGCGAGAGCTGTGTCAGGGACGCGGCGCCGTCGATGACGATCGACTGGCCGGTGATCTGGGCGGCCTCCTCGCCGGCCAGAAAGGCGGCCGCCGCCGCGATCTCCATGGGCTCCACGGGCCGTCCGCTGGGGAGCGACCCGAGCACCCGCTCGCGCACCTCCTCGGGCATCGCGAGCACCTGCTCGGTGGCCACGAGGCCGGGGAGGATGGCGTTGGCCGTTATCCCGAAGGCCGGCATTCTCGCCCGCGATCGTCTTGACCAGCCCGAGCTGGCCGGCCTTCGAGGCGGCGTAGGCGACCTGCCCCGGGAGGCCCCCCACGGCGGCGGCGCTCGAGATCACCACGATGCGCCCGTAGCGGCGCTCGCGCATGCCGTCCAGGCACGCCTGGACCGTGCGAAAGCAGCCGGTGAGGTTGACGTCGACATCCTGCTGCCACTGCTCGGCGGTCATCCGGTGGGAGGGGGCGATCGTCGTCGTGAGGCCGGCGTTGGCCACGCAAACGTCGATGTCGCCGAGGTCGGGGAACCGGTCGTGTGCGACGTCGAGCTGCAGGTCACATCCCTCGCGAAGGTCGGCCGTGAGGACCTCGAAGCCGTCCGCCCGCAGGCGCTGCGCGATCGCCGCGCCGATCCCCCGCGCGGCGCCGGTCACGAACGCCTTGCGCCGCTCGGTCAAACTGTTGCTCCGCTGGCTGTGGCCCCGCTCATCATCGAAGGAGGAAACGATGACAGAACGCTGGTTCTCCGAAGAGGAGCTCGAGCAGCTCTCCCGCCCGACGATGGACCGCGCCGTCGAGGCCATCGACGCCGGCGATCTCGAGACGGCTCGGCGGCTGTGCACGGAGATGAAGCACGAGTGGCAGATGCTCCACGACCTGATGGCCGCGGGGGTCCTCGACCTCGTCTCGTTCATCCAGCAGCAGCTCGGCGAGGACGCCGTGGGAGAGGCCTGGGAGCACAGCATGAACCGTGGCTGGCGCCGCCACCACGACGCCATCGGGGCCCTCGACCGCCGTGATCTGGTGGGGCTGCTGGCCGCGACCTGGCGCGCGCATTCGTGCTCGGGCGTGGGCCCGAGCCCGGGCGCCTTCCAGGTCAGCGAGGACGAGGAGAAGGTCACCTTCACGATGAACCCGTGCGGGTCGGGCCAGCGGCTGGTGCTCAACGGCGCCTACGACGGCCTGCCGGACGGCGGCCGCACGCGAGAGGCCCACGACTGGTCCTTCCAGCGCAAGGACTTCCCCCTGTACTGCACCCACTGCAGCTTCATGAACGAGTCGCTGCCGATCCAGTGGTCGGGCTACCCGCTGTATCCCTGCGATCCGCCGGGGGACTACTCCAAGGATCCCTGTACCTGGTACTGGTACAAGGACCCGGACGACATCCCCGAGCGCCACTACAGCCGCTACGGGGCGGTCAAGCCGGGTCGCGGAGCCGCCTGAGCCCTACGGCTCGATCACGTTGGCGGGGTTCGGGCTGCTCCGAGCGCGGCGCCTGGCTGTAGTCGCCGAAGGGCCCGTCGCGCCCGGCGATCGCCCGCTCGACGCCCTCCTGTTCGGCGATCCGCACGAACTCCAGGCCCTCGGGGATGTTGCGCATCAGGCCGTCGAGGATCGGCCCGAGCAGCTGGGTGGCGGCGAGGCCCATGTTCTCGTAGGCCTGGTTGACGATCAGCTTCATCGCCGCCAGCTGCCCCGGGGGCAGGCCCGCGAGCTGCTCGGCCTGGCGCGCCACCGTCTGCTCGAGTTCCGCGAACGGGACGGCCTTGTTGATGAGCCCGACCTCGGCCGCTTCGAGCCCCGACAGCGGCTTGCCGGTGAGCGCGTACTCCTTGGCCTTCGTCAGGCCGAGCCGGTAGAGCCACATCCCGCTCAGGTAACAGCCCCAGGCGCGGGAGTAGGGCGTGCCGATGCGGGCGTCCTCGCTGGCGATCACGAGGTCCCCGCACAGCGCCATGTCGCTGCCGCCGCCGACACACCACCCGTGCACCTGGACGATCACGGGCTTCGGTGCACGCCAAAGGCTCATGAACTTCGGCACCGGGCCGAGACTGGCGGTGGTGGCCCCGATGAAGTCCTTGCCCGGGTCCCAGCGGCCGTCGGTCGTGAGCATCTCGTCCCAGTGGTGAAAGCCCTCGCCGAAGTCGAAGCCGGCGCAGAAAGCGCGCCCGGCGCCCCTCAGCACGATCACCCTCACCTGCTCGTCCGCGACCGCCTCCTCGACCGCTTCCTGGAGCTCGTCGGGCATCGGTGGCACGATCGTGTTGAGACGGTCGGGGCGGTTGAAGGTGATCCTCGCGACGCGGTCGTTGCGCTCGTAGATCAGCGTCTGGAAGGACATCGGCCGCGATGCTATTGGTCAGGCGCGGCCGGTGAGGACATCGAGCGCCGCCGCCACCCGGGAGGGTCGCCCGCTGCGCCGCTCCTCGCCGTCGGCGAGGCGGTAGAGCGCATAGGCGCCGCGGATACCGGCCCAGCGCAGGGGCTCGGGCTCCCAGCTCCGGCGCGCTCCTCCCACCCAAGGTGACCTGGTGATGGGGCTGTCCTCGCCGAGCACCAGGTCGCGCAGCGTGCGCCCCGCGAGGTTCGAGGCCGCGACCCCTTCGCCCACGTATCCCCCCGCCCAAGCGAGCCCGTTCCGGCGGTCGGCCCCGACCGTCACGCACCAGTCGCGCGCCACGCCGAGGACACCCGACCACGCGTGTGTGAGCTCGGCCTCGCGGGCGGGCGGGAACATCGCCCCGAGCTTGTCTGTCAGCGCGGCCACGGTACGCGCGGCGGTCCGCCCGTCGCCGTCGGTGCGAGAGCCGTAGCGATACGGCACGCCCCGGCCGCCGATCGCGATCCGACCGTCGGCGGTGCGTTGCAGGTACACGAACACGTGCGCCTCGTCGGCCATCAGCTCCTGTCCGGACCAGCCGATCTGCGACCAGGCGTCGGCCGGCAGCGGCTCGGTGACGATCATCGAGCTGTTGACCGGCACCAGGGCTCGGCGCTGACCGGGCAGGGACGCGGTGTAGCCCTCGGTCGCCCGGATCACCCATCGCGCCCGGACCACTCCGGCGGGCGTGACGGCCTTGTGCGGGGCTAAGCGCAGCACCGGCGTGTGCTCGTAGATCGGCACCCCGAGCGACTCGACTACGCCCGCCAGTCCCCGCACCAGCTTGGCCGGATGGATCCGCGCCACGTGCGGGGTGAAGCTCGCCGCGCGTGCACCCCGCACCCGCACCCGCTCGCCCAGTTCTGTCTGTGAGAGCAGGCACAGGTCCTCCTCGCCGACGCCCCGGGCGCGGGCTGCGGCCACCTGTTCCTGCAGGCGCGCCGCCTGGGCGCTGCCGATCGCCACGCCAAGCTGGCCGCTCTTGAGGTAGTCGGCCTCCAGGCCGTGCTCACGCAGGAACGCGCCGACCTCCTCGACGGTGGCGAACATCTCTCGTTGCAGCGCCTGGAGCGCCGGCCCGCCCGAGCGCGCCCCATAGCGGCGCGGGGCACCGGCAAAGAAGCCCGACACCCAGCCGCCGTTGCGTCCCGAGGCTCCATAGCCCGCTACATCCCGCTCGAGCACCGCGATCTGAAGGTGCGGAGCGGCCCGCTTGAGGTAGTAGGCGCTCCACAGACCGGTGTACCCGGCCCCCACGATCGCGACGTCGACTTCCAGCCCCTCGCGCAGCGGCTCCCGCGCCGGAGCCGGGCCTCCGAGCGAGCGCCACCAGAAACCGAGTTCTGCCGAGCGCATCGCCGCGAGCCTAGCCCCCCCGGGTGGGGCTATGATCGCGACAGGCGGCACAACCGCAGGGATTCACTGGCCAGGCGAGATCGGGGAGGAGCACACGATGGAGGCGGCAGTCACGCAAAGGGGCAAGGCGCGGGAGGCGGCCGAAGCGCCCACCCTCGCGCACGCGTTTCGGATCACCGCGGCCCAGAAGGCCGACCAGGTCGCGATCCGGACCAAGGAAGATGCCTTCTCGATCACCTGGGGGCACCTCCGCGAGCGCGTGGACGCGCTTGCCGGCGGGCTCGCCGGGCTCGGCCTGGAGCGTGGCGACACGCTCGCGCTGATGATCGGCAACCGTCCCGAGTTCCATCTCTGCGACCTCGCCGGGATGATGCTCGGAGCTACCCCGTTCTCGATCTACAACACCTACACCGCCGAGCAGATCGAGTACCTCGTCACCGACGCCGGTGCGAGGATCCTGATCTGCGAGCAGGCCTATCTGCCGCGGGTGCTGGAGGCGCGCAAGAACCTTCCCGGCCTCGAGCACGTGATCGTCGTCGACGGCGAGGCGCCCGAGGGCACCCTCGCGCTGTCCGAGGTCGAGGGCTCGGACCCCGGCTTCGATGTCGATTCGCGGGTGGCCGAACTGCAGGGGACCGACCTGCTGACGCTGATCTACACCTCCGGGACGACGGGCCCTCCGAAGGGCGTCCAGCTGATTCACCGCAACCTGCTGGCCGCGATCGAAGGCCTCGACGAGCTGATCGAGTTCCCCGAAGACGGACGCGTGATCTCGTGGCTGCCGAGCGCCCACGTCGCCGAGCGCAACGCCCACCACTACCTGCCGATCGTCTTCGGTCTGCAGATCACCTGCTGTGACGACCCGCGCCAGGTGCTCTCCTACCTGCCCGAAGTGCGGCCCAGCTGGTTCTTCGCCGTGCCCAGGATCTGGGAGAAGCTGAAGGCGGGGCTGGAGACGATGATCGCCGGCCAGCCCGATGAGCAGGCGGCCAAGATGCGCTCGGCGATCGACGCCGGCATCAGGAAGGTCCGCCTCGAGCAGGCCGGTCAAGAGGTCCCGGCGGAGCTCGCCGAGGAGGCCGCCCGCGCCGAGGAGGAGGTGTTCTCGGGCCTGCGGACGATGCTCGGCCTCGACCAGGTCGAGGCCATCAACGTCGGCGCGGCTCCCACCCCGGTCGAAGTCCTCGAGTTCTTCCACGCCATCGGCCTGCCGCTCGCCGAGCTGTGGGGCATGAGCGAGACGTGTGGTGCCGGGACCGTCAACCCCCGGGACAAGATCAGGATCGGCACCGTCGGGCCCCCGGCGCCGGGCGTGCAGATCAGGCTCGACAGCGACGGCGAGGTGCTGGTCAAGTCAGACGTCGTCATGGTCGGCTATCGCAACCTCCCGGAAAAGACACAGGAGTCGCTCACCGAGGACGGCTGGCTGCGGACCGGGGACATCGGCGAGTTCGACGAGGAGGGCTACCTGAAGATCGTCGACCGCAAGAAGGAGCTGATCATCAGCGCGGCGGGCAAGAACATGTCGCCCGCCAACATCGAGGCCACCCTGAAGAGCGGCCTCGCCCCTGATCGGGCAGGCCTGCACGATCGGTGACGCCCGCGCCTACAACACGGCCCTGATCGTGCTCGACGCGGACTTCGCGCCGGTGTGGGCCGCCAAACAGGGCATCGAGGACACCGACCTGGCCGCGCTCGCGCTCAACGAGCAGGTGGTGGCCGCGGTCCAGGAGGGCGTCGACGCGGCCAACGCCAAGCTCGCGAAAGTGGAACAGATCAAGCGCTTCACGGTGGATCGAGGGCGACTGGCTGCCCGGCGGGGACGAGCTGACGCCGACGATGAAGCTCAAGCGCAAGCCGATCGCCGCGAAGTACACCCGCGAGATCGAGGAGATGTACCCGGGCTCCTAGGGCGGGCCCGCACAGACATCCATCCGCGGGGACCGCCTATCGTGGTCCCCGTACCGGGACGCGCCGGGGTCCGTGGTCAGCAAGCTCAGGACCTCGGCCTTCGCGCGCACCTCGTGTGCGACCGGTTCGGTCGTGCGGCGTTGCGAGCCGGCCAGCCACAGCTGGGCTCGTCTGGCGACGGTCCCACGGCATGGTCGAGCACCGTGTTGCGGCCGCGGACTAGGAGCGGGCCCGCCGCGGACCAGGAGCGGGCCCCACCGAGGGTGGCCCGCTCCAAGTGCCCGTGAGCCCTACTGGAGTTTCGATTTCCCGCTGACTTCGTTGGGTTTGTCGGTGACCGTGCCGCTGTTGTGCTGCACGGTCAGCGTGGTGGCGACTTTGTTGTTGGTGACGGTCGCCCGGCGGCGTTGCTCTGCACCGACAGCGAGGAGCCGAAGGTGTTGCCGACGATCGTCACAGCCATCGCGGCCGCACTCACCTTGGCGGCCCCGCCGATGGTGTTGGCGGCGCATTCGGGCGTGCCGTCCCCGATCACCACCGGGCCGGCGGACCCGGCGACCTTCAGCGCCTTGCGCGATGCTGGCGCCGCAGATGCGTACCAGCGCCGGCTTGCCCGCGTTCAAGTGCGCCGGCGATGTTCGCGCCCTCGACGTCGAGGGCGCCGCCGGCGCGGACCGTGACGGTGCCTTTGACTTTCGCGGCCGGGCCGAGCTTCACGGCTTCGCCGCTGCGCACCAACAGCTTCCCGTTGACGGGTCCGTTGATGACCGTGAAGTAGCCCACGAACGTCGAGCACGACTTGGTCACTTCGGTGCCCACGTTGGAGACCGCGGTGGCGGTGACCGTCTTCAGGCCCGAGGTGCTGGTGTTGATCGGCACCGTCCCGCTCGGGTTCGTTTTCAGGCCCGAGTAGGAGTCCGAGGCCGTGATCGTGGCGTTCACGCCGGCTGGCCCCGATCGCGACCATCGCCGGACAGCTGACTTCGAGGTTCGGCGGGGTGGACTCGACCCTGCACCGTCAGGCAGCCTTCGGAGGATTCGTTGCCGACATTGTCCTTCACGCGTCCCGCAGGTTTTGTGCGAGCCGTTTTCGGTGAACGTCTGGCTGGCCGGGATCGAGGCACGGGTTGACGCCCGAGCCCGAGCTCCCATCGGTCAGCGCCGGATCCCCGTTGGAGGAGAACGACACTTTGACGCGTGTTCTTGTACCAGCCGCCACCGCCGGCGTAGTCGGGCGCGCGGTCCGCGCTCACCGTCGGCGCCAGCGGCGGGGTCTCGTCGACCTTGATCGGTTCCGATTCGGGTGAGTATTCGGTCGTCAGCGAGTTGCTTTCGTCTTCACCGCGCACGCGGTACACCCATGTGCCTTCGGCCTCGCCGCCGCCCGTGAATTCGTAGCTCAGGGCTTCGATGCCGCTCGCCACCGTGCTCCACGTTTCGGTGGCTTCGTTGTGGTGCTGCAGCGTGTAGCTGAGCCCGAAGTATTCGCATCGGGTTCGCTCCCGCCAGCGTCAGCGTGAAGAGACCGTTGGCGTTCGGGTTGGTCCCGGCGGTGAGCACGGGCGGTGCTCCGGGGTTGGGGTATTCGACCACGGTCGAGCACGACTGCGTGGTTTCGTGCCCGACGTTGTCGGTGGCCGTCGTTTTGACGGTTTTTTTGCCGCCGTCGCTGGTGTTGATCGGGACCGTCCCGCTCGCTTCACTCGCCAGCCCCGACTGTGCGTCGGAGGCGGTGAAGGTCGCCGACCACGCCTGCTTTCGCCCACCAGGGCTGTGGCCGGGCATGTTCATTTCCAGCGTCGGCGGGGTCGCGTCGACCTGCACCGTCAGGCAGCCGGGCCCGGATTCGTTGCCGACGTTGTCCTTCTCGGTACCGCAGGCTTCGTGCGAGCCGGTCGTCGATGAACGTCTGCGGGGCCGGGATCGACGTCGGGTTGACGCCGCTGCCCGCGCTCCCGTCCGACAGGTTCGGGTCCCGCCGGAGGCGAAGGACACTTCCACGCTGTCCTTGAACCAGCCCCCGCCGCCCGCGTAGTCGGGCGCGCGGTCGGCGCTCGCCAGCGGCGGGTTGGGCGTCGACTCGTCGACCTTGACCGGCGCCGATTCACCCGACGCTTCGCTTGTCGCTGCTTTCGTTGCTCTCCGTGACGCGGTAGTTCCACGTGCCTTCGCCCTCGGGGCTACCCGCCGTGAAAGTGTACGTCGGGCTGGTCAGGCCGCTGGCGACCGTGCTCCAGCCGCCGCCGGCGTTCTTGTGTTCGAGCGTGTACGTCGGTGCGGTCGCCGCCTGGGTGGCTTCCCAGGTGAGCGTGAACTGCCCGCTGGCGTTCGGGTTTCGAGCCGCCCGTGAGCGCCGGCGCGGTGGGCGCCGACGGGACCACGTTGCGCGCCAGCGTGTAGCCGGGCGGCAGGTAGTGGGGCTGCGGCGCCTGCACCATCCCTTCGGCGCTGCCGGGCGGGTCGGTCGTGGGTACGCGCAGTTCGAGGTTCTTGACCTGCACCGAGTGCGGCGAGGTGTTGTTGAGCAGCGTAGGTCGAGTCTTTCGAGAGCAGCTCGAGCTTGAGCACGTGACCGGCTTCGACCTTCCAGGCCTGCGGGTGCAGCTGGAAGGTCTGCTTGGTGAAGCCTTCGCCCGGGTTCAGCGGCCGGTAGGCCTGGCGGCCGATCAGCTGCTCGGTTTTCGCCGTTTCGTTGACGTCGTACAGACGCGCGATCACCTGGTCGTTGGGCGCCGGCGTCGAGAATTCCGCGATCACCGTCGATGGCGCCGCGCGACCGTGAAGCCGCTGGCCGGCGCCGCCGGCAGGCGCGTACTCGGCCGCTGAGGCGGTTGTTGGCGGACGCCTGCGTGGTGCAGACCGTCCCCGAGGTGAATGCGTTCGCCGGCGCGGTGCCGGGCGCAACGATCGTCTGTTCGGCCGGCGCTCGAGAAGCGGATTTCACCGGGTGCGAGGCTGGCCCAGTTGGCGGCTTTGTATTCGGTCCCCGACGCGACCGCGGTCTGCGGGCAGAAGCTCGTGATCGCGGTCACGCTGCCGTGTAGCACGGCAGGTTCGGAGCCTTCGCCTTTCACGTAGTAGGAGAACCATTCGTTCTGGGCCGCTGGCCAGCTTGCCGAGGTCGACCTGTCGACGGCGTCGTGGCCGAGCGCGGGTTGTGCCCGAGGTCGAGGTAGAACAGCTTCATCGGCTGGTTCGTGTAGGTCGCGCGCACCTTGTTGTAGTACTTGACGGTTTCGTCGACCGGGAACAGATCGTCGTTCCAGCCGTTCTCCATGATCGAGGGCGCCGGTGGCTCTGTCAGGTTCAGGTAGTAGGGGCTGTGGTAAGGCAGCTGTTCTTCCTGCTGGATGGCCAGTTCTTTGCCGTCATAGGGGCCGCCCGTGAGGTTGAATGTGTGCCAGGAGGTGACGTTGCCTTCGGGATCGACTTCTTCTTTTTCGACTTTTGGTTGTGGTTCGCTTGGGGCACGAGGTAGCCGAGCAGCGAGCCGGCCAGGAAGAGCGAGCCGTTCCAGTTGTTCTTTTCGATTCCCGTGCGGTGGTTTTTCAGCGGACCGGCATAGGTGGATTCGGCCACGTAGTCGAGGTTGCTGCCGTTCGGCTGCAGCGCCTGCGCGAGGTCCGTCCACGGGTATTCGGGGGCCGTCGCGGCGATTTTCATCGGTTTGCCGAGCGGGCTTTCCCACGGGAACAAGTTCGTGGTTGGGCAGTTCGATGCGGTCCTTCAACGCACCCAGCTGCAGCGACATGCCGCCGCCGTAGCTACCGCCGGTGGCGCCGATGTGCTGGTAGTCGATGACGCCTTCATCGGCGAGTTTCCCCAGCAGGGTCTGCACGTCGCGCGGTTCATACGCACGCGACATCAGGTGGATCCAGCCGTTCTGGCAGGGAGGGGCCTTGACTTTGTTGCTGTTGGGTCCGCCACAGGAGGAGCCCCAGCCGCGGTCGGTGATGCTGAAGACGGCGTAGCCGAGTTTCAGGTAGCGCTGGGCCGCCGAGCTGGAGGGCGTGATCTTGGTGCTGCCCCAGCCGTGGTAGATGCCCACCAGCGGGTAGTTGTTGTCGGCGCCCGTCGCGGGCGGGAAGGCCACCGCCACGTCGATCGGGGTGCCGTCCCAGCTGGGGACCGTGGTGCCGGAGCTGTTGCCACACCAGCGCTGGCCTATTTCGGCGCCTTTGGTCTGTTCGGTACAGGCAACTTTTCCTTCGAATACCGAGGTGATCGTGGCGTTGGCGGCCGCGGGCGTGAGCAGGGCGGCCAGAAACGCCACTGCCACGATCAGCCGGCCACGACTCCTTGTGAACCCGACCATGCGGCCGAGCGTGCCTGTCCGCAGCATCCGTACTCCTTTTCGTTGAGTAATGGTGCGCGCGGATCAGTTGCCTCCGCCCGCGCGGAACCCCGCGCAGGACCCCCCAGCGCGTATTGCCTTCCCAGAACCCCAGCCCTACCCGAACGCGAGCGCGGTGTCAACCCCTCGGTGGGCCGAATGGGCGGTATTTGCGTCCGCCGCCCGGGAGCGGTAGGGTCCGCTCGCAGCGGGTGAATCGGCCCATGTTCCGGCCGGCGGGTGGGCGGTGGGTGGGTCCCCGATCAGATTCTCTGAAAGGGTTACAGCGGTGAGACAGCGCGTATCGGTGATCACGCTCGGGGTCGGGGACCTCGCCCGCGCCAGGAGCTTCTATGAGGCCCTCGACTGGCACACGAACGCGGGGCCCGGGGATGACGTGGTGTTCTTCCAGGCCGGTGACATGGTGCTCGCGCTTTGGGATCGCACGAGTCTCGCCGGCGACAGCTGCGTCCAGGACTCCGGCGGCTGGGGCGGCGTGACGCTCGCGCTGAACGTTGGCAGTCCGGCCGAGGTGGACGCGGTCATCGAGCAGGCACGCGGGGCCGGTGCGGTGATCGGGCGTCCGGGAGCGGACACCTTCTGGGGTGGCTACAGCGGCGTGTTCATCGACCCCGACGGTCACCCCTGGGAGGTCGCCCACAACCCGCACTGGTCGTTGGGGCCCGACGGCGAGGTCCGGCTCGGGGCGTGAGCGTCGTGGGCCGGATGCCGCCTCGCGCCCCCTGAAGCGCCGGGATCGCCCAGCGGCGGCGTGGTGCCCGCCGCGGCCCGCCCCCGGTGATTCGGGCGTCCCGGATTTGCGTGTGCGGACCCCGCGATTGGCCGCGGTTCGCGCAATGATCTTCGTGGACCGTGGCGCAAGCAGCTATCCCCTGCCCGAGCTGTGAGGCCTCCAATCCGGAGGGGGCCGCCTTCTGCATGGCCTGCGGCACCGCCCTGACGGCGAGCTGCCCCTCCTGCGGGACCGAGGCGCCGGCCGGAGCGCGCTTCTGCATGGCCTGCGGAACGGCGCTCGCGGGGGCTCCCGGGGGAACGGTCTCCCAGGCCTCCCCGTCCAGCGAGGAGCGGCGCACCGTGACGGTCCTGTTCGCCGACCTGTCCGGCTACACCTCGGTCGCCGAGCGCCTCGACCACGAGACGGTGAAGGTGCTGATCGAGCGCTGCCTGAACCGCTTCGCGGAGGAGGTGGAGCGCTTCGGCGGGCGCGTGGACAAGTTCATCGGGGACAACGTGATGGCCGTATTCGGCGCTCCGGTGGCGCACGAGGACGACCCTGAGCGGGCGGTCCGTGCGGCCTTCGGGATGCACGCCGCGATGGCGGAGCTCAACGGCGACATCAAGGCCCAGTTCGGCTTCGACCTCGCGCTGCGCGTCGGGGTGAACACCGGCGAGGTGCTCGCCGGTCGCGTGGGGGACTCCTACACGGTGCTCGGCGATGCCGTCAACGTGGCCGCGCGCCTGCAGTCGGCGGCGCCGGTGGGGGGGACGCTCGTCGGCGAGCGCACCCAGCGCCTGACCGCCAAGGTCGTCGGCTACCACGAGCTGGAGCCGCTGGAGCTGAAGGGCAAGGCCGAGCGCGTGGCTGCCTGGGAGGCGCGGTCGGTGGGCTCGATCGAGCAGGGCGGTGCGCCACTGCGTTCCTCGGCGCCGCTGATCGGCCGCGACGAGGAGCTCGGGCGGCTGCAGGGCCTGCTCGAGCGGGTCGCGCGCGAGCACGCCCCGCACCTGGTCACGATCGTGGGCCAGGCCGGAGTGGGCAAGTCGCGCCTGCTGGCGGAGCTCGAAGGAACCCTCGGCGGTGACGGTGGGCAGATCAGGCTGCTGCGGGGTCGCTGCCTGGCTTTCGGCCAGGGGGTCGTGTACTGGCCGCTGATCGAGATGATCCGCAGCGAGTGCGGGATCGCCGAAGGCGACGATCCGGCCACCGTCCGTGAGCGGCTGAACGAGCGCCTGCTGGGCCTGCTGGGGGAGCACGAGGAGGTCGACCAGGCGGAGCGGCGGATCGCGCCGATCGCCCGGCTGCTCGGTGCCGCGGACTCCTCCCGCGAGCCGCTCGCCGACCAGCAGGAACAGCAGGACGCGCGCGAGAGCTTCTTCGGGGCGGTCCGCGTGGTGATGGAGGCGCTGGCCGGCGAGGGGGCGCTGGTGCTGGCCTGGGAGGACATCCACTGGGCCGACGAGGGCACCCTCGACCTGATCGATTACCTGTCCCGCTGGCTGCGGGCACCGGTGCTGCAGGTGTGCCTGGATAGC
>CAVWTU010000006.1:0-122734 GCA_963758055.1 uncultured Solirubrobacteraceae bacterium
CCGTGACGGTGCATGTCCATGAAGGTTCGAGCGTGTCGGGCAAAGAAGTCGGGTCGGTGAAAGTGACGGTGGCGAAAGCCGGGTCGTGGTCGGTGGCGGCGTCTTCTGGGTTGACGAAGGGGTTTATACGGCTGTTGCGGTGGAGCCGAGCGCGATCGAAAACGAAGCGGGGGAAAGTGAACCGTCGGTGTTCGAAGTCGTGACGAAGTCTCCGGCGGTGGTGTTCACGAAGGTGCCGGCGGAACGCTCCAGCCAGACCAAGCCGGCGTTTGAAGGGACGACCACGCCTGCGGAAACCGAACAGGTGCTCGTCCACGTCTACGAAGGGTCTGGGACGGCGGGCAAAGAAGTGGTGGTGTTGAAAGCGACTCCTTCGGCTGGGAAATGGTCGGTGTCGGCGTCGGCGGGGCTTCCGGATGGGAAGTACACGGCGCAGGCGACGCAGGTGAGCTCGGTGGGGAACCTGGAAGGGAAGAGCGCAGCGGTCGAATTTGAAGTCTTTACCGGGTTGCCGACGGTGACGATCACTCATGGGCCTGAAAAACGGTCCAAGCAGAGTCAGCCGTCGTTCGAAGGGAAGCGAGCGAAACCGAACCGGTGACGGTGCGGGTATATGAAGGTTCTGGGACGGCGGGCAAAGAAGTCGTGTCGTTGAAAGCGACCCCGTCGGGTGGGAAATGGTCGGTCGCGGTGTCCTCGGCGCTGGTGGATGGGAAGTACACGGCGGTGGCGTTCGAGACGAGTTCGCTCGGGAATGGTGTGGGGGAAAGCGAACCGGTCGAATTCGAAGTCTTCACGAAACCCCCGGCGGTGAAATTCACGCATACCCCCGAAGCGCGGTCGAGGCAGAGCAAGCCGGCGTTTGAAGGGTCCACCACGCTTGGCGAAACGAACCAGGTGACGGTGCATGTCTATGAAGGTTCCGGGACGGCGGGCAAAGAAGTTGTTGGGTTGAAAGCGTCTGTTTCGGGCGGGAAATGGTCGGTGGCGGTGTCGAGTGCGCTTGTGGATGGGCTGTACACGGCGCAGGCGACGCAGTTGAGCTCGATCGGGAACGGGGAAGGCAAAACCGTGGCGGTCGAATTCGAAGTCTTCACGAAAGCTCCGGCGGTGGTGTTCACGAAAGTGCCGGCGGAACGCTCGAAACAGACGAAACCCGGGTTTGAAGGCACGACGACGGCTGCGGAAACCGAACAGGTGCTCGTCCACGTCTACGAAGGGTCTGGGACGGCGGGCAAAGAAGTGACCGTGTTGAAAGCGACCCCGTCGGCTGGGAAATGGTCGGTGTCGGCGTCCTCGGCGCTCGCGAACGGGGTCTACACGGCGCAGGCGACGCAGTTGAGCTCGATCGGTAACGGGGAAGGCAAAACCGCGGCGGTCGAATTCGAAGTCTTCTCCGGGCCGGCGGCGCTGGTGATCACGCATGCGCCTGAAGTGCGCTCGAAGCAGAACAAACCGGTCTTTGAAGGGACGTCCACGGCTGGGGAAATCGAACCGGTCACGGTCCACATCTATGAAGGGTCGGGGACCGGGGGCAAAGAAGTCGTCGCGTTGAAAGCGTCTCCGTCGGGCGGGAAATGGGCGGTCACGGCGGCCGCTGGGTTGGGCGACGGCGGATACACCGCGCAGGCGACCCAGCCGAGCTCGATCGGGAACCTCGAAGCCAAGAGCGAACCGCCGGTCGAATTCGAAGTCTTCACGAAAGCGCCGACGGTGAAGTTCACGCACACCCCGAACCGCGGGCGAAGCAGACGAAACCGTCCTTCGAAGGGGAAGCGAGCGAAACCGAACCCGTGACGGTGCGCATCTATGAAGGGTCGGGGATCGGCGGCAAACAGGTCGCGTCCTTGAAAGCGATGGTCAGCGAACACAAATGGCACGCGACGGTTTCCAGCGCGCTCGCGGAAGGCAAGTACACCGTCCAGGCCTCAGAGCCCAGCTCGATCGGGAACGCCGAAGGCGCGACCGAACCGCTCGTCGAATTCGAAGTTTTCGGCAAACCGCCAGCGGTCCTCATCACTCACGGCCCCGAACTGCGTTCCAAGCAAACGAAGCCGGTGTTTGAAGGGACGACGACGGTTGGGGAAATTGAACCGGTGGTGGTGCATGTTTATGAAGGGTCTGGGACCGGTGGCAAAGAAGTGGTCTCGTTGAAAGCGACGCCGTCGGCTGGGAAATGGTCGGCTTCGGTGGTCACGGGGTTGGTGGAAGGGAAGTACACGGCGCAGGCGACCCAGGCCAGCTCGATCGAAAATGGGCCGGGTGCGAGCGCGACGGTCGAATTCGAAGTCGTCACGAAGCCGCCTTTGGTGGTCTTGACGGGGTTGCCGGCGCGTTCGAAGACGACGAAACCGACGTTCTCGGGGACGGTGAGCGAACCGGGGCCCGTGACGGTGCATGTCCATGAAGGTTCGAGCGTGTCGGGCAAAGAAGTCGGGTCGGTGAAAGTGACGGTGGCGAAAGCCGGGTCGTGGTCGGTGGCGGCGTCTTCTGGGTTGACGGAAGGGGTTTATACGGCTGTTGCGGTGGAGCCGAGCGCGATCGAAAACGAAGCGGGGGAAAGTGAACCGTCGGTGTTCGAAGTCGTGACGAAGTCTCCGGCGGTGGTGTTCACGAAGGTGCCGGCGGAACGCTCCAGCCAGACCAAGCCGGCGTTTGAAGGGACGACCACGCCTGCGGAAACCGAACAGGTGCTCGTCCACGTCTACGAAGGGTCTGGGACGGCGGGCAAAGAAGTGGTGGTGTTGAAAGCGACTCCTTCGGCTGGGAAATGGTCGGTGTCGGCGTCGGCGGGGCTTCCGGATGGGAAGTACACGGCGCAGGCGACGCAGGTGAGCTCGGTGGGGAACCTGGAAGGGAAGAGCGCAGCGGTCGAATTTGAAGTCTTTACCGGGTTGCCGACGGTGACGATCACTCATGGGCCTGAAAAACGGTCCAAGCAGAGTCAGCCGTCGTTCGAAGGGGAAGCGAGCGAAACCGAACCGGTGACGGTGCGGGTATATGAAGGTTCTGGGACGGCGGGCAAAGAAGTCGTGTCGTTGAAAGCGACCCCGTCGGGTGGGAAATGGTCGGTCGCGGTGTCCTCGGCGCTGGTGGATGGGAAGTACACGGCGGTGGCGTTCGAGACGAGTTCGCTCGGGAATGGTGTGGGGGAAAGCGAACCGGTCGAATTCGAAGTCTTCACGAAACCCCCGGCGGTGAAATTCACGCATACCCCCGAAGCGCGGTCGAGGCAGAGCAAGCCGGCGTTTGAAGGGTCCACCACGCTTGGCGAAACGAACCAGGTGACGGTGCATGTCTATGAAGGTTCCGGGACGGCGGGCAAAGAAGTTGTTGGGTTGAAAGCGTCTGTTTCGGGCGGGAAATGGTCGGTGGCGGTGTCGAGTGCGCTTGTGGATGGGCTGTACACGGCGCAGGCGACGCAGTTGAGCTCGATCGGGAACGGGGAAGGCAAAACCGTGGCGGTCGAATTCGAAGTCTTCACGAAAGCTCCGGCGGTGGTGTTCACGAAAGTGCCGGCGGAACGCTCGAAACAGACGAAACCCGGGTTTGAAGGCACGACGACGGCTGCGGAAACCGAACAGGTGCTCGTCCACGTCTACGAAGGGTCTGGGACGGCGGGCAA
The DNA here is from genome assembly GCA_963758055.1 of uncultured Solirubrobacteraceae bacterium. Taxonomy (GTDB): domain Bacteria; phylum Actinomycetota; class Thermoleophilia; order Solirubrobacterales; family Solirubrobacteraceae; genus Palsa-744. Next base: position 3,626 of record CAVWTU010000006.1, read on the forward strand.
AGAAGTGACCGTGTTGAAAGCGACCCCGTCGGCTGGGAAATGGTCGGTGTCGGCGTCCTCGGCGCTCGCGAACGGGGTCTACACGGCGCAGGCGACGCAGTTGAGCTCGATCGGTAACGGGGAAGGCAAAACCGCGGCGGTCGAATTCGAAGTCTTCTCCGGGCCGGCGGCGCTGGTGATCACGCATGCGCCTGAAGTGCGCTCGAAGCAGAACAAACCGGTCTTTGAAGGGACGTCCACGGCTGGGGAAATCGAACCGGTCACGGTCCACATCTATGAAGGGTCGGGGACCGGGGGCAAAGAAGTCGTCGCGTTGAAAGCGTCTCCGTCGGGCGGGAAATGGGCGGTCACGGCGGCCGCTGGGTTGGGCGACGGCGGATACACCGCGCAGGCGACCCAGCCGAGCTCGATCGGGAACCTCGAAGCCAAGAGCGAACCGCCGGTCGAATTCGAAGTCTTCACGAAAGCGCCGACGGTGAAGTTCACGCACACCCCCGAACCGCGGGCGAAGCAGACGAAACCGTCCTTCGAAGGGGAAGCGAGCGAAACCGAACCCGTGACGGTGCGCATCTATGAAGGGTCGGGGATCGGCGGCAAACAGGTCGCGTCCTTGAAAGCGATGGTCAGCGAACACAAATGGCACGCGACGGTTTCCAGCGCGCTCGCGGAAGGCAAGTACACCGTCCAGGCCTCAGAGCCCAGCTCGATCGGGAACGCCGAAGGCGCGACCGAACCGCTCGTCGAATTCGAAGTTTTCGGCAAACCGCCAGCGGTCCTCATCACTCACGGCCCCGAACTGCGTTCCAAGCAAACGAAGCCGGTGTTTGAAGGGACGACGACGGTTGGGGAAATTGAACCGGTGGTGGTGCATGTTTATGAAGGGTCTGGGACCGGTGGCAAAGAAGTGGTCTCGTTGAAAGCGACGCCGTCGGCTGGGAAATGGTCGGCTTCGGTGGTCACGGGGTTGGTGGAAGGGAAGTACACGGCGCAGGCGACCCAGGCCAGCTCGATCGAAAATGGGCCGGGTGCGAGCGCGACGGTCGAATTCGAAGTCGTCACGAAGCCGCCCGTGGTGAAGATCACGCAGCCGCCGGAAAAACGGTCGAAGCAGAACAAGCCGTCGTTCGAAGGGGAAGCGAGCGAAACCGAACCGGTCACGGTGCACATCTACGAAGGCGCTGGGACTGGAGGCAAAGAACTCTTGTCTCTGAAAGCGACGGTCTCCGAACACAAATGGCACGTGACAGCCGGAGTCCTGTTCCCGGACGGGGAATACACGGCGCAGGCGACCGAGCTGAGCTCGCTGGGGAACGGGGAAGGCAAAAGCGAAGCGTCGGAATTCGAAATCTTCACGAAACCGCCAGAAGTCAAGATCACGCACTCGCCGGAAGCGCGCTCGAAGCAGAGCAAGCCGTCGTTCGAAGGGACGACGACGCCCGCCGAAACCGGGCAGGTGACCGTGCACGTGTTCGAAGGCTCGGGCACGTCGGGCAAAGAAGTCGCCTCCCTGAAGGCGACACCGTCTGCCGGCAAATGGTCGGTCGCGGCGACCTCGGCGCTGGCGGAAGGCAAATACACGGCTCAGGCGTCGCAGCTCAGCTCGCTGGGGAACGGGGAAGGCAAGAGCGAAACGCCCGAATTTGAAATCTATGGCAGGCCTCCCGCCCTCCAGGTCACGCACGGCCCTGAAAAGCGCTCGAAGCAGAGCAAGCCGGCGTTCGAAGGGACGACTACGCCTGGGGAAACGCTCCAGGTCACCGTCCACATATACGAAGGCGTTGGGACGGGCGGCAAAGAAGTCGTGGCCTTGAAAGCGACGCCTTCGGGTGCCGGCGCCTGGTCGGTGGCAGCGTCGAGCGAACTCGCGGACGGCAAGTACACGGCGCAGGCGACCCAGCCGAGCTCGCTCGGAAATGCGGAAGCCAAAACCGGAACCGAAGAATTTGAAGTCTTCACGAAGCCTCCCGCCCTGCAGGTCACGCACGGCCCTGAAAAACGTTCGAAACAGGGCAAGCCGGCGTTCGAAGGGACGACTACGCCTGGGGAAACGCTCCAGGTCACCGTCCACATATACGAAGGCGTTGGGACGGGCGGCAAAGAAGTCGTGGCCTTGAAAGCGACGCCTTCGGGTGCCGGCGCCTGGTCGGCCGCAGCGTCGAGCGAACTCGCGGACGGCAAGTACACGGCGCAGGTGACCCAGCCGAGCTTGCTCGGGAATGCGGAAGCCAAAACCGCAACCGAAGAATTTGAAGTCTTCAGGGGGCCTCCAGCCGTAAAAGTCACGCACGGCCCAGAAAAACGCTCGAAGCAGAACAGGCCGGCGTTCGAAGGCACGACGACGCCCGAGGAAACGCTCCAGGTCACCGTCCACATATACGAAGGCGTTGGGACGGGCGGCAAAGAAGTCGTGGCCCTGAAAGCGACGCCTTCGGGTGCCGGCGCCTGGTCGGTGGCGGAGTCGGGCGAACTTCCAGACGGCAAGTACACGGCGCAGGTGACCGAGCCGAGCTCGCTCGGGAATGCGGAAGGCAAAGGCGCACCGGAAGAATTCGAAATCTTCACCAAGGCTCCGACGGTCGAAATCACCCAGGGGGCCAAGGAACGGTCGAAGTTGACCACGCCGACGTTTGAAGGGAAGGCGAACGAAACCGAACCCGTGACGGTGCACGTTCACGAAGGTTCGGGGCCCGGCGGACCGGTTATCGAGACACTGACTGCTCCAGTCAGCGAAGGCAAATGGCACGTGACGGCGACGACTGGGCTGGCGGAAGGAACCTACACCGCGGTCGCAACAGAGCCCAGCTCGATCGGCAACCCAAGCGGGCGAAGGCTCGTGGCCGCCCTTTGAAGTCGTCACAAAACCCCCTTTGCTCAAGTGCGCCGAACCCCAACCGAAGTCCGGCAACGCGACGCCGGCGTTCAACGGCACGTCCGACGAATCCGGGGTCGTCGTGGTGCAGGTCATGTCCGTCAGCGCCGAAGAAGTGGAATGGACGGCCAAAACCAGTCCCACGGGCAAAGGGACGAGCTTCTCGTGGACCACGGCCCATGTGAATCCCGGAACTGCTCGATGGGGTCTACAAGGAGATCGTGACGCAGAACAGCAGCATCGGCAATGCGCCGGCCTCCTGCAGTCGCGAATTCGAAGTGGTCGCCGGTGGGCCAACGGTGTTCCTAAACGCTGTGGAACCCTCGTCGAACAACACGAAACCAACCTTCACGGGCACGGCGAGCGAAAAGGCGCCCGTGAAGGTGGTCGTGTTCGAAGGCCCTGCGCCGGAAGGGAAAATCGCCACCACGGTTGAAACTGAAGTCACGGGCAGCAGCTGCACGCTGAAAGTGCCGTGCAAATGGTCGATCACGGTTACGAAAGCACTGTTCGAAGGCGTGGCGTCGCACGTGTACACGGCGGTGGCGGAGCAGACAAGCAAACTCACGAGCCGCGAAGGCGTCAGCGAACCGCAGACCTTCGAAGTCGACACCAGGCCGCCACGGGTGACGATCACACAGATAGGGCCCCAGGTCGGAGAACACGACGTTCGCCCGACGCTAACGGGGACGGCGACGGATCCCAAGGAAGAAGTTACGGTCCGCCTCTATCGCGGCGGGGAAGCAAAAGGCGTCGAAGTCGCCACCGTAAAGGCGACCGTCAGTGGCGGGCGCTGGGCGGCCCCGATCCCGATTACGCTCACAGAAGGGAAGTACACCGCCCTCGCCACCCAGCCAAGCTCGCTGAAAAACCCGACCGGCGAAAGTGCGCCGATGACCTTCGAACTGATCACGGCACCGGTGATCGTCACACTGAGGGAAATCCCGAGCCCGACCAGCGACGCGGCGCCGGCGTTCAGCGGCTCGGCGAGCGACCCCAAGGAAAAGGTGATGGTCCGCGTGTATGCCGGGTCCCAGGCCGAAGGCACGCCGGTGGCGACCGTCGAAGCTGAAGCTAGCAATGGGCAGTGGTCCTCAGCGACGCTGGCCAGCGAAGGCGAGTCGCTCCAGGACGGGGAATACACGGCGGTCGCCGAACAGAAGAGCTTCCTGAAGAACAAGCCCGGCGTCAGCCCCCCGATCCACTTCACGGTCCAGGTTCAACCGCCCGCGGTCTCCGAAGTGAGCGCCACAGCGAACCGCACGGCGGCGATCATGGTCGCGTTCGTGGACGCGGGCGGGGGACGCCTGAGCATGTGCCAGTTCGAATATGGCACCACGACGGCATACGGAAAGACCGCCGAATGCGCCTACATCATCGGAACCCCGGGCAACGAAAACCCGGGATGTGACTTGGCGCTCATTCCGGCCAAACCCGAGTGTGAATTTCCGCTCGACCACAAGACGGAAGTCTTCGCCCACCCTCACGGCCTGTCCCCCGGGACCACGTATTTCTTCCGAATCGTTACCGAAAACGAGCACGGCAACGGCAACCAGGGGATGGGCGAAGGCTCCTTCCGGACGTCGGATCCCGAAGCGGTCGAAGAAACGCCGTCCAAAGAACAGAACACCAGCCACACACCGACCAACAACGTCCCGAGCGACGCGGTGCTGGCTGCCACGATCGTCAAGGAGCTCGCTCCCGGCGGGAAGAACGCCGCGATCTCGAAGCTCCTCAAGAACGGCGGCTACCGGCTCGCCTTCAAACTCCAGGCCGGCGGAACCGCGACGATCGGCTGGTATTACCTGCCGCGCGGCGCGAGCCTGGCGAAGAAGTCCGGCAAGGGTCCAAAGCCGGTGCTGGTGGCGGCGGGCAAGGCGAGCGTCTCAGCCTCCTCGAGCGCCATCGTCAAGATCGGCCTCACGCCGGCGGGACGCAAGCTGCTCAAGAAGCTGGGCAAGATCAAGCTGACGGCTCGGTGCACGTTCACGGCGACCGGCAAGACGACGCCGATCGTCAGCTACCAGACCTTCACGCTCAAGCGCTAGCGCGAAGCGGCCTCGAAGCCGCGACCGGGCGGCCGGGCCAGCCATCCGAACGAAGGTTTAGCGTGGCGGTCGTCGGGGAACCACCCCGAGCCCATAAACCCTGCAGGTTGCGGGGTTTCTGCCGCTCGAAGGGACCCCGAGGTGGTATTCAACGGGATTGACATGCCCGCCGGGGCGAGCTCATTGGGGGCTGGTTCTCGAGAGATCCGCTTCGGGACGTTCCGAAGCAGCGGGTTGCCAACGAAAACAGTCCACTGGAGGAACTAATGACTGGTGTCATGGAGAGACGCAACCTCGTGGCGGGTCTCGCGATATTCGTCGTCGCAATCTTCGCCCTGACGGGTACCGCGTCTGCGCATCTTGCCCGCCACAAGAGGGCGAAGGCGCCGCGCAGCGAGCAAACCGACCCCGGAACGCCGGAAACCTGCGTGGTTCACGCGCTTCCCTCGTCGTTTATGGACCAGGGCGAGTTCGGCAACGCTTCCAGCGTCGCCGACATCGTCGAAGTCGAGTGCGAAGAAGTCTATGCCGAGCAGCATGTGACGATCAGCGCAAACGAGCTCTACAGCCGCTGTGACAAGCGCCTGTGGTGGACGGAACCGTCCGACTTCGCTCCGGTCAGCGGACCGAGCACCACGGTGACGCTCGACAACGACGGCAACGCCACCGCCGTCGTGTTCGGCGGGCCCTCGTGCGCGGCGGGCGAAAGCATCATCGCCGCTCACCTCGACGTCGCTCCGTTCACCACCGCGGTCACGGGCTTCACCGTGCTGCCGCCACGGCCGACCGAACCGGGCGTGTTCGCCACCCCGGCGAAAAAGGTCGAGGGCGAGCTCAACAGCGACGTGGCGACGATCGTTCAGGTCGAGTTCCCGCCCGTGTTCGCTGAGGAACCGGTCAACATCAACGCGTCGCAGCTGTACTCGCGCTGCCACATGGACCCGAAACTGGAGTTCGTCGAAGTGACCTCCGAGGGGCCGCGCATACGGGCCGAGGAAAGCGAAGAAACGCTCGGCGTGCAGCTCGACAACGACGGCAACGCGTTCCTTGTGCTGATCGGCGCGAACTCCTGTGCCGCGGGCACGAGCCTGATCGAAGCAAGCCTCGAAAACGCGCCGTACACGACGTACACCACGGAGTTCGAGGTCGAAGCACCCCGTCCGACCTTCCCGGAATAGAGCGGGGGGACGGACGCGCTGGGCCAACCGTCCCAGCCGAGTAGCGAGGGGCCCCGGGATGACCTCCCGGGGCCCTTTCTTTCAGGCCCCACGCCTGCCTGCGCCGCGGCTCCAAGCACGCCTCGGGTCGCCGCTTGACAGCCCTCTACAGAGGCCCTAATGTCGCTGTTGGAGCGCTCCCCAGGGCTGGCGACCAAGACTCAAGGAGGAAGCTTGTCGGCATCATCCCTGTCCAGCGTCGGCGTGCGCCGGCGCCTTACGACTTTGCTGGCCGTCATCGGCGGTCTCCTAGTCCTGCTCGGAGTCGGGGCGCCGATCGCCTCCGCGGAACCGGCCTACGACACCGAACCGCCCGAAGTGGAAATCGCCGCTGGCGCGCGACTCGTGTGCTCCCCCGGCAGCTGGGAAGGCGCAGGCATCAAATTCACGTACACGTGGCTGCGCGACGGGTCGGCGATCCCGACGACCGGGCGGGTGCCCGCTGAATACATCCTCGGGAACGCCGACAAGGGTCACATCTTCACGTGCATCGTGAAGGGCGCGAACAGCGAAGGCTCTGAAGAAGAAGAAAGCTGGAACGCGGTCGAAATACCCGGCGGGGCGGCCAAAGCGCCACTGAACACGAGCCCCCCGCAAGTCGCGGGTATGGCCAAAGCGGGGGAAGCGAAAGTCGGCGAAACGCTCGAATGCAACCGTGGCACCTGGACGGGCACGCCTGCGCCGACGTACACATACAGGTGGCTGCGTGAAGGAGCGGCGATCGAATCGGCGACTGCGACCACATACACGGTCCGCTCCGAAGACCAGGGCTTCTCCCTCGCATGCAGCGTGACGGCGGCGAACTCCGCCGGGTCAGCGTCCAAACAGAGCAGCAACACCGTGAAGGTAAACGGCACCGGGCCCACGGCGGGCGTGCCGCGTGTGGAAGGCACTGGCGCGGTCGGTCAGCAGCTGACCTGCAAACCCGAACATTGGAGCGGGGAGCCGCCGCCCACCTTTACATACAGGTGGCTACGCAGCGGCACCAAAGAACCGGTCGGCACCGGCGCGACCTACACGGTCGAAGAAGCCGACCGACTGCACAAGCTCTCGTGCGAAGTGACCGGCGAAAACCCCTACGGAAAAGCAACCGCGAAAAGCTCCAACGAAGTCGAAGTGCCCGGGAGCCCGCCGAGCGACATCGAACTGCCGAAAATCGTGCCCGGGAACCCGGTAGTGGGCACCAAACTCACATGCGAACCCGGTAAATGGTCCGGTGTTCCGAGTCCGGAATTCCAGTATCAGTGGCTGCGCCAGGGCCTGCCCATCGCGATCGCGACATCTCCCACCTACAAAGTCCTGCCCGAAGATGAAGGGGACCTGATCTCGTGCGAAGTGAAGGCGAGCAACTCGGTCGGCTCAGTAGTGGCGGTGAGCCGGCCGGTGCCCATCCCCGGTGGAGGCGGCGGTCCTCCCGAAAACTCCATCCCCGTGAGCACGGTCCCTCCAGCGATCCTCGGTCAGCCGTCGGTCGGGAGCACGCTGACCTGCTCCACCGGCACCTGGAGTGCCGAACCGCCGGTCGAAAAATACTCCTACAAATGGCTGCGAGAAAAATCAACCGAAGTGGGCACCGGCGCCACCCATGAAGTTGTGGCCGCGGACCGCGGCGCGAAACTCGAATGCCGCGTCAAGGCACAGAACACCCAGGGCAGCGCGTCCGCGAACAGCGAACCCGTCGTGGTGCAAGGCCTCAAGCCGGAACCAAAGACACTGCCGACCATCAACGGGGCCGCCGTCGTGGGCGAAACGCTCACGTGCTCCGCGGGGACCTGGGAAGCCGCCCCCAAACCGACATTCAGCTATCACTGGCTCGGCGTCACCGGCACGCCGTCCGGGAACAGCTACGTGATCCTAAAAGGCGACAAGGGACGCCAGCTGGTCTGCGAAGTGACGGCCACGAACGTCGAAGGGAGCGCCTCGGACAAGAGCGCCGCGATCGAAGTCCCGGCGATTCCCCCGCGGGTCGTCACGGCTCCGAGCATCTCGGGGGGCTCCTCGCCGGCTCCCGGGACTCTCCTGACCTGCAACAGCAAATGGTCCGGAGAACCCGAACCCACGCTCACCTACGCGTGGCTGACCGACGGCGGGGCAATCGAAGGGGCGAACACGAACACGTATACGGTCACGAAGTTCGATCAGGGTCACGCGCTCGCGTGTGAAGTGATCGCGACCAACCCCGCGGGCACAGAACGGATTGTCAGCCCGCGTGTCCACGTACCGGGGACTCCGCCGGAACCCGTGGAATGGCCCAGCGTCACGGGCGCACCGCAGGTGGGCGAACAGCTGACGTGCAACCCCGGGCTGTGGCGCGGGAAGCCCTCTCCGACGCTCACCTACCAGTGGCTGATCAACGACCAGCCGGTCGCGGGCGCGACCGAAGACACGTTCATAGCGGAACAGGAAAACCTCGGCGCCAACATCTCCTGCGAGGTGATCGCGACCAACAGCGAAGGAAGCGCCGAAGCATGGAGTGAAAACGCTCCCCAGATCGTCCCCCGGACGGTCAAGAAACTCGAAGTGCTCCCCTTCGTCCCGTTCACCAAGGAAGGCCCCAAGCCGCCCACGACCGCCCAGATCCTCGCTGCGCTCCAGAAGCAGCTGTCGGCAGCGCTGAAGGGGGCTCGCCGGAGCGGACTGCTCAAGCACGGCTCCTACTCCTTCTCGTTCCTGCCCCCGACCGGCGGCAAGCTCGAATTCCTGTGGTTCCAGAAGGCGAAGGCCTCGAAAACGAGCTCGAAGCCCAAACCCGTTCTCCTGGCCCGCGTCCGCAGCAGCTTCGGGATCGTCTCCGAGCAGACCCAGAAGCTGCGCCTGACGCTCGCCGGACGGCACGCGCTGCAGCAGTCCAAGCACCCCAAGCTGACCGTCGAGGGAATCTTTGTCCCGGCGGGCGGCAAGCCGATCACCTGGTCGACGACCGTAGTGCTCTCCGGCTAGGCGGCCCTGGCGCGCGGCAGCCACTCCTCGACGCCGAACAATCTCCTCGACCACACATGGCCAAGCTGATCTATTCGGCACTGGGCTCGCTTGACGGGTACTTCGAGGACGCGGACGGGAGGTTTGACTGGGCGACACCGGATGAGGACGTGCACGCCTTTGTCAACGAGCTCGAGCGGCCGATCGGGACCTACCTCTACGGGCGCCGGATGTACGAGACGATGGTGTTCTGGGAGACCGCCGGCACCGCAGGTGAGTCGGCGGTGTTCAGCGACTACGCCGGGATCTGGCGGGCGGCCGAGAAGGTCGTGTACTCACGGACGCTCGAGACACCGTCCAGCGCGAACACTCGGATCGAGCGCGAGTTCGACCCTGACGCGATTCGGCAGCTGAAGCTGTCCTCGGCGGCGGACATCTCGGTCGGCGGGGGCGATCTCGCCGGCCAGGCGATCGCCGCCGGGCTGCTCGACGAGTGTCATCTCTTCCTGTCCCCGATCCTGATCGGTGGCGGCAGGCGCATCCTGCCGGACAACGTCCGTGTGCAACTCGAGCTGCTCGGTGAGCGCCGCTTCGAAAACGGCGTCGTGCATCTCCACTACCGCCTGAGCACCTGATCTGCGCAACGTGGCGCGGGAAGCGGGCCCGCCGAACGCTCGGTTGGAGCCACGCCCCGCGCGGCCACCAATCCTCGCCGCGCAGGTGGTCAGCGCCAGTGGATCGTGACCGTGGTGTGGGCCGTTTTGCCGGCGGCCGGGGTGAGCGTGGCGCTCGCACGCAGAGTGTGCGCTCGCCGCAAGAGGGACTGCGCGGCTTTGGAGAGCCGGAGCCGGATCGTTGAGACCCGGCCGCCCACGACCTTGAAGGACCCCGTCGCGACCAGCACGCGCTTGTCAATGCGGTGGCGGGTCCGGGAGCTGACCACGGTCGGCGACACCGACTTCAGGCTGATCTTCCCAGAACACATGCTGGCTCCCGCCGGGCAGCGGACTGGGATCGCGAGGCTGCCCTCCTTGGTCGCCGACAGTCGTTTGCTCGCGATCGTGGGCACGCCAGGTCCGGGCTGGCCCTGGCCGTCGGTGATTTCTTCCAGCGGCTGTCCGCCTTCGATCGTCGCAGCGGCCGTTGTGAAGGCCAGCAACGCGCCATAGGAGACGCCGCGGGAGTTCTCGGCCACGAGTCGGTAGTGGTAGGTGGTCGCGGCTGACAGACCGGCCATCACGGCCGAGACGGAGGCAGCTTCTTCGGACCCGGGCGGTAGCGACGCGCAGGGCACGGACGCTTCGAGGATCCCCGCTGACGAGGTCCCATATTCGAACCGACACGAACTGATCGCTGCGCCGTTTGGCGCTGCCGTGCCAGTCAGCTTCTCTGAGCCTGCGCCCGCGGCGACGGCCGTTTCCGTCAGCGCCGAGGGCGCTTCGGCTACGGTCGAAAAACCTTCATCCGTGCTTTCGCCGGTCCCCTTCGGCGTTGCGCGCCACGATCCGGAAGTGATAGGCGCGTCCCGGAGACAGGCCTGAGACCGCGGCGGAGACGGCCACGGGGCTGTGTCCTGCGCCGGGGAGTTCCGAGCACGGGACGCTCGCACCGTATTCGACAGAGGGTCCGTATTCGAAGGTGCACTCGGTCACTTCGACGCCGCCCGGATTCACCGTTCCGTTGAGTGTCGCTTCGGTTGACGATACGCCCGACGAGGTCTCCGTAGAGACGATCGGAAGTACGACACCGGTCTTGAATGGGCGGTCGCTCCCCGCCAGTTCACCGCTGCCGTTGGTAGCCACGATGCGGAAGTGGTAGACGGTTTCTGGCGCGAGGTGGACTTCCGCGCTGACCGCCACGTAGCTCTGTCCGGCCCCCGGCGACCGGCTGCACGGCACAGAAAGACCGTAGGAGGTGGTGGTCCCGTATTCGAAGGTGCACGCGGTCACCTGCGAGCCGTTCGGGTCCACCACGGCGTTCAGCTTTGCCGTTTCGGGCGTGATCGCGGATGCGGCTTCCGTGGTGACGCTCGGCGCGGCCCCCGCGGTGGCGAAGCTTGCGTCCGCGCCCGACCCGGACAGGCCCTGGTAGGAGGCCGCAACGCGGAAGTGGTAGGTGGTTGCCGCATTCAAGCCGGTGACGTGCGCTGTTACGGGCACGGCGGCTGTCCCCGTTTCGGGTGATTCCGGCGGACAGGCGGCGGTCACGCTCGAACCGTAGGAGGTCGTGGGCCCGTATTCGAAGCGGCATTTGGAGAAGCTGACGTCGTTGGGGTTGATCGTCGCGTTCAGCGTCGCTTCGCCGGCGCCCACTCCGGCGGCGGCTTTGGTGACGAACACGGGCGGCGGCGCTTCCGGGGGCCCCTCGAGGGTCCCGAGCCCGGTGGGCCCGTCGTATCCGGGCCCGGCGGTGCAGAAGTAGGCGCGGCTCGCGGGTGGACTGCATTTGCCGTTGCTGCCTTCGGTGACGTCGTTGAAGGCGCCGGCATTCAACAGCGAGTCGACGTATAGGGCGTGCGCTCCGTCGAAGGATCGGGTGTAGCTGTTCGACAGCGCCATCGCGGCGGCTACGATCGGGGTGGCGACGCTCGTTCCGCCCTCGAGATTCCATTCGGTTTCGGTCTTGTAGGTGTCGTAGGTGGACACCGGGGTGTTCTGGTCTGCAACCGCTGCGATGTCGTTGTTGGTGCGAAACGCGCAGCCGGTGTCGGTCTGCCAGGTGGGCTTCGGCTGATTGCTGCATCCGCTTCCCGTCCCGTAGACTTCAAATTCTCCTTTTCCGTTCGTTTCGGTCCCGTACCAGACGGACTCCTTCCATCCTCGTTTGTTGGCCTGCGGGAGCAACGAGGTGCCGCCGACGGCGATGACCCGGGGGTAGTCGGCGGGTTCTTCCACACGGTAGCCTTCGTCACCGGCCGCGACGGTGATCGGAACGCCCGGGTGGTCATAGGCCGCGACGAATGCTTTTTCTTCGCCGACCCGCGAGCCGTAGCTGTTGCTGACCTCGGTGGCGCCCAACGCGACCGCCTCGTTCACCGCGATCGCCAGGTCTTCTGATGAGGGAGATTCGGCCTCGACCAGCAGAATGTGGCAGTTGGGACAGATCGCTGAGACCATGTCGAGGTCCAGCGAGATCTCTTCGGACCATTCGGCGCTGGGTCCGGGACGTGGTGAGGAGCTTCCATCCTGGTTGACCTTGCGGAAGCACCCGCTCGCGGTCGTGCAGGCAGCTATGCCGTAGTGCGAGCGATAGGCGCTCAAGTCGGTTTCCGCGTGCGGATCGTCGTAGGCATCGACGATCGCGACGGTCTGGCCACTGCCGGCCGTCGTGGAGGGCAGGTTGTAGGCCTTGCGCAGGTCTTCGGGCGAGTATCCACCTTCCACCCCCGTTCCCTGGAGCGCCGGGCTGGTTTCCAGCTCGGGACCAGCGGTGATCGCGCCCGCGCTCACGCGACCATTTCGATGCAAGCCACGGGTGGGGTCTGTGATCAGGTGGCAGCTGACCCGCCGCCGCGAACCGCAGGCGAAGTACGGCTGGTTCTTGGTGCGGTGCGCCAGGACGTGCCGCCAGTTGGCGTAAGACGACGAGGCCCCAAGGCCGAGTGCGACGGCCAGGACGAGGCTTGCGGCCAGTGCGGATGTCGGGATGGACCGGCCAAAGCGGCTCATGTTCGTCCTCTGGCTCGCCATCCTCGATCGCCTCGTCGTCCTTGACGTAACACGTCCGCGTTCGCAATCACGACAGTCTGTCGTGCCCGTAGATCACGGCATCCGGCTGGCAGTGCCGCCTCTTCGCAAGCCTACCAACTGGGCCTAGGGCCCACGAGCGGCGGACACCCACCGTTCACGCTCGATGAACGGTGGGCATTCGCGGTCCTGCGCGTATTGCGGCCGAGCCAGCTAGTTGAGCTCGACGTAGAAACCCATGGCGAAGCCTTCTTCGGTAGCCCCTTCTTCTACCAATGCCAGGGTTTCGACGGTGACCTGGGTTCCGGCAGGACAGTTCGATTCGCTGCTTTTGCCGGCATGCACCTGCACCGGTGTGGGAAACACGGGTTCCGTCTTGAGTTCTTTTTTCGTGTTTTCGAATTCGAATTCGGGAATTTCGTTGGAGTCGAGCGTCACCTGCACGTTTTTCGGCGTGAAGCTGAGGCCGGAGATGCAGTAGACGCCGGGTTCAGGTTCTTTTTTCCCGCCCGCGCTTTTCGGCTCGAACTTCACCGTGGCGCCGGTAAAGCCCGAAGATTCAGTGGCTTCGCCTTCGTCGCTGATGTGCGCATAGGCCTTGACGCCACCTGAGCCCGCTTCGCCGGTGGCGCCTTTTTCGCCCGTCGTACCTTTGGCGCCCGTAGCGCCCGTGGCGCCCGCGGCTCCTTCCGCCCCCGTCGGCCCGGTGGGTCCGCCGAAGCTCGTTTCGCCTTTTTCGCCCTGTTTGCCTTCGGTGCCTTTCGTGCCCGTGGCTCCCGTCGGTCCCGTCGGGCCCCTGCTGCCCTGGGTGCCGACGCCTTCCTTGCCGGTGGCACCCGCAGGCCCTTCGGCGCCCCGGGCGCCCGCAGGTCCGCGATTCCCGCGCAGCTTCTTGATCACCGACGGCTTGATCTGCTTCGTCGAGCTGACGACGTAGTGCGATGCGGCCATGCTCGTGCCGGTAAGGGCGACGAACAGGGCGAGCCAAGCGATGGCGTTGCGCCGAATGGACGTGACGATACGAGCGATCATCGGGTTTCCCTGCCTCCTGCGGTTGTAGATCTTCCTTGAAGCCTCGACGCGAACGTGGGTCTTCCGTGACTCCCGAGAGTAAAGGTTCCCATAACGCCGATGTCGCAGTTACAGGTTGCAAGGCCGCTTGCGCGGGCGCGGCTAGCCTTGGTGGGCGCATGCGCACGCTGATCGTCTCGGACCTCCACCTCGGCAGCCTCACCCGCACCGACGTCCTGCGTCGGGCCGAACTGCGCCAGCCGCTGCTCGAGGCGCTCCACGACGTCGATCGCGTGGTGCTGCTCGGGGACGTGCTGGAGCTGCGCCACGGCCCCGTCCGCGACGCCCTCGCCAGCTCGCGCGAGTTCTTCGAGCAGCTGGGTGCGGTGATGGCCGAGGGCGAGATCGTGATCACGGCCGGCAATCACGACCACGCCCTGGTGGAACCGTGGCTGATCGCCCGCGGGCAGGAGCTCGAGCCGCCCCCGCTCGGGGTCGAGCAGCTGATCGAGCCCGCCGACGCCTCGCCGGCGCTCGAGCGGATCGCCGAATGGAGCGCCCCGGCGAAGGTCACGGTCGCCTACCCCGGCCTATGGGTGCGCCCCGACGTGTACGCCACCCACGGCCACTACCTGGACTGCCACCTCACGATCCCCACCCTCGAGCGACTGACGATGGGCGCCATGGAGCGGATCCTGGGCAAGCCACCCGCGAGCCTGCGGGGCGCGGGGGACTACGAGTCGATCTGCGCGCCGATGTTCGCCTGGCGCGACGCCGTCGCCCGCGACGAGCGCACCGGGTCCGCCCTCAACGGCATCGCCACCGTCAGCGCCTGGCGGGCCCTGCGGGGCGAGCCGGCCCCCGTCGCGCCCTCCGGGGGCGGCGGCGCCCTTCGCGGGGCGCTGGCCGGGCGCATCGGCCGCGCCTCCCGCCGGCTGCGCACGCGGGCGCTCGTGGCCGGCTTCCCGCTCGCGGTGGCGGCGCTGAACCGGGCCGGCATCGGGCCTCTGCGCAGCGACATCTCCGCCGAGGAGCTGCGCCGGGCGGGCCTGCGGGCGATGGGGGAGGTCGCCGACCGCCTCGGCCTCGGGCAGTCCTACGTCGTCTTCGGGCACACCCACCGCACGGGCCCCCTGCCGGGGGATACCGACGGCGAGTGGCGCTCGCCCGGCGGGGCCCGCCTCGTCAACTCGGGCAGCTGGGTGCACGTGTCGGTGTTCATGAGCGACACACCCGCCGATAACCCGTATTGGCCCGGAGGATGCGTGGTCGTCGAGGACGACGGCCCGCCACAGGTCAGGCGCCTGCTGCAGAACTTCAGCCGCGCCCAGATCGCACCGCCGCGACGGCGGACGGACGCGAGCTCTTCAGAGCCCACGCCGGCGTCCCGCTAGGCCTTCACGCGGGGCCGGGCCCCGCGCCCCTAGCCGATGCTGCCGACCATCTCCAGCTGGATCAGGCGGTTGAGCTCGACCGCGTACTCCATCGGGAGCTCCTTCGTCACCGGCTCGATGAAGCCGTTGACGATCATCGCCGCGGCCTCGTCCTCGGTGAAGCCGCGCGAGCCCATGTAGAAGAGCTGGTCGTCGGAGATCCGCCCGACCGTGGCCTCGTGGGCGACGGTCACGTGGGGGTTCTGGATCTGGATGTCGGGCCAGGTGTCCGAGCGCGATTCGCCGTCCATCATCAGCCCGTCGCACTGCACCCGGGCTTTCGAGCCGGCCGCGTTGTGGCCCATCTTCACGAGCCCGCGGTAGCCCATGATGCCGCCGTCCTTGGAGATCGACTTGGCGAGGATGTTGGAGGTGGTGTTGGGGGCCAGGTGCACGACCTTGGCGCCGGTGTCCTTGTGCACGCCTTTGCCGGCCACGCCGACGTTGAGGTGGTCGGCCCGGGCGCCCTCGCCCATCAGGTAGGAGCCGGGGTAGAGCATCACGTACTTGGCGCCCATCGAGCCGCCGACCCACTCGACGGTGCCGCCGGCGTCGACGATCGCGCGCTTGGTGTTGAGGTTGTAGACGTCCTTGGACCAGTTCTGGACGGTCGTGTAGCGCGCCTTGGCGCCCTCGTGGACGAAGATCTCGACGACCGCCGAGTGCATCGAGTTGACGCTGTAGGTCTGGGCGGTGCAGCCCTCGATGTAGTTCACCTCCGAGCCCTCGTCGGCGATGATCAGCGTGTGCTCGAAGGTGCCCTCGCCGGCGCCCTCCATGCGGAAGTAGGCCTGCAGCGGGAGGTCGACCTTGACGCCCTTGGGCACGTACAGGAACGAGCCGCCCGACCACACCGCGCCGTGCAGGGCCGAGAACTTGTTGTCCTGGGGCGGGACGCATTTGTTCATGAAGTAGCGCTGCACCAACTCCGGGTAGCGGTCGATGGCGGTGTCCATCGAGCAGAACAGGATCCCCTGCTCGGCGTAGGCCTCCTTGAGGCCCTCGTACACCGGCTCCTGGCGCCACACGCCGATCACGCCGGCGAGGTGCTCGCGCTCGGCCTGGGGGATGCCGAGGTCCTCGTAGGTCTGCTTCATCTCGGCCGGGACGTCGTCCCAGCTGTCGTAACGACCCGCCGTGGGGGGCGAGTAGAGCACGAGGTCGTCGAGGTTCAGGCCCGACAGGTCAGGGCCCCAGGTCGGGAGCGGCTTGCGTTCGAAGATCTCGAGCGAGCGCAGCCGTTTCTCGGCCATCCAGTCGGGCTCCCCCTTGATCTTCGAGAGCTCGGCCACGACCTCCCGCGAGATTCCCTGGCGCGCGGTCAGCTGGCCCTGCTCGTCCTCGACGATCGGGCTGGGCTTGGTGATCTTGGTGCTCTCAACTGTGGCCATTTGGGGTCCTCAGATGGGGGGTTTGGCGAATCCTGTGCTCTGAAGTAGGAATTGTATCGCGGGCCTTCACGGAGCTTGTGCCGCCCGGCCGGTTGGCGCGGGTGCTCAGGCGGGCCAGCCGTCGTCGCCGGTGACCGCACCGCGCACGGCCTTCAGGCCCAGCAGCGCGCACTTGCGCCGCGTCGCGGAGATCGGGATCCCGAGCAGCTCCAACAACCAGTCGGCGCTCAGGTCGCCCGCCTCCGACAGGGGCATCCCTTTGAGCTCCTCCGAGGAGATCGAGGCCGCGGCCTGGGAGATCGCGCAGCCGTGGCCGTGGAAGCGCAGGTCGGCGATGCGGTCGTCCTGGACGCGGATGTGGACGCCGAGTTCGTCCCCGCAGAGGGGGTTGTGCTCGAAGGCCTCGAGGTCGTGCGGTTCGAGCTCCCCGAAGTTGCGGGGGTGCTTGTAGTGGTCGAGGATGTAGTCGCGGTAGAGGTCGTCCATCACGCCACCCGTGCCGGCTCGGCGCCGTCGAGCGCGAACACCTCACGGGCCCCGTGGAGTGCCGCCAGCAGGGCCTGCACGTCGCCCGGCTCGTTGTAGACGCCCACGCTCGCCCGCGCCGTGGCGGCCACCCCGAGGCAGCGCATCAGCGGCTGCGCGCAGTGGTGACCGGCCCGGATGCAGACGCCCTCGCGTCCCAGCAGCTCGGCCACGTCGTGGGGGTGGATCCCCTCGACGGTGAAGGACGCCAGGCCACCGCGTTCGTGGGCTGCCGGTGGTCCGACGACGCGCACGCCCGGCACCTGTCCGAGGCCCTCGAGCAGCTGCACGGTGAGCGCCTGCTCATGCTCGCGGACCCGCTCCATGCCCACTGACTGCAGGTACTCCACCGCGGCCGCCAGGCCCACGGCCTCGGCGATCATCGGGGTCCCGGCTTCGAACTTCCAGGGCAGCTCGTTCCAGGTGGCGCCCTCGAAGTCCACCGAGGCGATCATGTCCCCTCCGGTCAGGAAGGGGGGCATCTGCTCGAGCAGCTCGCGGCGCCCGTGGAGCACGCCGATGCCGGTCGGCCCCAGCGCCTTGTGTCCGGTCCAGGCGTAGAAGTCGGGCCCGAGCGCCGCCACGTCGACGGGCATCTGCGGCACCGCCTGGGCACCGTCCACGAGCGTCACCGCGCCGGCCGCCCGTGCCCGGCTGACGATCTCCGCGACCGGGTTGATCGTGCCGAGCACGTTGGAGACGTGCGTGAAGGCGACCATCCTCACGTCGCCCCGTTCCAGCTCCCGCTCGAGCGCCTGCAAGGACAGCTGTCCGTGCTCGTCCACCTCCAGATAACGGAGGCCGGCGCCGCGCTCGTTGCACAGCACCTGCCAGGGCACGAGGTTGGCGTGGTGCTCCATCTGCGTGACCAGCACCGCGTCGCCGGGCCCGACGTTCGTGCGGCCCCAGGCGTAGGCCACGAGGTTGATCGCCTCGGTCGCGTTCTTGGCGAAGATCGTGGTCCGGGGGTCCGCGGCGGTGAAGCCGGCGATTCTCCCGCGGGCCTCTTCGAAGGCCGCGTCGGCCTCCTGGGCCAGCTCGTAGACGCCGCGATGGACGTTGGCGTTGTGCTCGCTCAGGTGAGCCGCCTGGGCCTCGATCACGACCCGCGGCTTCTGCGAGGTCGAGCTCGAGTCCAGGTACACCAGCGGCCGGCCCGAGAACTCCCGCCCGAAGATCGGGAAGTCGGCGCGGAGCGCGTGCCCGTCACCGGCCACGAGGCCGCCGCCCGTGAGCCGCTCCTCAGCGGCTGGTGGCATAGGTCTCGATGTCCGCGCGTGCATGCGCCAGCTTGTCGGCGAGCCGCCCGCGCACCAGCTCCTGCAGCGGCTCGTCGTGGAGCTCGGCGATCAGCGGCTCGAAGAAGCCCTCCACGATCACGCGCACGGCCGTCGGCCGGTCCAGCCCCCGCGACTGCATGTAGAAGATCGCGGTCTCGTCCAGCTCCCCGACGGTGCCGCCGTGGGAGGCCGAGACGTCGTCGGCGGACACCAGCACCGACGGGATCGCGTCGATGCGCGCCTTGGGGGAGAGCATCATCGTGTGGATCTGCAGGTAGGTGTGGGTCTGCTGGGAGCCGGGGTCGATCTGGATCAGCCCCTCGAAGCTCGCCCGGCTCTCGCCGGTCGCGATCCCCCGCCAGTGGACGTCCCCCTCGGAGGGCCCGGTCTCGTGGAGGTCGACGGCGAACAGGTCGAGGTGCTCGTGCTCCTCGGTGAAGAACATCCCCCGGAAGGCCATCGCTCCGCCCGTCTCGGACACGGCCAGCTCGAGGTGCTGGCGCACCAGGTGCCCGCCCAGCAGGACCGGCAGCCAGTGGCAGTAGGCGTCGCGCCCGACGCCCACGAAGCGCGTGGAGACGTCGTAGACCTCGCCCGCCCCCCAGTCCTGCACCTGGGCCAGCCGGCAGCGGGCACCGTCCTGCAGGTACATCTCGAAGGCTCCCGCGTGCAGCGCCTGGCGCTTGTCCTCGGGGTACTCGTCGAAGTCCTCGGCGAGGTCGTACTCGTGCAGCGCGAACTCGCTGCCGGTGGCGCCCACCACGAGCGTGCGTCCGAACTGCGCCACCCCGGGGCGCTCGATCGCGTAGACGATCTCGAAGGGGTCCTCGACCGCCAGGCCCTCGGGCACGTACAGGAAGGCGCCCCCGCGCCAGAAGGCGGCATTCGCGGCCTCGAGCTTCTGGCGGTCGATCGGCAGGCGCTTGGAGTACCAGCGGGAGGCCAGCTCGGTGTGCTCGCGGAACGCCTCCTCCAGCGAGCACAGGATCACGCCCCGCTCGGCCAGCGCCGGGTCGAGCTCGACGCTCACGATCCCGTCGGCGCCCTGCACCAGGCGCCCGGCCCGCGAGCGCTCGGGCAGTGTGCTCCTGACCACCTCGGGAAGCGTCCCCGCGGTGGCCGGGGCGGCCTCGAAGGTGCTGTCCTCGAAGGGCTCCAGGGCCTCGAGGTCGAGGTCCTGCAGGCTCGTCGTCCAGAAGCCCGAGCGCCGCCACACGGGGAGCTCGAGGCGCTCGTAGGCGCCACGCGCGTCTGCTCGCAGCTGCTCCAGGCTGCGCCCGTCGCCGGCGCCGGCTCCGTGGAGCGCGTGGTAGAGGGTGGCCTCGCGGTGGCGCCCGGCCTTCACCTGCATCGCCTCACCGCCGGCCTGCTCGCCGTCCAGGCTCTTGCGTAGCTCAGCCATCGTCGCCGGCCAGCGCCGCCGCGCCCACCTCCTGGCGGATCTGGTCATAGCCCTCGCGCTCGAGGCGCTCGACGAGCTCGACCCCGCCCTCCAGCACGATCCGTCCGTCCATCAGGATGTGGACGAACTGCGGCTGGACGTAGTGCAGGATGCGCTGGTAGTGGGTGATGATCAGGGCTCCGAGACCCTGCTCGTCGTGCAACCGCTGGACGCCCTCGGCAACCGTCCGCAGGGCGTCGATGTCGAGCCCCGAGTCGGTCTCGTCGAGGATCGCGATGTCGGGTTTCAACATCGCCATCTGCAGGATCTCGGCGCGCTTCTTCTCGCCCCCGGAGAAACCCTCGTTCAGGTGCCTGGAGGTGAAGGAGCGATCGACGTCGAGCAGCTCGATGGCGTGCTGCAACTGGGTGCGGAACTCCTTCACCTGGATCGGCTCCTCGCGTTTGGCGTTGATCGCCATGCGCAGGAAGTTCGCCACCGACACCCCGGGGATCGAGACCGGGTACTGGAAGGCCAGGAACAGGCCCGCCTTCGCGCGGTCGTGGGGCTCGGCCTCGGTGATGTCCTCGCCCTTGAAGGTGATCGTGCCCTCGGTGATCTCGTAGGAGGGGTGTCCGAGCAGCGTGTTGGCGAGCGTCGACTTGCCCGACCCGTTGGGGCCCATCAGGGCGTGGATCTCGCCGCGGTCGATCTCGAGGTCCACGCCTCGCAGGATCTCCCGCTCCTCGGTACGCACGTGTAGGTCCCTGATCTCGAGTTCGGCCATGGTCCTCCTAGGCTCCGCCGCCCAGCGGTGCGATCTGTAGCGGTGGGGACGCCGGCCGGGCGATCGCCGGCGTCACGAGCAGGTCTGCCAGCGTGGTCTCGCGCAGGGTCGCCACGATCGACATCCGCACCCTGGTCCACAACAGCTTGGTCGGACAGATGTGCTCGGCGCTGGTCTCACGCGAGCACACGATCGAGCCGTCGGGCGCCTCGGAGATGCACTCGATCGGTGCGATCGAGCCCTCGAGCGCCTCCACCACCTCGGCCATCGTGATCTCACGGGCGGGCCGGGCGAGCAGATAGCCGCCCCGGGAGCCGCGCCGGGAGTCCACCAGGCCCGCCTTGCGCAGGCGCGCGGCGAGGTGCTCCAGGTACGCGAGCGGGAGTCCGTCCTTGGCGGCGATCTCCGCCAGCGGCACCGGTTCGTCACCGGCGCTGCGGGCGAGCTCCACCATCACGCGGATCCCGTACTCAGCCTTGGTCGAGAACATCATTGCTGGATTTCCTACCTGCGAGCTAGGGTATCAGCCGCCCTGCTGCCGGCCGCGCTGCAGCACCCCGATGTCGTGGGCCAGGCCCTCCGGGGTCAGCTGTTCGGTCCCGTACACCACCCGTTCCCGGCCCCGGGCGTCGAGCAGCCGCACCTCCGCGGCCTGGGCGAAGGCGCTCGCGCCCGCAGCGGCAGGCACCACCCGGTAGCTCCGCCAGATGTTCCGCAGCTGCTGTGGGGGCCCGTCCAGGTACAGCGCTCGCCCGGACAGCGAGACTTCCTCCAGGAAGCGCTTGACCGCGGCCGGCCGGCTGGGGGAGGAGCCCGCGTTGACGATCACCACCGGCACCGGGTGGGCGAGGTCGTCGAGCGCCCCCCGGATCTGCTCGGCGACCAGCACGCAGCCGGCTCCGCAGCCGGGGTACAGGAAGGCGAGCACCACGGGGCGCCCCCGCAGCGAGCTCAGCGCCACCGGCCGTCCGCTCTGATCGCGCAGCGTGAAATCAGGGGCGGGACGGGGGGAGGGCAGCGCCGCTCCTTCGAAGGCCTCGCCCGCGGTGCTGCTCAGCGCCGGCGAGGAGGACCCCTTCCCGCCGCCGGAGGCGAGCGCCAGCGCCAGCCCGAGCAGCCCGAGCAGGACCACGCCCGCGAGCAGGGCAGCGTGGCGTGAGGGGCGGCGAGGTGGCACGATTCGGAGGGTATGACAGCCCTTGGAAGGGCACACCCACAGCGCTATACTTTCTGAAGTCAGTAAATCCCGACCGTGGTTTAGGAGTTTTGTCGATGAGCGTCTCCGGAGCCGAGCTTCTCCGCCGTGTCAAGAACCAGATCGAGGAGGTTGACCCTGCCCAGGTCAAGGAGCTGATCGGCGAGGGCGTCACGATCGTCGACGTCCGGGGCAGCGAAGAGTTCGCCACCGGCCACCTCCCGGGCGCCAAGAGCATCCCCCGCGGGCACCTCGAGGCCCGCATCGATTCCGCCGCCCCCGACCGCGGCGACGAGCTGATCCTGTACTGCCAGTCCGGCAACCGCTCCGCCTACGCGGCCCGCACCCTGCAGGAGGACCTCGGCTACGAGCACGTGCGCTCGATGACCGGCGGCATCACCCTCTGGAAGGACCGCGGCTACGAGGTCGAGGTGCCCCGGGCGCTCAGCGCCGAACAGCGCGACCGCTACTCGCGACACCTGCTGATCCCAGAGATCGGAGCGGAGGGCCAGCAGAAGCTGCTCGACGCCAAGGTGCTGCTGCTCGGCGCCGGCGGCCTCGGCTCGCCCACGGCCCTGTACCTGGCGGCCGCCGGGGTCGGCACGCTCGGCATCGTCGACGACGACGAGGTGGACCTCTCCAACCTGCAGCGTCAGGTGATCCACTCGACCCAGCGGGTCGGCATCCCGAAGGTGGACTCCGCCGAGGAGTCGATCCACGCGCTGAACCCCGACGTGAACGTGGTCAAGTACAAGACCCGCATCGACGCCTCGAACATCGTCGAGATCATCAAGGACTACGACGTGGTCGTGGACGGCGTCGACAACTTCCCCACCCGCTACCTGCTCAACGACGCCAGCGTGCGGCTGCGGATCCCGGTGGTGTCCGCCTCGATCCTCGGCTTCGACGGCCAGCTCTCGGTGTTCAAGCCCTACGACGGCCCCTGCTACCGCTGCCTGTTCCGTGAGCCGCCGCCGGCCGAGCTGGCCCCTTCGTGCGGCGCCAACGGCGTGCTCGGGGTCCTGCCCGGGACGATGGGCCTGCTGCAGGCCACCGAGGTCGTGAAGCTGATCCTCGGGATCGGCGACCCGGCGATCGGGCGCCTGCTTCTGTACGACGCCCTCGGCGCCACGCTGACCGAGGTCAAAGTGCACCGCGACCCCGAGTGCCCGATCTGCTCTCGCGCACCTGAGGAGATCGCCGACGAGGAGATGGGCGTGTTCCCCGACTACGAGGCGTTCTGCGCCGCAGCCGGTTAGCCTCCCGTCTCGATGGCAACGATCAAGATCCCCCCGGTGCTGCGGGCATCGGTCGGCGGCGAGAAGCTGCTGAGCGCCAGCGGCTCCAACGTCGGCGAGGTGCTGCGTGACCTCGCCACCAGCCACCCGGCCACCGAGAGCCAGCTGTTCTCGGCCGAGGGCGAGCTCAACCGCTACGTCAACGTGTATCTCAACGACGAGGACGTCCGCGTCCTCGACGGGCTGGAGACCCCGGTCGGCGACACGGACACGCTCGTGATCCTGCCGGCCATGGCCGGCGGCTGACGCCGGCCCCCAGCAGCGTTCGCGGGGCTACAGCCGGCGGCTGACCCGCACGCTGAGTGTCCACAGCGCGAGGTAGTCCGGGCACGCGCTCCCACGGTGGCAGACCGGGCCCTCGGTAGCCATCAGCTGCACCGTACCCGCGCTGACGGCGCGGAAGCTCGCGATGACTTCGGTGCCGTTGCGCCGCGCCGGGCCGAGCCCCCGCAGGGCATTCCCGCCCGACAGGCGGGGGGCGCTGAAGCGGCGCCCCGGCGCGCCCAGCCGCAGGGTCAGCGTCCACCCCACGGCCAGCTGCACGGTGTGCCCACGGGCCGTCTCGGTGAGGCACACCGAGCCGGGGCGGGTCACGCACGGCGCGCCGGCCGTCCCGCCGCCGTCGGCGACGGGCGTGGGGGAGGGTGCCGAGGTGCCGCGCGAGGGTGCCGAGGTGGTGCCGTGCCCGGGGCTCGCTCCGCAGGCGCTCGCCAGCAGCGCCGCCAGCAAGAGGGAAGCGGTTGCGGCCGGAGCCCTGGTCGATCGCCGCGATCGCCCCCCGGGTGGGCTTGCCGGGAGCTTCATAACACGTCCTCGACGAGCTTCTCGAGCTCGCTATATTCCGTAAAGTAATGGCGGTGGAGAGGCTCAGAAACCGGCCGTGCGGGGGCCGTTACGGCGACATCGTGCAGTCGATCGGGAACACGCCCCTGATCGAGCTCCCCCGTCTGTCGCCGAAGCCCGGGGTGCGCATCTGGGCCAAGCTCGAGTCGCGCAACCCCACCGGCTCGGTGAAGGACCGCGTGGCGCGCTCGCTGATCGAGGACGGCGAGGAGAAAGGCGCCATCTCCCCGGGTCAGACGATCCTCGAACCCACCTCGGGCAACACCGGCATCTCGCTGGCCATGATCTGCTCGCGCAAGGGCTATCGCCTGAAGGTCGTGATGCCCGAGAACGTCACCCCCGAGCGGACCCAGCTGCTGCGGATGTACGGCGCCGAGATCGTCTACTCGCCCGGAGACCTCGGGTCCAACGGCGCCGTCGCGAAGGCGCTCGAGATGGCCGCCGAAGACCCCTCTTGCTACATGCCCTACCAGTACGGCAACCTCGCCAACCCGGCTGCCCACTACAACGGCACCGCCGTCGAGATCCTCGAAGAGCTCGACGAGGTCAGCGCCTTCGTCGCCGGCCTCGGCACGGGGGGCACGCTGATGGGCAACGGGCGGCGCCTGAAGGAGACCTTCGGCGACGCCGTCAAGATCGTCGCCGCCGAGCCGATGCAGGGCGAGCCCGTTCAGGGCCTGCGCTCGCTCGAGGACGGGTTCATCCCGCCGATCATCGACATCTCGCTGCTCGACCGCAAGATCTTCGTGACCAACCGCGACGCGATCGTGTGGACGCGCAAGCTGCTCGACGAGGAGGGCCTGTTCGCCGGCGTCTCGACCGGCGCGATCGCCAGCATCGCGGTGCGCATCGCCGGCGAGCTCGACGAGGGCAACGTCGTGTTCGTCGTCGCCGACGACGGCTGGAAGTACCTCTCGAGCGGCATCTACACGCTGCCGGTGGAGGAGATCGAGAACCTCGAGTCGACCGTCTGGTGGTAGACGCTCCGGACTGACGGCGGGACGGCTCCGATGGTCATAGCCCGCGCGATGCTTGACGACGTGATCGCGCACGCGCGCGAGGAGTCCGACGCGGAGTGCTGCGGCATGATCGCCTACTCCCCCGCGGTCGACGGCCGCGGGCCGGAGGCCGCCCGCGTGCATCGGGCCCGCAACGTCTACGCATCCCGCAAGCGCTTCGAGATCGACCGGCAAGGAGCTGCTCCACACGATCGAGGAGTTCGAATCCAGGGCTGGGAGCTCGGGGCGATCTACCACTCCCACACCCACACCGACCCCTACCCGTCCCAGACCGACATCAACTTCGCCGCCAACTGGCCCGGCCTGGAGTGGGTCATCGTCGGGCTCGCCGGCGAGCAGCCCGACGTGCGCTGCTATCTGATCGAGGGCGCGCAGGTTCGCGCGGTGGAGCTCGAGGTGCTGTGATGGCTGCTCCGTGGAGCCCGCGGTGCGCTGATGGCACGTGAGGTCGAGTGCCCACGCTGCCTGCTCCCCCATCGCGAGGTGGAGCGCTTCTGCGCGCTCCTGCGGGATGCCGCTGGTGCATCCCGAACGCGGCGAGGAGGCGGCCAGCGAGCGCCGCCGCCGGGCGACGCAAGGTCAACCCCCGCTACACCGAAGGACGCCTCGTGAAGGTCGCCCGCGCCGCCAACCTGATCCAGGCCGAGATGCTCGCCGGGATGCTGCTCGAGGAGGGGATCCCCTGCATGCTCAGCTCCGGTCGCGCGATCATGGCGGTGTACGCCCCCACGGTCGGCCCCCGCGACGTGCTGGTGCCCGAATCGGCGGTCGAGGCCGCGCGCGAGGCGCTCGCCTAAGCGCCCAGCACGAGCCACCGCCCGGCGAACCGGGCGGAGCCGCCGCCGTCTAGACGAGGACCGGCTGGCCCGCGTCGGTGGCGATCGCGCGGATCTCCTCGGCGGCGCGCTCGAACTCGGCGTCGGAGAGCACCGGGGTGCCCTCGAACGGGAAGGTCGCGCTGCAGCTCGATCCAGGCGCTCGGGCCCGAGGTACTCGTCCTTGACCTTGACGGTCACCGGGCGCGGGATGCGGTAGGTGCGCAGCAGCAGCACGTGCAGCGGCTGGCGCGCGCGCCAGCCGAGGCGCTTCTCGGCGTAGTCGGTGCGTCCACACGTAGAACGGGGAGAGCGCGTCGACGCAGCGCGGGTCGAGCACCGTGAAGTGCGTCGCTGACCTCGGCCCAGGCGCGGATCCGGACGCGGTCGGGCTGCTGCATGGGAGTGCCGGTCGCGAACGCTGTGCAGCGGGCGGCTCGCCGTCGCTCCAGACGCCCTCCTCGAGCGCGCGGCGCAGCTCGGGCTGGTGCGACTCGCGCACCAGATCGCCCGGCTGGTGGTCGAAGGTGGGGTAGAGGAAGAAGCGCTCGTGGGGCAGCCTGGAAGGGCTTGCCCGGCGCGCGGCAGGCCGCCCTGGCGGAGGGTCAGGAGCTGCTCGCCTTCGGCCAGCGCGCGGACCGTGACGGCCCATTCTCTGAAAGCAATTGGCATGAGAGATATCGATGGTGATAGGAGGGACGACCAGGGACCTACCGGACGCGTGCTTCTGCGCGTGCGGCCCGTCCGTCGCGGCGTTGTAAAGATACGAAACCTCAGCGAAAATCCCAAATCGCCTGCAAATCGACGCGATTTTTGCGCCCAACAAGGCCGCAAAGTGTTACTGCTTACTTCAGGCGCCGTCCCGGCGAATGCCCTCGAGCGGCCTCGATCAATGCGGCGTAGTCGTCCTCGCCGTGCCCGCGGCCCACGGCGGCGGTCGAGCAGCTCGCGGGCGTGGTCGGCCGCGGGGAAGGGCACGCCGGCCGCTTCGGCCTCCTCCAGGCACAGGCGCACGTCCTTGAGCATGTGGGCGGTCTTGAAGAGCGTCGTGTAGTCGTGCTCGCGCATCGCCCGGCCCTTCAGCTCGAGCTGCACCGAGGCCGCCCGAGCCGGCCATCACGACCTCCGCGAGCGCGTCGAGGTCGATCCCCGCGGCGTCGGCGGCGAGCAGCGCCTCGGCGAGGGCCGCCGCGTTGGCGGCCCCGAGCGAGTTGTTGATCAGCTTCAGCGACTGGCCCTGGCCGAGCTCGCCGACGTGCACGACCAGCTGGCCCATCGCCTCCAGCAGCGGTCGCACGCGCTCGAAGTGCCCGCTCGGAACCGCCGACCATGATCGTCAGCGTCCCGTCCTCGGCCCGCGGCGAGGAGCCGGTGACGGGCGCGTCGAGCAGCTCGCACGCCGCGCGCGGCCAGCTCGGCTCCGATGCGCACGCGTCGCCCGGCGCCCCGATCGTCGACATGTCGACGCACAGCAGGCCCGGCGACGCGCCGCTGAGCACGCCCTGCTCGCCGAGCAGCACCGAGGCACCTGATCGCCGTCGACGACCATGCTCACCACGATGTCGCTGGCGGCCGCCACCTCGCGCCGGCGTCGCGCGGGCACTGGCCCCGTGCTCGGCCGCCCAGCGCTCGGCCTTGCCCGGGGTGTGCGTCCACACGCGTCAGCGGGTAGCCGGCGGCGGCGACGTTGGCCGCCATCCGCGAGCCCATGATCCCCAGGCCGAGGAAGCCGATCCGCTCACCGGGCACGGCCGAATCCTCCCCCACCGGGCGTTTCGATGCGGAGCCGCTGCCCGGCCGCCAGGTTCCCGTCGCCTTGCCCGGCAGCGCCTCGTCGTCCAGCAGGTCACGCCCCGGCTTCCCGGGGGCGCCGCCCTCGGCGCCGCGCGGTGCGTGGCGGCGGCGCTCTGCGATCAGCGAGTAGCTCATCTCGGCGAGCGCCTGCAGCTCGCGTACGACGCCGTCGCCTCCGCGGTGGGCGCCCGCGCCGCCCGAGCCGCGACGCAGCCGCGTAGGTCAGCACCCGCAGCGGGAATTCCCGCTCGAGCGCCTCGATCGGCGTGTTCAGCGTGTTGCTCATCGCGACGTGCACGGCGCTCGGGCCGTCGGCGTCCGGGCACGCGCCCTGGCCCGCCGCCGAGCGTCTCGTAGTAGGAGAACGACTCGTCGCCGAGCGTCAGGTTGTTCATCGTGCCCTGCCCCTGGGCGCGGCCGAAGGCGCTCAGCACGAGGTCGGCCACCCGCGAGGAGGTCTCGACGTTTCCCGCCGCGACGGCGGCCGGGGCCCGCGCGTTCAGCAGGCAGCCCTCCGGTGCGATGCAGCTGCAGCGGCCGGTAGGCGCCGGCGGTCGGGGGGATGTCGGGGTCGGTCAGCACCCGCAGCGCGAACAGGCAGGCCGAGCGGGTGACGGCGAGCGGGCAGTTGAGGTTGCCCTCGTGCTGGGCGGCGCTGCCGCTGAAGTCGAGCGTGATGCGATCGCCGTGGACCTGCGCCCGCAGCGTCAGCGGCAGATCCCGCTCGCCCGCCTCGAGCACGTCGCTCGCGCTGCGATCGCCGTCGGGCAGCGCAGCCAGGCACGCCCGCGTGCGCCGCTCGCAGTAGTCGAGCACCGCGTCGCGTGGCCTCGCGCAGGCCGTCGGGGCCCAGCGCTCCGGCGAGCGCCGACAGGCGCGGTGCACCCGACGCCGGTTGGCAGCGAGCTGGGCGCGCAGGTCGGCGCGGCGCTCCTGCGGCTGGCGCATCGCGGCCGTCAGCCGTCAGGAGCGAGTCCTCGTCGAGGACCTGCGGGGCGATCACGACGCCCTCCTCGCCGAGGCTGCGGCTGTCCGCCGGCATCGACCCCGGGACGCCGCGCCGCCGACGTCGGCGTGGTGGGCGCGGCTGGCGGCGAATCCGATCAGGCGCGCCGCTCGTGGAAGGCGGGGGTGATGACGGTGATGTCGGGCAGGTGGGTCCCGCCGGCGAACGGGTCGTTGAGGATCCAGGACGACGCCGGGCTCCTGCGCGCGCCCGATCACCGCCTCCACGCGCGGCCGGCATCGCCCCCAGGTGGACGGGAATGTGCTCGGCCTGCATCACCATCTCGCCCGTCCGCGTCGAACAGCGCCGTCGAGGCGTCCCGGCGCTCCTTGATGTTCGAGGAGTGGGCCGAGCGGACGAGCACGACCGCCCATCTCCTCGCAGGCCGCGCGCAGGGCGCCGGTGCGCGAGCTGCAGTTCGATCGCGTCGATCACCGCGACCCCTCCTCGCCGGTAGGAGCCCGCTCCAGCAGCACGTTGCCGAAGCCGTCCACCTCGCCGCTCCACCCCGGTGGCACCAGCAGCGTCGCCTCCGGCAGGGCCCACAGCGCCGGCCCCTCGATCGCGGTTCCCGGCGGCGGCTCGCCGCGGAACACCTGCGAGCCGACCCGCTCGCCCGCGAACACGATCTCGCGTCGCTCGGGTGCGGGCCCGGCGGTGTCCGACGGCGCCGGTGTGAACCCGAGAGCGGGGCCCCACACGGAGATCCGCATGGTCACCAGCTCGAGCTCCCCGGCGGGGTCGCTGTACCCGTAGCGGCGCTCGTGCTCGCGGGCGAACGCCGCCCGTAGCTGCTCGGGGCCGAGGCCGGCGCGCAGCTCCCGGCGGCGCCTCGACGGGGAGCGTCCGCCCGGCCCGTGCCCCGCCGACCCCCAGCTCCTCGTCCACGGCCAGCTCGAAGGACTGTCCCGCGTAGCGCAGCTCGTGGCGCAGGCGCGCGCGTACGGGGGCCGTGCCGAGTGCCGCGCCGGCGCCGGCCAGCAGCGCCTCGCGCTCCCCCAGCAGGCGCTCGGCCGTGAGCGAGTCTCCGCTCAGGAGCACGGTACGGGCCTGGTCGCGGCGGGGCGCGGCGGCGGCCAGGCCGAGGGCCGAGAGCACGCCCGATGCGCGCGGGCACAGCAGCCGCGAGATCGCCGAGCTGCTCGGCGAGCGCGGCCGCGTGCAGCGGACCCGCGCCTCCAAACGGCAGCAGCGCGAGCGCCGCGGGGATCGATCCCGCGCTCGATCGTGACCAGGCGTAGCGCCGCCAGCATCTCCGCCTCCGCCACCCGCACCACGCCCTCGGCGCAGCTCGAGCGGACCGAGGTCGAGCTCCGCCGCGAGGCCGGCGAGGGCCCCCTCCGCGGCCGCCGCGGCTCGAGGTGCACGCCGCCGGCCAGGGGAGAGTCCGCCGGCAGCCGCCCGAGCAGGAGGTTCGCGTCGGTCACCGTCGGCTGCTCGCCGCCGAGCCCGTAACACGCGGGCCCCGGCCGCGCGCCGGCCGAGCGCGGGCCCACGCGCAGCGCCCCGCCGGCGTCGCGCCAGGCGATCGACCCGCCGCCCGCGCCGACCGTCTGGATGTCGAGCGCCGGCAGCGCCAGCGGCCTGCCTGCGCGATCAGGCGTTCGGCGGTCTCCCCGACAGCGCCGTCGTCGATCAGGCACACGTCGCAGGAGGTGCCGCCCATGTCGAAGCACAGCGACGTCGCGCTCGCCCGCCAGCCCGGCCAGCGAGCGAGGCGCCCCGCGACGCCCCCGGCGGGACCCGACAGCACCGTCAGCCCCGCGTGGGCTCCGGCCCGGCCCGACGTCGGTCAGGCCTCCCGAGGACTGCATGATCCGAGGCTCCGGCAGGCCCTCCTCGCCGGCCTGCGGCGAAAGCTGGCCGAGGTAGGAGGACAGCAGCGGCGACAGCGACGCATCGAGGACGGTCGTGGCCGTGCGCTCGTACTCGCGGAAGGTGCCGACGAGCTCGCTCGAGAGCGACAGCGCCGCGCCGGGGAGCAGCTCCCGGACCTGTTCGGCGAGCAGCCGCTCGTGCCCGGGGTCGGCGTAGGAGTGCAGCAGGCAGATCGCCACTGCCTCAGGGCCGGCGTGCGCCAGCGCCAGCGCCAGCTCGCGGGCGTCGGCGGGGTGCAGCGGCTCGAGGACGCCCTCCGGCGCTGACGCGCTCGTGCAGCCCCGAAGCGCAGCTCGTCCGCCACGAGCGGCCTGCGGAGCGGGCTCGCAGAGCCGGTAGAGGTGGGGGCGGTTCTGGCGGCCGAGCTCGATCACGTCCTCGAACCCCGCCGTCGTCAGCAGCGCCGTGCGAGCCGTGTTCCCCTCCAGCAGCGCGTTCGTCGCGACCGTCATCCCGTGCGCGAAGCGGGTCACCTGCTCCGGCCCGGCGCCGGCGTCGCGAAGAACGCAGACGGATCGCCTCGAGCACGCCCTCCGACTGAGCGGAGGGCGTGGTGGGGACCTTCGCCGTGTACAGCCCGCGGCCCTCGGCGACGAGGACCGCGTCGGTGAAGGTGCCCCCGACATCCACGCCCAGTAGCACTGGGCGTGAGCGTACGTCAGGCCGCTATCGGTTCGCGGTCCTCGGTGTCGGCAAGGTGCTGATGGGACGGGCAGTAGCCGTTGTGGGGCAGCGGCGTGCGCTGGCAGGCCGAGCCTTTGCGGGTCGTGGCCCGGCATTGCGGCGGCGCGCCCCCCACGGCGGCGTAGCACTCGGCCGGGTTTTCGAGCAGGAACTGCTGTGCGAACGTGAGATACCGGGTGACCACGTTCAGGACGTAGGCCTGGTCGGACATCGAGAAGTAACTGCGGACGTCGCAGAACAGCGTCCTCGCCGGATGGGCGAAGTAGTGCGGTTCCGTGGCGAGGCGCGTGATGACCGACTCGCAGGCGCTGAGGACCGCGGTCTGATTGCGGCCCGGCGTCGAGGTTGTGGGCGGTTCGATGATCCGGGGAGAGAGCTCCCTGTAGATCGCGCGACTGAATTGATACATGGTGTGTTTTTGACTCCTACCCTCTCGTCTCAACGAGATCCGTGGTTCAGGAGCACACCCGCCATTGGTAATTGAGACTCCCGTGCGGCCAAAGACCTTTCTCGTCCCCAAACACGGCCAGGCGCGAAAAGGAGCGCTCACTCCCAGGTTTGCCATCCGAGCTCTCCCGAGCCGTCCAGGACCACGTGTCGCGCGTCCATCTCCGGGTCTCGGTCGGGGTGGTCGGAACGCAGCTGTGCGCCGCGGGACTCGGTTCGCTCCAGCGCGCAGCGGGCGATGCAGCGCACGAGCGGGTGCTCGATCGCCAGCAGCCCTTCCAGGCCCTCGGCGTCCCGGACGATCCCCGCTCCCTGCCACAGCGCACGGCGGATCTCGTGGTCGGCCGCGGGGAGCGCCGGAAGCTCCCGCAGGGCGTCGGCCTCGTCCGTACTCGGCAGTGGTGGCTCGGCTCCGGCCTGGACGAGCGCCGCGTCCACTGCGCGGGCGGCGAAAACGAAGCACTCGCTGAGCGAGTTGGAGGCCAGGCGGTTGGCGCCGTGCAGGCCCGTGCAGGAAGCCTCCCCGACCGCATACAGGCCGGGCACGCTCGAGCGGGCATCGAGGTCGGCCACGATCCCTCCCATCATGTAGTGGGCCGCCGGCGCGACCGGCACGAGCTCGCGCGTCGGGTCCAGCCCGGCCTCGCGCAGGGCGCTGAACACGTTCGGGAAGTGGGCCGGGTCGACGGCTCGCATGTCGAGACCCACCGACGCCGCCCCGGTCTCGGCAAGGCGCTCGGAGATCGCCCGCGAGACCTCGTCGCGGGGCGCCAGCTCGTCCACGAACCGCTCTCCCGAGGCGTCGTGCAGGGTGGCGCCCTCGCCGCGGATCGCCTCGGTCACGAGAAACCCCTCCCGGCCGGGCAGTCCGATCACGGCGGTCGGGTGAAACTGGAGGAGCTCGAGATCCGCGAGCTGGGCACCCGCCGCCTGGGCGAGCATCAGCCCCACGCCCTGTGAGCCGGGAGGATTGGTCGTCCGCTCCCACAGTGCCGCCGCCCCGCCGGTGGCGACCATCGTCGCCCCGGCCGCTATCAGGTCTCCGTCGTCGCAGACCACTCCCAGGCAGCGACCGTCGCGGCACCACAGCGCCCGGGCACGCACTTCCTCGAGCACGTGTATGTGCGGATCCTCGGCCGCCACGGCAGACAGCTGGCGCACCAGCCTGCGGCCGGTCGCGCTCCCGCCGGCGTGGACGACCCGGCGCACCGAGTGGCCTCCCTCGAGGCCGAGGGCGAGCTGGCCGAAGCGGTCGGCGTCGAAGTGCACCCCCAGCCGCTCGAGGTCCCGCACCCGTGCCGGCGCCTCGTGGACCAGGATCTCCGCGGCCGAGCGGCGGACGAGGCCGCGCCCCGCCCGCTCGGTGTCGGCCAGATGCAGCTCGAAGCTGTCGTCGCCCGCGAGCACCGCCGCCAGCCCTCCCTGCGCCCAGTAGCTGGCGGTCCGCGCCAGCGGGGCGGCGGACACGAGCACGACCCGGGCTCCCTCCCGCGCCGCACACAGCGCCGCGTACAGGCCGGCCGCCCCCGCACCGATGACGGCCACCTCGGCTTGCAGGGACCTGGCCCCGGACCGGCTCATCGGCCGAAACGTATCCGTCGCTCTCAGCGGGCGGGGGACGCCGCTCCCGGTGCGGGCGCGCCGTTGCCCGAGGCCCCGGAAGTCGTGGTCCCTCCGGTGCCGCCGGCGCCCGAGCTACCGGTGCTCGTGCCGGTGCCGGCTTTGCCCGTCGATCCGGTCTGGGTCGTCGTCCCCGGCGTGGTGGCTCCGGGTGTCGTGGCCGGGCGCGGTGGCGGGCGTGGTCGCCCCGGGCGTGGTCGTGCCGGGCGTGGTCGTGCCGGCTGCGCTGGGCGCTGTGATCACCGTGGTGGCGGCCGGCGGAGCGGGACCGGGGCCACGGGCGAGCTTCACGAGCGCGGCCGCGAGGACTCCCAGCAGCAGCGCGGCCACCACGATCGCGACCGCCAGCGGGGCCTTCCAGTTGGGGGTCGCCGACAGGCGGGTGTGGGCCGCCGCGCCGCAGTACAGGCACCAGTCCTGGTCGGTCTGCAGCGGCGAGCCGCACAGCGGGCACGCCTCGGAGGGCGCTGCTCCGGTGGGGCCGACCGAACCCACCGGGGAGACCGAGGGCTCGGCTCCCGCGGGCGTGGCCGAGGCCGCGGCCGGCTGTCCCGGCCAGCTCACTGCCGGTTTGCCGGCGGGCGCACGATGGCCGTGGCTTCGTCGTCGTCCTGTCCGCCGCGGGCAGGCGGCGTGGGTGCGGGAGCGTCTCCCGCCGGGGTGCCGCTCGCAGGCGTGGCTGCAGGGGGTGCGCCCGGCGAGGGTGAGCCGGCCGGAGGCGTGGCCGCAGCCGGTGAGGGTCCGGCGGGTGTGGCCGGCGCCGGCGTGGCGGCGGCGGGCGTCGGGATCGGGGCGCCGCCAGCCGGTCCGCCGGGCCCCTGCGCCGGCGGCACCGGTGCTCCGAGGGTGCGCTGGAAGGCGCTGGGTGCCGGGGAGCCGGACGCGCCGGCCTGGGCCGCAGCGGGGGGCGTGGCGCCCGTGCGGAGGTCCGCCGGCAGGTCGGCGTGGCGGTGCAGCGGCAGGCCGCAGTTGGGGCAGAAGCGGTCCTCGCTGGAGTGGATCGCGGCGCAGCGTGCACAGGCGGTGATCCCGGCCTCGCTCAGCACCGTCAGTGGCTGGGGTTCATGCAGCGTGGTCTCCAGCGCGCGCAGCTCGGAGTCGATGTGTCCCAGCGTCGTCAGCTTCGCCAGCACCAGCGCGTCGTTGCGCTGGCCGAACCGGTGCAGGTTGAAGACGAGGCCTCCGAGGTCGCGGTAGGCGAGCTCCCGTGCCTTGCGCAGGAAGCGGATGCGGCGGCGTATCCGCCCCCGCGCGATGAAGCCAGGGCGCTCTTGTGGCCCTGCGGGTGAGGCGGGTTGCTGCTCCACTGCGAACGCCATGCTAACCCGCCGCCGTCAGCTCCGTTGCGCGACCGCGTGCTGCCAGGCGGCGTGCACACGTGCGGCCATCACGTCGCTCGAATAGGAGCGGGCGCGGGAGCGCCCCTCCACGCGCGGGTCCTCGCCGGCGAGGATGCTCATGAGCGCCTCGCTCCAGCGCCCGAGCACGAACGGCTCGCACAGCACCCCGGCGAGGCCCGCCAGCGCCTCGGCGTGGATCCCGACGGGCGTCGCGAGCACCGGCACGTCGCAGGCCAGCGCCTCCAGCACGGCCAGGCCGAAGCCCTCCCGGTCGGAGGGGACCACGACGGCGTCGGCGGCGTTGACCCACCGCGGCACCTCCGTGGGCGCGACGTGCCCGAGCGTCAGCAGCTGCACACCGGCCGCGCGGGCGAGCTCGAGGGCGAGGTCGTAGCGCTTCTCTGCTCGCGCCGGGTCGGCTGCGAACAGCAGGTAGCGCTGGTCCTGCTCGAGGCCCAGGTCCTGACGTGCCCGCGCCCGCGGGATCGGGCCGAAGCGGTCCATCTCGACACCGCAGGGGAGCACGATCGCGCGAGCTCGGGCCCGGCGTCCCGGGATCTGTTGTACGAGCCCCGCCGAGACGGCCCCGACGACCTGCATCAGGCCGAGCACCGGAGCGGTGGCCAGGCGGGTGCGCGGATGCACCACGTCGGTCCCGTGCACGGTCAGTGCTCGCACCCGGGCCGGCACCGCCAGCGCCGGCCAGGCCGTGAGCCCGAAGTGCGCGTGCACGACGTCGAAGCGCGCCGAGGCCGGACGGCGGGTGAGGGTGGAGGGCGGGCCGTGGCGGCGGCGCAGCTCGACGGCCGCCCCCGCCAGGGCGCGCGGCCCCGGCCCGAACTCGTACAGCTCCACCTCGAGCCCGTCGATCCTCCGCAGCGCGGCCACCTGATCCCGGACGAAGCTCCCGCGGCCCGGGTTGGCGGCGTCCGGGCGCATGTTCGATATGACCAGCGCACGCAAGCGAACCGCGACGGTAGCGCCTCTGGAATGATGGCGCCCGTGCCGGGCCCGACCACGCGCAGCTACGAACGCGACGCCGGGCAGATCCGCCCGACGTCGATCCAGCCGGACTTCATGCGCACCGCCACCGGGTCGGTGCTGATCGAGGTGGGGGAGACGCGGGTGATCTGCACCGCATCCGCCCAGGGGAGCGTTCCCCGCTGGATGAACGGGCAGGGACGGGGTTGGCTGACGGCGGAGTACGGGATGCTCCCGGCCTCGACCGGCGAACGGCGCCAGCGCGATGTCAGCCGTGGACGCCCGGACGGCCGCACGGTCGAGATCCAGCGGCTGATCGGGCGCTCCCTGCGCGGTGTGATCGACCTCGGGCTGCTCGGGGAACGCACCATCTACCTCGACTGCGACGTCCTGCAGGCCGACGGCGGCACCCGCTGTGCCTCGATCACGGGCGCCTATGTCGGCGCTGGCGCTGGCCTGCTCGCGGCTGCAGCGCGAAGGGCAGCTGGAGGGATCGCCCCTGACCGGCTCGGTGGCCGCGATCTCGTGCGGCATGGTCGACGGGCGAGCGCTGCTCGACCTCGACTACTCAGAGGACTCGACCGCGGAGGTGGACGCGAACGTCGTGATGACCGGTGACGGCGGTCTGGTCGAGGTTCAGGCCACGGCCGAGCGCACACCCCTGTCGAGGGCCCATCTCGACGAGCTGCTGGCGCTCGCCGCCGACGGCATCGAGCGGCTGCGTGCGATCCAGACCGAGGCGATCCGGCAGGCGCCACCCGGCCCCGAGGCGGATCCGGCTCCGCGCGCGTGAGCGTGTCCGGGCCGGGGGCCGGCGCCGAGCTGGTGCTGGCCACCCACAACGAGCACAAGCGGATCGAGTTCGAGCGGCTGCTGGCGGACGGCGGGCCGGCCTCGATCTCGCTGCGTGCGCTCCCGGCGGAGGTCGAGCTGCCACCGGAGGACGCCGATACCTTCGCCGGCAACGCGCTCGGCAAGGCCGTAGCCGCGGCCCGCCAGATGGGAACCGCCGCGATCGCCGACGACTCCGGAATCTGCGCCGAGGCGCTGGGAGGGGCACCGGGAGTACGCTCGGCCCGCTACGCCGGGGAGCACGCCAGCGACGAGGAGAACCTTCAGAAGCTCCTGCACGAGGCTCCCGCGGGCAGCCGCCTGGAGTACGTGTGCGTGATCGCCTACGTAGATCCCGGCGGTGGGCTGGAGCGGTGCTTCGAGGGGCGTTGCGGCGGACGGCTCTCCGCCTCGCCGCGGGGCAGCGGCGGCTTCGGCTACGACCCCGCCTTCGAACCGGACGACGGCCCTCCGGGCAGCACCATGGCCGAGCTGAGCGACGCCGCCAAGGACGCCATCAGCCACCGTGGCCGGGCCGCCAGGGAGCTCGCCGCATGGCTCGCTACAAGAGGTTGATGGCCGCCGCGATCGCCACCGCGAGGCCCAGCCCGGCATAGCCCGTATAACCGGAGATCAGCAGCAGCAGCGCCGTCAGGAGCGCCACCGCGACGGTGACCAGCCACGCGATCCGGTTGATGGCCATCAACGCGCGATTCTCGCCGATCGGGCGGCGGGGGCGGTTGGCGGGGGGTGCCGTCCGTGAGCGCTGCTAGCTTCGACCCGCTGTTCTGTGCCCATTTTCACCTGCTGTACGAACGAGGAGGACCGAAGTGACGAAGTCCGAGTTGGTCGAACAGGTCGCCGATCGCGCCGAGCTGACACGCAGCGACGCCTCGAAGGCGGTTGACGCCATGCTCTCCACCGTCGAGGACGCCCTGCGGCGCGGCAGCGATGTGACCGTCTCGGGGTTCGGGAAGTTCCACGTCAGCCAGCGGGCCTCGCGTGCCGGGGTCAACCCGCGCACCGGCGAGCGCATCCAGATCGCCGCATCGAGGGTTCCGCGCTTCACCGCCGGCAGCGCCCTGAAGAGCGCTGTCAAGACACGCTGACACAGGGTCGTAGCTTCGGCGACACGCTCGCCGCGCGTGTCGCCGAGCGCGAGTCCCAGATCGTTCTGGGGCTCGATCCCGACCCGCTCGACCTCTGGCCGGGTATCACGCTCGCAAGCGGCGTCTCGCCCGAGCGGGCCGCTGCGGCAGCGATCCGGGAGCAGTCTCTGGCCCTGCTGGCGGCGGCCGGGCCCGCGTGCGTGGCGGTCAAGTTCCAGCTCGCCCGCTTCGAGGTCCTGGGGACGTCCGGGCGGGAGCTCCTGGGGGAGCTCGTGGCGGTCGCCCGCGGGCAGGGCCTGCTGGTGATCGCGGATGGCAAGCGGGGCGACATCGACGTCACCGCGGCGGCCTATGCGGCCTCGCTGTACGGTGGCCTGCAGACGCCGGCTGGGGAGCTCGCGGGCCTCGGCGCGGACCTCGCCACCGTCAACCCCCTGATGGGCCTGGACGCCGTGGAGCCGTTCCTGGCGGCCGCCCGCAGCGTGGGCTCCGGGGTGCTGCTGCTGGTGCGGACCTCCAACCCCGGGGCCCGGGACGTCGAGGACCTCGAGCTGGCCGACGGCAGGCCGCTGTGGGAGCGCCTGGCGGAGATCGTCCAGCAGCTCGGGGCGGCCGGGTGCGGGAGCAGCGGGGTGGCGGACGTGGGGGCCGTAATCGGCGCCAGCGAGCCCGGTCACCTGCCACGTGCGCGGGAGCTGATGCCGTCGGCGCCCTTCCTGCTGCCCGGCGTCGGCGCCCAGGGCGGGGAGGTGTCACCGCTGGCCGCCGCCTTCGCGCCGGGCAGGGCCGGGGGCCTCGTGAGCGCCTCGCGCAGCATCGCCAATGCCCACCGCCAGCACGGGGGCGAGCCGGCGGACGCCGCCCGGGCTGCGGCCCAGAGTCTGCGCGAGCAGGCGTGGGCGCTTTCGGAGAACGCGTGAGAGGAGCAGCGCCGGTTCGCTAGCCTGTTGTCTCGCGCCCGTAGGACCGAGCGGAATGGGCGCTCGCGCAGCCGGGTAGCAACCAAAGATGATCATCACCGTCACGCTCAACGCGGCGATCGACAAGTCACTGGCGGTGCCGAACTTCAGACCGGGGCGGCGCCACAGGACCGTGGAACAACGCACCGCCGCCGGAGGCAAGGGCGTCAACATCGCCCGCACCCTGAAGGCGCTCGGCCAACCGGTGATCGCCACCGGCTTCGCCGGCGGGGCGACCGGGACCCACATCGTCGAGCAGCTGACCGAGGAGTCGATCCTCAACGACTTCGTCCGCATCCGCGACGAGTCGCGGACCAACACCTCGGTGCTCGATCCCACCTCCGGACAGCAGACCGAGATCAACGAACGCGGCCCCGAGGTGTCCGAGAGCGAGGTCGAACTGTTCAAGGACAAGCTCGTGTACCTCGCCCGGGGTGCCGCGATCGTGGTGTTCGCGGGCTCGCTGCCGCGAGGGGTCGAGCCGGACCTGTACGCGACGCTCGTCAGAGAGCTCGAGCGCCTCGACGTGATCACGGTGGTCGACACCGACGGCGAACCCCTGCGCCAGGCGATGAAGGCCGAACCCGACCTCGTGTCGCCGAACGTGCTCGAGGCCGAGGAGCTGGTCGGACACGAGTTCGCCAGCGAGGAGGAGGTCTCCCAGGCCGTCTCGGAGATCTCCGCGCTGGGCTCGCGGGAGGCCATCATGACGCTCCCCGACGGGTGCGTGGCACAGCTGCTGCTCGATGGGCAGCGGGTGACCAAGCGCGCCCGCCTGGAGCCGCGGGAAGCGGTCGGCAAGATCGGCTCCGGCGACGCCTTCCTGGCCGGCTACCTGGCCGCCCGATACGAGGGGCGCAACCCCGACCAGTGCCTGCGCCTCGGGGTCGCCTGCGGGGCGGAGTCCACCGCGCGCCTGGGCACCGGCATGATCGACCCGCGCGAGGCCCGCCGCATGATGGGCGACGTCGAGCTGTCCCTGGTCGAGCTCCCCGCCGAGGTGTCCTGAGCGCTCACGCCGGGGCCCCGCCGGGGCCGGGCGTCAGCCGCCGGCGACGTCGCGGCGCAGGAAGACCAGGTAGGCGGCCAACAGCGACGGGACCGCGTACAGCGCGCACACCCAGATCGAGTGCGTGACCGGAGCCCAGTCGGTGGGCGTCCGCAGCAGTCCCTGCCAGGCCTCGAACTGCTGCGTGAGCAGGTACGGCTGCGCCCCTTCCAGTCCCGGGATCCCGGAGATGATGTCGAGCAGGATCACGGCCCCGATCGTGGCCACGACCGCGGCCGCGCTGTTGCGGGTGATGACCGAGAGCAGGACCCCGACGCTCACGACGGCCGCCAGCGGGATCAGGTAGAGGGCGTTGGATGCGGCGATCAGCGCGAGCGCTTCTCCGGCCGTGACGACCGTGCCGGAGAGGCTCACGACGGGGTGGAAGCCGAACGAGATGATCCCCGCGACGGTCGCCACGGTGGCCGACAGGAACACCGCCACGATGCCGTAGGTGAACGCCGCCAGGGCCTTGGCCGCGAGCACCTGACCACGATCCACCGACCGCGTGAGAATCGTCTTGAGCGTGCCGTTGCCGTCCTCGTTGGCGACGATGTCGCCCGCCACCAGCGAGGCCACCAGGGGCAGCATGAAGACGGACAGGAAGGTCAGCATCAGCACCGGCGTTGCAAGTCCGGACTGGGTGATCTGGGCCTCGAAGATGCTCTGGCCGCCGCGGTCGTGGTGCTGGTGGACATTCTGGAAGATGACGAAGAACAGGGGCAGGATCACGATCAGTCCGAGGCCGAGGTAGGTCCGC
Source organism: uncultured Solirubrobacteraceae bacterium (assembly GCA_963758055.1). Classification (GTDB taxonomy): domain Bacteria; phylum Actinomycetota; class Thermoleophilia; order Solirubrobacterales; family Solirubrobacteraceae; genus Palsa-744. Next base: position 43,800 of record CAVWTU010000006.1, read on the forward strand.
TTCTGGGAGATCAGCTTGCGCAGCTCCCAGCGGTAGACGGTCAGCGTGGAGGGGCGCCGCGGGCGGCTGCGAGCCGGGGCCGGGAGTGCCCCCGCGCCGGTGGCGGCCGCGCTCACGAGGCCTCACCGCCGGGACCCGTGGCGCCGGGGTCGGCCACGGCGCCGGCCGCCACGGCGTTGCCGTTGACGGCGCTGGATCCTCCGGTGCCGTCCCCGGAGGCGCCCTCGGTGAGGCGGAAGAAGAGATCCTCGAGGCTCGCCAGCTGTGGCGTCAGGGCGAGGATCGCGATGCCGGAGCGTCCGAGCGCCAGTGAGACCTCGCCGACGTCACGCTCCTGGGCCTCGAACTCGAGCCCGCCGGCGGCGTTGGCCAGGTGGCCGACGCCCGGCTGGGAGCGCAGCAGCGCGAGCGCGCGCTCGTCGTCGGCGGTCCGCAGCGCGTAGCGGGTACCGCCCTGGCGGCGCAGGTCCGACAACGCCCCCTCGTAGACGACCCGGCCGCGATCCACGATCGCCACCCGGTCGCACAGTTCCTGGACCTCCGGCAGCTGGTGTGAGGAGAGCAGCACCGTCATGCCGCCGTCGGCCAGGCGCCGGATCAGGGTGCGCATGTCGCGCATCCCCGCCGGGTCGAGCCCGGTGGCGGGCTCGTCGAGGATCAGCAGCCGCGGTTGGCGCAGCAGCGCCGCGGCGATCCCGAGGCGCTGGCGCATGCCGTGCGAGTAGCCGCCCACCTTGTGGCGTGCCCGCGGGGTCAGCTCGACCGTCTCCAGCACCTCCCCGATGCGCCCGGCGGCACCGTCGCCGTCGAGCGCCGCCAGCAGTTCCAGGTTCTTCTGCGCGCTCAGGTAGGGGTAGAAGCGGGGCGCCTCGACGAAGCCGGCAACACCCTCCAGGGCCCGTGCCCCGTGGCGCATGGGGTCGCGCCCGAACAGCTCCACCGCGCCCCCGGTCGGCGTGATCAGTCCCAGCGCCATGCGCAGGGTGGTCGTCTTGCCCGCCCCGTTGGGACCGAGGAACCCGTACACGTCCCCGCTGCGGACGTTGAGGTCGATGTGGTCGACGGCGAGGATTTCCCCGTAGCGCTTGACCAGCCCTCTGGCCCTCACGGGCTGGGGGCCGGCGGGATCGCTAGAGGCCACGCGCGACGGCTTCGAGCTGCCCGGGAGAGACCGAGCCCGCAAGCAGGTAGCGGACGCCGGAGCGCTCGAAGCTGAGCAGTGTGCCGAGCTCGGTGCGCAGCTCGTCGGCCTTTGTGCCGTTGATGTCCACCTGGGGCAGGCCTTCCAGGCCGCCGCTCTTGCCCGAACCCTTGGAGCGGCTCTGGAGCACCACGATCGTCCCCGGCCCGTGGCCGTGGGTGGTCACCTTCGGGCTCGAGCCGGAGTGCTGTGAGGAGTGCTTGCGGGTCACCTGGTTCTCGAGCTTGACTTCTTCGACCTTCACGTTGGACGGCGGGGCGATCGAGAAGACGGAGTCGGGCACCGGGCCGTAGGAGATTTCCGTGGCCGCCAGTTCGAGCGCCGGGGAGGAGCTGGCGGTTGAGTAGAGCGCCGCCCTGAGGGGGGTGCCGTTGTCGGCGTTGAACGACAGCTCGGCTCCCGCGAACAGGCTTCCGGCTTCCTTGGGCCCCACCCGCACGGTGTAGGCGGGCTGGCCGGCGACGTCGCCCGGTTCGGCGCCGGACACGGAGGCGTGCTGCTGCAGGTGCGAGATCCCTTCTTCGATCTGCTTCACCGACGGGACTTCGTGATCTGAGCCGCCGCCCGTACCCGAGGTGTCGCCGGATCCCGAGGAGGAGGATTCGCCGGGTTCGCCCGCGGGCGGGGTGTAGCGGTAGAGCGTGTTGGTGGCGGCGTCGTAGACCTCCAGCTTGTGCCCGTCGTAGATCACCTGCGTGTCGCCCGACTGGTCCTGGAGCTCGAGCCGGAAGCGGCCGTCCTTGGAGGCCCACAGGCGCCCCGAGCCGCCCGTGAACAGGGGGCTGGAGGTGATCAGAGCCGCCGCCACCGCCCCCACCGCCGCCGCCGCCGGCCTGGCTCGCCAGGCCGGCGCCTTCGAGCAGTTGGTCGGTGAGCTGGATGTTGGCCGAGACGCCCTGCGGCGCCGGGGCCAGGAGGCCGTCGTGGATCGCCTGCGCCAGCGGCTTGGGTTCGGGCGTCGGCCCGGCTCCGAGGGCCGAGGCCAGCGCCGTGACGCCGATGCCGACGCCCACGACGATGCCGCAGAGCAACAGCAGACGGTTGAGGGGGATGCGGCGAAGGAAGTTCAACGTGCGCCTTTGCCTCGGCGGGGAGATCCGACCATCACGATAGCCGCAGTCCATAAGGGGCGATAAAGCTAAGAAGGGCCTCATCGGAGGCCGACGAGTGTCTCCGCCGGAGCCGACGAGAGGCCGCCACGGAGGGCGAGGCGGGGCTTCGCGGAGGGGGAGCCGATATGTTCTTGCGCGCAAATGGTCTACGTGGTCGTCCTGGTGTGGCTGATCCTCGGCCTGTCCGTGTTCTTCGTGGCGATGCGCCGCGGACCCGGGCGGGCCGCCGAGGAGGATGGCCGCGGCGAATCGAAGGCCGGGCGGCGCCTGACGCTCCTCGGAGTTGTCGTGCTGATCGCCTTCGGGCTGGTGGTGCCCACGCTGGTGCTGGCCCACAACGGCAACCACAAGGCCAGCGAAGCGCCGGGCGGAGTCCAGCTACACCGCGGCCCAGACCAAGGGCCGGGAACTGTTCGCCCACTCCTGCGTCTACTGCCACTCGCTGGCAGCCGTGCGCTCCTACGCCCGCACGGGCCCGAACCTCGACGTCCGCGTCGGCGATGACATCTCCACCAACGCGGGTCGCCGGGCGCTCGTGCTGAACGCGATCCTCGAAGGCCGGGCCCGCGGCAACGGGCAGATGCCGGCGCTGCTCTACCAGGGCAAGGAAGCCGAAGACGTGGCCGCGTTCGTGGCGGCTGTCGCCGGCCACTGAGCCCGGCCAGGGCACCGGTTTGGCCACACGTCGATAGCGGGCCCCCGGGGGCTCGGCTATAAGTCGCATAGCCAGTGGCCGAGAGCATCCCAAGACCCCGGAGGACGTGAAGGCGCTCGTTGCCGAGCGCAACATCCGCTTCATCCGCTTCTGGTTCACCGACATCCTCGGCCAGCTGAAGTCGTTCTCGATCAACGCCGCCGAACTCGACGACGCCTTCGAAGCTGGGATGGGCTTCGACGGCTCCTCGATCACGGGCTTCAACGCGATCGAGGAGTCCGACATGATCGCGATGCCCGACCCCGAGACCTTCGCCGTGCTGCCGTGGCGCCCGGAGGAGCAGGGCGTGGGGCGCATGTTCTGCGACGTCATCACGCCCGAGCGGACCCCCTATGAGGGAGATCCCCGCCACGTCCTGCGGCGGGCGCTCGAGCGGGCCGGGGCGATGGGCTTCGACACCTTCAACGTGGGCCCCGAGCTGGAGTACTTCCTGTTCCGCGACTCCCGCTCCACCGAGGTGCTCGACCAAGGCGGCTACTTCGACCTGACCACGCTGGACGCGGGCTCGGACGTGCGCCGCGAGACGGTGCTGGCGCTGGAGCAGCTCGGGCATCCACGTCGAGTACACCCACCACGAGGTGGGGCCCTCCCAGCACGAGATCGACATGCGCTACGCGGACGCGATGAAGATGGCCGACGACTGCATGACCTACCGCATCACGGTCAAGGAGATCGCGATGAAGTACGGGTGGCACGCCACCTTCATGCCCAAGCCGCTGTTCGGCGAGAACGGCTCGGGAATGCACACCCACCAGTCGCTGTTCCAGCGGTGGGAACAACGCCTTCTACGACCCCGACGACCAGTACTTCCTCTCGGACGTCGGCAAGGCCTTCATCGCCGGTCAGCTCAAGCACGCGCGCGAGATCTGCTCGATCTTCGCCCAGTGGGTCAACTCCTACAAGCGCCTGGTTCCCGGCTTCGAGGCGCCGGTATACGTGGCCTGGTCGCGCCGCAACCGCTCCGCGCTGGTGCGGGTGCCGCTGTATCACCCGGGGCGTGAGCGGGCCACCCGGATGGAGCTGCGCTGCCCGGACCCGGCGTGCAACCCCTACCTCACCTTCGCGGTCCTGCTGCAGGCCGGGCTGGAGGGGATCGAGAAGGGCTACGAGCTCCCCGAGCCGATGGAGAAGAACCTCTACCACCTCTCCAGCGAGGAGCGCAGGCGCCTCGGGCGTGGAGCAGCTGCCCGAGAGCCTCGGCGAGGCGATCGAGCTGACGGCGGAGTCCGAGCTGGTGCTGCGCACCCTCGGCGAGCACATGTTCAACCGCTACGTCGAGATCAAGCGCCAGGAGTGGGACGACTACCGCGTCCAGGTCACCAGTGGGAGCTGGACCGCTACCTGGCGATCCTCTAGGTCGCGCAGCGCCCGGGACCGGGCAGGCTCGATCGGCGCGCGCCGGGGCCGAAGTGCCAGTGCAGGCCCTGCAGCAGGTGCCCGAAGGCGCTCGGGGTAGCGCCCGCGCCATCTCCGCGCGGGCTTCGAGCACCGACAGTGCGTGCTGCTCGTAGGCCGGCTCGCCGCTGAGCTGATACAGGCGCAGCAGCCCCATGGCGGCGCTGGAGGCGCCTGCGGGGATCGGGGAGTCCTCGAGGTCCTTGCGGCGCGCGATCAGGGCTTCGCCGTCGGCGGCGGTCGAGAAGAAGCCTCCTTCGCTCGCGGTCGGCGAAGCGCTCGATGAGCGTCGTCGGCCAGCGCCCGGGCGCGCAGGAAGAAGCGCTCCTCGCAGCTGGTTTCGAACAGCACCAGCAGCGCCTCCAGCAGGAAGGCGTGGTCCTCGAGGTAGGCCGCGATCCTGGCCGACCCCTCGTTGAAGCTCCGCAGCAGGCGCCCGTCGCGGCGTGCGCAGTGCGCTGCTCGATGAACTCCGCGCAGGCGATCGCGGCGTCCATGTAGCGCGGCTCGGCAGGGCGGCCCCGGCGTCGGCGAGGCCGCGACCATCAGCGCGTTCCAGCTCGTCAGGCGCTTGTCGTCCAGGCCCGGGCGCACGCGCCGCTCGCGCGCCTGCCAGCAGCGCGCGCGCGGATGCGCTCGCGCAGCTCGCGGCGGCCGGCGCGGGCCCCGGTCCTGGAGCACGTTCAGCCCCGGCTCGGGGTGGTGCGGGTCGCGGAAGTTGCCCTGCTCGCTCGACGCCGAGCCAGGCGATCGCGGCGGCCGCGTCCGATCTCCGAGGACGTCCTCGCAGCTCGGCTGCTCGCGCCACACGTAGAAGCGGCCCTCGACGCCCTCGGAGTCGGCGTCCAGGGCGCTGTAGAAGCCGCCCTCCGGGCCCCGCATCTCGCGCAGCGCCCAGTCCAGCGTGTCCACGGCAGACCCTCGAGCAGCTGCTCCTCGCCGCGTCAGCCTGCCAGCCGTGCAGGTAGGCGCGGGCGAGCAGGGCGTTGTCGTAGAGCATCTTCTCGAAGTGGGGGACGGTCCAGGTGGCGTCGACGCTGTAGCGGCGAAAGCCGCCGCCGAGCTGGTCGTGGATCCCGCCGCTGGCCATCGCCCGCAGCGTCGCCGAGCGCGATCGTCGCGCTCGCCCGCGCAGAGCAGGAACTCGAGCACCGGGGCCTGGGGGAACTTCGGCGCGCCGCCGAAGCCGCCGTGGCGCGGCGTCGAAGCTCGCGCCGGCGAGCTTCGACCGCGGCGCCGTCGAGCGCCTCGCTGCAGCGGCTCCTGCGCGCGGGCGCCAGCCGGCGCCGCCGCCGAGGTGCGCCGCGCAGCCGCTCGCCGCCCTCCGCAGCTCGTCGCGCGCGCTCGCGCCAGGCCTCGGCGATCGCCCGCAGCACCTGCCTCCAGGACGGCATCCCTGGCGCGGGGCTCGGGCGGGAAGTAGGTGCCGCCGTAGAACGGCAGCTGCTCGGGCGTGAGGAACACGTTCAGCGGCCAGCCGCCGTGTCCGGTCATCGCCTGCACGGCCTCCATGTAGATCGCGTCGACGTCGGGACGCTCCTCGCGGTCGACCTTCACGCACACGAAGTTCGCGTTCATCAGCTCGCGCGTGTCGCGGGTCCTCGAAGGACTCCCGCTCCATCACGTGGCACCAGTGGCAGGCGGAGTAGCCGATCGAGACGAGCACGGGCACGTCGCAGCTCGCGGGCCGCGCGCGAACGCCTCCGGGCCCCACGGCACCCAGTCGACCGGGTTCTCGGCGTGCTGGCGCAGGTAGGGCGAGGTCTCGCCGGCTAGGGCGTTGGCCACCAGCTCGACCTCTGAGTCTGTTCGGCCGTCGGCCATTCGCGCCCCGCGCCACGCCGGCCAGTTTCACGCTCGCGACCGACAGCCGGAAGCTGTCGGCCGCCGAGCGTGCCGCTGGCCCGCTTGAGGTTGTCGCTCAGGCGCACACTCCCGTCCGATGCCTGCGACCCGCTCACCCGCAGCACGGCGGGCGCCAGCCCCTGCCCGCTGACCGCCAGGCGCCCCGAGAGGTCCACGCCGGGCACGAAGGAGAAGTCGTGCAGCACCACCGCGCCGCTGGCGAGCGTTGCGTAGCCGCCGCGCAGCCCGCCGAAGCTGGCGCCGCTCGGCAGGGCGGTGTCGGCCTGCAGCGTGGCCCCCACGACCTCGCGGCTGAGGTCGAGGATCGCGTCGAGCGCCGCCACGAGCGTACGCCCGGGCCGGCCGGGGAGCCCGTGCGGGGCCCGCACCCGGCTGAGGCGGGTCGGGTCCAGCGGGGTCGGCGAAAAGGGGTTGGCGGTGGAGGCGCAGGGCGACACGGCCTGCCCGGAGAAGAAGCTGCCCACGGCGTGGGTGGCGCATTCGCTGAGGTCGCTGCCGAGCACCGAGTGACCGGTGAAGGGCACCACCTCGACCACTGGCGCCCGGTATCTCGGCCGCCACCTGGCGCGCGTTGGAGGTGGGCGTCCGCAGGTCCTGGGTGCCCGAGAGGATCAGCGTCGGCACATCGGGCAGCGCCCCCTTCGGCGGGGGGCGCAGGCGACGCGTCGGGCCATGCCGCGCAGGCTTCCAGCAGGCTCGAGGAGTAGCGCCGTGGCCGCGTCGAAGGGGTAGAAGTCGGCGCCGGGCTGGGCCTCCAGGAAGCCACGGGCTTCGGCCAGGCGGGTGGCCGCGGGGGCACTGCGCGACCACGGGAACGGGCTCTCTTCGCAGGTCGTGGTGGCGAACAGGGCTTCATCGATTTCCTCGGTGCTTTCGACCTGCCGTTCTCTCGGCAGCGGTCGGGATCAGGCCCTCGGAGAGGACGTGCAGGCGCAACAGCGGGTCGGGGTCGCCGTTGAGCGCCGAGCGCACCGCCGCCGGCAGCAGCGCCCGCAGGGCGGGGTTGACGTCACCGGCCTCGATCGTTCGCAGCAGCCCCGGCTCGTCGATCGTCGCCGGGTGGCGGCGGCCCTTGCCGTCATACACCGAACCGCTGAGCGCGTGGCGGCGCAGGCGGGCATTGAGTGCGGCGAGGTCGGCCACCGGATCGCCGGTGATCCCGGCACACGCGTGGCCGGCGCAGAGTTCGCGAACACACCCGGGAGCGCGCGGAAGCTCGGGATCGCGAACGGTTCGGGCCCGTCTACCGGGACGACGGAGTCGAGCAGGAGCGCTTCCACGTTCTGGGGGTAGCTGCTGGGCGTACTCGAGGGCCACCTTGGTGCCGTAGGAGGTCCCGTACAGGACGAGCTTTTCGTAGCCCCCGGCGACGCGCAGCGCCTCGATGTCGCGGACGATTCCTCGCGTCGTGAAGCCCGCCCGGGCGGGGCCGATCTCGAGCGCGCACTGTTCGAACAGCTTCGAGATCGAGCCGCCGCTGAAGCGTTCCACGGCCTGGCAGGCGAGCGGGCTGGAGCTGCCGGTGCCGCGCTGGTCGAAGACCAGCAGGTCACGGTTGTGGAGCGCCGGCGCGATCCCTTCGGCCATGAATTCGGCCAGCGGCAGGGCCGCCTGTCCCGGTCCGCCCGCGAGCCCCACGACCGCGCTCCTGCTCGGCTGTGACCCTGCCAGCTTGCGCCTGACGCTGAGCGCGATCGAGCCGGGGACGTTCCCGGTGCGGGCCAGGGGCACCGGTACCGAGGCGCACGAGAAGGCGGTCGTGTCCGGGCACGGGGTGAAGGTGACCGAGGCCGCCGCCGCCGGCTGGGCCGCGAGCAGGATCGCCACCAGCGCGAGCAGGGCCGTCACGAGCGCACATGGGAGCCCGGCCGGCATCGTCGTGATGGCGCGGCTGCGCATCGCGGACGACGATAGCGGTCCTCAGCGCGGCCCGATCCACCTTGCTCAGCGCCCAACGGTCGCCCCCGGATGGGGCTGCCCGCGCTGCGGTAGTGTGGCCGGCTCGATCGTGTCCAGCGAGCGCCAGACCCTCGACGCCCCCGGCGCTCCCGCCGCCATCGGCCCCTACAGCCACGCCGTGCGTGCCGGTGGACTGCTGTTCTGCTCCGGGCAGATACCGCTGGACCCGGAGTCGGGAGAGATCACCGGCTTGAGCGCGGCCGAGCAGGCCGAGCGCTGCCTGCGGAACCTGCAGGCCGTCTGCGAGGCGGCCGGAACCGAGTTGGCGCGGGCGGTCCGGATGACGTCTACATGACCGACCTCGGGGCCTTCGCCGAGGTCAACGAGGTGTACGGCCGCTTCTTCGCCTCCGAGCCCCCGGCGCGGGTGGCGATCGGCGTGGCCGCCCTGCCGCGCGGGGCCCAGGTCGAGATCGACGCGTGGTGGCGCTCTAGTCCGCCGCGCAGCTCGGCGCGCTTGATCTTGCCGCTGGCGGTCTTCGGCAGCTCGGCGGCGAACTCGACGATGCGGGGGTACTTGTAGGGGGCCGTCTCGCGCTTGACGTGGTCCTGTAGCTCGCGGACGAGCTCGGGGGTGGGCTCCGGGACGCCGTCACGCAGCACCACCACGGCCCGCACCACCGCACCGCGCTCCTCGTCGGGAGCCGCCACGGCAGCGGCCTCTGCCACGGCCGGGTGGGCGACGAGGGCGGACTCGACCTCGAACGGCCCGATCCGGTAGCCGGCGGAGACGATCACGTCGTCGGAGCGGCCCTCGAAATACAGCCAGCCGTCCTCGTCGCGGCGCACCCGGTCGCCGGTGTGCCAGCGGGCGTCAGCCGGGCCTCCCCGCACGCTCCAGCGCGTCCAGCTTCCGTCCGCCGCCTGCTCTCGGCGCACCTGCTCGCCGAGGTAGCCGAGGAAGAACGTCGGGTCGCTGGAGGGCTCCAGCACGAGCTCGCCGTCCTCGAGCTCGAGCTGCACCCCGGGCAGGGCCCGGCCCATCGACCCGGGCCTGGCGCGCTCGCCCGGCAGGCTGCCGGTCAGCTGGCCGGTCTCGGTCTGTCCGTAGCCGTCGCGGATCTGGAGTCCCGTGGCCTCCTCCCAGGACCGCAGCACCTCGGGGTTCAGGGCCTCGCCGGCAGCGACCATCCCATGCAGGTCCGGCATCGCTCGGGGGGTGGCCCGCTTGGCGATCACGCGGTACTCGGTGGGGGCCATGCAGAGCACGTTCACGCGCTCGCGCTCGAGCAGCTCGAGCCGCTCGTGGGGGTCGAAGCGGGCGTCGTGCAGGAGCGCCCCGGCGCCCGCCAGCCAGGGTGCCATGAAGACGTTGCGGGCCGACTTCGACCAGCCGCTGGCGGCCGTGCACCAAACCAGCCCGCCGGGCGCCGGCGCCAGCCAGCTGCGCGCCTGCAGGCGCTGGCCGGGCAGGTAGCGCTGGGCGTGAACGACCGCCTTGGGCTCCCCGGCGGTACCGCTCGTGAAGGTGATCAGGGCCGGCTCTTCGGCGTCGAGCTCGACGGCCGGCGCGGGCTCTGAGGCGAACAGGCTCTCGTCGGGGATCAGCAGTACCGGGGCCTCGGGAGCGGCCAGCTCGAGCTCGGCCCGGTTGCGCTCGTCGGCCACGATCAGCGAGGGCTGGGCCACCTCGATCCGCAGGCGCAGGTCCTTGGCCCGCAGCTGCTCGGTGCAGGGCAGGACCACGGCGCCGGTGCGAAAGCAGGCCAGCATCGCCAGGACCCACTCGGGGCGGTTGCCGATCAGGGTCATCACCACGTGTCCGCGCGTGGCCCCGTGGCGGGCGAAGGTGCCCGCCAGCCGGGCGGACCGGTCGGAGAGCTCGCCGAAGCTCCACTCGCGCCGGGAGCCCTCGCGGGAGAGCTCCACCAGCGCGCGGCCGTCCGCGGGAGCGGCGTCGAGGATCTCGCTCGCGAAGTTCACGCCGGTATTCTCTTCACAACCAGCACCCCGCGACCCCCGGAGTCAAGAGAACGCATGGCCGTAGCCGCCGACCAGAACACCGAGATGACCGACGAGCAGCGCGCGATCACCGAGATGGTCCACCAGTTCGCCGACGAGCAGATCATCCCCAACGCCGAGCACTACGACCACGAGGACAGCTTCCCCGAGCCGATCGTCGAGCAGATGAAGGAGCTCGGCCTGTTCGGGGTCACGATCCCCGAGGAGTACGGCGGCATGGGACTCGACCTGACGACCTACGCCATGATCGTGGAGGAGCTCTCACGGGGCTGGATCTCGATCTCGGGTGTGATCAACACGCACTTCATCGGCTCCTACCTGCTGATGAAGTTCGGCACCGAGGAGCAGCGCCAGAAGTACCTCCCGAGGATGGCCACCGGCGAGATCCGGGCGGCCTTCAGCCTGTCCGAGCCCGAGCTCGGCTCCGACGTGCAGGCGATCAAAACCTCCGCGCGCAAGCTCGACGACGGCAACTACGAGATCAACGGGCAGAAGATGTGGGTCACCAACGGCCTGCTCTCCTCGCTGGTGTTCGTGCTCGTCAAGACCGATCCCACGGCCGATCCGCGCCACCGCGGCATGACCTGCTTCATCGCCGAAAAAGAGCCGGGCGTGTCCGAGAACACGGGGGCCTTCGCAGGCTTGACCGTGCCCCCCAAGATCAAGAAGCTCGGCTACAAGGGCGTCGAGTCCACCGAGCTCGTGTTCGACGGCTACAAGTGCCCGGCCGAGAACATCCTGGGCGGCGAGGAGGCTGGGCTCAACAAGGGCTTCGGGCAGATGATGGACGCACTCGAGGTGGGCCGTGTGAACGTCGCCGCCCGTGGCGTGGGCATCGCCCAGCGCGCTCTGGAGCTGGCGCTGCGCTACTCACAGGAGCGCAAGACGTTCGGCAAGCCGATCGCCGAGCACCAGGCGATCGAGTTCAAGCTGGCCGACATGGGCACCCAGGTCGAGGCGGCGCGGCTGCTGACGATGCGCGCCGCCCGCCTGAAGGACGCCGGCGAGCGCTCGGACCTCGAGGCCGGGATGGCGAAGCTGTTCGCCTCCGAGGCGGGGCGCTTCTGCGTCGAGGAGTCGCTGCGCATCCACGGTGGCTACGGCTACTCCAAGGAGTACGAGATCGAGCGCCTGTACCGCGATGCGCCACTGCTGCTGATCGGAGAGGGCACCTCCGAGATCCAGCGCATGGTGATCGGCCGCAAGCTCCTGCAACGGCACAAAATCTAGGAACGGCCACGCTCACCCGCGCGCGCATCGCCAGCTGGGAGGGCCCCCGTGTCCGATGACGCCCGCGCGCTGATCGAGTTGGCAACCAGGCGTTTCCTGGAGGAAGTGCCGGCACTGGAGCCGATCAAGCTCGTCGTCGGGGTCGAGCTTCGAGGGCGCGGCGACACCCAGCAGTTCCGCCTGGAGATGCCGGGCGTGAAGGTCACCAAGGACGGTGCCGTGGACGCACGCGTGCGCGTGGAAATGCGCCGTGAGTTCTTCAACGTGATGGCCAAGGAGGGAAAGGTGCCCGACTGGGTCGAGGCCTTCACCTACGGCCAGGCCAAGGCCTCCGGCCCGGAGCAGTTCCTGAAGCTGATCACCAACGTGGTCGAGCGCCAACAGGAGCGCGAACGCACTCCCAAGGCGCGCAAGCACGCCTGACGAGGCGCGCAAGCACGGCTGACGAGGCGCGCAGGCACGGCTGACGAGGCCGAGCCGCCGACCGCCCCCCGGTCCGCTCGTGGTTGCTGCTAGACCCCGGTCCTGAGCTCCAGCGCTTCGGAGCTGCTGGTGGAGAGGTCCCACTTGAGTGTCGTGGCGGAGCTGCCTTTGACGTCTTCGGTGGTGAGCGCCTGCAGGCCGTGGCCGGATTCGAAGTGCACCTGGCCGCCCGAGGCCATCGCGTCGGTGTCCCCGGTGGCTTCGCCGCTCACCTCGCCGGAGACCGCGTAGCGGGTCCCGGCGCAGGTGAAGCTCGTCAGCGCCGGTTCTCCCGCGAGCGCCGTGTACGCCTTCCCCGCTTCCTCGTAGGCGATCGTTTCCAGTGGCACGCTCACGATCGTGCCGACCGGCGCGTCGGCGCTGGAGCACGGTTCGTGATCGAGCTGGCAGCCGACCAGAGACACCTGGGACCCACCGGTGATCGCCGAGCGCAGCTGCTCTTCGAAGCTGCCCGAATTACATTCCACCGTGCCCACGCCGGCGATCGCGAGTTCGGCTTCGGGGCCCGTGCCGGTAAGCGTGTTGGTGGCCTGTTCGAACTTGCCCTTGGCCTTGCCCTTGCTTTCGTCACGGGCCTGGCAGGCGGCTTCCCCGAAGTGGCCGTGCTTCATCGCGAAGCAGCCGACGGGGCTCGGGAACCATTCGAACTTGCCCTTGTGGTCGGGCTGGCCCTTCTTTTCGGCCACGGTACGGCAGCTCCCTTCGGTGTAGTTGCCCCGCTTGGTGGCCTCGCATTTCCCCGATTCCACGGTCGCGGCCGGCCCACCCACGTGGCGGGGGTCGGACAGCTGCGCCACGCTCGGGGTGGTGCTTGCGGTGGCGGTGACGGTGATGCACGGGGTCGGCGTTTCGGTGAAGACAGCCGTCGGTGCCGGGATCGGCGCCCAGCCTTTGCCGGGGTCGTCCCACCACAGCGTCTTCGCGCCGCCGAGTTCGCAGTCCTTGTATTCGATCTTGGTGAAGCTCGACCCCTGGCTGCGATACACGTTGAAGTAGGTGCCCGAACCCCCGACCAGCGTCGGGCCGCCGATGTCGGGCCCGTAAGCCCCGACCGTGACCGCGCCGGTGCCGCCGCTGCCTTCTACCGACAGTCCCCCGCTGGTGGCTTTGGCCGGTTTGGTTGCTTCGGGCGTTTCAGCCGTCGCCGAGCTGGACAGCGTCGTGAAGCTGGCGTCCTCTCCGACGTCGCTCCCGTTGACGTTGGCCGCGGCGATGCGGAAGTGATAGGTGGTGTCCGGGCTGAGGCCTGTCAGCGACGCCGACACCGCCACGGCGCTCGTGCCTTTGCCCGGCAGTGCGGTACACGCCTGACTGGAGCCGTACGCTTCGGTAGGGCCATATTCGAACGTGCATTTGGTGACTTCTTCGCCGTCCGGGTTGACCGTCGCGTTCAGCTTCGCCGCCGCCGTCGTGACTTCGGAGGCCGCGCCGGTGGTGAGGGTGGGGGAGTCCACGTATGCCCAGGTTGCACCGACGTTCGCGTTGTCCTGCGGGCCTCCGATCAGCGCGGTGCTGCCGTCGGCTGACAGTGCGACGGCGTTGCCGGCGCCCGCGAACAGGCCGGCGCCGGCCTCGCCCCCGCCGGTGAGCTTCGTCCCCTGCTGGGCCCAGGCTCCGGCGGAACGCCGGAACAGCCAGGCGGCGCCCACGGACCCGTTATCTTCAGGCGCGCCGATCACGGCGGTGTTGCCGTCGGCCGCCAGCGCGAGGCTCTGGCCGAAGGCGCCTCCGCCGACCTCTCCGGTGGCGGTCAGCTTGCCGCCCTGCTGGCTCCAGGCCGACCCGGTACGGGTGAACGCCCACGCGGCGCCGACCTGGCCGTTGTCACGGGCACCGCCGATCATCGCGGTGTCGCCGTCGGCGGACAGAGCCACGCCTTCGCCGAAGAAGCTTCCGCCGCTCTCTTCTGTGCCGGTCAGCTTTGCTCCCTGCTGGGTCCAGGTCGAGCCAGAGCGCGTGAACACCCAGGCGGCGCCGACTTCGCCGTTGTCGCCGGGGCCTCCGATCATGGCCGTATTGCCTTCTGCAGACAGCGCCACTGCTGATCCGAAGAAGGCTTCGCCGACGGCGCCCCCGCCGCTGAGCTTCGGGCTCTGCTGGCTCCAGCTCGAGCCGGAGCGCGTGAACACCCAGGCGGCGCCGACGCCGAAGCTGTCCCCGGGTGCGCCGATCAGCGCCGTGTTGCCGTCGGAGGACAGCGTCACCCTGTAGCCGAAGTTGCCTTCCCCGCTCTCGCCCTTGGCGGTGAGCTTCGAGCCCTGCTGGGTCCAGGCACCGGCCGAGCGGGTGAACACCCACACGGCCCCGACGCCGGTGCCGCGCGGACCGCCGATCATCGCGGTGTTCCCGTCGGCCGACAGCGCAACCCCTTCGCCGAAGCTCTGTTCTCCGACCTCGCCGGCCCCTGTCAGCTTCGGCCCCTGCTGTGTCCAGGTGGTGCCCGAGCGCGTGAACACCCAGGCGGCGCCGACGGCGCTGTTGTCACTCGGCCCCCCGATCAGCGCCGTGTCGCCGTCCGCGGACAGCGCCACGCTCCATCCGAGCGACCCGTGTCCGGTCTCGCCGCTGCCGGTCAGCTTCGAGCCCTGCTGCACGAACGGGTCGACCCGCAGCGGATACCTCGCGTGTCTTGCGTCGAGGCGGATCAACAGGCGCCCGCCTTCGAGCGCCAGGCGGGCGGGCAGCCCGCGCCCTGACGCGTCGGACGCGGACAGCCCGTCGTAGCGCAACACGGTCCCCCCCGGGGAGTTCAGCTGGATGGCGCCTGCCGCCGCCAGCGATGCGTGGGCGTCCCCGGAGAGTTCCACCGCCAGCGTCAGCGGGCCGGCCCCGTGAGCGGCCGGCGGGCGCGCGAGCGTGAAGCCCTGCTCGAGCCCCAGCGGCCCGTTCGTGTACCACTCGCTGATCCCCGGGTGCTCATACACGACGCGGTTGCCACTCGAGCTCGGCGCCACCCGGCCGACGGCGCTCAGCGAAGATCCGTAGCCGATCGCGGAGAGGCTCAACCCGACGTGCGTTCCGGAGGCGGATATCGAGGCCCCGTTCGCGCTGAAGCTCGAGGCCATGCGCTGGGCCGGGTTGACCGCGCGAAAGCCGCCGGGGGATGGGCGAAACGCGTAGGCGGGCGTGTCAGCCCCCAGCGCCGCCGATATCGGGGCCTGTGCGCTCGCGGGCAGGCTCAGCAGCCCGGCACGCACCAGGCCTGGGTGTGCGGGCGCCGTGGAGCTCTTGCTCGCCCCGCCCAGCGCTCCGAGCACGAAGCCGCCGGATGCGATCGCCAGCAGGGCGAGGCCGAGCGTGAGCTGGCGCACGCCCGCGCGGGGTCCGGCTGGCGCGCGGCGAGCATCCGTGGAGGTGACCGCCGAGGCCCGCGGAGCACCGCCGGTTGGCGCCAGCATCCGCGATCGATCCGTCAACACTCGCGATCCGCCCCCATTTTCATCCGTTGGCCCCCTGCCGAAGGGCGTCGTCGAGGCTACTAGCCGTCCCCGCGACCGTCAAGAAACGCGGCCCGCGGATGACTCGCAGCGAGGCCGCCCCGCGGGCGCCCGACGGTCGCCGGCCCGCGGGGACCGGGTGCGGTGCGGGGGCCGGGCGAATCGCCGGCCGGCGGGGGCCGGGTGCCACGGCGGGCGCCTAGTGGTAGGCCGTGAGCTGCTCGGCCAGGAACGCGAGCGACCCGAGCAGGAACAGGCACATCACGATCAGTGAGAAGTTCTCTTGCATGGCCTTGGCCGGGAGTTCGACAAACACCTTCCCCTACTGGGAAGTCTAGGCCAGGACGGCCTCGTTGTCATACAGCTTCAAGATGCGAACGGCCCCGGCGGGCGTGGCGTCCAGGCACAGCCGGCAGAGCACGCACTCATCCAGGTTCTCCTGCACGATCTCGAGCTTGCCGTCGCCCTCGGCGAAGATGTCCACCGGGCAGGCTTCGGTGAGCGCGCGTGCCAGCTCGGCGTCGCCCGCGGTCTCGTCGCTGACCTCGACGGCGATGAACGTGCCGTCCCTCCTCATCGCGTGCCTCCCGCTCCGTTGCCGGCCGGCGCGCCCGCGGCGATGCGCGAGCCGATCATCTCCGGGATGTCCTCGATCCGCTCCGCGACCTGGATCCCCGCCTGGGCCAGGCGGGCGATCTTCTCCGAGGCGGTGTCCTCCTTGCCTTCCACGATCGTCCCTGCGTGGCCGAAGCTCATGCCCGGCATCTCGTCCATGAAGCGCCCGGCCATGAAGGCCACGATCGGCAGCCGCTCTGACTCCTCTTGGGCGAGCGTCCAGGCGGCCAGCTCGGCCTCCATGCGCCCTCCGGGCTCGGTGTAGATCACGATCCCCCGGGTCTGAGGGTCGGCCGCGAACAGCGGCATCAGCTCGGCGTAGGTGGAGCCGATGATGGCGTCGCCACCGATCGAGACCGCCGCCGACTGGCCGAGGCCGGCCGCCGAGAGGGTCGAGGACATCTCCGTGGTCATCCCGCCCGAGCGGGAGATGACGCCGATCGGGCCGGGGGTGTAGGCCTGGGCCGCGTTCTTCGCCGGGCCTCCGATGCCGCCCATCTTGATCACGTCGGGGACGATGATCCCGAGGCAGTTGGGCCCGATGATCCGCGCTTCCCGCAGGCCCGCGAGCTCCACCATCTCCGCCACGTCGCGACGCGGGATCCGCTCGGTCACGATCACGATCAGCTTGATGCCGTTCTCCAGCGCCTCGAACACGGCGTCGCGGGTGAAGGCGGGGGGAACGGTCACGACCGAGCCGTCGATCGGGGCGCCGTGGTGCTCGACGGCCTGGGCCACGGTGTCGAACACCGGTACCCCGTGTACCTCGCGCCCCAGGCGCCCGGGGGTGACGCCCCCGACGATCTTGGCGCCGGCCCCGTAGTCCAGACACTCGCGTGTCAGGTTGACCGCCTCGCGGCCGGTGATCCCCTGCACGATGAAGGTGGTATCGGCGTCGATCAGGATCGGCATCAGGCGCGGGCCTCGCTCTGGGGGGATGCGGCGCCGGCGCCCTGGATCTTCTCCACGGCCCGCCGGGCGGCCTCGTTGAGGGACACGCTGCGGTCGGCGTACTCGACGCCGTAGCGCTCGAGGATCTTGAAGCCCTCCTCCTCCCAGGCCCCCGGGATGCGGAAGATCGCGATCTTCTCGGCCGGGTCGTGGTCGAGCTCCAGGCACGCTTTGATGACCCCGCGGGCGACGATGTCCACGCGCGTGTTCGAGACGATCGACATCATCACCGCGATCTTGTCCACGCCGGGCTTGGACAGCACCAGCTTGGTGAGCCCGCAGGCCTTCGCCACCGACGGGTTGCCGCCGATCTCGCAGTAGTTCGCCGGGCGCCCCCCGTGGGCGCGGACGGCGTCGAACAGGGTCAGGGATCCTCCCCGGCGCCGATCACCAGGCCGAGGTTGCCGTCGAACTCGGTCACGTTGCCGGCCACCCCGCGGTGGTCGGTGGAGTCGATCTGCTCGCCGGCCAGCTCGAACGGCGTCGGCTCTCGCGCCTGGCGCGTCTCCTCCTTGCCCACGCCGAGCTCGCCGAGCAGCTTTTCGTGGCGGGGGCGGGCCTCGTTCTCCATGTCCATGTGGGCGTCCAGTGCCACGAACGAGCCGTCCGCCAGCCGGCCGAGGGGGTTGATCTCGGCGAGCACCATGTCGTTCGCCACGAACATGCGCGCGAGGCGGCTGACGATCGGCACCAGCTTGTTGAGGGCGGGCCCGGTGACCCCGCTTGAAGCGATCGCCTCCTTGGCGATGAAATCACTGAACGGCAGGACGTTGGAGAAGTGCCGCCGGCCGACCTTCTCGGGCTGCTCCTCGGCGACCTGCTCGATGTCGATCCCGCCGACGGGCGAGAAGATGATCACCGGCTGCTTGCGGGTCCCGTCCCAGACCACACCGGCGTAGTACTCCTGCTCGACCTCGGCCCGCGGGTCCACGAGCACGCCTCGGGGCATGTGCCCGTTGATCTCCAAGGTCAGGATCTCGCGTGCGTGGGCGACGGCCTCCTCGGGGGTGTCGGCGAACTTCACCCCGCCCGCCTTCATCCGGCCACCGCTGAGGACCTGGGACTTGATCACCGTCGGGCCGCCGATGCGGGTGGCGATCTCGCCCGCCTCCTCGGACTCGGTCGTGAACCCGTAGTCGGTGACCGGGATCCCCGCGCGCTTCACGAGCTCGCGCGCCTCGTACTCGAAGAACCTCATACGCGCGGGCTGCCGGGGTCGAAGCCGTACGCCTCCGCCAGCTCGGGGTCCTTGCGGGCGAGCATTTCGGCGAGGTTGACCATCACCTTGCACTGCTTCCAGGTGGCGTCGTCCTGCATCTTGCCGTCGATCATGTGCACGCCACGGCCGTCGGGGATCGCCTCGATCACCTTCTTGGCAAAGGCCACCTCGTCGGGCTCGGGCGAGAACACGCGCTTGGCGATCGCGATCTGTGCCGGGTGCAGCGACCACGCTCCGACACAGCCCAGCAGGAAGGCCGCCCGGAACTGGGTTTCGCAGCCCAGTCGTCGCGGATGTCCCCGTAGGGGCCGTAGAAGGGGAGCGCCCCGACGGAGGTACAGGCGTCGACCATGCGGGCGATGGAGTAGTGCCACGGGTCCTGCTGGTAGCTCGCACGGGGGGCGTCCGGGTTGTCCGGGTCGGGGTCGGCGATCGTGCGGTAGCCGGGGTGTCCGCCGCCGACCCTGGTCGTCTTCATCCGCCGCGACGCGGCCAGGTCCGCGGGTCCGAAGCTCATCCCCTGGATCCGCGGGGAGGCGCACGCGATCTCCTCGAGGTTGGCCACGCCCTGCGCCGTCTCGAGGATCGCGTGGATCAGGATCGGGTGCTCGAGTTCGTGGCGGGCCTCCAGCTGGGCCAGCAGACGGTCCACGTAGTGGATGTCCCAGGGTCCCTCGACCTTGGGGATCATCATCACCTCGAGCTTGTCCCCGATCGCCTCCACGACCTGGGTGATGTCGTCGAGCACCCACGGCGAGGCCAGCTCGTTGACCCGTGTCCAGAGGGCCGTCTCGCCGAGGTCCATCTCGCGTCCGACCCGGATCAACCCTTCCCGCGCGGCCACCTTCCGGTCCACCGGGACCGCGTCCTCGAGGTTCCCCAGCAGGATGTCCACGGTGGGGGCGATGTCGGGGACCTTGGCCACCATCTTCTCGTTGGAGAAGTCCAGGAAGTGGATCATCCGCGAGGGCTTGAAGGGGATTTCGCGAGCCGGCTCGGGGGCGCCGATGGCCAGCGGCTTGAGGAAGTCTCGGGGGTTTCGCAAGGGCTCTCCTGGTCGTCTAATTCCGTTGCGCGGCCGCAAACGCCGCGCACGCAGTATCGAGGCATATGCGCCGGCGCACGGCGCACTAGAGCTGGGGTCCCATGAGCGAGACCCGAGCCCCCGAGAGAGACGCACTCCAGACCGACCAGGCCGCCCGCGAGGCCAGCGGCGCGCACCCCTACGGACGCTATCTGGAGGAGTTCGAAGTCGGCGACGTGTACAAGCACTGGCCCGCCAAGACGGTCACCGAGTCCGACGACCACCTCTTCTGCCTGCTGACCATGAACCACCACCCGCTGCACATCAACGACGTCTACGCGGCCGCCTCCCAGCAGGGCCGCAACGTCGTCGTCGGGCCGCTCGTCTACTCGCTCGCGCTCGGCATGTCGGTCAGCGACGTCTGCGGCAAGGCGATCGCCAACCTCGCCACCGAAGAGCTCAAGCACCCGGCCCCCGTGTTCCACGGGGACACGCTGTTCTGCGAGTCCGAGGTGCTCGAGAAGCGCGAGTCGCAGTCCAAGCCCGACCGCGGGACCGTGAGGGTCCACACCCGCGTCTTGAACCAGGACGGGGTACTGGTGGCCGAGTTCAAGCGGCTCGTGCTGGTGCCGCGCCGCAACCCCGGCGCCGCCTCAGCAACGGCTCCGCCTGAGCGTGCTCCGGCGGGACGCCCCGAATGCCGCCGGCGGCCTGCGATAGGCTTTGTCGAACGCCCCCGACTGGGCGTTTTTTGCCGGTTTAGTGAGCATCTGCCGGGCGCGCCCCACAGCGAGGCGCCAGAGATGACAGCGAACCGAAGGAGCCGCCCGCCGCGATGAGCACCACGCTTCCCGCCCCAACCAAGCACGAGCGTCTGCTGGCGTGGGTCGAGGAGATGGCGGCCCTCACCGAGCCGGACGAGATCCACTGGTGCGACGGCTCCGCCGAGGAGTACGACGAGCTCTGCGCCGAGCTCGTCGACGCGGGCACCTTCGAGCGCCTCTCGGAGGCCAAGCGGCCGAACTCCTACCTGGCGACTGTCCGACCCCGGCGACGTCGCCCGGGTCGAGGACCGGACCTTCATCTGCTCCGCGCACCGAGGAGGAGGCGGGACCGACCAACAACTGGCGCGACCCGGCAGAGATGCGGGAGTCGCTGACGGAGCTGTTCGCCGGCTCGATGCGGGGCCGCACGATGTACGTGGTGCCGTTCTGCATGGGCCCGCTCGGCTCCGACAAGAGCCACATCGGCGTCCAGTTGACCGACTCGACCTACGTCGCCGTCTCGATGCGGATCATGACCCGGATGGGCAAGGGGGCGCTGGACGTGCTCGGCGACGGGCGGGGAGTTCGTGCCGTGTCTGCACTCGGTCGGCATGCCCCTCGCCGAGGGCGTGCGGGACGTGCCGTGGCCCTGCAACGCCGAGAACAAGTACATCGTCCACTTCCCGGAGACGCGCGAGATCTGGTCCTACGGCTCCGGCTACGGCGGCAACGCGCTGCTGGGCAAGAAGTGCTTCGCGCTGCGGATCGCCTCGGTGATGGCCCGCGACGAGGGCTGGATGGCCGAGCACATGCTGATCCTCAAGCTGACCTCCCCCGAGGGCGAGGTCAAGTACATCACCGGCGCCTTCCCCAGCGCCTGCGGCAAGACCAATCTCGCGATGCTGATCCCCACCCTGAAGGGCTGGAAGGTCGAGACGATCGGCGACGACATCGCCTGGATGAAGTTCGGCGACGACGGGCGCCTGTACGCGATCAACCCCGAGGCCGGCTTCTTCGGGGTCGCACCCGGGACGGGCGAGAAGACCAACCCGAACGCGATCAAGATGGTCTCCCACGAACACGATCTTCACCAACTGCGCCAAAACCGATGACGGCGACGTGTGGTGGGAGGGACTGACCAAGGAGCCCCCGGAGCACCTGATCGACTGGCATGGCGAGGACTGGACGCCCGCCTCCGAGACGCCCGCCGCCCATCCCAACGCCCGCTTCACCGTCCGCGCCGACGCAGACGCCGGCGATCGCCCCCGAGTGGCAGGACCCGGCCGGGGTGCCGATCGACGCGATGCTGTTCGGGGGGCGCCGCTCGACCGTCGTGCCGCTCGTGACCGAGGCCATGGACTGGGAGCACGGGGTGTTCCTCGGCTCGGTGATGGGCTCCGAGAAGACGGCGGCCGCCGCCGGCACCGTCGGCGAACTGCGCTTCGACCCGTTCGCGATGCTCCCGTTCCTCGGCTACAGCATGGCCGACTACTTCGGCCACTGGCTGAAGATCGGGCGTACCCCGGGGGCCAAGCTCCCGAAGATCTTCTACGTCAACTGGTTCCGCAAGGACGACGACGGCCACTTCCTGTGGCCCGGCTTCGGCGAGAACTCGCGCGTGCTGGCCTGGGTGTTCGCCCGCTGCGCGGGCCACGGCGCAGCGCAGGAGACGCCGATCGGCATGGTCCCGCCGGTGGGCAAGGAGGGAATCGACACCAGCGGCCTGGAGGTCAGCGACGAGCAGGTCGCCGAGCTGCTGCGCGTGGACAACGCCGAGTGGCTCGCCCAGCTGCCCCAGTTCCACGAGCACTACGCCCGCTTCGACAACCTCCCCGCAGAGCTCCACGCCCAGCTGCGGGCGCTCGAGGAGCGGCTCAGCTAACGGCTATTCGTGGCCGTGGGCTTCGCTCGCGGCCGCCGGAGGACGGGACTCCTCGGCCAGCGAGGTGATCGTCAGCAAACCCCGTGCCGCCGACTCGAGCACGTCGGTGGCCTCCTCCAGCGAGCGCGCGTACAGCTCCACCAGCAGGTGGACGATGATGCGCGAGTCGTCCTCGTGCTTGTGGAAGCGCACGTGGGTGAAGAACTCCCTCACGCCGTGGTCGCCGAAGGCGGCGTAGGAGAGGGCGTCGCCGGCCTCGGGCCCCGAGCAGCTCTCGACGTCGTCGGCGTCCACCGTGACGGTGCAGGAGGCCACCCAGGGCGTCCCCGCGATCATCCGTTCCCAGCGGTCTTCGATCGGCTCCACGCGCCCGTTGTTGAAGCCGAGGTGGGGCTGATCGTGCATGCACTCCAGGCACTGCACCACCGCCTCCTGCAGCTCGTCCACGACTTCGGCGCGCTCGCCCGTGTCCGGGTCGATCTTGTGAATGCCCTCGTAGTGGACCTGGACCTCGAGGTCCCGCGACCAGCAGCGGTAGCAACGTAGCCAGCTGCGTGCGCTGGTCTCGGCCATGGAGCCCTCCATGCAGACCATTGTATTCGCGCCCCGAACCCTGCTCCCTCGCGCACGGCCGCCGCCGCCGAGCATCCGTCGCTGCCGGCGGCCCGCTCGCGGCGGCCCCGCGGCCGCCCGCTCCTCAGCCGAACGTGAAGGCGTAGCCGGTGACGCCGTCGGCGAAGCGCAGGGAGAGCTGGTGGCGCTGGTCCCCCCGCAGCGAGACCAGCCAGTACAGGCGCTGGCGGCGCACCATCGCCACGCCGCCGTGGACGTCCGCGCCGGAGTCCGCCGCGGAGATCGGATGTCCGTCCAGGAGCACCGTCACCGGGAGCGGGCGTTCCCCGGGGGAGCTGAGCACGAGGTACACGTTCTTGGCCTGGAAGCCGACGTCGATGCCGGCGCCCGCCACCGCTTCGGCCGGCTGAGCGGAGATCCGCCACGTGCCGCTGTAGGCGAAGGTGTTCAGTGCAAGGGGCCGGGTCGGCGGGGACCCGTAGTCGTGCAGTCCGCCGAACGGGCCCTGCGCCCAACCTTCGGCGCGGTTGGTGCCGAGGTAGGTCTCGGGTGTCGCCGAGCTCGAGGGCACGACCACCCCGGTGGCGTGGCTGTGGGCGCCGACCTTGGCACCGGCCGCTGCCAGCAGCGCACGGATCGCCGTTTCCGTTTTCGCGTAGTCGCCCTCGCCGAAGCTCGCGTAGCGCACCTGGCCCTTGGCGTCGATCAGGTAGTCGGCCGGCCAGTACTCGTTGCCGTAGGCGTCCCAGGTGCCCATTTCGTTGTCCTGGGCCACCGGGTAGCGGAGGCCGAACTGCTGGATCGCGTCCTCGACGTTGCCGGCGTCGTGCTCGAAGGAGAACTCCGGGGTCTCAACGCCGACGATCGTGAGGCCGTCGTGGCGGTAGCTGGCGTCCCAGGCCTTCAGGTAGGGGAGCGTGCGGATGCAGTTGATGCAGGTGTAGGTCCAGAAGTCCACCAGCACGACCCGGCCGCGCAGCGAAGCGAGCGACAGCGGCTTGTTCCCCGGCGTGTTGAACCAGCGCTCGGTGCGGGTGAATTCGGGGGCCATCCCGGCCATCGGCAGCGAGCGCGCGTCGGCCAGCAGGGTTTCCTGGCTGGCCGAAGGGCCAGCCGCCGTGAGGTGGGCGGCCGAGCCGCTTCCGCCGCAGGAGGAGGAGCCGTTGGCCGCCACGAAGCGGGCCTTGTGACCGGTGACCTCGTGCAGGCGTTCGGTGACGGTGGGCGAGCACTCCAGGCCGGCGGTGAGGTTGACATCGGGGATGTGCTGGGCGACGAATTCGTCGTAGTTGACGTCGAGGCTGGTGGCGAGCAAAACGGCGGTGACGATCATCACCACGCCCAGCACCCGCTGCAGCGCAGGACCCTGGCCGGCCCGGCGTACGCGGTCGAAGACCTTCCTGCCGCCGAACGCGAGCAGGAACAGGACCGCGCCCGAGCCCGCCGCGTAGGCCAGTGCCAGCAGCACCGTCCGGCCGCTCGCCGCGCTGACCGATATGACCGCCGCCAGGATCGGCGAGGCGCAGGGGGTGTAGACGAACCCGAGCGCTCCACCCACGACCAGCCCCGAACGGAACCCGTCCCCGCGTGAGCGGGGGCCGAAACGCGCCAGCCGCGACAGTGGGGCCTCGATCCGAGCAGACAGGGCCGGCGCCAGCAGGCTCACGCCGAACACGAGCAGCACCGCGATCGAGAGGTCCCGCAGCGGGTCGCTTCCGACGCCCACGCCGCCCACCACGCTTGCCACCCCGACGATCGTGATCGTGAACGTCAGGCACAGTCCGATCACGATCCCCAGCGGCCGGCGGCGACCGCCGACACCGCTGGCCGACAACAGCGCCGGCAGCACGGGCAGCACGCACGGCGACAGGGCCGTACCGGCCCCGGCGAGCAGTGCGAACACCAACAGGACGATCATTTGCTGTCCCCCTCAGTCTTGCGCGCTTGCGATTCGTTACGCGGCAGTCGGCGCAACGAGGTACGCACCGGCCGCAACCGGCGCGCTAGGCCGCAACCGCGCGCAGGGTGGCGTCGAAGTCGCTGCCCGGGATCGGGCCGATGCAGGGCGAGGAGGCCCCGGCGGCGCCGTAGCGCTCGACCCCGGCTCGCACCTGCTCGGCGGACCCGACCGCGAGGAGATCTTCCAGGAAGGCGTCGGAGATCGCGTTCTGCATCGCCTGCGGGTCCCCGCCGGCGGCGTCGAAGGCCTCGATGTCGGAAGCGAAGCCGCTGCGTTCGATCATCGCGCGGTAGAAGGGCAGCGAGAAGTAGGTCAGCAGGTCGCGGCGCATGGCCTCATAGGCGGGACCGCGGTCATCGGCGACGGCGCTCGGGACGGCCGCCACGACGTCCACGCGGCCCGGCTCGCGGCCGGCCCGGCGGGCTCCCTCGGCCAGCTCGGGCATCACCACCTGCTCGATGTAGCCCGGGTTGCACAGCCACAGGATCACGCCGTCGGCGATCTCACCGGCGAGTCGCAGCATCGCCGGGGACAGCGCCGCGATGTAGATCGGCAGGTCGCTGCGGGCCGGCACGCCGTGGAGGTGGAAGCTCGTCTTCCACTTGTCACCCTGCGGCGGGTCCTCGCCGGCGAACATCGCCCGCAGGATCGCCACGTACTCGCGCATCTCGGCCACCGGCCGGTCGATCGTCTGCCCGTGCCAGGCCTCCACCACCGGGCGGTGGGAGACGCCGATGCCCAGCCGCATGCGGCCTCCCGAGAGCTCATCCACGGTGACCGCGGTCTGGGCCATGGTCGCGGGCGTGCGCGTGTAGATCGGCACCACGCCGCTCCCGAGCATGATCCGGCTGCTCGACTGCGCGTATGCGGCCAGCACGGTGAGCGAGTCCCGCCCGGCCGTGTGGGTGGTGTACACGGCCTCGTAGCCGAGCGAATCGGCCAGCGCCACCCGCTCGAGCGCCTGGCTCAGCGAGCGTCCGGTCGAGATGAAGCAGCCGGTCGCCATGCCCGGCGGGAGCATATGGGAGCGCCGTCGCGGCGGGTCAGGCCGCGAGTGAGCGCTCGAGCACGCCCACCAGCGCCGGGACCCCGGTACCCGGATCCTCGCTGCCCAGCAGCTCCTGGGCACGGGCACGGCCACCGATCGCCCGCAGCCCGCGCTCTCCGTGCTCGTCCTGGAACTCCCGCAGGGCCCGGGCGCGGCGGGCCGAGATGCGGCGGGCTTGGAGGTCCTCGCCCTCACGGTGCTGCTCGAGCGCGTCCAGCAGCTCCTCGATCCCGCTGGTGGGAGGCACCGAGGAGACCGCGACCACCGGCGTGGAGCGGGCGCCGAGCGAGCGCAGCGCGGCGGCCAGGTCACGACGCGCGGAGATCGCCAGCTGCCCGAGGTCGGCCTTGGTGACGACGAGCACGTCGGGGACTTCCATGATCCCCGACTTCAGGAACTGCAGCGCGTCGCCCGCGCCTGGCTGGACGACCACCACGACCGTGTCGGCGGCCTCGGCCACGTCGGTCTCGGCCTGCCCCACGCCGACGGTCTCGATCACGACCACGTCGAAGGCCACGGCCAGCGCGTCGGAGGCGGCGGCGGTGGAGCGGGCCAGACCGCCGAGGCGTTCGCCCGCCGCGCTGGAGCGGATCAGCACGCCGCTGTCGGCAGCGTCGAAATCGATCCTCGCGCGGTCCCCCAGCAGCGACCCGCCCGAGCGCCGGGAGCTCGGGTCCACGGCCAGCAGGGCGACCGTGCGTCCCCGCGCCCGCCAGCCCGCCAGCAGCGCCGAGAGCATCGTCGACTTGCCCGCCCCCGGCGGCCCGGTGACACCGATCACGTGTCCCGGTGCCTCTTCGCCGAGGGCGCCGGGGGACAGGGAGGCGAGCAGCGAGTCGGCCTCGAGACGATCCTCCGGGGCGCTGCTCTCCAGCAGGTTCAGCGCCGCCGGGGCCGCACCGAGATCGTGTTCGCGCAGGCGCGCGGCCAGCGCCGCGCCGTCCGCACTCACGCGGGCGCGCTGCCGGCGGCGAGCGCCGGGCGCTCGGCTTCGGCGGCGAGGAGCGCCACGATCTCGCGCATGATGCGTGTGATGTCGAAGTCCTTCGGCGTGTAGACGGCGGCCGCGCCGTCCTGGAGCAGGTCGGGCACGTCCTGCTCGGGGATGATCCCTCCGACGATCACCGGGGCCCGGACGCCGCGCTCGCGCAACGCCTCCATCACCGCCGGGATCAGCTCGCGGTGGGACCCGGAGAGGATCGACAGGCCGATCACGTGGACCCCCTCCTGCAGCGCCGAGGTGGCGATCTGGGCGGGCGTCAGGCGGATCCCGTCGTAGACCACGTCCATGCCCGCATCCCGGGCGCGCAGCGCCACCTGCTCGGCGCCGTTGGAGTGTCCGTCCAGGCCGGGCTTTCCGACCAGCATCTTCGGCCGGCGGCCGAGCTGCTCCTGCAGGCGCTCCACCTCCGCCCGCAGCTCGGTGAGCTCGCCGTTGGAGCTCCCGGCGCTGGCCTCACCGACCCCGGTGGGGGCCCGGTAGCTGCCGAACACCCCGCGCAGCGTGGCGGCCCACTCGCCGGTGGTCGCTCCCGCCCGCGCGGCCGCGATCGTGGGGACCATCAGATTGGTGTCGCCGCCGTCCCCGCTGGCCACGCTCGCGAGCTGCTCGAGCGCCTGGAGCACGGCTCCCTCCTCGCGGCCCGCCCGCCAGGCGCGTACGGCCTCGACCTGCTCGGCTTCCAGCGCCGGGTCCACGACCAGGATTCCGCCCTCGGCGTCGGCGGTGAGCGGAGACTCCTCGGTCTCCTCGAAGCGGTTCTGGCCGACCACCACCTGCTCGCCGCTCTCGATCCGCCGCAGCCGCTCGCGGTGGGAGTCCACCAGCGCCGCCTTCATGTACGGGACGGCCTCGACGGCGCCCCCCTGCTGGGCCACCACGTCCATCTCCGCCCGGGCTCCCTCGAGCAGCTCCTCCACGAGCCCGTCCATCACCTTCGAGCCCTCGAAGATGTCGCCGTACTCGAGGATGTCTGTTTCGTAGGCCAGCACCTGCTGGATGCGCAGCGACCACTGCTGGTCCCACGGCCGCGGCAGGCCCAGGGCCTCGTTCCACGCCGGCAGCTGGATCGCTCGGGCGCGGGTGTCGCGCCCGAGCGTCACCGCCAGCGCCTCGAGCACGATCCGCTGCACGTTGTTCTCCGGCTGGGCCTCGGTCAGGCCCAGCGAGTTGACCTGCACCCCGTAGCGGAAGCGCAGGTGGCGCGGGTCCTGGACGCCGTAGCGCTCGGTGCCGATCTGCTCCCACAGGATCGACATCGCGCGCAGCTTGGCGTGCTCCTCGATGAAGCGCACCCCGGCGTTGACGAAGAAGGAGATCCGCCCGAAGACCTGTTCCATGCGCTCGGGCTCCACCCGTTCGCGGGCCGCGTCGAGCACGGCGATCGCGTTGCTCATCGCGTAGGCGATCTCCTGCACCGGCGTGGCTCCGGCCTCCTGCAGGTGATAGGAGCAGATGTTGATCGGGTTCCAGCGGGGGACGTGCTCGACCGTGTAGGCGATCATGTCCGCGATCAGCCGCATCGAGGGTGCCGGCGGGAAGGCGTAGGTCCCGCGTGCCAGGAACTCCTTGATGATGTCGTTCTGGGTGGTTCCCTGGAGCTGGTCCTGGGCGACCCCCTCCTGCTCGGCCGTGACGATGTACAGCGCCAGC
Source organism: uncultured Solirubrobacteraceae bacterium (assembly GCA_963758055.1). Lineage (GTDB taxonomy): Bacteria > Actinomycetota > Thermoleophilia > Solirubrobacterales > Solirubrobacteraceae > Palsa-744. The sequence goes on from CAVWTU010000006.1 coordinate 71,848, forward strand.
AGCCAGGCGGCGGTGGCGTTGATCGTCATCGAGGTGTTCATCTCGCCCAGTGGGATCCCGTCCATCAGCGCCGCCATGTCCCCGCGATGGGAGATCGGAACGCCCACCTTGCCGACCTCGCCCCGGGCGAGCTCGTCGTCAGGGTCATAGCCGGTCTGCGTGGGCAGGTCGAAGGCGATCGAAAGCCCTGTCTGCCCCTTGGCGAGGTTGCGCCGGTACAGCTCGTTGGACGCCTTCGCGGTGGAATGGCCCGCGTAGGTGCGCATCATCCATGGCCGGTCGCGCTCGGACAGCCGCACGGGACGCTCACCGCTCATGCAGCCATTGTACGGCTGTGGCAGCACCTTTATCCTGCGCCCCAGATGCCCGAGACCATCACGCGGCCCCGCACCGACGGGCCCGACACCGGCACCGGCGGCTCGTGGAGGGTGATCGTCCGCAACGACGACCACAACACCTTCGAGCACGTGGCGAGCACGCTCGCGCGCTTCATCCCCGGCGTCTCCCACGACCAGGGGATGCAGATCGCCGAGCTGATCCACAACAGCGGCCAGGCGATCGTCTTCACCGGCATGCAGGAGCCGGCCGAGCACTACTGGGAGCAGCTGAAGGACGCGGGCCTGACGATGGCCCCGCTCGAGCGCGGCTAGGCGCCTTCCCCGACGGGGTGGCCGTGGCCGTTGCCGTGTCCGTTGCCGGACAGCAGGGCGGCGTCGTCGATGGCGCCGGAGGTCTCCAGGTCCCACCAGTCGTACAGCACGGGGACCTGGTACCAGCTGGAGTGGATCGTGCGGAAGTAGGTCATCTCGGGACCTTCCCAATAGCGTTCCCAGTCGAGGTGGTGGTCGAAGGTCGACACCTGCTGGAAGCGGTATTTGTCGGTCTGCGAGCGGTAAACGCGGTAGGAGGTGGCGCCGTAGCGCAGGGCGGTGGAGGCGACCTCCTGCAGGTCCCTGGCGAAGCCGTTGGCGCGCAGCCCCGTGGCGTACCAGGGGACGATCACCGTCCCCGCCATCAGGCGCCGACCTCCGCGTGGATCGCCCCGGGGCCCTCGACGGTGGCGCCCTCGCCCTCGCGTTCGGCTCCAACCAGCACCGAGATCTTGCCCAGGTGCTTGTTTTCCATCATCAGCTGGTGTGCCTCTGCGACCCCGTCGAAGCCCAGCGTGCGCCACAGCACGGGGCGGATCACATTGCTTTCGATCAGCTCGTTGGCCTTCGTGGCCTCATAGGCGTTGGCGAAGTGCGAGCCGAGGATCTCCTTCTGGCGCATCCACAGGTAGGCCACGTTGAAGTCCACGTCGATGCCGGTGGTGCCGGCGCAGATGACGACTTTCCCGAACGGCTTGACGGTGAACACGGAGGTGGGGAAGGTCGCTTTGCCGACGTGCTCGAAGACGATGTCGGGAGCGTCCCCGAGGATGTCCTTGACGCGCTTGGCGAAGCCCCTCGCAACCTTGAAGCGCTCGGCCTCCTCCTCGGGGGTCTCGCCGCCCTGGCGCATCATCCCGGCGAACTCGTTGCGGTCGATGTAGTCCTCGGCGCCCAGGCGCTTGACCAGCTCGCCCTTCTCGGCCGATGACACGACCCCCACGGAGCGCGCCCCGGCGGCCTTGCAGATCTGGGTGGCGAACACCCCGAGGCCGCCCGCGGCGCCCCAGATCAGGACGGTGTTGCCCGCCTGCAGTTTGCAGCGGGTCATCAGCATCCGCCAGGCGGTGAAGTACACGAGCCCGTAGGAGGCGGCCTCCTCCCAGGTCAGGGCGGGGGGCTTGTGCAGCAGCTGCTGGGCCTGGACCTTGGTGAACTGGGCGAACGAGCCCCAGGTCGTCTCGTAGCCCCAGATCTTCTGGGAGGGGGCTGCCATCGGGTCCAGTCCGTGCACCTCGGGGTCCTCGTAGGAGGCCTGGTTGCAGTGCACCACGACTTCGTCGCCGGGCTTCCAGCGGGTCACCCCGGGGCCGACCTTCCAGACGATGCCCGAAGCGTCCGAGCCACCGATGTGGTGGCCGAACTCCGGGTGGTCGCCGTAGCGCATCACCGACACGGGCTTGCCGAGCGCGGCCCACACGTTGTTGTAGTTGACGCCCGCCGCCATCACCCGCACGATCACCTCGAAGGCGCCAGGCTCGGGCACTTCGATCTCCTCGATCTGAAAGGCGTCCTTGGGCTCGCCGAAGCGCTCCTCGCGGATGACCCAGGCGGCCATCGTCTTGGGCAGCTCGCCGGGCTCTACGTCAACTGCTGATACCTGCTGCAGGTCGATCGCCACTGTCTCTTTCCAAACCTCGTGTGTAGAAGGGCCGCTGAGGGGCCAATCCTAGCCTGGCCCGGGCTCGCGGGGGAACGGGAGCTCCAGCAGCTGGGCGGTGACGCCCTCATCTCCCACCTCCAGGGTGCTGCCGGGCTCCGCCTCACGGCGGACGAGCGCCAGCCCGATCGGGCCCAGGTGCGGTGAGGGTGCGCTGCTCCCGAGGTGACCCACCGCGCGCCCGCCGAAGCGCAGCTCGCTGCCGTGGGGGGCGGGCGCGGACAGGCGCAGCCCGCGCAGGTGGCGGTTGGGGCGGCCCTTGTAGTAGAGCCGGGCGACCGTCTCCTGCCCCACGTAACAGCCCTTGGTGAAGCTGACGGCGCGCTCATTGAGGCCCGCCTCCTGGGGGATCACGGTGTCGTCGAGGTCGAGCCCGTAGCGCGGGCGCCCGCTCTCGATGCGCAGGCACTCGGCCGCCTGCAGTTCGATCGGCGTGGCACCCCGGCTGCGCAGCGCCTCCCACAGGCGCTCGCGTTCGGCCGCCTCGCAGAACAGGTCCACGCCGAGGTCGGTCCTCACCGCCAACGCCGCCACCGAGTCGATCTGTACGGGCACGCTGGAGTGCTCGGCCGAGGCCAGGCCGTCGGCCTGTGCCACGGCTACCGAACGCGGCCCGATCAGCGACAGCAGGGCGCGCTCGACGGTGCGCTTGTGCAACTCGACCCGGAAGCCGACCTTGTAGCGGCGGATCATGTCGAACAGCGCCTGCAACGCGGCGCGCTCGGTGTCCAGCAACAGCATTCCGGCGTCCGGGCCGCCGTCCGGGACGGCGAGGATGCGCAGGTCTCCGAGCATCTTGCCCTTGTGGGTGAGGAAGGCTGCATAGCGGCCTTCGCCCGGGGCCAGCCCGTCCAGCTCGTTGGTCACCTGGCCGTTGAGGAACTCGATCGCGTCGGGTCCCTCGAGGGCGAGCTTGCCCCGCTCGGAGCGGTCGAGCAGCCCGGCGCCATCGCGGAGCAGCTCGAGCTGGGCGGCGAGGGAGCCCTGACTGTCGGTGTGGGTGGCCGCGGTGCCCATCGGATTTCGAGAATAGCCACGCTAGGCTTGCCGGCAGCGATGGCGCTGGCGGACACCTTCCAGGGAATCCTCGACGAGCTCCCCGCCGACTGGACAGACCTCGAGCTCGACCTGCGGATCGCCGACGAGTCACGCTACGTCGACGCCGCCCTGTATCTGACGACCTGCAACGCCCGTCCGTACTCCCACCATGACTGGCACTGGCGGCTGCTCGTGGCCAACGCCTTCGGGCACGCGGCGGCCGCGCCGACCGTGCACGGCGCCCTGACGCTGCTCGACCAGGCCGGGATCGAGGGCGAGCTGGTGGTGCGCGAGACCCGGGTCGGGCGGGCCGAGGTGGTCCAGATGTGGGGCCGCCCGGAGTCCGCTCGCGAGGAGTTCCGCCGACTGCGCGCCCAGTAGCCCCCGATGGCGCGGGTGCTGGCGCTGTGCGGGGACCTGATGTTCGGCTCGCGTATCGCCGCGCAGGTGCAGGGCGCCGGCGAGGGGCTCGAACTGCTTCCCGACGCGGCGGCGGTGTCCGCGCGCCTGCAGGACCCGGCGCAGGAGCACCCGCGGGTGCTCGTCGTGGACCTCACCTCCGGGAGCGAGGAGGGGATCGAGCTGGTTGCCGGGCTCGTGGGGGAGGGGCAGCCCCGGACGCTGGGCTTCTACTCCCACGTGGAGGCGGACGTGCGGGAGCGCGCCGAAAGCGCCGGCTTCGACCTCGTGGTACCCCGCTCGCGGATGGCGCGCGAGGGTGCGGCGCTGGTGGCGCGGCTGCTCGAGGACTCCGCGCCGTCGGGCGGCTGACGGGTGATCGGGACCGGCGCGGCGACGGGGCGGCCGGCCGGGCGGGGCCTTCTATGGTGGCTCGGGTGAAGGCATCGAGCAGCGCGGAGCGCAGCCGCACCTTCAGTTGGCACGACCCGCTCGAGACCGCCGCGCGCGCCTCGTCGCTGTCGGGGGTGCAGTACATGACCGCGATCGCCGATGGGTCGATCCCGCCGCCGCCGATCGCCGAGCTGATGGGCTTCTCGCTGATCGAGGTCGAGCGGGGGCGGGCGGTGTTCGCGTTCGAGCCGGCCGAGTGGATGTACAACCCGATCGGAACGGTCCACGGGGGCGTGGCGGCGACGCTGCTGGACTCGTGCATGGGCTGCGCCGTGCACACGATGCTCGACCCCGGCTCGGCCTACACCACGACCGACCTGCAGGTCCGCTACATCAGGGGGATGACCGCCGGCATGGGCCGCGTGCTGGCCGAGGGCACCGTCGTCCACTCCGGCGGACGCATCGCCACCGCCGAGGGGCGCCTGATCGTTGAGGCGGACCAGAGGCTGATTGCCCACGCGAGCACCGGTTGCGTAATCCTCCGCTAGATGAAGCACTACACGGTGGCCGAACTGGAGGTCACGGATCCCGCCTGGGTGGGCGACTACGTCAACGACGTGACGCCGATGGTGCAGGCCCGCGGCGGGCGCTACCTGGCGCGGACGGGCCGCGCGGAGCTGTTCGAGGGCGATCGCGAGCTGCCGCACGTGGTGCTGCTGATCGAGTGGCCCTCGCGCGAGGCGGCCGAGGAGTTCTATGAGAGCGAGGAGTACCGCCCCTACCGTGAAGCTCGCAGGGCGGGCTCGCGCGGGGTGTTCGTGCTCGTGGCCGGCGAGGACTCCACCGGTCGCGCCGTGCCCTCCTGAGCGAGCGCTAGGTCGCGACCGTCGCCGCCCCGCCGCCGAGGTCGGCCTGTTCGGCCGCCTCGAGGTCGAGCGGGACGAGGGCCCCGTTGGCGACGCGCTTGATGTTCTCGACCCCGCGCCCGGCGTGGGTGGTCAGCGCCGCGCGGATGACCATCCCGTGGCACACCACCAGCGCCGGCAGCGGCCCCTGCTCGACGTCGGCGATCGCCCCAGCCACGCGTATGTCCTGTTCGACGAAGGACTCGCCGCCCGGGAACGAGAAGCCGGGATAGACCGAGATGAACTGGTTGAAGCGCTCAGGTTCACGGGCCTTCACGTCCTCGAAGGTGAGGTCGGTCCAATCGCCGGCGTCGGTCTCCATCAGGCGTGCGTCCTCACGCAGCTCCAGCCCGAGCCGGGCGCCGACGATCTCCGCCGTTTCCCGCGCTCGCAGCAGCGGGCTGCACCACAGCGCCACGAAGCCGTATGGCAGGGCCCGCTCGGCCAGCTCCCGCGCCTGGCCACGGCCGACGTCGTCCAGGGGGATGGCCTGCTGGCCCTGGAAGCGGCCCTCGTGGTTGTAGGCGGTCTGGCCGTGGCGGGCGAGGTACACCTGCGGTCCGGGTCGCCTGCTCACCTTGGCCTGAGCATAATGGGGGCGTGCCCACGGACGACGCCAACGAGCCGGCGCGTCGCTGAAGGGGAGCGTCTGTAGGGCATGCGCCGGCGCATCACCTTCTCGCGGAACCTCACGCTGTCACTGTCGAGGACCTGCCGCTGCTACTGCAAGTACTGCTCCTTCGCCACCCACGGAGCCCACCTCTACAGCCCCCAGGAGGTCCTCGAGCTGCTCGACGGGGCCGCCCGCCGGAGGGTCAAGGAGCTGCTCGTGCTGACCGGCGAGCTGCCCGAGGTCAACCCCGACGTTCGCGAGCGGCTGAACTCCTACGGCCACGAGGACTTCACCGGCTACGTCGTCTGGACCTGCGAACGGGCGTTGGAGCGGGGGCTGCTCCCGCACACCAACCTCGGCGTCCTCTCGCGCGAGGACCTCGCCCGCCTGCGGGAGGTGAGCGCCTCTCAGGGGCTGATGCTCGAGTCGATCTCCGAGCGGCTGATGGAGACCGTCCACGCCGGCTCCCCGACCAAGCATCCGGCGCGCCGGCTGGAGACGATCCGGGCCGCGGGCGAGCTGAGGATCCCGTTCACCAGCGGCATCCTGGTGGGAATCGGCGAGAGCCCCGAGGAGCGGCTCGCCTCGCTGCAGGCGCTGGCCGAGGTGCAGGCCGAATACGGGCATCTGCAGGAGGTGATCCTGCAGAACTTCGTCCCTCACCAGCGCTACTACGGGCGCGAGCCGGCCACGATCGCCGACGATGCCGCCCGCCGCTACTGGCAGACGGGTGTCGCGGAGGAGCCGGTGGCGGTGGCGCTTCCCTCCTGGGCAACGCCGGTGAGCGTGGGGGAGATGGAGGAGCTGGTCACCCACGCGCGGCGGCTGATGCCCGACGTGGCCGTGCAGATCCCCCCCAACCTCGCCGACTGGTGGGTGCAGCTCGTGCGCGCCGGTGCCAGCGACCTCGGCGGGCTGTCGGCCAACGGCGATCACATCTCCCCGGAGCACCCGTTCCCGTCGGTCCACCAGGTCCGACGGCGCCTGCAGGAGGACGGCTTCGCGCTGACAGAGCGGCTGTGCGTGTACCCCCAATACATCGATCCGGAGTGGCTGTCCGGGACCGTCCTGGACACGATCCGCTCGCGCTACTGGAGCTTCATCCCGCGCCGCGGATCGGGGCGAACGGAGCCGCCCGCCCCGATTCGCCGCGACCTCGTGGCGGGGGCGATCGGGCGCGCCCGCAGCGGCACGGCGCTGACGCCGGAGGAGCTCACGGCGCTGTTCGCCGAGACCCGCCCGGAGGCGATCGAGGACCTCCGTCAGGCCGCCGACGAGCTGCGCGCCGAGCTCGCGGGGGACACGGTCACCTTCGTCGTCAACCGCAACATCAACGTCTCCAACGTGTGCACCGTGGGGTGCGCGTTCTGCGGCTTCGGGCAGGGCAAGCGCTCCCCCGACGCCTATGAACACGACGAGCAGGAGTTCCTGCGCAGGGTGGGGGAGGCGGTCGACTTCGGTGCCAGCGAGATCTGCATCCAGTCGGGCATCCACCCGGACTGGACCCTCGAGGACTACCTGCACTGGCTGCGGGTCGCCAAGGGGGCGGCGCCGCAGCTGCATCTGCACGCCTACAGCCCGATGGAGATCGCGCACATGTGCGACATCTCGGGGCTGGGGCCTGACGAGGTGTTCGCGCGCCTGCGCGAGGCGGGCCTGGGGTCCACGCCCGGTACCGCCGCCGAGGTGCTCCACGACGGCGTGCGTGAACGGATCTCGCCCAACAAGCTGCCGGTGGCCCGCTGGGTGGAGGTGATCGAAGCGTCACACCGCGCCGGGCTGCGCTCCACCGCGACGGTCATGTTCGGACACATCGAGGAGCCCTGGGAGCTGGCGGAGCACATGCGGGTGGTGCGTGAGCTGCAGGAGCGCACCGGCGGGATCACGGAGTTCGTGCCGCTGTCCTTCATCCCCTTCCAGACCCTGCTGGGGCGGACCCACGGGGTCCAGGAGATCTCGAGCGAGGAGAACCTCAAGCACACGGCCGTGTTCCGCCTGGCGCTCGGACGCAGCATCGCCAGCGTGCAGGCGAGCTGGGTGAAGATGGGCCTCGACGCCGCCACCGAGTCGCTGCGCTGGGGCGTCAACGACCTCGGTGGGACGTTGATGGAGGAGTCGATCAGCCGCCTGGCCGGCAGCTACCACGGCACCCGTCTGGAACCCGAGGAGCTGATCGCAGCGGCACATCGGGCGGGCCGTCCGGCCGCCGAGCGCACCACCCTCTATGACATCCGCCGCCGCTACCCGCTGAGCGAGCGGTCGAACTGGCCGTGGAAGCCGAACGGGATGTGGTGGGGCAGCGAAGCCCTGGCCAGCTCCCGCAGCTCGGACGCGTCGAGCACGATCAGCATCGAGCTGGCCGCGTCTGCGTCCAGCGCCACCGACAGCAGCACGCCGTCGTCCTCATCCTCGGCTCCTGGGCGGGCCACGAAAACCGGCTCCCCTGGGTAGAGGCCGGGCTCGGCGAAGACCGCCGTCGTGCGCTGCTCGGTGTCGACCTTCGCGATCCGCTCGAGGAAGCCGCTGTCCCCGCAGGAGAGCCCCCAGGCGTAGCGGTAGGGCCGCTCGTTGCAGCGCCCGTAGTTGATCCGCGGCAGCTCGAGGTCGTCATCGGCGAGCCGTTCGCGGGTCACCGAGCCGCGCTGGGGATCGAGCCGGAAGCGCGCCAGCTCGGCCCTCGCCAACGGCTTGCCGGCGCGCAGGCGCTCGAGGTAGAGGTCCTCGACGATGCCCGGATCCGGGTAGGCACAGATGTCCACCACGACCTGCCCGCCGTCGTCGAAGGCGTTGACGTGGTGAAAGGCGAAGCAGGCCGCGGTGCGCAGCTCGCCGGCGAGCTCCCCGCTCGAGCGGTCGAAGAGCACGAAGCGGGTCCCCTGCTCGGGCCTCCAGCGGTAGTTCTCGATGTACGGCCGCCGCGCCAGCGCGAGGTCGAGCGGGTTGACCACGAACGGGAACTCGGCCAGGACCAGGAAGCGCTCGGTGAGGCCGAAGGAATGCATGTAGGCGGGGTGGCGCACGGGCATCGAGCCGATCACCTCGGCCTCCTGTGAGTCAGCCGGGACCCTGAAGAAGCGGTAGCTCGAGCGCGCCCCGAGGCTGGCCGCATAGTTGAGCATCGCTCCGCCGTCACGATCCAGGTGCGGGTGGGCGGTGGTGAGCTCGCCGGGCGTGGCGAACGGCCTCACTTCGGCGGTGTCCAGCGTGTGCGGGTCGAACTGCACCGGCATCGGCGACTCGGTCATCGCGATGAAGCGCTCGCCCAGGCGCGCGACGTTGACGTTGGCGTTGTCGGTCTGCGCCGCGCCGGGATGGAACATGCTCTGCACGCGCTTGAAGATCGAGCGGCACGGATCGGTCGCGAACTCCCCGAAGGAGATCTCCCCCTGCTCCTGGGCGGCGCGGTAGGAGCGACCCCGCAGGTAGCGGCCGCCGTAGGAGACACCTCCAGCGGCGATCGTGAAGCGGTGCAGCATCGCCAGGCCGTCGAACCAATGGCGCATCTGCTGGCGGCCCACCTCGAAGCGGGCCGGTCCGGTGCGCAGCAGAGAACCCTCCAGCCACGGCGGCAGCTCACCGCTCACCGGGAGCTCACCGATCAGGCTCTCCTGCTCGAGGGTGGTGAACCCGAGCGCCGGGGCACCGCTCGCCGGAGGGCTGGAGGTGGCGACGTCGGTGGAGCTGGTCGCAGGGGTGGCGGGCATCGTGGTCCTCCTGTGCAGGTGACGAATAGTTCGGATCGAACCATTCAGACCGTACGCTAATGTGGTGGGCGTGTCAAGCCCGCGCCCGGGTCCCCGACTGAGCCAGACCTCCTTCGTGGTGCTGGGACTGATCGAGCGCGCCGAACCCGCCACCCCGTATGACCTCAAGCAGCTGGCGGCGCTCAGCACGAGCAACTTCTGGACCGTGCCCCACACCCAGCTGTACACCGAGTGCGAGCGGCTCGCGGGGGAGGGCCTGCTCGACGAGACGCGCGAGCAGACGGGCCGGCGCCGGCGCAGCTACCGCCTGACCCGCCGGGGCCGCCAAGTGCTCGACCGCTGGCGCTCGGAACCCTCCGGCGAGCTGTACGAGCTTCGTGACGAGGGCCTGCTGAAGCTGTTCTTCGGCGCCGACCCGGTCACGCTCGCGCAGACCCAGCTGCAGGCCCACAGCGGGCGCCTGGCCGGCTACGAGGCCCTGCTCGGGGAGCTGGGCGAGCACATGACCGAGGGCCAGCGCCTGGCGCTGCAGGCCGGCATCGCGCACGAGCGGGAGTTCGTGCGCTTCTGGCGGCGGCTGGCGGCGTCGGGAGCGCCGGGTGGCGGCGAGGGACCGGACGGCGGCGAGGGACCGGGTGGCGGCGGGGCACCGGGTGGCGGCGGGGCACCGGGCGGACGGGTGTCGCGAAGGCCCGCGGCCCGTGGCGCGCGCGCCGGGCGCTAGAGAAACAGGTCTTCCTCGCGGGCCCGCAGCAGAGCCGCGGCGCCGGGGCCGTCGTCCTCGCCGACGAACCGCTCGAGGCCCTCGAGCAACACGACCGGCTCACGCGAGTCCTTGGCGCGGGCGAGGTCCGCGGTGGCGGCGGCGGCGTCGGCGACGGCGAGCCAGGTGGCCGCGAGCACGAGCCCGCGAGAGTCCTCGCGGCCGCGCCAGTCGTCGAGCGGCGCCAGGCCGGCCAGCCCGAGCGCCACGTCGAGTTGTCCGTGGCGCCAGGCCCGCCCGAAGCTGTCGCTGATCAGGACTCCGACACTCACGCCCAGTAGGTCCTGCAGGCGCGAGCGCAGCGCACGGGCGGAGGCATCGGGGTCGCGGGGCAGCACGATGGCGGTGTCGCCGTCGGGGGCGTTGGAGGTGTCCACTCCGGCGTTGGCGCACACGAAGCCGTGGCGGGTGCGGCAGATCAGCACGCCGCGTTCGGCCCGCACCAGCTCGGCGGTCTCGTCGAGGATCACCTGCACCACACGCGGGTCCTTGTCGCCCTCGGCGGCCAGCTCGACGGCGCGAGGACTCGGAGACACGCCGGCGAGCGCCACGAGTGCGCCCTCGGCCTTCGAGACGACCTTGTGGGCGATGGAGACGACCGTCCCGTCACGCACCGAACCCGGAGGGGCGGTGGCGGCGATCAGGGACGCGAGATCGTCCCCCGGGCGCACCTCTCCCAGCGCCGCCAGCGGGTGGGCGCGCAGTTCGGGCACCCGCCGCTAGGGCCTGCCCGAGGGCGCCGTGGAGGGGGCGGCCGTCGGGTCCGCTGTGGAGTGCGCGCGGGCGAGCAGCGCCCGCGTCCGCTGTGCGCCGCCGGCGCTGTCGGCGAGCCGCATGCGCAGGGCCTGGAGGTCGACGTCGGTGTCGATGTCGAGTAGCAGCGAGGCCGGGCGCTCCACGCGCAGCGCAGCCCCGGCGGCCAGGACCAGCGAGCGGTGACGCTCGAAGCTCCCCGGTCCGAAGCTGGGCTCGATCGCGTCCGGGGGCGCCAGCAGCAGGCCGTTGGTGCCGGTCCCGTGGCGGTCGGGGACGATCACGACCTCCGGCCCCTCCGCCGCCGCGCCGTCCAGCAGTACCTGCAACTCGGTGGGGGACAGCGCGGGGCAGTCGCCGGGCACGCACAGGACCCGCTCGAACCCCTCCTCCAGCGCACGACGGACGCCCAGCGAGGCGGCCGCGGACTGGCCCTGGTCGAGGTGATCCTCGACCACCGTCAGGCCGGGGCCGTCCCAGTCGGGCAGCTGTGGCTGGCCGCTGACGATGATCGTCAACCCGATCGCGTCGGTGGCCGAGAGCGCCTGCACCACGTCGGCGAGCATCGTCCGCACGAGCGCGTCGCGTAGCTCCTGCTGCACTACGGCCCCGAGCCGCTGCTTGGCCTCCGAGAAGCGCTTCACCGGCAGGATCGCCGCGGTCCGCATCAGCGGGCGAGCCCGGTCGCGAAGCGGAGGGTCTGCTCGGCCAGGCGCTCGCGGGTGGCGGCGTCGTCCATGCGGGTGTCGGTGTCGAGGGTCGCGAGCCCGGGGACCGCTTCGTCGGCGACGATGCCGTCCAGTAGCTCCCCGTAGAAGCCGGCGACCCCGGCCGCGCTCAGCTCGTGCCCGGCGTAGGCCATGAAGGCGGCGGTCGGCCCCTTCAGCACCTGCCCGGCGACGATCGGGCTGACGGCCACCACCGGGGCGGACGAGGAGCGCATCGCCTCGCGGATCCCCGGCACGGCCAGGATGGGGGCGATCGAGGCCAGCGGATTGGAGGGGCCGATCACGATCGCCGTGGCGCGGGCCAGCGCGTCGAGCACGGCCTGCGAGGGCGTAGCGGCGTCTGCGCCGCGGAACTCGAGGTCCTCGAGCGGTCCCTCGGCACGGTCCTGGATCATGAATTGCTGGAAGGCGCGCCAGCCGAGCGCCGGCGTCCTCACCCAGGTCCGCACCGGGTCGTCGGTCATCGGGAGCACCCTGCTGCGCACGCCGAGCGCCTCGTTGAGGCGGGCCAGGGCATCGGTCGGCGAGTCTCCCTCGGCCATCAGCTGGGCCCGCCGGGCGCACCAGGCCAGGTCGCGGTCGCCGAGGTTGAACCACACCTCGGCGTCGAGCTCGCGCAGCCCGTCCATCACCGCGAAGGTGTCATCCCGCAGGCCCCAGCCGCGCTCGTCGATCGCGTCCGCCAGCCAGAAGGACACGAGGTCGGGGTCCGGTGAGACGTAGGCACCGTAGATCTCGATGTCGTCGCCGGTGTTGACGACGGCCGTGAGCGCCTCCGCTCCGAGCGCCCCCGCGAACCCCCTGGCCAGCTTGGCCCCTCCGGTTCCCCCGCAGAGGACGACCACCTCGTCGGTGCTCAGTCCCACAGCTCCCCGGGCAGCCGCGTGAGCTTCACGCCGGCGTGGATCTTGTAGCGGGCGTTGACGGCGATCAGCAGGGCCGTCAACGACTCGGTCGTGCGAGACATCTCCAGGCGACCGCAGTCCACGCAGCGCAGGCCGTCGATGCGGTCGATCAGCTGCGCCGCCTCGCGCTTGTCGGCGCGCTTGTCACCGCACACCAGCACGTCCTGGTCGAGCTCGGCCTCGAGGTCGCTCAGCGACGCGGCGCTGACGGTGTGCAGCGCCGACACCACCCGGACCCCGTCGGGGACCATCTCCAGCGCCTGCTGGGCGGCCGACCCCTGCCACACGCCCAGCATCCGCGTGGCCTTGCCGGCGACGGCCGCGGCCAGCGGAACCGTGGCGTCGATGAACAGCTGCCCTGCGCGCAGGCCGTCGGCCAGGTTGGCGAGCGTCTCCGACTGGTTGCGAAACGGAACGCTGAGGATCACGGTCTCCGCCGCCCGGGCGGCGCCGGCGTTGTCGTGAGCGGAGAAATCGCCCTCCGGCAGGTGCTCCTTGGCACGGGCGGCGGTCTCACGCGCCCGGCCCGGGTCGCGGGAGCCGATCGCGATCGGGACCCCGGTACGGGCGAGGCGTAGGGACAGCCCGAAGCCGAGCGCGCCAGAGGCGCCGATCACCGCGACCGGATCAGTGCTCTTTGCTGGCACGCGGGCCGAGTATAGGCTTCAGAAGATGAAGCCCCCCGGCGATGCTCAGCCCTCGCCGAGCGCTGCGGCGGACTCCCGTGAAGCCCATCTGCCCGCCAGCGTGAGCATCCGCGAGGTCGGTCCACGCGACGGTTTTCAGAACGAGCCGGAGACGATTTCCACGGCCGACAAGGTCGAGCTGATCAACGCCCTCGCGCGTACCGGCCTGCCGCGCATCGAGGTGACGTCGTTCGTGCGCGCCGAGGTGATCCCGCAGCTGGCCGACGCCGAGCAGGTGCTCAGCGAGGTCGAGATCCCGAGCGACGTGAGCGTCTCGGTGCTGATCCCCAACGAGCGGGGCCTGGAGCGTGCGCTGGCGCTCCGCGAGCGGGCGAGGATCGACGAGGTGAACGTGTTCCTGTCCGCGTCCGAGACTCACAACCGCCGCAATGTCAACCGCTCGGTGGAGGAGTCGCTGGCGGGAGCACGGGCCGTATTGCGGGGGGCCCGGGAGGCGGGCCTGCGCTGCGAGGGGGTCGTGTCGACCGCCTTCGGGTGTCCCTACGAGGGCCACGTCCCGCCCGAGCGGGTGCTCGAGATCGCGGCCGCCCTGCACGACGGGGGCGCCGAGGAGATCGCCTTCGGGGACACCACCGGGATGGCCAACCCGGCCCAGGTGGAGGGCTTCTTCAGGAGCGCCCGTGCGCGGCTGGGCGAGGAGGTGGAGCTGACGGCGCACTTCCACAACACCCGCGGCGCGGCGCTGGCCAACGTCCTCAGTGCCCTCCATGCCGGCGTGGCGAGCTTCGAGTCGAGCTTCGGCGAGCTCGGCGGATGCCCGGTGCCACCTGGCTCGACGGGCAACCTCGCCAGCGAGGACCTCGTCTCGATGCTCCACGAGATGGGCATCCACACCGGCGTGGATCTGGCGGCCCTGCTGGCCTGCTCCCGCCGCGCCCAGGAGATCCTCGGGCGCCCGCTCGGCAGCCACACGCTTGTGGCCGGGCCGGTCGACTGGAACGGCGTGACGGCCGACTGATCTCGGCTCGCCTACCCCGGTCCGGGACCGGGCCGGGGTACGCGACGGAGGAGCGTCTCAGCCCGCGAGCGCGCCCTCGGGCTGCGGCGAGGCCTGCTGGACGGCCGCGGCGGCAGCCGCCACGCAGAACTCCTGCACGTCGATCTCCATCTCGAGTGACTGGGCGATAGTGGGCCGGGCGGAGGCGTCGATCACGCGCTTGGCGCGGCCGACGGCGATGTGGGAGTTGGCGAGCAGTTCCTCCACCAGGGCGTCGGTGGCGTCCTCGAGCTCGTCCGGGGCGGCCACACGGTTGACGAGGCCGATCTCGAGCGCCTCCTGGGCGCCGATGCTCCGGGCCGTCATGATCATCTCCTTCGCGCGGCCCAGGCCGACGACGGCGGGCAGGCGGGTGGAGCCGCCGACGTCGGGGATGATCCCGAACTTGACCTCCGGCAGGCCCAGCTGGGACTCGCTGTCGGCGACTCGCAGATCGCATCCCAGCGCCACCTCCAGCGCGCCGCCCAGGCACGCCCGGCGAATCTGGCAGACGACCGGCTTGGCCATCTCTTCGCAGGCGTTGGCGCAGTCGAGGAAGACTTTGCGAAACGGGCGCATCAGCCCGATCCGCCCGGTGGACTGCCCGAGCTCGCCGAGGTCGACTCCGGCGGAGAACACCGGGCCTTCGCCGCGCAGCACGACGCAGTGCACGTCTTCCGCAGCGGCCGCCCCACGCAGCGCCTCGCCGAGCGCCAGCAGCAGCTCCCGGTTCATGGCGTTGCGCTTCTCCGGACGGTTGAGGATCACATGGCGGACCGAGCCCCGGTCCTCGGTGAAGACGATGCTCATGGCTGGCCCTCCTGCTCCTTATCGATTGTAGGATTGCTCGCCTGGGGGCGAGTCGCGCGTGCCCGACGGCGCGGGCGCCTCGGCGCGGTTCCCAGGCTATCCGTTCCCGGGAGGCCCGCAACGGCGCGGCGGCGGGCCGCGGGCCTTGGCGACGGCTCGCAGGAGCTAGGCTCTGATCGCTCTCGAGCCGTCCGGGTGCCCGGCGCGCCGGGACCGTTCAGCGGGCGAGCGCCGCAGCCAGGGCTCTCCCGACCTAGGAAAGCGAGATGAGGGAGAGCAATGGCGCAGCAGATCGAGAAGGTGGGGGTGCTCGGAGCGGGATTGATGGGTCACGGCATCGCGCAGGTGGCCGCCCAGGCCGGCTATCAGGTGGTGCTCCGAGAGGTCGACGAGGAGAAGCTCGCGAAGGGCGTCGGCAAAATCGAGAAGCAGCTCGCGAGGGCGGTCGAGAAGGGCCGCGCCACGGCCGAGGACGCCGAGGCCGTGCGGGGCCGGATCAAAGGCACGGTCGACTACCAGGACCTGGCCGACTGCGACTTCGTGATCGAGGCGATCACCGAGAGCCTGCCGCTGAAGCTCGAGATGTGGGCCGAGGTCGACAAGATCGTGAAGCCCGAGGCGGTGTTCGCGACCAACACCTCCTCGCTACCGGTGGTCGACCAGGCCGCCTCCACCTCGCGCCCGCAGCAGTTCGTGGGACTGCACTACTTCAACCCGGCGCAGGTGATGAAGCTGATCGAGGTGATCCGCTGCGTGACCACCTCCGAGGCGGCCTTCGCCACCGCGCTGGAGTTCGCCGGCTCGCTCGGCAAGCTGGCGATTCCCACCCGTGACAGGGCGGGGTTCATCGTCAACCGCCTGCTGGTGCCGTACATGCTCGATGCGATCCGCGCCTACGAAGAAGGGGTCGGCTCGGTGGTGGAGATCGACGAGGCGATGAAGGCCGGGGCGGGCCACCCGATGGGGCCGCTGCTGCTGTCGGACTTCGTCGGCCTGGACACGCTCGGGTCGATCTGCGACGTGCTGTTCGACGAGTTCCGCGAGCGGCGCTTCGCGGCGCCGCCGGTGCTGCGCAAGATGCTGGCCGCGGGCTGGTTCGGGCAGAAGAGCGGGATGGGCTTCTACGACTACTCGGGCGAGTCGCCCCAGCCGAACCCGGCCTTCTAGGCATGAGCGAGCTCCCCAGCGCCGCCGAGCGGGCCCTCGGCGGGGGCCCCGAGCGCCACCGCGAGCGCGCCGCCGAGCAGGGCAAGCTGCCGTGCGCGAGCGCATCGCGCTGCTGCTCGACGCCGGCGCGTTCAGCCGAGGACGGGCTGCTCGCCAACGGCAGCAGGACGGGCCTCGGCGCCGACGGCGTCGTCACCGGCATCGGCGCGGATCGACGGCCGCCCGGTGGCGCTGATGGCCAACGACTCGACCGTGAAGGCCGGCTCGTGGGGCGCGAAGCACGGTCGAGAAGATCCTGCGCATCCAGGAGCGCGCGCGCGCAGCTGCGCATGCCCGCTCGTCTACCTGGTCGACTCGGCCGGGCGCGCGCATCACCGATCAGGTCGAGATGTTCCCCGGCCGGCGCGGCGCGGGGCGCATCTTCTACAACCAGGTGCGCCTGTCGGGCGTCGGTGCCGCAGATCTGCCTGCTGTTCGGTCCGTCGCGCCGCCGGCGGCGCCTACATCCCGGCCTTCTGCGACGTCGTGGTCATGGTCGAGGGCAACGCCTCGATGTACCTCGGCTCGCCGCGCATGGCGGAGATGGTGATCGGCGAGAAGGTCACGCTCGAGGAGATGGGCGGCGCGCGCATGCACTACCGGCGTCTCGGGCTGCGGCGACCTGCTCGGCCAAGACCGACGAGGAGGCGCATCGACACGGCCGCGGCGCTACCTGTCCTATCTGCCCGGCAACTGGCGCGCTCAGCCGCCCGCGGCGCCCGACGTCGCCCGCCACGCCGGCGCGGCCGGGCAGCGCATCGACGAGATCATCCCCGCCGACGAGAACAAGCCCTTCGACATGCTCGCAGCTGATCGACGGGCTGGTCGACGAGGGCTCGCTGCTGGAGATCAACCCTCTGCGCGCGCGAGCTCATCGTCGGCTTCGCGCGCCTCGACGGGCGCGCGGTCGGGCATCGTCGCCAACCAGCCCAAGTAGAAGGGCGGCGTGCTGTTCGTCGACTCCGCCGACAAGGCGGCGCGCTTCATCTGGCTGTGCAACGCCTTCAACGTGCCGCTGCTGTTCCTGGCCGACGTGCCCGGGCTTCATGATCGGCACGCAGGTCGAGCGCGCAGGGCATCATCCGCCACGGCGCCAAGATGATCAGCGCGGTCAGCGACGCCACCGTGCCGAAGATCTGCGTGGTCGTGCGCAAGGCCTACGGCGCCGGGCTGTACGCGATGGGCGGCCCGGCCTTCGAGCCCGACGCTGCCTGGCGCTGCCCGGCGCCTCGATCGCGGTGATGGGCCCGCAGGCGGCGGTCAACGCCGTCTACTTCAACAGGCTGCAGGCGATCGACGACGAGGCCGAGCGCGGCGGCCATGACCGAGCGAGCTGCGCGACGAGTACGCACGGGACATCGACATCCTGCAGCTCGCGTCCGAGCTGGTGATCGACGCGATCGTCGATCCGGCGCGAACTGCGCGCGGAGCTGATCCGGCGCTTCGCAACAGGCGCAGGGGCGCCGCCGCGACTGGCCGGCGCGCAACAGCCCGGTCACGCCCGTCTGACGCGCCGGCGCTGCGCGTGCATTAGGCTCCGCGCCCTGATGGACGCGACCGAGCTCGCCTTCGCCGGCATCGCCCGAGCAGGCGCGGCTGATCGCCGACGGGGCGATCTCCTCGCGCGAGCTGACGACGCTCTACCTCGACCGGATCGAGCGCCACAACCCGACTGCTGAACGCCTTCCGCGTCGTGTTCGCCCAGGAGGCGCTGCGCCGAGGCCGACGCACGCCGACGCAGCGTCGCGCGCAGGCGAGAGCGCGCCGCTGCTCGGCGTGCCGATCGCCGTCAAGGACGACCAGGACGTCGCCGGCGTCGTGACCGCCTACGGCTCCAACGCCCAGGAGGCGCCGGCCGCCGAGGACTCCGAGATCGTGCGCCGCCTGCGCGAGGCGGGCGCGGTGATCATCGGCAAGACCAACGTCCCGGAGCTGACGCAGTGGCCGTTCACGGAGACCGCGACGTTCGGAGTGACGCGCAACCCGTGGGACCTGCAGCGCACCCCCGGGGGATCGAGCGGCGGCTCGCGGCGCGGCGGTCGCGGCCGGGCTGGTGGGCGCCGCGCACGGCGTCCGACGGGGCCGGCTCGATCCGGATCCCGGCCGCCTGGTGCGGGCTGTTCGGGCTGAAGCCCCAGCGCGGCCGCGTCTCGCTGTACGCCCGCGCGCCCGTGGTTCGGCATGGCCGGCGTACGGCGTGCCTGACGCGCGGCGTCCGCGACAGCGCCCTCTTCCTCGACGTCGCTCGCGGGCGCGCGAGCCGGTCGACGCCGACAGCTGCGCCGGGCCCGGTGCGCCCGTTCCTCGCGTCCGCCGAGCGGCGAGCCCGGGACACTGCGGATCGCCTACAGCGAGAAGCTGCCGCCCGGCGTCGCTGGCCTCCGTCGACCCGATCGGCGAGCTTCGCGTTCGCCGACACGGTGCAGCTCCTGCGCGAGCTCGGGCACGAGGTCGTCGAGCGCGAGATCGACTACGGGCGCGCAGGGGATCCCGAACGTCGTCGCGCGCTACCTGCGCGGCGTCCACGACGAGGCGGCCAGCGTCGCGCACCCCGAGCGCCTCGAACGGCGCACGCGCGGCGATGGCGCGGCTCGGCGGGCCTGGTCGCCGCGCTCGGCAGATCGAGCAAGGGCGAAGCCGGCGAGGCCGAGTACGCTGCCCGCGTCGGCGCGCTGCTTCGGCGAGTTCGACGTGCTGCTCACGCCCGGCCCGACGCGCCCGCGCCGCCGATCGGCAAGCTCAGGGCCGCGGCGCGCTGTACACGCTGAACGCGGTCGCCGGCATGGGTGCCGTTCTACGGCGATCTGGAACTACACCGGCCACCCGGCCGCTGCGGTGCCCGCCGGGCTCAGCGGCCAAGGGTGCCGCGTTCGGTGCAGCTCGTCGGGCGCCCCGCCGACGAGGCGACGCTCTCGCGCTCGCCGCGCAGCTCGAGCGCGCGCGCCCGTGGGCGGACGAGCGCCCGCCAGGCTTTTCGTGAGCGACCCGCCGAGCTGCTCGCGCTCGCGGTCGAGGCCGCCCGGGCGGCCGGGGAGCTCGCTGCTCGAGTACGCCCGGGCGCAGACGCTGCGAGACCAGCGCGAAGAGCACGCCGACGGACCTCGTCAGCGAGGCGGACCTGGCGTCCGAGCGGCTGATCCGGGAGCTGCTCGCGCGAGCGCCGCCCCGAGGACGGCTACATCGGGGAGGAGGGGAGCCAGCGATCGGGAACGAGCGGGCTGGAGCTGGGTCGTCGACCCGCTCGACGGCACCATCAACTTCCTGTATCGGGATTCCGCAGTGGTGCGGTCTCGATCGCCGTGCGCGACGCGCACGGGACGATCGCCGGCGCGGTCTCGACCCCAACCGCGCGCGAGCTGTTCACGCGCGACCGGGACGGCGAGCGCGCATGCTCAGCGCGGCGGGCGCGCGGCGACTGCACGGGCGCGGCGGCCCGGGCGCCGCCCAGCTGCAGCGATGCCACTCGTCGGCACGTCGGGAGCTTGCGCTACGACGCGACGGGTGCCGGCGCTCGCGCCAGGGGCGCGGTCCTCGGCGCGGGTCTGGAGCGGCGACCCCGGGTGCGCGACATCCGCCGCTTCGGCAGCGCCGCGCTCGATCTGTGCTGGACGGCGCTCGGGCGCTACGACGCCTACTTCGAGCGGACGGTCAAGCCGTGGGACATCGCCGCGGGGGCGCTGATCTGCGAACGGGCCGGGCTCGAGCGTGCTCGAGCTGCCCGTCCACGAGAACCTGCCGTGGGGGATCCTGGCGGCGCCGGAGGAGCTGGCAGGAGCGCTGCTGGAGTTGGCCGGCGGACCCTGAGGCCCTCGGCGGCTGATGCGGCGGGTGGGATTCGAACCCACACGCCCTGTCGGACAAGGCCTTTTGAGGGCCTCGCGTCTACCGTTCCGCCACCGCCGCGCGTACGGCCGCCGAGGCGAGCATAGCTGTGGCCGCCGCGCTTGCGCTCAGGCCGGATGGGGCGACGCGGAAGCGTATGGGTCTGCGCCGCGGGGGACCTCTCGGCGCTCGAGCTCCACGTTCCAGCCCTGGTTGAACCCGCGCATCGCGAAGGCCACCAGCAGCACCTGGACGGGGGCGATCAAGAGCGTGATCACCCCGAGCAGGTTCGCGTCGATGGTGGGCTGTTCGAAGCCGAACGAGTCCCGCTGGAACCAGGACGGGGCCGCCACCAAGGCGAAGATCCCGAGCAGCACCGCCAGCCCGGCTCCGACCGGAAGCACGCCCCGGTTCCAGCGCCCGGCGAAGAACGCCAGCACGAGGTAGACGATGATGTAGGCGATCTGGATGGGCTTGGCCCCCTCCAGCACCTTCCAGCCGCCGATCGTCACGATCAGGATCATCGCGGCGCTGACGAGGAACAGCAGGATCACCGTCGCCCGGGTGGCCTGCACCGCAGGCTTGTCCCGGTTGGGGTGGGTGATGATGACGCCCTCCTCGGGCTCTTCGTCGCGCATCACGGTCGGCATCGACACCTGAAGATACAGGCTAGGCTCGGCTCCTACGCGGGCGTGGTGGAACTGGTAGACACGCCGGCCTTAGGAGCCGGTGGCCTAGCGGCCTTGGAGGTTCGAGTCCTCTCGCCCGCATTGCAATGAGCGATCCTCAGTTCCACGGGGACGGCACACTCGGCGTCGGCGCGGGGAAAACGTGACACGCTGGAGCGCGCGTCGCCCGAGTCGACGCACCGACGGTGGGGCGACTCCGCGTCACCCCGTTTCGCTCCGCTCCCGCGCATCACCATCCGCGAGTGCCAGGGCCGCCCTTGAAGGGGCCCCTCACTCGCGAGGTGATCCAGCCGCCGTAGAAGCCGCCCACCTGGGGTTTCACGCGCTCACCGTCGACGGTGGCCTCGTCCAGTCGCTCCGGATAGAACGCAATATGACCTCGCAGCGCCTCGAATCCCGCCGAGGGCTCGGGGTAGGACCAGCCGATCGCCCCGATCCCTTCGGCGTCCCAGTAGACCGCGGTGCCCTTGAACTCGCACCAGCTCGTGCCATCGCCCCTGCGCAGGCGAGAAATGTCGATGTCCGCGATCGGGATGTAGTAGACGGGTGGATGGCTCGTCTCGAGCACGCGCAGTGAACGCTCGGTGTCCGCCAGTACCCGGCCTGCGAGGAGAATCACCACGTGCTCGCGACTCGGCTCGACGCGCGGCGGACGGGGATAGTCCCAGACGGACTCCGCAGCCGAGTTCGCGGTCGCGCGGGGAATCGGGCGGGGCGGCATCGCCACGCTATGGCTTCCCGGATGTCGCAATGGGCCTGCTCCCGCTGCGATCGCGCGCGCCATCGTGCGCCGGCGACGCGAGCGCAGCGGGATCCGAGACGCCGCTAGGCACCCGGCGGCAGCAGCACGTGGTCGATCACGTGGATCACGCCGTTACTGGCCTTGACGTTGGTCTTGATGACCTTGGCGTTGTTGACGTACACGCTTCCGCCCTTCACGCTGATCCTCACCGACGCGCCCTCGAGCGTCTTGGCGGAGTGCAGCTTGACGACCTGTGCGGCAAGCACTTCGCCCTTGACGACGTGGTACTCGAGCACCTTCGCGAGCAGCGCCCGATTGTGCTTGAGCTTGTTCAACGTCGCCGTCGGGACAGCCGCGAACGCGCCGTTGGTCGGCGCGAACACGGTCAGCTTGCTGGAACCCGACAGGGCGCCGACGAGACCCGCCTCTTTGACCAGGGAGACGAGGGTCGAGAACTGTGGGTTCGACGCGGCGACCTGGACTATGTTGCCGTTCGCCGGGCCGCCGGCCGAGGCGGACGAGGCGGTGAACGCGGCGCCGGTGCCAGCCCCTAGCGCAACGCACGCGAGGCTGGCCGTGATCATTCGTTTCATCGGATATGACCTCCAGATGTCGGGGGAAGCGCTCCTGGCTCGTGAGAGCGCGTTGTCGACCCCTCTACGGCGCAAGGTGCGCAAGTGGTTGGGAAATTCGGCGCAAGCGTGAGCCACGCAGGGCCGAGCCCGAAGGCGCCCAACCGCCGAGGCTGGTCCACACGTATGGGAGACTGATGACCGTCTTGGCGCCCCCCAGCGACCCCGAAGCCGGCGACGAGGATCTGCCGGCAGGCGGTACCCGCCGGGCCACGCGCGACGAGCGGCTGTTCGCGGAGCGCCTGGCGCGCGGCGAGGAATCTGCGTTCGAAGAGATCCGGACCGAGTACAGCCGCGTGCTCGAGGGCTATCTCGGGCAGCTGCTCGGCGACCGTGCGACCGCCCAGGACGTTCTACAGGAGGTCATGGTCGAGGCGTGGCGGCGCGGAGCGAGTTTTGACCCAGAACGAGGGTCGCTCCTGTCATGGCTATTCATGCTCGCCCGCTCACGCGGCATCGACCAGCTCAGGCGCCGTGTGCCCGAGCCACGCGACCCCGCCTCAGCGGCGCTGCTGCTCGAGCGAGACGCGGTCCAGGAGGATATGGCCGAGCGGCTGGGGGAGCAGTGGCGCGTGGCGCACCTACTGCGCCAGCTCCCGAGCGAGGAGGCCCGGTTGCTCCGCATGCGCTTCCAGGCCGGGATGAGCCAGAGCGAGATCGCGGCGGAGACGGGCATCGCGCTCGGCACCGTCAAGATGCGGATGGTGAGCGGTCTAGCGCGTCTGCGGGAGCTGCTCGAGCGGGAAGAGAGCCGGGGTGCAGGCCTCCATGATCCAGGGAGCGCCGCCTAGATGCACGACCGCACCGAGATAAGCGACTACCTTCTCGGCGAGCTGGACGAGCTCGACCGCGCGCGCCTTGAGCGCGAGATGCAGGAGGATCCCGAGCTCCGTGCGGCGGTCGACGCGCTACGCGTCACCGTGGCCCGGCTGCACGGCCTGTCAGACGAGGCGTGGGAGCACGTTGACGACGACGGGCGCCTGCCGGCGCGGCGGAGCGCCGAGGCCGGCACCGATACCCGGATCCGGCGCGAGCCCGCGCGAGTGCCCGGACGACGCGCCCGGGGCGCCCACCCCAGGCGTATCCGCTTCGGGCGGCGCGGCGTGCTCGGCGCTCTCGTCGCAGCCGCTGCTGTCGCCGTGGCGGTAATCCTCGCGTTCGGCACCGGCGGCTCCGAACGCGCGGGGACCCGGGTCGTGCTCGGTGCATTGGCCGGCAGCCCGCCCGGTGCGCGGGCGACGGCGCTCGTCGGCCCGGGTCGCCGTGTTGTGCTGAAGGTCACCCATCTGGCGCCGACCGATCGCGACCACTACTACGAGCTCTGGCTCATGACGGACACCACGCACCTCGCCGCCGTCGGCGGCTTCCGCGTGGACGAGCATGGCTCGGCGCGACTGTCGCTACCGCTACCCGCATCCCCGAGCAGCTACCGCTACCTCGACGTTTCCCTGCAGCACGTGGGGTCGGGAGGCTCTATCTCGAGCAACTCCTTGCTGCGAGGTTCGAGCGGCGGCTCCTCCTGAGGTGCATCGCCCGCGTCCATCGCGCGATCAGCCTCCGCAAGGGCCCTGATCACGGGCCTCAGGGCGTGGGTGTCATTCACCTCCTGTGAGTCGGCGGCGGCATCAGTCTGAGCGCGAAACAGCGAGGGGTTCTGCCGCTGATGCGCGTAGCTTCCCCAGTGCGCGGTTCTCCAGTTGGCGGATACGCTCGGAGCTCAAGCCGAGGCGTCCTGCGATCTCTCGGCGGTCCTCCACAGGGCGATCGAGGCCGTACCGTGCGCTCAGGATCTCGCGCTCGCGCTCGCTCAGACTGCTCAGCAGATCGCGCAGTTGCGTGGCCGCGACGCTCGTGATCACCCGCTCGTACTCGTCCTCGGCGAGCGGGTCGGCGATCAGCTCGCCGAACATCCCCACCGTGCCTTGATCGCCTTCGATCGGTTCCTCGAAGGCCTTGGGTGGCCGGTCGGCGGCGAGAAGGTTCGATACCTGGGCCAGCCCTAGCCCGGTGCGCTCACTCACCTGTGCTGTCGTGGGGCTGTCGCCGAGGCTCGCGTACGCGTTCTTGATGTCAGAGAGTTGGCGCAGGGCGCGGTCGGACATGACGACCGGGCGTGTGAGCTCTGCAACCAGCTGCTGCATCGCCTGGCGCACCCACCACGACGCGTAAGCCCAGAACGGGACACCTAATGCCGGGTCGTAGCGCTCGAGTGCACGAAGCAGCCCGACCACGCCCTCCTGCATCAGCTCGGTGCGCGTGATGCGGGGCGAGCTGCGGTAGTTGCGCGCGACGCTGCCGATCAACGGAAGGAACGCCTCGACAAGCTCGGCGCGGGCTAGGCGGTCGCCGGCGATCGCCTCTTTCACCAGCCGCCGCTCGACCGAGGGGGGCAGACGTGCCCGTTGGCCGAGCTCGTGGATGTACTCTCGGGAGAGCGCCCGGGTCGTGGGCTTGCGATGGTCGAGGCGTAGCGCGACGGTGCGGTTCAGAGCACGTCCGTGGCGCAGCTCGGCCGCGATTTCTGTCCCTTCCCCTAGGCTGAAACCCTCGTCGGGCCCGTCGCTGTCTACCCGCGGACCGTCTTCCTCATGAGGCGATTGCGGGCGTTGGAGGCCGTTGGAACCCATCACCGCGACGCGAGAGGGAAAGCACGAAGGTAGCCCATGGCGAGATGCTCGACCCCACGTGCACACCCGCTGCGGACACGACATTCGTCTTTGCCCGCGCCACGGTGGCCGAGGCGCCGATCGAATTCGCGCACGAGCGCCAGGTCAGGCTTACCGGTCTCGGATCCGGACAAGCGCCCGACTCGATTATGTCTGCTGACCGGATCTTGTGTTGCGCGCGACATCGTCATGGCTCCGTATATAGGCCGCCGGAGAGCCGAGCCAAGAGGCAGGCCCGTCACAGCGAGGGGCTGAAGGCCTATCGATGGATCCGACCCCGCGCAGGCCCCGAGAACCGACGCTCGGGCGTCTGCGCGGCGGCTGTGACTCCGGTCCCCAGAAAAAGGCTTGCAACCCTCGCCTGGCGGCCTACTCAACAGAGCGTCCGAGCAGATTTCTTCCCGTCAACGCGAGGAAGGGAGGTCCGTTTAGATATGACGCGCGTGCTGGTGATGCGTGAGGACGGCCAAGTCTTCTGGAGCGAGAGCGTCACGGCCGGCGACTTCCAGGGTGAGCATTTCTGCCGCTGCTTGGCTGAGCGTCTTGGCTGGGCGGTCGCAGATGCCGAGCTGCTCTCCACGCCGCCGGATGTCAGCAGACTTCGGGCAGAGCGGGGCGGGCGTCGCGAGTACGGCCCGCTGGAGTCCTCGCGGATCGCCGCGTAAGGGCACAGGCCAACCACTTGTCTTTCGGATCTACGAGGAGGCAGCGAAGCGAGGATCAGCGAACACATAGGACGACATAGCGAGCGGCGGAGCCGACGCCTTGATTGGACGGGTTCTCGATCGAGCCCCCGGCCTCCACCGGAGGTACTTGCTCGGCTCCGCCGCTCTTCTCAGTTTCCGAGTTTTGAGCGACCATGCTTGGAGGTTGTGAAGATGGCGATTATCAGATGGGAGCCGGCACGCGAGCTGCAGGCCATCCAGCAGGAGATGAACCGGCTCTTCGGAAGTGCGTTCGACACCCAGGGTGGCCTTGCCAACGGCGGAGGCCCCAGCCGCTGGATCCCGGCGATGGACCTCGTCGAGGATGACGAGCACTTCGTCGTGCGCGCCGATCTGCCGGGGGTCGAGGAGAAGGCCGTGAGCGTCGAGCTCGAGGACAACGTGCTTGCGATCTCCGGCGAGCGCAAATCCGACGCCGAGCAGCGCAAGCAGGGCTACTACCGGATCGAGCGCGCCTACGGATCGTTCTCGCGCTCGCTGACGCTCCCGGAAGGCATCGACCCCGAAGGCATCAAAGCGAGCTTCGCCAACGGAGTGCTCGAGGTGCGTATCCCCAAGCCCGAGGAGCGCAAGCCGAGGAAGGTCGCGATCAACCTCGGAGGCAGCGCCCCGGTCATCGAGGGCGAGACCTCCTAACGGGTCGACCATCAAGGCCTGGGATCGCTCTCTGTCGTGATCGGCAGTCGGCGAGCCGGTCGCCGGGCACGGGTATGGGGCCGTGGTGCCCGCGGCTACCGGCCGCGCGTGCCGGCTCCGCCCCCGAGTGGCCCGGTGGCCTGCGAGGTGATCCAGTCGCCGTAGAAGCCGTCCTCCTGGGGCCTCAAGCGCTCGCCTTCGACATGCGCTGTGAAACGATGCACGCCACCTGGGGATGGGGACGCCGTCGCCGACAGAGCCAGTCACCGCCACACCCGGCACTCAGCCGGCGGGCCTGCTCGCGCACTACGAGCGTGAGTTCATCCAACGGGTCACCGACTTCAACGACCCGCGCCAGGAATGGCGACGCCTGACCTCCGAGCTGCTCGGGACGTTCTTCCTGGTGCTCGCGGCGGCCGGCGGCGGCATGATGGGTCACGCCTTCCCCGGCGCAATCAGCCACACCGACGCCGTCGTCGCGCCGGCCTTGACGGTGCTCGGAATCATCCTGTTCATGGGCAAGATCTCCGGCGCGCACCTGAACCCGGCCGTCAGCGTCGCTTTCGCGCTACGCCGAGATTTCCAATGGCGGCGCGTGCCCGGCTACATCGGCGCGCAGCTGATCGGCGCGACACTCGCGGCGCTGTTTCTACACGCGGTCATCAACGTGTCCGCCAAGTACGGCTCGAACTATCCTGCCGCCACGTACTCGGCGGGCGCGGCCTTCTGGATGGAGTTCATCCTGACCGTTGGCCTCGTCAGTGTGATCCTCGGCACCGCCTCGGGTGCCCAGAACGTGGGCCTCTTCGGTGCAATCGGCGTCGGTTCCTACATCGCCCTCGCCGGGCTCTGGGGGAGCCCGATCTCGGGCGCCTCGATGAACCCGGCCCGCACCTTCGGCCCAGACCTCGTGGGAGGCGAATTCTCGCATTACCTCGTGTACGTGGCGGGGCCCGTCGCGGGCGCCGTGGTCGCCGTTGGGATCGCGTTCGTCCTACGCGGCCGCGGCGGCGGCGCTTCGGGCTCGGCGGCGGCGCAGGGTGACCTCTTCACCCAGATCCAGGAGCCGCCGGCACCACACCCCTGATCCCGTCAGCGCGACATTTAGGGCGACCGGTTCGCGGGCCGTTTCGGGTGCTGTAGGATCCGCACACGGGCAGCAACATCAGGGGGTGGATGATGAAGAGAATGATCGCTCGTGCCGTGGCCCTGGCCGCGCTGATCCTCGGGGTGTTCGTGTTCGGATCGGCAGCCGCGTCTCCCAAGACCAGCGCATCCAAACGTGCCCGTACGGCCGTGCGCTCTGCGACGGACAGGCCTCAGGCCGGGTTCACCAAAGAACGCGAAGAAGAACTCGAGCAGGAAAACGTCGAAGACGAAGAAATAGTCACGCGCGAAGCGGCGCGTGAAAGCGAAACGGTCGAACGGGAAGAGCAGGAAGAACTCGCCTCCATCAAGACCGAACAGGAAGGCCAGCCGCCCGGGGAAGAAATCGCGCCGACCTTCGAAAGGGTGGAGCTGAAAACCAGACACTTCGTCGACAGCCGCTTCAAAGCATGGGTGTTCCCGCACGGCACGCGCACTCGCGTCGTCGCCTACGCGGACTGGGCCGAAAAATGCAACACGGTCTCCAAGGAGTGCAGGAGGACCAAGCACTATCACCACGCCAAGCTCGTCATGGGCACATTGACCAACTTCAAGAAGAAGAAGGCCGAACAGGTGTCCACCATCCTCTTCGAACGCCAGGGCTGTCAGGTGATGGAGTACTGGATCATCGCGACCAACCGCTGGGGACAGACACAGGTGACCGGGTGGGCCGGCAAATGCATCAGCGGCAAGGGAGAAAAATGAGCCGCGGGCGGTTCGCTTCGGAAACGTGAACCAAGAGGAGTTCCTGGCGACACAGTTTCCGGGCCTCACGGCCTGGATCGGCACGGTGGCGGCAGCCGGAACCGGGTCGCGTGTGCATGAGTGCGACGGCGTCGTGGCCCAGGTCAGTCCCGCCGTTCCCGGATTCTCGCTCTTCAACAGCGTCACCTACCGGGACCCGGCGGCCCTGAGCTCCGCCCTGCCCGAACTCGCGGCCATGTATGCCGCGGCCGGGGTACGGGCCTGGGCGGTGTGGATACACGAGAGCGACGCTGAGGCGACGGCGCTCGTGCGTGGCGCCGGCCACGTGCTCGATTCCAGCCCCGAGGGCATGGGCTGCTCGCTGGAGGAACTGCTCGCGCCTGAAGGCGTCGAGGGGCTCCAGTTCACAGACGCTCCCAGGGCCGAGGATCTGCAGGTCATCCTCGCCCACGGCTACGGCATGCCGCTGGAGGCTTGCAGGCGGGCGGTGGCCGAGGTGCCGAACGGTCCCGGCACTATCGTCGGCCTGGCGCACCTCGACGGGGTTCCGGTGTCGACCGTGCAGGTGACGATCGTCGGCCGGGACGCGGGCGTGTACGGCGTGGCCACCGTGCCGGACGCTCGCGGCCGTGGGTTCGCTCGGCGCCTGCAGTACGTGCTGCTGCAGCGGGCGCGTGAGCTGGGCGCCAGGACCACGACGTTGCAGGCGTCGGCGGCCGGCCGGGGGGTCTACGCCGCGCTCGGGTACCGGTCGTTCGGCCCCATGAACCTGTGGGAGCGGCGCGAGCCCTAACCCCGACGGTCGCCCCCGCGCGTGGCGCTGCTAGGTTCGAGCCGTGCTCGGCGTGCCCGACGGAGTGAAGGCATTTCTGTTCGATCTCGACGGCGTGCTGACCAAGACGGCGCAGGTACACGCAGCGGCCTGGAAGCAGGTGTTCGACGAGTTCCTACGCGCACGCTCACAGGAGCGCGGCGATTCGTTCGTGCCATTCGACGAGCTCAGGGACTATGAGCAGTACGTTGACGGCAGACCGCGCGACGACGGCGTCACGTGCTTCCTGGGCTCGCGCGGGATCGAGCTCGAGGAGGGCTCCGCGGATGACCGTCCGGACGCGGCCACCGTCCATGGTCTCGGGACCGCCAAGAACAAGCTCGTGCTCGAGATGATCAAGCGGGACGGCGTCGAGCGCTACGAGGGCTCGGTCGAGTACGTGCGTGCGGCCCGAGCAGCGGGTCTCGCGAGGGCTGTCGTGTCCTCGAGCACCAACGCCCACGAGGTGCTCTCCGCCGCCGGCATCGAGGAGCTCTTCGACGTGGTCGTCGACGGCAACGTTGCCCACCGCGATCACCTCGCCGGCAAGCCGGCGCCGGACACCTATCTGGCGGGAGCACGGGCGCTCGGCACCGAGCCCGCCGAGGCCGCCGTCTTCGAGGACGCTCTCGCGGGAGTCGAGGCCGGGCGTAAGGGAGAGTTCGGTTTCGTCGTGGGCGTCGACCGCCTCGGGGACGCAGACGACCTGCGCGCCCACGGTGCGGATGTCGTGGTCGCGGACCTCAGCGAGCTGCTGCGCGCATCGTGATCAAGCATCCCGCCTTCTCCGCGGAGCCTTGGTCGCTGCGCGAGAGCGCCCTCGATGTGGACCACCTCGCCCAGAGCGAGTCCCTGTTCGCGCTGGGGAACGGGCACATCGGCCTGCGTGGCAACCTCGACGAGGGTGAGCCCTTCGGCATTCCCGGCACGTATCTCGCCGGCTTCCACGAGCTCTCCAAGCTCCCGTATGCGGAGGCGGGCTACGGCTATCCGGAGGCGAGCGAGACGGTCGTAAACGTCACCAACGGCAAGCTCATGCGGCTGCTGGTCGAGGACGAGCCGTTCGATCTCCGCTATGGCACCCTCCTTGCGCACGAGCGTTTGCTCGACCTTCGGGCGGGCGTCTTGAAGCGCAGCGTCGAGTGGGCCTCGCCGACGGGCCGGGCGATACGGGTGAGCTCGACACGCCTGGTCAGTCTCTCGCGGCGCGCGATCGCCGCGATCCGCTACGAGGTCGAGCCGGTGGAGGGCACGCTTCCGATCGCCCTCCAATCGGAGCTGGTCGCCAATGAGCCGCTGCCCGAGGGCCGGCGAGATCCTCGCGAGGGCGCCAGGATGGAAGGGCCCCTGGTCTCACGGCGCGTTGCCGTGGAGGATGCACGGGGCATCCTCGTCCACGAGACCCGCGCGAGCCGCCTGCGGGTGGCGGCCGCGATGGAACACGTAGTCGACAGCAGCGAACGGGTGGACGTCACCTCGGAGGGTCACGAGGACCTCGCGCGTGTGACCTTCGCGACCGACGTGGCCGCGGGGTCGCCGTTCTGCGTCGTGAAGTACCTCGGCTACGGCTGGTCGGGCGGCCGTTCGGTGGCCGCGCTTCAGGATCAGGTTGCGGCGGCGCTGGCCAGTGCCAATCGCAGCGGCTGGGATGCCCTGCTGGCCGAGCAGCGGGCCTACCTCGACGACTTCTGGGAGGGGGCCGACGTGGAGATCGATGGCGACGACGACCTCCAGCAGGCCGTCCGCTTCGCTCTCTTCCACATCCTCCAGGCCGGGGCTCGCGGCGAGCAGCGGCCGATCGCGGCCAAGGGGCTCACCGGGCCGGGCTACGACGGCCACGCCTTCTGGGACACCGAGACCTACGTCCTGCCGGTGCTCACCTACACCGCGCCCACCGCGGCGCGCGATGCGCTGGTTTGGCGCCACGCAACGCTCGAGGCCGCGTGCGAGCGAGCGCGCCTGCTCGGGCTGCGCGGGGCGAGCTTCCCGTGGCGGACGATCACGGGCGCGGAGTGTTCGGGCTACTGGCCGGCCGGAACCGCGGCCTTTCACGTCAACGCCGACATCGCGGACGCCGTGTTGCGTTACCTGTCGGTCACGGGCGACCAGGACTTCGCGGCCGAGGTGGGTACGGGGCTGCTGGTCCAGACGGCGCGCCTGTGGTGCTCGCTGGGGCATCTCGACGCCGCGGGGGCGTTTCGCATCGACGGCGTCACCGGGCCCGACGAGTACAGCGCCGTGGCCGACAACAACGTCTACACGAACCTGATGGCACGCCGTAACCTGCTTGCGGCGGCGGACGCCAGCGAGCGCTTTCCACACAGTGCGGAGCGCCTGGGTGTCGATGAGCAGGAGAAGAGCGGCTGGCGATCGACCGCCGACGCGATGTACATCCCCTTCGACGAGGCGCTGGAGATCCATCCCCAGTCGGACGGATTCACCAACCACGAGGTGTGGGACTTCGCCGCCACCAAGCCCGACGAATACCCGCTGTTGCTGCACTTCCCGTACTTCGACCTGTACCGCAAGCAGGTCGTCAAGCAGGCCGACCTGGTGCTCGCGATGGTCCTATGCGGGGAGGCCTTCAGCGAGCCTCAGAAGGAGCGCAACTTCGCCTATTACGAGCGACTCACCGTGCGGGACTCATCCCTGTCGGCGTCAGCCCAAGCGGTCATGGCCTTCGAGCTCGGCCATCTCGAGCTGGCCCACGCGTACCTGCGCGAGACGGCTCTGATCGACCTGGAGGACCTCGAGCACAACACCGACGATGGGCTGCACATGGCCTCCCTGGCGGGTATCTGGCTGGCGGCGGTGTTCGGCGCCGGCGGATTGCGCCAGCACCGCGGGGGGCTCACGTTCGCCCCGCGGCTGGGGACGGGGCTGCAGCGAATAGCCTTCCGCATGCTGTTCCGCGGGCGCCGGCTGGGGGTCGAGGTCACATCCGGGCAGGCGCGCTATCGGCTGCTCGCCGGAGAGCAGCTCGAGATAGCCCACCACGGCGAGGTCCTCACCCTCGGCGTCGGCGACGTCGTCACCCGCCCGATCCCTGCGGTGGCGCAGCGGAAGGAACCGAAGCAGCCGCACGGGCGCGAGCCGCGGAGCTGATCAGGCGGGGGGCCGCTTGTGCTCGGGAGCCGCGAAGCTCCGGGCCACGGTGTACGCGTGAGGGTTGGGACGGGCGATGTCGGCGATCCTGCGAGTCACCGCTTGGACCTCGGGATCGATCATGGCGGCGTCCCGCTCGGATGCCGATCTCATGCGCGCGTAGGTCGCGAACAGGGAGGGGTTGGCCCCTTGGAGGATCTGCCCCTCCACGAAGCCGTCGAGCACACGCAGGCGCTCGTACATCGTGACCATCGCATCGATGAACTCTTCCCGGCTGTCCTCGGGCACGGTCCACAGGTCGATGACGATGGCCTGCTCCGGGGTCTCGGACATGGTCGGTCCCCAGAGTAGGGCAGTTCCGGGCCGGGCCACACCGCGGCCGGGACGCGTTGCCGGGCTCGGGCGTCCTGCCCGTAGGGGTCGCCTGTCGCCCCGAGCACGGGCACGTGGCCGGACACGCACTCGCCCAGCCGGGCCCCCACGGCGACCGCTGCTCCGGGAAGACGCTGCCGGCCCCCGCTTCGCGGCCGGCGCCGCCCTAGAATGCGCTTCCGCCAGGGGGACTGGTGTATCGGTAACACGGTGGTCTCCAAAACCGCAACGCCAGGTTCGATTCCTGGGTCCCCCGCTCGACAGATCCCCCTAAAGGCCGGGAATCTGGCCTGGCAGAGTGAAATACGGTCCGCGTGTCTCCCGCCAGCTCGCGGCCGCGCCGTGGAGTTCTCACGACGGTGAATCGGGAGGATCACTCGCGGCGATGTCGCCGCGCGCGAGCTCAGGCTCGGGCAGCTGCGGAGCGGGCGAGCGTGATCTCCCAGTAGCCAACCGCGAGATTCGCCGCCCCGATTGCCAGGAAGAAGGCTGCCCATCCGTAGGCGGCGTACGAGAGTACGAATGCACCGATCCCGGCCGCGACCATGCCAGCGGCGATACGCAGGACCCCAAAGACGCGGAGGTGACGGTACTCCCATGGGATGATCAGGCGTCGCAAGCCGGATCGCGTGGGAGCTGCCCACCAGTCACGAATACGTTTCGCAGGACCGTTGTGGTTGGGTACGTTCATCGCGGCGTCCCGCTCATGCGCGCTTCAGGAACCTCAAATAGAACGCCGCGAATATCAGCACAATCCCGACGTTAACCATCAGGCGCTCCCAGAACCGGTGGCTGAAGAACACAACGTCCACGCCCACCACGACAGCTACCAGCGCGAGCACGTATAGCACGACGCCGGCCTGCCTCAGCATTGTTCCACCGTACCTCTGGATGCCCGGCCACGGATGACGCCGCCGGTCCGTGGCACACCTCCCGGCCGCTCGGTCTTAGCGGCCCTCACGCGTCCTTCGGCGGCTGCTCCCCGTCGTAGTAGTCGACCGTGTCGGCGAGGCGGAACATCGTGCGCAGCCCTCCGCCCTCGGGCAGGCGCTCGAAGGCGCCCACCTTTCCCGAGTCCGGGTAGATCACGACGTCGGGGTCGCCGCTGGTGCTGAAGGCGAGGAAGCGGACCGTCTCCTCGGTGCGGTTGACGAGCTGATGGCCGCCCGCCTCGCCGCGCAGGAAGGCGACGGCCTCGCCCTGCTCGAGCTCCCGCCACCCGGACGGCGTGCGCAGGCTCGGGCGGCCGCTGAGGACGACCAGGAGCTCCTCCTCGGTGAGGTGGAAGTGGTAGGGGTAGGCGGCTTCGCCCGCAGGGATCTCCCACAGGCTGAGTCCGAGCCGCTCGCACCCGGCCTGGCGCCCGACACGTGCCCGCAGACAGCGGAAGCCCGGGTGCTCCCGGGGCTCGTCGAAGACCGGGTCCGCGATGCTCGCCAGGTGGCCAACGCTACGTGCGCGCGCGGCGGAAGCGGCCCGGGCGGTGGCTATTCGATCCCGACCCGCAGCAGCACCGTGGCCTGGGCCGGCACCGATGCGGCCAGGGTTCCCGTGCTCGAGCGCACCGCGCCGCTCCACAGGTTCTGGATCGAGTAGCGGGGTACTCCCGGCAGGCCCACCGCCCGCGCGTTGGTGGAGATCTGCAACGTTTTGCTGCCACGGTTCAGGAGCGCGACGGCCACCGAGCCGTCGGCCAGCGGCTTGGCCCACGCCTGCCCCGACCCCGAGGTCGAGATCAGCCTCCCCTGGATGCCGGCGTGGTCCTGGTCGATCGCCACCACGGCGGGGTTGGACACGACCCCGAGGCTCGCCCTGGAGATCTGCGTGAGGTCGTCGCTGATCATCAGGGGGGCGGCGAGGATCGACCACATCGAGAACTGCGAGCGGAACTGGGTGCTCGACATTCCCTGTCCGGGGCCGAGATAGTCGGGGTCGTTCCAGTGACCGGGACCGGCGGCGTCGGGCTGGGCGGCGTCGGCGTCGACGTTGCGAAGCACTTCCGGGAAGTGCACTTTGCCCGGCCGCCCGACGTCGGTGTCGGTCCGCCAGCTGTTCGCCACGCCCGGCCCGTAGGCGTAGGAGGCGAACGCCGATTCGGCCACCGTGGGCTGGCCCTGAGCGTACTGTTCGGGTTGCAGGAAGTTGCAGATGTTCAGCAGCATCGGCCGGTGGCTGGCGGCGAGCGCCGCGTGGATTTCCGAGTACGCCGTGACCGGGTTGAGGTGCAGTTCCGCGCCCCCGCAGAAGTCCACCTTGACGGCGTCGATGCCCCACGAGGCGAACGTCGCGGCGTCCTGCTGGTAGTGGCCGTAGCTGCCCTCCCCGGAGCCGCCGCAGCCGTTGCGCCCGGCGTCGGTGTAGAGCCCCAGGCGCAGGCCGGCGGCGTGGAGCGTGGAGGCGAGCCAGCGCAGCCCGTGGGGCCACTGGGAGCGGCTGACGGTGATCGCCCCGGCGGAGTTGCGGGAGCCCTGCCACCAGCCGACGTCGAGCCACACGTAGCGGTAGCCCTCGCGCGCCAGCCCCAGCGACAACAGCCGGCTGGCCTGCATCAGGACGGTCGACTCGCTGAAGTGCCCGCCGAACGCGAAGTAGCTGTCCCAGCCCATGTAGGGGGTGGCCGCGAGCACGCTCGCGGCGCGTGCTCGAGGCTCGCCCCGCCTGGACGCGGACGCCGGCTGGGCGCGGGGAGCGGTCGCGGACGCGGGCTGGGCGTGGGGTGCGGTTGCGGACGTCGGGAGGGTGCGTGGCCCTGTGGTGGCAGCCGAGCCGGCGGGCCGCCCTGCGGTCACGGATGCGCCCTTGGCCTTGTGGGCGGTGGAGAGGAGCAGCACGGTCTGGCTGGAGAGGTCGGCCCTGATCACCCCGATCACCGTGCCGGTGACGGTCAGGGTGGCGGCGATCCGCTTCTGCCTGGCGAGCAGCCGCCGCCCGTTGCCGGCGAGGGCCAGGGCCAGCGTCTGGTGCTGGCCGGGGGAGAGGCGCGCCCCCGCATGGCCGAGCGTGGCCCCGCCGCCCGAGCCGGGCGCGGTGGCTCGTAACAGCAGCGAGCAGGAGCCTTCGGCCCGGGGCGAGCAGAGGACCGGCACGCGCACCCGGCCGCTGCGCCAGCTGGCCCGTCCCACGGCCGTCTCGCCGCTCGAGACCAGGGGCCGGGAGGGCGGGATCGTGATGAACGCGCTGGTGGCCGAGGCGCTGCCTCCCCCGTTGGTGGCGGTGACCTTGCACTGCAGGTGGCTGCCGCTGTCGACGCCTTTGGGGGTGTAGGTCGAGGAGCTCGCTTCGGCGATCGGCACCAGGTCGCGCAGCCACGAGTAGGCCAGGCGCAGACCGGTCGTGGTGGTCACCCCGTTCTGGCAGGTGAGTTTCTGCCCGACCGCGGGGGTACCGCTGATCGAGGGGTGGGGATGGACGACCTCCACGGCACTGGAGACACTCGTGGTGAAGATCCCGTCGGCGGTCGACTGCGAGCCGCGCGGCGTCGTGGCCGTGAGGCGGAAGTGGTAGACGGCGTTGGGGGCCAGCCCGTTGATCTGGGCGCTCACCGCCGCCGCTCCCCCGCTCGCGGGCGGGATACCCGAGCATGGCACCGACAGGCCGTAGCCGGCGCCGGGGCCGTATTCGAACTGGCACGTGAGGGGAGAGGAGTCGTTCGCGGACACGCTTCCCGAGAGGAGCGCCGTGCTCGAGCTGATCTGCCCGGCGCTGGCAGCGGTCGC
The DNA here is from genome assembly GCA_963758055.1 of uncultured Solirubrobacteraceae bacterium. Classification (GTDB taxonomy): domain Bacteria; phylum Actinomycetota; class Thermoleophilia; order Solirubrobacterales; family Solirubrobacteraceae; genus Palsa-744. Next base: position 107,825 of record CAVWTU010000006.1, read on the forward strand.
ACTCGGCCCGGGCGTCAGCGCCACCAGAGACCTCCCGGCGGTGTCCACCGCCACGCACAGCCCGCCGGGCAGGCAGGAGACGCCGGCCAGAGCGATCCCCGACGGCGCGAGCGACTGTTCCCAGCCCGGGGCGGGGGAGACCACCTGGTCGGATACGAGCGCTTCGCCGTGGGCGCCCACCGCCACACACAGTCCGCTCGGTGCGCAGGACGCATCCGTGAATGCGCCCCCCAGGGACGCCGGCGTGGCGCTCCAGGTGGCGGTCGCTTCGGCGGGGTCGGCGCTGGCGAGGGCCTCACCGCTTTCGTCCACCGCCAGGCAGCTGGTGGTGGCCGCGCACGTCACCGCCGTCGTCGGCGGGGAGGGGTCGATCGGTCTCACCCGCCAGGCTCCCCCGGCGGGGTGCGAGCTGACGGCCAGCTCGCCGGCCGTGCTGACCGCTGCGCAGAGGGATTCCACGCAGGAGACTCCCGACAGCGTCCCGTGGGTTTCGGGCGCCGTTGCATGCCACTGCGCGGCGCCACCGGTGGGATTGGTGCTGATGAGGACTTCCCCGCCGGCGTCGGCCGCGGCGCACAGCGTGGCCGAGGCGCAGGAGACGCCGGTGATGGCGCCTTTGCCGATCGTGGCGGGTCCACCCCAGGAGGAGGCCCCTGCGAGCGGGTTGGAACTTGCGAACACCCGCCCGGAGCGGTCACCGGCTACGCATAGGCCCGAGGCGCTGCAGGAGACGGAGCTGAAGGCGTGTTCGGGGTCGATCCGCTGCAGGCTCCAGCTCGTCGACGGCGAACCCGGATTCGCGCTCGCGAACGCGTTCCCGGAGGAGTCCACGGCGACACACAGCCCTTCTGAGGCGCAGGACACCGCGGTCGGGGAACCGCCTTCGTCGAACATCCGCGGGGACGACCACGCCAGCGGGGCGGCGGCGATCGAGGATGGGGCGATGGCGCCGAGCAGCACCAGCGTGCTCGCAAGGGCGAGGAGCAGTGCGCCCGCGGTAGCGGTGCGCCCGCAATCCGAGCATCGAGCCTTTACCCGCGTGTACTGCGGCACCTAGCACCTAGCAACGCGCCCGAGCGGCCCGAGTTGCGCTCGCGGGGACAGGCTCGGCCACCGCCGGAGGTCCAAGCTCGCGATCCGCCGTGCCGGCGCTCGCAAGCGTCCCTGGGTTCGTGGTCGGGCGGTACGTTCGGCATCGGAATGGGTTTCAGAGGATGCAACCCCCACACGGGGATCTCGATCTCGCCGGAGCCTAGAGCCCCGGAGCTACCCGGATCGACGGGACCTGTCCACGAAAGAGAGACCAGATGCGCCGAGTATCCATCGTCTTCGCCGGGTGCCTGATCGCGGGTCTCGCGGCGGCCAGCCTGGCCGAGGCCACGCCGATCGTTCGGTTCAAGGCCACCGCGGTGCCGATCAAGGGCTTCCCCCACACCGGCAACATCCTCGGAGCCGGTGCCGCCGTGCAGGCCGAATACAAGATCTCCGGGACCGAATACGGCGGCTTCCCGCCTCCGCTGATCGGCGTGAACTTCTACCTGCCCAAGGGCACCGTCCTGCACACGTCCGGCTTTCCCACCTGCGCCTTGACGACGCTCGAACAGGTCGGTCCCTCCGGGTGCCCACACGGTTCGGCCGCGGGCCCGGTGGGCAAAGTCCAGGGGATCGTGTCCTTCGGCTCCGAACGGGTGGAAGAGGGGGCCACGCTCGAATCGTTCTACGCCCCCGGCGGAGGGTTCTCGTTCTTCACCAACGGCCACACGCCCGTGTCGCTGGAAATCCTCTCCAAGGGTCACTATGTCCACCTGGGCGGGGCGGGCGGATTCGGCCCCGAGCTCATGGCCGAGGTCCCACTCGTCTCCACCGTCCCCGGGGCGCCGTACGCGTCGGTCGAGTCGATCAACGTGAAGGCGGGCTCCGCCCGCAAGGTCAACGGCAAGCCGGTCTACTACGGGCGCGTACCCAAGAAGTGCCCCAAGGGCGGCTTCCCGATCAAGACCGAACTGATCTTCGACGAAGGCGGCGCCCCGACGCCGGTGCCCGAGGTGGTGAAGGCGACCTACAAGTCGCCCTGCCCCAAGCGCTGAGCGCCGAACACCGCTGCGCGTGGCGGCCCCGCCCGGTGGGCGGCCGCGCGCGGCGGGCCGGCGACTCGCTGGGCGAGCGCCCGCAGGTCGCCGTAGGTGCCCGGGGAAGCACTTCCCCGGCCGGTATGCGAACATATGTTCGTATGAATCCGAGACCGTACCGGCCCGCCTCCGAGCTCGAGGCGGCGCTGCAGAGGGGCGACCTCGAGCTGGCGGTGGCGCTGGCCCGGGAAGTGGCCGAAGACCGTCACCGGCCGCTGGAGCTCGAGGTGGCGCTGCGGTTCCTGCCGCTGGTTGCCGCCCAGCGCCCCGACGACTACGACGGCTGGGCCTCCAGATGGCTGGTGAGATGGCTATCGGAGGCTCCCGAGGCGAGCATCGACGGAGCCGTGGACGTGGCCGCGGCACTGGCGGCGCTGCCGCTGGAGCCGCAGGCGATCGAGGCGATCAGCCAGCTCGGCGGTTAGTGCTTGGCGCCCGCCTGGCGGCGGACCCCGTCCGGCTCGGCGATCAGGACCTCGCTGACCATCTCCGGCGCGAACAGGCCGTGCTCCACGACCCCGGCGGTGGCGCTGAGACGGGTGGCCAGGGCGCGGGGGTCCTGGATGGGGCCGAAGTAGTCGCCCACCAAGCCGCCATCCGGGCTCACCACCCCATCCCGTAGCCGGCATGGGTCGAGCGCCGCCAGCGTGTGCTCCGCGCCGAAGGCGAGCAGCTCGACGGGAACCGGGGAGTGGAGCGCCGGGACGACCTTGTCGGCCGAGGCGATCACCACGAAGCGGGCGGCCGCCGCGGCGACGATCTTCTCGCGCGTGTGGGCACCTCCGCCGCCCTTGACGAGCCAGCCGGCAGGGTCCACCTGATCGGCACCGTCGATCGCGATGTCGAGCTCGCCGAGTGAGTCGAGGGGCTCGAGCGACAGGCCGAGGGAGTCAGCCGCCGCCGCGGTCGTCGGGGAGGTGGCCACGCAGCGAAGCTCGGTGTAGCCCAGCTGGGCGATCAGGGGCAAGAGCTGGGCGACGGTGCTACCGGTGCCGAGTCCGACCTTCATGCCGTCGCGAATCAGCTCGGCGGCCGCTGCCGCCGCCGCCCGCTTCTGCTCGACGATGATGGGATCTTCGTCCGGCGGCGCGCTCAGCCGCCCAGCCGCACCGTGGTCCGCCATGGAGCGGCGGACGTTACCTTCCGCCCGGTCCGCTTGAGGCGCAGGCGCTCCGGAGCGTCCGGCTTGTGCAGCAGGAAGCCCTGGCCGATGGCACAGTCGAGCTCGCGGGCGAGGGCCAGCTGGCGGGGCGTTTCGATGCCGACCGCGATGGCTCGCAGGTTCGCCTCCTTGGCGAGGGCGATCGTGGCGGCGAACATGGCCCGCTTCTCCATGTTGGTGTGGAAGCTCGCGACCAGGCCCTGATCGAGCTTGACGACATCGAGCGGCAGGTTGCCGGGAAGCCCGAGGGGATACTTGCCCGAGCCGAAGCGGTCGAGCGCGATCAGGACACCGAGGCGCTTGACCTCGCGCAGCGATGCCCGCACGCGTACGGGGTCGCGCTGGATGCAGTCCTCGCTGACCTCCAGGCACAGCGCATTTCCGGGCAGCCTGAAGCGCGCCAGCTCCTCGCCGATCCTGCCCGCGAGGTCGAGCTCGGTGAGCTCGCGGGGGGACACGTTGACGTGGACCGGGAGGGGGATGCCGTTGCGCCGCCAGAGGTCGGCCTGGGCACAGGCGGAGTGCAGCACCCAGGAGCCGATCTGGACGATCAGCTCGCTATCCGCGGCAGGCGGCAGGAAGGTCGACGGGAGCAGCTCCTGGTCGTCCACGAGCTCGACGTCGCGCGCGCGCCAGCGGACCAGCGCCTCGGCGCCGACCGCCTGGCCGCCGGCCAGGGGCAGGATGGGCTGGTACACCAGCGCCAGCTCGTCCTGGGAGAGCGCGTTGCGAAGCTGGAGCTCGATCTGCACGTTCGCATTCAGCTCGGTGCGCATGCGCTCGTCGAAGACCTTGGGGCGCTGGCCGCCGGCCGCCTTGGCGCGGTACATCGCCACGTCGGCCTCCCGGAGCATGGTTTCGGGGTCGGTGGAGGGGTCGCTGGCGACCGAGATGCCGATACTCCCGGCCATCGGCACTTCGGTGGACGCGAGCGCCACCGGCTGTTCGATGGCTTCGACACGCGTACCCCGAGCGCCACGGCTTCGGCTTCGGACTCGAGGTCCACGGCCAGGATCACGAACTCGTCGCCGCCGAGACGGGCGACCGTGTCGCTGTCGCGCATCAGGTCGGCGAGACGGTTGGAGATCGCCACCAGCAGTTCATCGCCGACCTCGTGGCCGAGTGTGTCGTTGACGGCCTTGAACTTGTCGAGGTCGATGAACAGCATCGAGACAACGCCTTCGCTGCGGTCCAGACGCGCGATCGCCTGCTTGGCGCGGTCGAGCAGCAGCAGACGGTTGGGGAGTTTGGTGAGGGGGTCGTGGACGGCCTGGTTTTCAAGCTGGATGCGGTCGGTGACATCCTTGGCGGCGGCGTACCAGGTGTCCCCGTCGCGGCTCGCGCTCCACAGCAGCCAGCGCCACTCGCCGTCGCGGTGGCGGTAGCGGTTTGTGAAGGTCTGCTCGCCGGCGCTCTCGTGGGCCTGCATGATCTTGAAGGTCTGCTCGTGGTCGTCGGGGTGCATGTACTCCTCGATCGGAGCCGCCCGGAGCTCCTCCCGGGACCAGCCGAGGACCTTCTCCCAGGCCGGGTTCAGCAGCGTGAAACGCCCCTCGTGGGAGATCGTGGCCAGCAGGTCGCTGGTCATCTCGAAAAGCCGCGCGATGCTCGTGTCGGCAACGCCGCCGGCGGGCGCGTCGAGCGGCCTGGTGGGGAGGACCGGCTGGTCGCCCAGCACCGGCCGGTCCTCCTGCGGCCAGGCCTCAGGGGCGCTACTCGAGTCTCGGAAGGGCATCTCTGCGAACAGTTCGGCCGCGCGAGCCCGGCGTCCGGGCGCTTTGAGCCGTGACTGGACGAATGGTCTAGTCGGATCGCTGGCCAGGCCGAAGGCCGCGATCGGGCGCCCGCGATCGGGCCCTCGCATCCCCTGCCGGGGAGCGCGCCGGGTGCCGGCCGGTGGCGCTAGGAGCCGGTGGGAAGCGCGGCGGAGGACTGCGGCTCGTCCGCCAGCGGCTCATCGCCGTCGATGAGCTCCTCTGCAGGCCCGCCGGATGGCGTGGAGGCGGTGCCGGGCAGCAGGAAGCGCCACAGCGAGAGCACCATCATGATCGTCATCAGGATCGCGCTGCCCACGCACCACTCGCAGATTTTTTCGAGCGTGAACACCTCGCGGCCGGTCAGGTAGGCGCTGAAGCCGAAGCCGCCGAGGGTCAGGCCCGCGGTCGCGAACCGCGTGGTCTCGGTTTCACGCAGCAGCAGGGTGCCGAGGATCGCGATGTAGCCGATCAGGCCGATCAGGGCCACGGGAATGCCCACAAGCAGCGAATACTGCGATTTCTGGACCTGGCTGCAGGGGTTGCCCTTGATCGAGCACGGCACTTCGCCGCCCGAGTAATGCAGGTATGTGAGGTAGCCCGCGAGCGCGACTCCGATGCTCGCAAGCACGATCAGCACGATGCGGAGCCTCCGTGCGCGCATGCTGTGGATCAGGCCTTGAGTTGCTTTTCGATCGCTTCGTTGAAGCCGGTCGGGTCTTCCAGCGAGTTGTATTCGAGCGTTTTGGCGGCTCCGCCCGTGTGACCGATCAGGAAGGACGGCGTGCCCGTGAAGCCGGCCGAGTTGGCCGCCTGGGCATCGGCTTCGATCTGGCTGGAGAATTCGGGCTTTGTGCGTTCGCTTGACCATTTGGCCATGTTCAGGCCGGTGACCTGTTCGGCCAGGCCGCGCAGGTACTGTTCGGTCACGTAGCCGCTGTCCTCAGCGCCCTGCTCGTGGTAGAAGGTCTCGAGGTAGTTCCACATCTTGTCCTGCTTGCCCGCGGCCAGCGCAGCGGCCTGCTGGGTCTTGAAGGTTTCCGGTTCGCGGGTGGCGGTCTCGAGGTTGTGGTATTCGATCCGCAGCTTGCCTTCCCGGACCCAGTGCGTGATCAGCGGCGGGAGCGCGCCGAGCGTGAATTTCTTGCAGATCGGACACTCGAGGTCGCCGAAGTACTGGAGCGTCACGGGCGCCGTCGGGGAGCCCAGCGAGTTGCCGCTCTGGGGGATGCCTGTCAGCAGGTGGTTGACTTCGGCCACCGCCGCATTGGCGGTTGTGGTGCCTTTCTTGGGCGGCGCCGAGCTGCCACCGGAGGTGGCGATCAGGATCACGACCACGGCGGCGACCACGACGGCCACGACCACCCCGAGGCGGGTCAGGCGCTTGCGCCGCGCGGCCTCGGAGACCGAGGCCTCCTCCATCGCTTTGCGCTCCGCACGGGCCTGCTCGCGGCGCTGCTTTCGGGTCAGGTCCTCTTCGTTCTCGGCTGAGCTCACGGCATAACTTTTACACGCTCAGGATCAATCGCGCTTAAGTTGGGCGCCCGCGCCCACCTCTGGCCGTGGCTCGTGTGGACCGGTCAAGCTGCCACGATGATCCCCGGCGGGTCCCAAGCCCGATCGCGGCCGCCGCACCGGACCCCAGGCCCCCGTAGCTCAGCTGGATAGAGCATCGGACTTCTAATCCGAGGGTCGCTGGTTCGAATCCAGCCGGGGGCATAAAGGAAAATCAGCGGTTTAGGGTCGGGAAAACGGGGCGGGCGTAACGCAGGGGGTAACAGCTCAAGGTTCGGCGCATTACGCACGCTTGCCGTCCGCAGCACCTCGCACCATGGACCTGGCCGCGCGCCGGGCCGATTCGGAGGCGTCAGCGGATCCGTCCGACAGGGGTTGGATACTCTCAGACTGACGACTGAACCTCATCCCTTTTGGTGGGTACTAGGCCTGTCGCTCGCCCCCCGGTAATACGGGGGGTTTTTTTTGTTCTAGCCGCGAACGATTCCCGGAGTCTGGTGTGGCTTGTACTTGTTGACCACCGTGAGGACCGCTGGCCCGAGCTCCTGCCACATTTCCGGCGGGAATTCGGGATGGGGGACCGTGTTGCGGTACGCGGCGTATGCGTTTAGGTCGGCTAACTGAATGAAGTACGACTCGTGCGATTCCCGCTCGACTGGGTCGTCGATCAGGACGTTCGCCATAGGACGTTCGAGGGCGCCCGTGCCGAGCATCGAGCCTGGCATCGAGAATCGGCGCATCTCCCGCGCGAGTTTCCGGATCCAGTGATACTGCCCCGAGTCGGGGATGAGCATCACGCGCTCGTTCCGCGTGCTCATCGTCCGCTCGATGCGCTGGAACGCGTACCGCCATGCGCGATCACGCACAGCTTCGGGGTCAGCCATTCCGGCCTTGTCGACCACCACCGCGTAGGTCTCCAGGCCGCCGCTCTTCCCTTGGAACCGCATCAACGAACGAAAGATCCGCTTGCGGTTCCTGTCGCCCACGCCCAGAGTCGCCCACGGCCCAGAGCCTCGTACGAGCTGGTTGGCTTTGATCTCCGCGCGCATGCGCAACCCGAACGAAGCGCGCAGGTATCGACGGAAGCCAATCAGGTCGTCGAACAACCGCACCCAGTTCGTCTCGTGGACGAGGACGGCAGCAACTGTGTAGGTCGGCGTTGGGCTCCCAGCACCCACGCCGGTGTCGCCCGACTCGTCCATGTAGCAGAGATACACGCCAGCGATCTTAGGGACGCCCCCTCGGATGCGGTCAACTGAGCCTCGCCCAACCCGCCGTCAACCTGAACGGGTAGGCTCGCGGCGCGATGACCCCGCCGAGCGCTCCGGCAGGTCCCCGCGGCTCTGAGCCGGCAGGCTGGCGCCACGCGAGGCTTATCCCGACGTACGGACTTGCTACGCAGCAGGAGCAGGAGAAGCGCGCGACCTCCTGCCTGCTGGCGGTGATGCACGGCGTGCCGGAGTTCGGACACGCGCTGCTCAAGGAGCTCGGAGCGCCAAAGTGCCCGTGATCGAGACCTTCGCCGAGGTCCGCTTCAAGGATCCGGCTGGCAAGACTGTCATCCCCGACGGCGCGATCGTCTGTCTCGCGGGGGAAGACATGGACGTGCCTCGTGGAGGTGAAGACCGGAGCTGCCAGCTCAGCGACGATCAAGTCTCTTGCTATCTCGACATTGCGCGCGAACATGGATTCGACGGCGTGCTGACAATCTCCCCTCAGATCACGCTGCGTCGGCCGAGACTCCGGTCTCGGTCGACGGGCGCAAGCTGCAGAACCTAGCTGTGGCACCTCTCGTGGTGGCGCGTTCTCACGAAGCGGTCGTCCAGCATCGCTACCACCGGATCGCGACCCGGATCAGGAGTGGGTGCTCCGAGAGCTGATCCACTACCTGAGCAGCGAAGGTTCGGGTGCGTCTGGATTCGAGGACATGGGCGACGGGTGGGTCGCCGTCCGCAAGGCGGCGCACGAAGGGACACTTCGCCCCGGTGACGCCGCAGCGGGTGAGGTCGCGGAGCGGTGGGAGCAGTTCACGAACTACCTTGCGCTGAGTCTCTCGCAGGAGCTGGGCGCTGATGTCACGGCGGCGCCCCCGCGCAAACAGACGACGCGGCGCGGGTTGACGAGATCACTAAGGCGCTTGTCGGCGAAGGACAGTTGCGCTCAACGCTCCGCATCCCGGATGCGGTCGGTCCGCTTGAGATATCCGCCGATCTGCGATCGCGTCAAACAGTGACGAGCGTGACCATCGACGCCCCGCGGACGGGGGTCAAATCAAATCACGCTTCCCTGGCTGCTCCGCCAGATCGCCGATGCGCCCCGACGACCTCCGGGTCGAAGCGGCGTTCCCTAACGTCGGGTCACGACCGCTGCGTCGCTCGGAGAAGTGCGCGCGGACCCGAAGGTGCTCCTGGCCTACCCGCCCGACCCCAAGCGGGCACCGCGTGCGTTTGTACTCGCGCGGCTCGCGACCGATGGGACAGAAGCGTGGGCGTGTAGAGGGTTCGTTCGTCCGTGAGACAGCGCACAAGCGGTCGAGTTCTACCGGGATCTAGTCCAGAACCTCAAACCTTGGCAGCGCCCGCGCCGAAACTGCGAGCGCCGACAGCGACGGCTTAGCCCCAGCACCGGGCGTCGAGCCGCCTGTCGTGCCTCAGTGGGTCGGTGAGACGACCACGCCAGCCGCGGACGATCCGCCAACGCAGCAGGCCGAGACTGAGCCTCCCATCGAACCCCCGTCATCGGCCTACTAGAGCGGCGCCGTCACGGCGCGACCTTGCGCGCGGCTGCGCCGGGGAGCCTCGTCCGATGGCGCCAGCGAGAATCTCCTCGGTTGGCAAGCCGGCACTTCCCAACTTAGTCGACGCGCAGGCGAAGGGTTGCCTTCACCGACTCCTTCGGCCTCCCGGAATCCGTAATCCTCACGGAAAGCTGATAGCTGGGGGCAACCCTCTTGCTCGGCGTACCCACGATTTCTCCGGTTCGGGTGAGTCTGAGGCCTTTGGGGAGCCCGTGAGCCTTCCACTTGTATGGCGACGCCCCGCCGCAGGCAGCAAGTTTGTAGGTGTAGGGGGTTCCACGTGTCGCGTTCGGCAGCGAAAGTGTTTCCAGATGGAGCGCCATACAAGGCGTGAACACCCATGCCGCCCCGGCGTAGGCGTTGTCGTTGGGCCCGCCGACCAGCGCGGTGGTCGCTTTGCTGGACACCGCCACACTGCGACCTAACCAACCTTCGCCTACCTCCCCCTGAGCATTGAGTTGCTCGCCCTGCTGGGTCCAGGTTTCGTCAGAGCGCGCGAACAACCACGCCGCGCCCGCGCCGCGGTTGTCCGAGAAACCACCGAGGACGCGACATTGCCATCGGCGGAGAGCGCCACCGTGTCAATGCTGTTGTCGCCGACCGCGCCGTTGCCTGTCAGCGGTTTGCCTTGCTGGGTCCACGTTCCGGCCGAACGCGTGAACACCCACGCCGCACCTCTGCGCGGCCCTGCATCGGCGACGCTGCTGATCAGTCCGGTGTTGCCGTCGCTGGAGAGGGCCACATCGAAGCCGAAAAAGTCTTCGCCTAGCTCTTCTTCGCCGCCCGCGAGCTTTGGGCCCTGCTGGGTCCAGGTTGTTCCCGAGCGCGTAAACACCCACGCGGCCCCTCTGTCTCCATTGTCACCCGTGCCGCCGATCATCGCAGTGTTGCCGTCGTCGGATAGCGCCACGCTCTCGCCGAAGCTCTTCGGCGCCTTCGATGTGCGGCACCTCTTCGCCCCCTGTCAGCTTTTGCCCCTGGGTCCAGGTTCCTCCCGAGCGAGTGAAGACCCACGCCGCCCCAGTTCGTTCTTCGGGTCCGGCTCCCCACCCGCCTATAACGGCGGTGTTGCCGTCTCCTGACAACGCCACGCTGTAGCCGAAGAAATTACGGCTCGTACCGACGGTGAGCTTCGGGCCTTGCTGGCTCCAGGTGGTCCCAGAGCGGGTAAAAACCCATACCGCGCCAGCACCTTTGTTGTCCGTCGCGGAGCCAATCAGCGCCGTGTTCCCGTCCGCCGACAGCGCAACAGCCGTGCCGAACTGCGAGTCTTCCCCTGAGTTAGAGACCTCTTCGGCGCCGGTGAGCTTCGCCAGCTGAGTCCAGCTCGTGCCGGTGCGGGTGAATATCCAGGCGGCGCCCGGGCCACAGCAGGTCCCGGGAGCCCTGCCGTCGCTCGGCCCACCAACCAGCGCCGTGTTGCCATCGGCAGACAGCGCGACGCCCGAGCCAAATTCGCCCGCGCCGCTCTCATCACCGGCGCCTGTCAGCTTTTCGCCCTGCTGGATGAGCGAGTCGGTTGGCAAGGCCCCAAAGACCGGGCTGGCATCCACGCTTGGCGACGTTTGAGCGGCGACCGCCTGCGTCGTCATGGCCGCAAGCAGCGCGGTCGCAACAAACAGGACACGCGATCTCCCCATAGGACTGCCGGCTAGCGTACCGGTCCGTGCGCTCTACCGCCCGCAAAGTAGTTGTCGCGTAGCCCCTTGCGCGTGGGCGCGCCCGGGAGCCAAGTGTTCGAGATCCACATGGTCGGCATCAGCTTGTCGCCAGCCCGACGACCCGCTGCCGGATTGGCGAATAGGGAGAGACGCACCTCCCCGGGGGGTCTGTCGGCGAGCCGCAGCGCCCTTTCATCCCTCGGGGCGCCGTCGGGCAGGGATGTCTACGGTATTCCCAATACTTCTGTTGGGATGGTGGCCCAGGCGGTGCCGGTCCCGAGCTGGCCGTAGCGGTCACCGCCCCAACACTCGATGTGGCCGGTGGACAGGACCGTACATGTGTAGCTTTCGCCGGCCGCTACCTGGGTGCCGTCAGTGATGCCTTGCACTTCAACCGGGGTGTTCGAGTATTCGCTGGTAGTCCCGTCACCGAGCTGGCCGTTTGAGTTTTCGCCCCAACAGTCAATGCGGCCGCCGGACAGCACCGCACAAGTCTCGGCGGCGGCGGCGGACACCTGGGCCGCGTTCGTAACGCCACGCACTTCAACAGCCGTATCGGCATTTGCGTTCCCGCCATCACCAAGCTCACCGAATCCGTTGGCGCCCCAGCACTGGATGTGGCCAGTAGCCAGCAACGCACATGCGTGACCACTGAGTACATCGCCACCGGCTGCCACCTCGGTCGCGTTCGTGATGCCCAACACTTCAACCGGCCTATCAGGTCGGACTAGCTTCGTGCCATCCCCGAGCTGGCCTTGATAGTTTTCACCCCAGCACTCAATGTGGCCGCTCGATAGCACGGCGCATACGAAGGAACCACCAGCGGCTACCTCGGTCGCGTTGTTGATGCCTAACACTTCAACCGGGGTATCCGAGGACTCACTGGTAATGCCATCACCGAGCTCGCCGTAGTAGTTTTCGCCCCAGCACTCAATGTGGCCGCTGGATAGCACGGCACACGCAAAGGAACCACCAGCGGCTACCTCAGTCGCGTTGTTGATGCCTAACACTTCAACCGGGGCATCCGAGAATTCAGTGGTAGTGCCATCCCCGAGCTGGCCGAGTCGGTTTGCGCCCCAGCAATCGACGTGGCCGCTGGACAGCACCGCACAAGTCGCGCTGCCGGCGGCTACCTGGGTAGCGCTCGTGACGCCCTGCACTTCCACCGGGGCATCGACCTGATTGCCCCGAGTAGCGCCCCAGCAGTCAATGTGGCCAGTGGCCAGATCCGCACACGTCGCAGAGTCCTGGGTCGCATCCGTAATCCCTAGCACTTCGAGGGGGGTACTCGACGGTTCGCGGCCGGTGGTGCCATTCCCCAGCTCGCCGGACCTGTTGTCACCCCAACACTCGATCTTGCGACTCGACAGTACCGCGCAAGTGTGAGACCTACCGGCGGTCACCTGGCTCGCGCCCATCGTGCCCTGCACTTCAACCGGGAGATACGAATCTTCGCCGCTGATGCCATCCCCGAGCTGTCCAGATCTGTTAGCCCCCCAACACGCGACACGGCCGGTCGAGAGAGCCGCGCACGTGTGATCCCCGCCGGCTGCCACCTCGATGGCGTTGGTGATGTGCTGCACCGCGACGGGGATATCCGACCAGCTGGTGGTGCCATCCCCGAGCGTACCCGATTCGTTAGCGCCCCAGCATTCGACGTGACCGGTGGAGAGCACGGCGCACGCGCCTTCGCTAGCCGCCGCCACCTCGGTCGCATCGGTGATGCCCAATACTTCGACCGGACTATCGGTGGGTTCGTGGCCGTTGTGTCCGTTTCCTAGCTGGCCGGAGCTGCCCTCGCCCCAGCACTCGACGTGGCCGCTGGACAGCGCCGCACAGGTGTACGAGTCGCCGGCGCTCACATAAGTCGCGGTCGTAACGTGTTCCACTTCAACCGGTAACTCCGAGCTACGTGTGGCGCCGTCGCCGAGTTGGCCGGCTTCGTTTGCGCCCCAGCACTCGATGTGGCCGGTCGACAGAAGCGCGCACGTGTGGTTACCGCCGCCCGTCACCTGGGTCGCGTCCGTGATGCCCCTCACTTCAACAGGCGTGTCCGAGAGTTCGCGCATCGTGCCATCGCCGAGCTGGCGAGATCCGTTAGCGCCCCAGCACTCAATATGGCCGCTGAATAGCACCGCACAAGTGTGAATCTCGCCGGCAGCCACCTGGCCGGCGTCGGTGATGCGCTTTACTTCCACGGGCTTGTCCGATTCGCTCGTGGTGCCATCGCCCAGTTGGCCAGATTCGTTCGCTCCCCAGCACTCAATATGGCCGGTGGATACCACTGCGCAAGTGTGGCTGGTGCCGGCCGCAACTCGCGTGTCCGGGACCAGACGGCTCACGCTGACACTGAGCGACGCCTTGGCATTTTGTCCCGCACGGTTCGCGGCGAGGTGGAGCTTGTACGCCACCGGCTTCTTGCCGATGTTGGCAGGTACCGTGAGCGAACGGGCTACGCTACTTGTTTCGCCTTCACACGAAAACGTGGCCGGCAAACCAGGTAGTGGCTTGTTCGCCGACAGCGTGCATATTGATCCGCCAGATACCGTTGCCGTGACGGTTGTGCTTCCTCCTGATGCGACCGTCGAAGGCGACGCCTGAAAACCTGAGATCACTGGCTTGGGCATTCGGGCACGCGCAGACCCCGCGCTCGGGCAGAAGGAGACGGCGAGAACACCGACCGCCACGCTCACGAGCCCCTTGATCCCGAGTCGTCTCACCCTCGCCCCCTCCGTCTCGATCCCACCTTTCACGCCAACACTATCTGGTCCGCGCCTGCACGTCGAGCGGCGCCGAGATAAGTCGGGGCGGACCAGATCGCGCTTGCTAAGGACACGGTTCGCCATACCGGCCAGGATCGGCGTTGTTAGACGTGAAACCCTTTTTGAGCGGCTACGCGAGGTCTTCGCTGCACACAAGAAGCCGCGACGGAACGGTCACGAACGACGGCCCCGCGGCTCACGACGCCACCGCCGCGATCGCTCTAGCTGACGCGCCTATCGGCTCACGGGCCGGTAGTCCCGCTGCTTCCAGGGCGGCGTCCATCCAAGCCGACGACAGATCGTTTCGTGCACGGGCGTCACCTAGAGCGGCGATACGCCTCGAGAGTCGCGGCGTGACCGTGCTCCCGCGCCCAGCGCTGCAGGGTCGCGACTATGTCCTCGGGCGTGAAGTGGATGTGGTTGACCACGAGACGGACACCTCACAGCCCCGGGGCGGTCGCGGCGGCAATAGCCTCGAGGGCTGACATGTAATCCGTCTGGTGATCAAGCTGGTACTGACGGACGGCCTGGTCGAGCTCGTGGCTGCCTCCGATCGCCGCCGGCGGCCGCTTCACGCTCGCAGCAGCACCGAACCCCTGCACCTCAGCAGCCGCGTCATCGAGCGAGAAAGTCGCGGATTTGCGTTTGCGCCACAACACGCCCGCCTTTTCCAGCTCAGGCATTGCAAGGTCGACGGATCGCTTTGGCGCGGGTGCGCTGGCGAGCGTCTTTGACCCCTCGGCGGACCCCGCCGGCGCCACACCGCCGCGCGTCTCCGCGGACGACTGCGCGAGTTTCGGATCCTGCACCCCACGGGCACGCAACGCGTCCTCAAGCAGCCGCACACGGTCGTCCGGCAGAGCGGATACCCGGGCGTCATGCTGAGCCCTCGCGTTCTCGGCATCTCGCTCGATCTGAGCCACGAGATCGCGGCCGCCCGCTCTGAACATCGCATCATCGGTGGTGAAAAGATCACGCCGTTCGGCGTACTCTCTCGAAGCAGCCGCTGCCCTCGCGTAACGACGCTCCTGCGCCGCACGATCGAACTTGTAGCCGGGATCGCTCGCGGGATCGCTGGGTTGAGATAGTCGGCGGCGGAGGCGCCTTCGTAGCGGGCCAGCGCCAGCGAT
>CAVWTU010000007.1:0-101530 GCA_963758055.1 uncultured Solirubrobacteraceae bacterium
TCCGCTCCTGCTCGCCTGGGCCGAGGGCGAGGGCCAGCCGGTGTCGGTGCTCGGGTCCGGCTCGAACCTGCTGGTCGCCGACGAGGGCGTCGCCGGGCTCGGTCATCAAGCTCGACCGCGAGCTGGCCGCGATCTCGACGCGCAGGCCGCGCGGCTGCTGTGCGGCGGCGGCGCCCGTCTGCCGGCGGTCGCGGCCCGCGCGGCGCGCGCGGGCCTGTCGGGGATCGAGTTCGGCGTCAACATCCCCGGCACCGTCGGGGGCGCGGTGCGGATGAACGCCAACGCCTACGGCGGCGAGCTGGCGCGCGTGCTCGAGTGGGTCGAGATCGCAGCGCCCCGGCGGCTACGAGCGACGCCGGCGCCCGAGAGCTCGGGCTTCGCCTACCGCAGCTCGAACCTGCGCGAGGGCGAGGTCGTCGCCGGTGCGGCCATGAACCTGCGCCCCGCGCCGGTCGAGCAGGTCAAGGGCACGCTGCAGGAGATGCGACGCCGCCGCCACGAGGCCCAGCCGCAGGGGATCAGGACATTCGGCTCGACCTTCAAGAACCCTGACGACCCCGCCGCCGGCGGGCGCACGCGCGGGGCTGCTGCTGGCGGAGGCCGGCTGTGCCGGGCTGGCGTCGGCGGCGCCCGATTCGCCCCCAAGCACGCCAACTTCATCGAGAACACCGGTGCGGCCAAGACCGCCGACGTGGTCGCGCTGATGGCCGAGGGTCGCCGGCGGGTGCTCGAGCAGTTCGGCGTAGCAGCTCGAGCCCGAGGTGCAGACGCTCGGGGACGTGCGGTTCCCCTGGCGGCGCTAGGGGTTCGGTCGCTTTGCGGGAGGGCGCTCGTCGTCGGCGCGATCCCGGAGCGGTGGCCGCGAGCGGTAGGGGATGGGGCGGCGGGGTCGAAAGAGCTTGAGTGGACCGTCCGCTGCATGGCACGCCCGCCGATCGCGCATCCCGTGGCGCCGGCGCCGGCGCCATCTGCGGCGCGAGCTGCATCTGCCGCGCGCCTGCTGCCGGCACGCGCGGCCTGCGCCCGCACGCTCGCCGGCGCCGGGTGCGGATCGCGCTGCTGTGCGCGCTGGTGGCCTGCCGCTGCTCGGTGGAGGCTGGCTGTGGTTTCGCAAGTCGGGTTCGTGGCCGTCCAGACAGGTGCACATCAGCGGCGCTGCGGACCAGCAGGGGCCGCCATCGAAGCGGCGCTGCGCAGGCCGCCCACGGCATGAGCACGCTCGACCTCAACACCGCCGCGCTTCGGCGGCGGTAGCGCAGTTCGCGATCGTGCGCGGGCTGCACACCAGCACCCACTTCCCCACACGCTCTCGATCTCGGTCACCGAGCGCCCGGCCGTGGCTGCGCTCGTGATCGCGGTACCCGCACGGGGGTGGCGGCCGACGGCCTCGTGCTCGGGCCGGCGGTGCCTGACGGCCGGAGCTGCCGGAGGTCAGTCGCGCGCTGGCGAGCCGCAGCCCGGCCAGAGCGTCCACGAAGGCGGCGTGACTCTGCAGAGCTGGCCGTACTGGGCGCGGCGCCGAGGGCATGGCGGCGCGGGTGTCGAGCGTCTACACGGGCCAGCACGGCATCACGGTGGCGATGCGAAACGGAGCTGCTCGGCCTACTTCGGCGACGCCGAACGGTTCGCACGCGAAGTGGCTCGCGCTCGAGCGCGTGCTGCTCGACGAAGGCTCCGCCGGCGCCGGCTACATCGACGTGCGGCTGCCCGAACGTCCAGCCGCGGGCGGTTTCGCCGAAGGCGTCCCACCGCCGCTCAGCTCGGCCACGGGCGAAGCATCGGCCTCCACCGGCGCGGTCACCGAAGCCTCGGTCGCGGCGCTCGCGGAAGGCCTGCGCGCGAACTCGCCCGGCGCCGGCGCGGGCGCGCCGGTGGGCGCCAACGAACCCACCGGCGGGAGCCCCTCGACGTCGACCGCCGGCGAACCGCAGGCCAGCGGCGGGCAGGAAGAAGCGGCTGCCCCGGCGAGCACCGGCGCCGCCGCAAGCGGCGGGAGCGGGGAATCCTCCGCGTCCGGAGAAGCCTCCGAAACCTCGGCCGCGGTCGGTGCCGCCGCCGCTCCCGGCGGCTAGGGACGACCCACCGAGGGGCGCCGGACGGGGCCGCCGCGACGACCCTCCTCACTCGTAACTCTCGACCATAGCTTGAGGGTGCCGTGGCGGGAAACTCTCGACTTCAGGTCGAGGTTCCGGGGTGCAACGCACGTTGCGAAGCTCCTTGACTTCGTTGACAGGGCGAAGATCCCTGCATAACGTGCAAACGCAGGCGCCGCGTCGGTCCGCTATGGTGCCAAACCCTCTATTTCCTACTGAAGGCTTTCTAGGAACGGCTCACACATGGAGAGCAGCGGCAGCTATCTCGCAGTGATCAAGGTCGTCGGTGTCGGCGGCGGCGGCACCAACGCGGTCAGCCGGATGGTCGACGCGGGCCTCCGCGGCGTGGAGTTCATCGCCGCGAACACCGACGCCCAGGCGCTCGCGATGTGCGACGCCGACATCAAGCTGAACATCGGCCACGACTCGACCAAGGGGCTCGGCGCCGGGCGCCAACCCCGACGTCGGCCTGGCCGCCGCGGCCGAGTCCCGCGACGAGATCAAGGAGGCCCTCAAGGGCGCCGACATGGTGTTCGTCACCGCCGGCGAGGGCGGCGGCACCGGCACCGGCGCCGCGCCCGTGATCGCCGAGATCGCCAAGAACGAGATCGGCGCGCTGACCGTCGGCGTGGTCACCCGGCCGTTCGACTTCGAGGGCACCCAGCGCGGCCGCCAGGCGAGCGAGGGCATCGAGCGCCTGCGCGAGGTCGTGGACACGCTGATCGTGATCCCGAACGAGAAGCTGCTGGCGGTCGTCGAGCGCCGCACCTCGATGCTCGACGCGTTCCGCGAGGCCGACAACGTCCTGCGCCAGGGCGTCCAGGGCATCACCGACCTGATCACGATCCCCGGCCTGATCAACCTCGACTTCGCCGACGTGCGCACGATCATGCAGGACGCCGGCTCGGCGCTGATGGGGATCGGCAGCGCCGGCGGCGAGAGCCGCTGCGCCGACGCGGCCCAGGCGGCGATCTCCTCGCCGCTGCTGGAAGAGTCGATCGACGGGGCCACGGGCATCCTGCTCAACATCACCGGCGGCACGCGAGCTCGGCCTGTTCGAGGTCAACGACGCCGCCGAGATCATCCAGAACGCCGCCGACTCGAACGCGAACATCATCTTCGGCGCGGTCATCGACGAGGCGCATGGGCGACGAGGTCCGGGTGACCGTGATCGGCACCGGCTTCGACCACCGGCCCGGCGTCGGCGGCCGCCGCGCGGCCCGCACCGCCCGTCCCGACAGGGGCCCGCGGATCGGCGACCGCCAGCGTTCCACGCTCGAGATCTCCGACGACGAGATCGACGTTCCGCCCTTCCTGCGCTGACGTAGGCCTCCGCTAGCCTGGCGCCGATGCCGTCGGCCCCGCCCCTGCTGCGACGAACACCGCTGTTCGACCGTCACCTCGCGGCCGCCGGCAGGCTCGTCGAGTTCGCCGGCTGGGAGATGCCGGTCCAATACCAGGGCGTCGGTGGCCGAGCACCTGGCGGTGCGGGAGGCCTGCGGGGTCTTCGACGTCTCCCACATGGGCGAGATCGAGACCACCGGCCCGCAGGCGCTCGAGCTGCTGCAGCGGCTGCTCTCCAACGACGTCGCCGCGATCGGCTACGACAGGGCTCGCGCGAGGGCGTGGCCCAGTACTCGCTGCTGTGCCGCGAGGACGGGGGCGTGATCGATGATCTGATCACCTACCGGCTCGGGCCCGAGCGCTTCCTGACCGTCACCAACGCTTCCAACCACGAGCGCGACCTGCAGTGGTTCCAGCGAGCAGGCCCGGGCGTTCGAGGGGGCCCGGGTCAGCGACGCCGCCGCCGCCTTCGCGATGCTGGCCGTCCAGGGTCCGGCCGCCCGGAGGATCGTCGGCGGCCTGAGCGACGAGCCGCTGCCGGCCCGCATGCGGGCCGCCGAGCGCACCGTCGCGGGCGTGTCCGCGCTGGTGTGCGGAACCGGCTACACCGGCGAGGACGGCGTCGAGCTGATGTGCGCGCCGCCCGACGCGGGCGCGCTGTGGGACGCGCTGCTGCGCGGGCGGCGCCACGCCGGCGGGGCTCGGTGCCCGCGACACGCTGCGGATCGAGGCCTGCCTGCCGCTGTACGGCAACGAGCTGACGCTCGAGCGCGGGCCGATCGAGGCGGGCCTGGGCTGGGCCTGCAAGGAGCAGACGGAATTCATCGGCGCCGGCGCCGTCGGGCGGGACCGGCGCGAGCCTCCCGCCGAGCAGCTGGTGGCGTTCGTGGTCGAGGGCCAGGGGATCGCGCGCGCCGGCAACCCGATACAGGGCGGCGGCGAGGTCACCAGCGGTACCCACTCGCCGTGCCTGCGCGAGGGTGTCGGGATGGCCTACGTGCCCCGCGACCGGGCGGCCGTCGGCTCGCCCTTGCAGATCGACGTCCGTGGCAAGATGCGCGCTGCCGTCGTCAGGCCCAAGCCGCTCTACAGAAAGGGTTGAGAACGCCAATGGCCGAGGCCAGCTATCCAGATGAGTTGCTCTACCACGCCGAACACGACTGGGCGCGGATCGACGAGACGCAGGGCCAGGCGACGCTGGGGATCACCTGGTACGCGCAGGACTCGCTCGGCGAGGTCGTGTTCTTCGACCCGCCGGCCGTCGGCAGCACCCTCACGAAGGACGCCTCCTACGCCGAGGTCGAGTCCGTCAAGGCGGTCTCAGACGTGATCGCCCCACTTTCCGGCGAGATCGTCGAGGTCAACGCCGGCCTGGTCGAGAACCCCGCGTTGATCAACGAGGACCCCTACGGCGAGGGCTGGCTGGTGAAGGTGCGGATGTCGGACCCCGCCGAGCGCGAGGCGCTGCTCGACGCCGCCTCCTACCGCTCGAGCCTGGCGGGTTAGATGCCCGCTTCCATCTAGGCTGGTCGCGAGAGCTTGAGCCGCTACACCGCCATCACACCAAAGGACCTCGACGCGATGCTGGCCGCGATCGGCGTCGGCTCCCTCGAGGAGCTGTTCGAGCGCCAGATCCCGTCCGCCGTGCGCCTGCGCGAGCCGCTGGACCTGCCCGCCGGGAAGCCCGAGCAGGAGGTCTTCGAGCACCTGCGGGCGCTGGCGGAGCGCAACCACAGCGTCGAGCAGCAGATCAGCTTCCTCGGCGCAGGGATGTATGACCACTACGTGCCGGCGGTGGTCGACATGCTGACCGAGCGCTCGGAGTTCCTGACGCCCTACACCCCCTACCAGCCGGAGGTCGCCCAGGGCGGGCTGCAGGTGATGTTCGAGTACCAGACCGCGATCTCGGAGCTGACCGCCCTGCCGGTGTCCAACGCCTCGGTGTACGAGGGCGCCTCGGCGGTGGCGGCGGCCGCCTACCTGGCCAAGCTCCACAACGGACGCTCCGGCATCGTCGTCAGCGAAGCTCTGCACCCGCACTCGATCGAGACGCTCCGGACCTACGCCCGCGGCTACGGCATGCAGGTGCGCGAGGTGCCCACCCGCGACGGCGTCACCGACGCCGCCGCGTGGGCAGCCGCGATCGACGCCGACACCAGCGCCGCGATCTTCGCCCAGCCCAACTTCTTCGGCGCCGTCGAGGACGCGGCCGCGCTCAGCCGGGCCGCCGGCGCGACGGGGGAGGGCCCGGTGGTCGTCGCCCAGGTGGACCCGATCACGCTCGGCGTGCTCGCGCCCCCCGGCGAGTGCGGCGTGGACGTGGCCGTCGGCGAGGGTCAGCCGCTGGGCAACCGGCTGGACTTCGGGGGGCCCTCGTTCGGCCTCTTCGCCGCCCGCGAGGAGTACCTGCGCCGCATGCCCGGGCGCATCGCCGGCGCCACCGAGGACGTGGAGGGCCGCCGCGGCTTCGTGCTCACACTCCAGACCCGCGAGCAGCACATCCGCCGCGAGCGTGCGACCTCGAACATCTGCACGGCGCAGGCGCTCAACGCGCTCGCCGGGGTCGTGTACCTGAGCTGGCTGGGGCGCCGAGGGATCGTAGAGCTCGGCGAGTTGCTGCTGGCCCGCACCCACTACGCACGCGAGCAGCTGGCGGCGATCGAGGGGGTCGAGAAGCTCCACGAGCAGCCGGTGGTGCGCGAGTTCGCGCTGCGCCTGGACGCCGACGTCGCCGCCGTGCGCCGCCGCTGCCTGCGAAACGGGCGTCAACCCGGGCCTCGACATGCACGCGCTGAGCGGCCTCGAGCGTGACCGTGGCGGCCTGCTCGTGGCCCTCACCGAGCGGCGCACGCGCGCCGACATCGACCGCCTCGTGGAGGTGCTGGGAGCGGCGATCGAAGCCGAGCGCCCGGCGGGGTCCCCGGCGGAGAAGCTGCTGGCATGAGCGCGCCCGCAGCCGAGCGGCCCGGCAGCGAGTCCGGACGCACGATCTTCCAGAAGGGCGCCCCCGGCCGTCGCGCCTTCGTCTGCCCGGACAGCGAAGTCCCCGAGGTCGACCCGCGCGAGCTGCTGCCGCAGCGCCTGCGCCGCTCCGAGCCCCCGGCCCTGCCCGAGGTCTCCGAGCCCGAGCTCGTGCGCCACTACGTGGGCGTCTCGAAGCGCAACTACGACCTCGACTCCGGCTTCTACCCGCTCGGCTCGTGCACGATGAAGCACAACCCGCGCCTGCACGAGCGTGCCGCCGCGCTGCCCGGGCACGCCCGCCTGCACCCCCTGCAGGACGCCGAGTACGCCCAGGGCGCGCTCGAGCTGATGTGGAGCCTGCAGGGCGCTCTGGCCGAGATCTCGGGCATGGAGCACGTCTCGCTGCAGCCCTGCGCCGGCTCCCAGGGCGAGCTCGCCGGCGTACTGCTCACGCGCGCCTACCACGAGGACCGCGGCGAGCAGCGCCATAAGGTCCTCACGCCCGACACCAGCCACGGGACCAACCCCGCGACGGTCACGATGGCCGGGCTGGAGGTCGTCAAGCTCGACGACCAACGAGTCCGGCGGGGTCGACCTCGAGGACCTGCGCGCGCAAGGCCGACGCCGACGTCGCCTGCCTGATGCTCACGAACCCCAACACGCTCGGCATCTTCGACCCGAACATCGAGGAGATCGCCGAGATCGTCCACGGGGTGGGCGCGACGCTCTACTACGACGGCGCCAACCTGAACGCGGTCATGGGCCTCTCGCGGCCCGGTGACATGGGCTTCGACATCGTCCACTTCAACCTGCACAAGTCCTTCACCCAGCCCCACGGCGGCGGCGGCCCCGGCTCCGGCCCGATCGCGGTCTCCGAGCGGATCGCGCCGTTCCTGCCGGTGCCCGGTGGTCGCGCGCGCGCGCCGACGGCGGCTTCGCGCTGGACCACGAGCGCCCGAAGTCGATCGGCCGCCTGCGCGGCTTCCAGGGCAACTACGGCTGCTTCGTGCGCTCCTACGCCTACATCTGCTCGCTCGGCGCCGACGGCCTCCGGGACGCCTCCGAGACGGCCGTGCTGAACGCCAACTACCTGCTCGCGCGGCTGCAGCGAGCACGGCCTGGCCGAGTACCTGCCGCTCGCCTTCGGCGAGCTGTGCATGCACGAGTTCGTGCTCTCCGGCGGGCCGATGAAGCGGCGCCTGCAGATCAAGACGCTCGACCTCGCCAAGCGCCTGCTGGACTTCGGCTTCCACCCGCCGACGGTGTACTTCCCGCTGCTGGTGGAGGAGGCGCTGATGGTCGAGCCGACGGAGACCGAGACGAAGGAGACGCTCGACGCGTTCGCGGATGCGGTGGCGGCGATCCTGGCCGAGGCCGCGCGAGGACCCCGAGATCGCTCCGGGGCGCCCGTACACGACGCCCGTGCGCCGCCTGGACGAGGTCGCCGCCGCCAAGCGCCCGGTCGTCCGCGAGGCCCTCGTACGAGCCCGACGGGGGTCTCGGCCGATGCGCATCTTCTCCGGGATCCAGCCGACGGGACGCAAGCACCTCGGCAACTACATCGGGGCGATCGCCCAGTACGTCACCGCCCAGGATCGCGCACAGGAGCGCGGCGACGGCATCTTCTGCATCGTCGACCTGCACGCGATCACGGTCTCCTACGACCCGCTCGAGCTGCGCGAGCGCATCTACGACACGACCGCGATCCTGCTGGCGGCGGGGCTGGACCCGGACCGCTGCATCCTGTTCCGCCAGAGCGACGTCCCCGAGCACACCGAACTGACCTGGCTGCTGTGCTGCGCTGACCGAACTGGGGCGCCTGCAGCGGATGCACCAGTTCCGCGAAAAGTGCCCCGCCCAGCGCGAGCTCGTCTCGGCCGGGCTGCTGCTCTACCCCGTGCTGCAGGCGGCCGACGTGCTCGCCTACCGCGCCGAGGAGGTCCCGGTCGGCGAGGACCAGCGCGAGCACCTCGAGCTGATGCGCGACTGGCGCGGCGCTTCAACGCCCGCTTCGCCGGCGGCGAGGAGGTGCTGATGGTGCCCGAGCACCGCATCCCGGCAGGTCGGCGCGCGGATCATGGATCTGCAGGAGCCGACTCGCAAGATGTCGACGACCCTGCTCCAGCGGGCAGGGCACCGTGTACGTGCTCGACGAGCCCGACGCGATCCTCAAGAAGCTGCAAGCAGCGCCGTCACCGACTCCGGCAGTGAGATCGTCCGCGGCCCCGAGAAGCCCGGTATCTCCAACCTGATCGAAATCCTCGCGGCCGTCCGCGGCCAGGATCCCGCGGCCGTGGAGGCGGAGTACGCCGACGGCGCGCTACGGGGAATTCAAGACGGCCGTCGCCGAGGCCGTGATCGACTACCTCGCGCCGATCCGCGAACGCTACGCGGACCTGCGCGCCGACGAGGGCCGGCTCGAGACGATCCTCGCCGAGGGCGCGCAGAGCGCACAGCGAGATCGCCCGCGGGACGCTCGCCGACGTGCGCGCGCTGATGGGCGTGGGCGGGCCGCCGCCGGGCGGTCGCACAGGGGCGTCGCCGGCGCTCGGTACGGTGCGCGGATGAGCGTCAGAAGCACCGCCGCGGTGCGCGCCCTGGACCTGGACCTCGAGGTCTTCAGCGGGCCCTTCGATCTGATGCTGACGCTGGTCCTGCGCGAAGAGGTCGACCTGCTGGAGCTCGAGCTGGCGGAGGTGGTGCTGGCCTACCTCGACCACCTCGAGCGCTCGGGCGAGCTCGACCTCGAGAGCGCGACCGAATTCATCCTGCTGATCGCCGCCCTGCTGGAGCTGAAGTCACGGCTGATGCTCACCGGCGAAGAGGAGCAGCTGCTGGACATAGAGCCCGGCGAGGCGGCCGAGGAGCTGCTCGCGCGGATGCTCGACGCGCGCCGGTACCGCGCCGCCGGCGAGCACCTGAAAGGCCTGCTGGCGGGCGAGCACGGGGTGCGCTTCCGCGAGGCCCCGTTGCCGGCGGAACTGCGCCGCACGCTGCTGCCGGCGCCCGACGGCTCCGAGGACCCCGACGTGCTGGGGGCCGCGATCGGACGGCTGCTGGCGATGCCGCCGGCGATCGACGTGCGTCATATCGCCGTCGCGCGGGTCAGCATCGGCGAGCGCCTTCACCACCTGCGCGAGCTTCTGCGCCGCGGCAGCTTCAGCTTCGAGGAGGCCGTCCGGGGGGCCGACCGCATGACCGTGGCGGTGACCCTGTTCGCGCTGCTCGAGCTCTACAAACGCGGCGAGGCCTCCTGGGAGCAGCAGGAGTGCTTCGGCGAGATCGCCGTCACGGCGGTCACCCGTGAGCCCCGCTTCACGATGGCACGGGTCACGCGGGCAGCCGGCGCCGAGCAGGTCGCCGCCGCGGAGACCGGCGAGGAGGTGCCCGCGTGAGCGCCCAGCCGGGACGCGGCGAGGGTCAGCTGCGGGCGCTGCCGGGAGGGCAGGACGGGGAGCGGCTCGGGCCGGCCCGCGAGCCGGGAGGGCAGGGCGGGGAGCCGGTCGGGCCGGTCCGCGAGCCGGGAGGGCAGGGCGAGGAGCCGGCCCTGACGCGCACGGTCGAGGCGCTGCTGTTCCTGTCCTCGGATCCGCTGACGCCGGCCGAGCTGGCCGAGGCGACGGGCGCCGATCTGGCCGACGTGCAGGACGCGCTGGCCGAGCTCGATCAGCAGTACGCCCCGGGCCGGCGGGGGCTGCGCCTGCGTGAGCTCGGCGGCGGCTGGACGCTGGCCAGCGACCCCGCCACCGAGGAGGCCGCGAGGCGCCTGTTCAGCCGCCCGCGGGTGGCCACGCTCAGCCCGGCCCAGGCCGAGACGCTGGCGATCGTCGCCTACATGCAGCCCGTCTCGCGTCCGGAGATCGCCCGCATCCGCGGTGTCAGCGCCGACTCGGCGACGGCCTCGCTGCTCGACCGCGGCCTGATCGAGGAGGCCGGAAGCTCCCAGTTCGGGGCGCTGCTGTATCGCACCACGGTCCAGTTCCTGAAGCTGTTCGGCCTGAAGAGCCTGCAGGAGCTGCCCGAGATCGCACGCTGGGACCCGACTCCGGAGGAGCAGACGGAGTTGCGCGAGCGGCTGCTACGCGCCGGCGAGGCCCGCGGCGGGGGCGCCGCCTAGCTGCGAGGAGGCGTCGCCGGGCCCGTCCGCGCCGGCGTCCGGAAGCTGACCTGCACCCGCCGGGCGCTCGGCCGCCAGCTGCCCGCAGGCGGCGGCGATCTCGCGACCGCGCGTGAGGCGCACCGTCACCGGCACACCGGCCTCCTGCAGCGCCGCGCGAAACGCGTCGATCGCCTCCCGACCCGAGCCCTCAAAGCGGGACCCGGTCGGGTTGTAGGGGATCAGGTTGACCTTGAACGGGCAGGAGTGCTCGCCGGGCGAACGCAGCGCCCGGGCCAGCGCGAGCGCCTGCTCGTAGCGGTCGTTGATGCCCGCCAGCATCACGTACTCGATGAACACGCGACGGTGCCGCCGGGCGTAGAACTCGCGGCACGCCTCGAGTGCCTCCGCCAGCGGATAGCGCTCGTTGACCGGCATCAGCTCCGAGCGCAGCGCGTCTTCGGGGGCGTGCAGCGACAGCGCCAGGCGCACCGGCATGTCGGATTCGGCCAGGCGGTCGGATCCCCGGCACCCAGCCCACGGTCGAGATCGGTCGTACGCCGGTGGGTGACGCCGAGGTCCGGAAGCCGTTCACAGGCGCCGAGCACGGCGTCGAGGTTGAGCATCGGCTCGCCCATGCCCATGAACACGCAGTGGTCGATCGGGCCGAGCCGCCGGAAGTGCAGCGCCTGGTCGAGGATCTCCGAGGTCGACAGGTTGCGTGCGAAGCGCATCGAGCCGGTGGCGCAGAAGCTGCACGTCAGCGGGCAGCCCGGACTGGGAGGACAGGCACACCGAGCGCCGCCCGTCGCGGAAGCGCATCAGCACCGCCTCCAGCGGGTGGCCCTCGGCCGTGGCGAACAGGGCCTTGACGGTGCCATCCCCGGCCTTCGCCCGTCCCAGCAGCTCGAGGCTCGAGAACGGCACCTCGCCCGCCAGCCGCTCGCGCAGCTGCGCCGGCAGGTCGGTCATCTCCCCGTAGGAGCCGGCCCCGCGGGCCAGCCACCCCCACACCTGGCGGGAGCGAAAGCTGCGCTCGCCCTCAGCGGCGAGCGTGCGGTCGAGCAGATCGAGGTCCATGGTCGCTTCGGGCTGGGATCGCCCGGCCTCCTATGGTGGCAGCCGATGGCTCGCGATCGCGGACGGAGATGCGGCTAGCCAAGTACCTGGCCCACGCCGGCGTGGCCTCCAGGCGCGCCTCGGAGGGGATCGTCGCCGCCGGACGCGTGACCGTCGAGGGCCTGAAGGTCACCGACCCCGCCTTCGATGTCTCCGACGCGGACCTGGTGTGCGTGGACGGACTCCCGCTGGGCGGCCCCGAGGCGCGCGTCGCGTACGTGCTCAACAAGCCGCTCGGGGTCCTCTCCACGGCGAGCGACACCCACGGACGCCCGACCGTGGTGGGGCTGCTCGGCGTCGAAGACGCGCGGCTGTATCCGGTCGGCCGCCTCGACGGGCAGACCACCGGGCTGATCCTGCTGACCAATGACGGCGAGCTCGCCAACCGCCTGACCCATCCACGCTTCGAGGTTCCGAAGACCTATCGCGCCCGCCTCGGCGGCGGCCCGGCCACGGCGCTGGGACTGCAGGCCCTGCGTGAAGGCGTCGAGCTCGAGGACGGGCCGACGGCTCCGGCCGGCGTGCGCCAGCTCGGCCCCCGGGAGATCGAGATCACGATCCGCGAAGGCCGAAACCGCCAGGTGCGGCGGATGTGCGAGCACATCGGGCACCCCGTCCTCGAGCTCGAGCGGATCAGCTTCGGGCCGCTGCGGCTGGAGGGCCTGGCGGCCGGCGAGTACCGACGGCTCAGCGAGGCAGAGCTCGGAAGCCTGCGCGCCCTCTGACACAATCGCCGCCATGCGACTGTTCGCCCTGCGTGGGGCCATCAGCGTCGAGCACAACGACGCCGCCGAGATCCTCGAGCGCACGACCGAGCTGATGCGGACGATCATGGAGCGCAACGCGCTCTCCCCCGACGACGTCGTCAGCTGCATCTTCACCGTCACCCAGGACCTCGACGCCGAGTTCCCGGCGGTCGCCGCCCGGGCGGTGGGCTTCGAGCGCGTGCCGCTGCTGTGCGCCCGCGAGATTCCCGTTCCCGGCTCGCTGCCCCGCGTGATCAGGGTGATGATCCACTACTACGCCCCCGAGGAGCACCAGCCGGCCCACGTGTACCTGGGGCAGGCCCAGGCGCTGCGCGCGGACCTCGCCGCCGCCCATGGGGCACAATAGGGCCGTGGGAATCGAGTTCGCAGAGCGCATCAGGCGCATCCCGGTGTACCCCGCGGCGGGCGGCTACGCGCTGGCGGAGCCGGTCGTGCTGCTGGCCAGCAACGAGTCCCCCTACCCGCCGCTGCCCGCCGTCCGGGAGGCGGTCGAGCGCGAGCTCGGGCGGCTGAATCGCTACCCGGACCCGTCCAATGCACGGCTGCGGCGCGCCCTGAGCGACCGCTACGACGTGCCCAGCGACCGGATCGCGGTCGGCAACGGCTCCTGCGACATCCTGCTGGCCGCCGCCGAGGCGCTGCTCGAGCCCGGCGCCGAGCTCGTCTACGCGTGGCCCTCGTTCTCGGTCTACCCCCAGCTCGCGGCCTCCTCCGGTGCCCGTGCGATCACGGTCGGCCTCGACGGCGAGGACCGCCACGACCTGCCGGCGATGCTGCGCGAGATCACCGTCGTGACGCGTCTGGTGATCGTCTGCAACCCGAACAACCCCACCAGCACCGCCCTGCCCCTGGACGAGATCGCGGCCTTCCTGCAGGAGGTGCCCGCCAACGTGTGCGTGATCGTGGACGAGGCGTATTGCGAGTTCAACCTGCTGGATGACCCCGACGCCTCGATCGAACTGCTCAAGCGCCACCCCAACCTGGTGCTGCTGAGAACCTTCTCGAAGGTCCACGGTCTCGCCGGGCTGCGCGTCGGCTTCGCCATGTGCGGCTCCGACGAGCTGCCGCGGGCGCTCAACCAGGTCCGCCAGCCGTTCGGTGTCAACGCGCTCGCCCAGGCCGCCGCGGTCGAGGCCCTCGGCCACCAGGACGAGGTCACCAGGCGCGTCGAGCGAGCGGTCGCCGAGCGCCTGGCGATGGAGGAGGGTCTGGCCGCGCTCGGGCTCGGCGTGGCGGCCTCGCAGGCGAACTTCTGCTGGGTGCGCCTCGGCGAGCAGACCGACGAGGCCGCGGTCGTCGAGGGCCTGATGGAGCGCAGCGTGCTGGTGCGGGCCGGCGCCGCGCTCGGGGCCGAGGAGCCGGCGCTGCGGGTCACCTACGGGCTGCCGGAGGAGAACGCGCTTTTCCTGGCGGCCCTCGGCGAGGTGCTCGCCACGGCGCCCGCACGCTGAGCGCCCCGCCGCCCAGAGCGGCACGTTGGCATGCACCCTGGACCGGCGGGTAAATGTCTGCTAGAACCCCGGCAGGATCACTATGCACCAGACGGCACGCGAATATCAGCGCATTGCGGCATCGGCCGTCTGGTCGTCCTTCTTCGCCTGGCGATTTAGCTAGGCGCTTCGGCCTCACCCGTGCGTGAGCGGGTTGCAGGGCCGTACCGGGTTCCTCAGGGG
This sequence comes from uncultured Solirubrobacteraceae bacterium, assembly GCA_963758055.1. GTDB lineage: Bacteria > Actinomycetota > Thermoleophilia > Solirubrobacterales > Solirubrobacteraceae > Palsa-744. The sequence continues at coordinate 14,057 of CAVWTU010000007.1, forward strand.
ACCGAGCGCCACCTCCAGGGTGCAATGGGCGCCCACCTCACGAGAACCGCCCGAGACCGGGCGGATCGGAGACCAGCTAACCCAGACGTCAGTGAAAGGATGAGCAGATGATGGTCGTGATGAAGGAGGGCGCCACCCGAGATGAGGTTGCGGCGGTCGTTGAGAAGATCGAGCGAGCAGGCGCGCGCGCCCATCGCATCGAAGGAGCGCGCGTAACCGTGATCGGGGCGGTCGGCGATGTCGAGCGGGACGCCAGTGTGGCGAGCCTGGGGCTGGAGGGACAGCCGGGCGTCGACCGCGTCATGCCGATCCTCAAGCCGTACAAGCTCGCCTCCTCGCAGATAACGCATGGAGAGCGCACGGTGCTCGACATCGGCGGGCGCAAGATCGGGGGCGATCACTTCGCGCTGATCGCGGGCCCGTGCACGGTCGAGTCGCGCGAGCAGACGCTAGAGACCGCGCGCGTCGTGCGCGACGCCGGGGCGACGCTGCTGCGCGGCGGCGCCTACAAGCCGCGGACCTCGCCGTACGCCTTCCAGGGGCTCGGCCAAGAGGGCCTGCGGCTGCTCGCCGAGGCCAAGGCGCGAGACCGGGCTGCCGATCGTCACCGAGCTGATGGACGTGCGCGACATCGACGCCGTGCTCGAGGTCGCCGACGTGATCCAGATCGGGGCACGCAACATGCAGAACTACCCGCTGCTGGCGGAGGTCGGGCGCTCCGGACGTGCCAGCGCTGCTCAAGCGCGGCCTGTCCTCGACTCTCGACGAGCTGCTGATGGCGGCCGAGTACATCCTCAAGGAAGGCAACCCGAACGTGATGCTCTGCGAGCGCGGGATCCGCACGTTCGAGACCGCCTACCGCTTCACGCTCGACCTGATGGCGGTGCCGGTGCTGAAGGAGCTGACTCGCACCTGCCGGTGATCGTCGATCCGAGCCACGCCGCCGGGCGGCGCGACCTCGTTGGGCCGCTGTCGATGGCGGCCGCCGCCGTGGGCGCCGACGGGATCATCGTCGAGGTGCACCCCAACCCGGACGAGGCGATCTGCGACGGGCCCCAGGCGTTGCTCGCGGACCACTTCGAGGACTTCGCGCGGGCGGTCGAGCAGGCCGCGGCGCTGGCGGGCAAGACGCTCCCACCCCCTAAAGGGGCAGCACGCGCGGGAGGGAGCCAGTCCTTGCCTGAGTTGCGCGGTACCCAGCTGCGTCCGGCCGACTACGTCCGCGACAGGCGGATCGAAAGGGTCGTCCCCCTGCTCGCCCCCGATGCGCTGCTCGACGAGCTGCCGTTGAGCGGCGCGCAGGCGGACGTGGTGATCCGCGGTCGTCGTGACGTGTGCGCGGTCCTGGAAGGGACCGACCGCCGCTTGCTGGTGGTCGTCGGGCCATGCAGCGTGCACGACCCCGAGGCTACGCTCGAGTACGCGTTGCGTCTGGCGCCGGCTCGCACGCGAGCTGAGCGACGAGCTGCTGGTCGCGATGCGGGTGTACTTCGAGAAGCCGCGTACGACGACCGGCTGGAAGGGCTTGATCAACGACCCGCATCTCGACGGCTCTGGCGATGTCAACGCTGGGCTGCACCTCGCGCGGCGCGTGCTGCTCGGCGTGCTCGACGCCGGTCTCCCGGTCGGCTGCGAGTTCCTCGACCCGATCACGCCGCAGTACATCGCCGACGCCGTCGTCATGGGGCGCGATCGGCGCGCGCACGACCGAGAGCCAGATCCATCGCCAGCTCGGCTCCGGGCTGTCGATGCCCGTGGGCTTCAAGAACCGCACCGACGGCAACGTGCAGGTGGCCGTGGATGCCGTGCGCGCCGCGGCCGCGCCGCATGCGTTCGCCGGCATCGATCCGAGTGGCACGCCGGCGATCCTCTACACGCGCGGCAACCCCGACTGCCACATCATCCTGCGCGGCGGCAAAGGCCGGCCCAACCACGATGCCGGGAGCGTCGTCGGCGGCGCTGGAGCTGCTCGACGGCGCGGGCCTGCCAAAGCGCGTGATGGTCGACCTCAGCCACGACAACAGCGGCAAGGATCCGGAACGCCAGCCGGACGTGGCGGCGGACGTCGGCAGGCAGATCGCCGGCGGCAACGAGGAGATCGTGGGCGTGATGCTGGAGTCGTTCCTCGTCGCTGGCCGCCAGGATCTGCAGCAGGGCGCCGAGTTGCGCGTACGGCCAGTCGATCACGGACGGATGCATCGGCTGGGAGACGACCGTCGCCGTGCTGGAGGGGTTGGCAGAGTCCGTCCGCGATCGCCACGCCGCCGGAACGCAGACGGCGCAGCGCTGATCGGATGCGGATCGCCGTCCTCGGGGTCGGGCTGATCGGCGGCTCGATCGGGCTGGCGGCGCGCAGCCGCGCCGACGCCCAGGTCATCGGCTACGACCGTGACGATGCCGTGTGCGCCCGTGCGCTCGAGCTCGGCGCGATCGGCTCCGGCGCCGCGTCGGTCGCCGAGGCGGTCGCGGACGCCGAGGTCGTGTTCGTGGCCACGCCGCTGTCGACGATCGCCGAGACGGTCACGAGCGCGCTCGACGGTGCCGGGCCCGACTGCGTGGTCAGCGACGTCGGCTCCACCAAGCGCCCGCTGGAGGCGGCCGGCGCCGATGAGCGCTTCATCGGCGGTCATCCCCTGGCCGGGGCCGAGACCGCCGGCGTGGAGCACGCCCGCGAGGAGCTGTTCGACGGCGCCACCTGGTACCTGACACCGGCCCGCGGATCCACCGCCGGCGTGCTGTACGAGCGCCTGCACCGGCTGCTGTGCACGATCGGGGCGCGCCCCACGGCGATCGACCCGCTCACCCACGATCGCCTGATGGCCTGCGTCTCGCACCTCCCGCACGTGCTCGCCAACGCGCTGGTCGAGCAGGCCGCGACGCTGACGGCGGACGAGGGCGCCCAGCGGCTGCCGGCCGTGGGGCCGAGCTTCAGGGACGCCACCCGTGTGGCGGGGGCCAACACCGGTATCTGGACGGACATCTACATGTCCAATCGCGACGCGTTGGTGGAAGGCATCGACGAGCTCTTGCTGCGCCTGCAGGAGGTCCGCTCCTGGCTGGCAGAGGGTGATGCACCGACGCTCGGCCAATGGAACGATCGCGCCAGGGCCGCGCGCCAGGAGCTGCTGGGTGCGGGCCTCGTCGGCGGGCCGGTGCAGGAGCTGCGGGCCTCGGTGCCGAACAGGCCCGGCGTGATTGCGGAGATCGCCCTGGCACTCGGACGCGACGGCGTCAACATCGCCGACATGGCCCTGTCCCCGTCCCAGGACAACCGCCAGGGCGTGATCGCGCTCTGGATCCGGGGCGACGAGGACGTCGGGCGCGCACAGGAGCTGATCGACGGCCTCGGATTCCCGGTCGCGCGGGCGTGAGCGCCAACGGAGCATCAGCCGCGGGCGCCACCCGGATGCGCTTCGAGCCCGCCGAAGGCCTGTCCGGCTCGATCCGCGCGCCGGCCGACAAGTCGGTCTCCCACCGCGCGGCCCTGCTCGGCGCGATGTCTTCCGAGCCGGTCCGCATCGAGGGCTACCTGCACGCCGCCGACACCGACTCCACGCTGCGGGCGGTGGCCGCGCTGGGGGCCCTGGTGGAGGTGCTCGAGGACCACGTCGTGGTGCGCGGCACCGGCCTGCGCGAGGCGCTCGCCCCGCCGGCGTCGATCGACGTCGGCAACGCCGGGACGCTGATGCGGATCCTCCCGGGCTGGCTGGCCGCCCAGGACGGCCGCAGCTTCACGCTCGACGGCGACGCCTCGATCCGTCGCCGGCCGGTCGATCGCATCATGGCCCCCCTGAGCGAGATGGGCGCCGAGCTGCGTGCCCGCGAGCAGCGCTTCCCGCCCCTGCAGGTGAGCGGGGCGCGACTGCGGGCGATCACCTACGAGCTGAAGGTGGCCAGCGCCCAGGTGAAGTCGTGCGTGCTGCTGGCGGCGCTGGCTGCGGATGGCTCCACGACGGTGATCGAGCCCACCCGCAGCCGCGACCACACCGAGCGCATGCTGCTCGCCGCCTCCGCGCCGATCGCCCGCGAGGGCTCGACCCTGACGGTGGCGAACGTCGACGAGCTGCTGCTGGACGAGCTGACGATCCCGGGCGACGCCAGCTCGGCCGCCTTCCTGGTCGCCGCCGGCGTGCTCGTTCCGGGCTCGCGCCTGCTGATCCGTGACGTCGGCGTCAACTGGACCCGGACGGGCTTCCTCAGGATCCTGCGCCGGATGCGAGGGATCGTGATCGGCGACCTCGAGGAGGAGTCCGAGGAGCTCGTCCCCTACGAGCCGGTCAGCGACCTCGACGTGGCCCACGGCGCGCTCGAGGGCACGGTGGTGGAGGCCGAGGAGGTCCCGCTGGCGATCGACGAGCTGCCGCTCGTGGCCCTGCTCGGCTGCTTTGCCGAGGGTGAGACGCTGGTCAGGGGCGCCGGTGAGCTGCGCCTGAAGGAGTCCGACCGCATCGCCGGGGTGGTCGAGGGCCTGCGCGGGCTCGGCGCCGACATCGAGGCCACCGAGGACGGCTTCTCGGTGCGCGGCGGCGAGGGTCTGCGGGGCGGCACGATCGATGCCCACGGCGACCACCGCATGGCGATGATGGGAGCCGTCGCCGGGCTCGCTTCGCGGGAGGGCGTGGAGGTCGTGGGGATCGATGCCGCGGCCGTCTCCTATCCCACTTTCGTCGCCGACCTGCAAGCCGTGTGCTCGTAGCGATCGATGGCCCGGCGGGGGCCGGCAAGTCGACCGTGGCGCGAGAGCTGGCCCGCGAGCTGGGCTTCTCCTACCTCGACAGCGGTGCCCTGTATCGGTCGGTGGGGCTGCTCGCGCTGCAGGAGCCGCAGGCCGACCCCGCCCGGCTGGCCGCCGAGATGGACGTCGAGCTGGATGAGAGCACCCCGGCTCACGAGCCGGGAGTGCTGCTGGACGGGCGCGACGTGAGCGCGGAGATCCGTTCACCGGAGGTCGCCGCCGCGGCCTCCCGAGTGGCGGCCGACCCATCCGTGCGCGCTGCCCTGTTGGGCAAACAGCGCGCCCTGCTGGGAAGCGGCGACTGGGTGGCAGAGGGTCGTGACATCGGCACGGTCGTGGCCCCCGATGCCGAGCTGAAGGTGTTCCTCACCGCCGACGAGCACGAGCGGGCGCGCCGGCGGGCGCTGGAGCAGCAGCAGGACCCCGAGGCCGTGCTGGCCGAGCTGGCGGCCCGCGACGGGCGTGACCGCTCCCGCGCCCACGCCCCCCTGAAGGCCGCTCCGGACGCGATCGTGATCGACACCAGCTCGACTCACGGCCGCGCAGGTCGTGGCCCGGATCGCCGAGCTGGTTCGCACCCGCGCGGGTCGTTAGCCGGCGGGTCAGCCCGCTCAGCCCCGGCCCCGGCCCCCCGGGCGGCGGACGTTGCCCGGTCATACTCATCCCCATGAAGGTCGCACTGGTCGGGCTATCCCAACGTGGGCAAGTCCTCGCTCGTCAACCGGCTCACGGGTTCCCGGGAGGCGGTCGTCCACGCCCGGCCGGGGGTCACCCGCGACCGCAAGGACCTGCCGTGCGAGTGGAACGGCCGTCGCTTCACGCTCGTGGACACGGGCGGCATCGACGTCCTCGACCAGGACCCGTTGGCGAGCTCGATCCGCGAGCAGGCACGGGCGGGGATAGCCGAATCGGAGGTCGCGGTGCTGGTCGTGGACGCCCGCGCCGGGCTGCGGCCCGGCGACGAGGAGCTCGCCGACCTGCTGCGCAGGCAGCCGGTTCCGAGCATCGTCGCGGCCAACAAGTGCGATCGGCCCCGCGGATCTCCCGCTGGCCGCCGAGTTCCACCGCCTCGGCCTCGGCGACCCGATTGCGGTGTCTGCCGCCCAGGGTCTGGGAACCGGGGACCTGCTGGATCGGATCGTCGAGCTCCTGAATCGCGTTGCGCCCGAGGACGCCGAGGCCCCGGACGACGAGGACAAGGTCCGCCTGGCCGTGATCGGGCGGCCGAACGTGGGCAAGTCCTCGCTGGTCAACCGCTTCCTGGGCCGCGAGCGGGTGATCGTCTCCGACCGCGCCGGCACCACCCGCGACGCGATCGACACGGTCCTGCGTTTCGGCGAGAAGGAGCTGACGCTCGTGGACACGGCCGGCATCCGTCGCGCCGCCAAGGTCGGAGACTCGGTCGAGTACTACACCGCGCTGCGCTCGCGGCGGGCCGCCGAACGCGCCGACGTGGCGCTGGTGGTCTGCGACGCCTGCGACGGGGTCACCGCCCAGGACCTGCGGATCGCCGAGCTGGCGATGAAGGCGGGCTGCGCGACCGCGCTGGTGCTCAACAAGTGGGACGTGCTGGAAGAGCAGGGCGAAGGTGAGGCGCGCGGCCGCGAGCTCGAGCACGAACGGGCCCGGGTGGCCCGCAAGCTGCGCCTGCGCCCGAAGGTGCTGACCGCCAGCGCCCGCACGGGCCGCCACGTCGAGCGTGTCCTCAACGAGGCGGTCGCGCTGGGCGAGCGGATGGTCGTGCGGATCCCCACCGCCGAGCTCAACCGCTTCCTGTCCGAGGCCACCGCCGCTCGCCAGCCTCCGATCGGCGCCGGCGGGCGCTCGAGCGGCCACCGCCTGAAGCTGATCTACATGAATCAGATCGACCGTCGCCCGCCCCGTTTCTCGATCCAGGTCAACTCCCGGGCCCGCGTCACGCGCGACTACGCCTACTTCCTGGAGAACCGCCTGCGGGCCCGCTACGCGCTCGACGGGGTGCCCCTGATCATCGACTTCGTGGAGCGCGGACAGCGCACCGCCGTGCGCGCTGCATAGACTGCCGCCCTAGCTTTGGCCCAGTTCTCAGACAGCGAGTACCTGTTCACCTCCGAGTCGGTCACGGAGGGGCACCCCGACAAGATCGCCGACCAGATCTCCGACGGGGTGCTGGACGCCGTGCTCAGGGACGACCCCTACGGCCGCGTCGCCTGCGAGACGCTGGTCAACACCGGCCTGATCGTCGTGTCCGGCGAGATCTCGACCGACACCTACGTGGACATCCCGGAAGTGGCCCGCGAGACGGTCCGCAAAATCGGCTACGACGACGCCAGCTACGGCTTCGACTGCCACACCTGCGCGGTCATCAACGCGATCGACAAACAGTCGCCCGGACATCGCCCAGGGCGTGGACGCGGCCTACGAGACCCGCCACGACCCCGCCGACGAGGACGAGCTCGACATCGCCGGCGCCGGCGACCAGGGGATGATGTTCGGCTACGCGAGCAACGAGACCGAGGAGCTGATGCCGCTGCCGATCGCCCTGGCCCACAAGCTCGCCAAGCGGCTCTCGGAGGTGCGCAAGGGCGAGGTGCTGCCCTACCTGCGCCCGGACGGCAAGACCCAGGTGACCGTCCGCTACGAGGCCGGGCGACCGGTCGAGATCGAGAAGATCCTGATCTCCACCCAGCACGCCGACGGGATCGACGTCGAGTCGCTGATCAAGCCCGACCTGCTCGAGCATGTCGTGACGCCCGGTGCTCGCCGGCCGACCTGTACGAGGAACGCAAGCTGGTGCGCAACTTCCTGGTCAACCCGACCGGGCGTTTCGTGATCGGCGGCCCGATGGGCGACTGCGGGCTGACCGGGCGCAAGATCATCGTCGACACCTACGGCGGCATGGCCCGCCACGGCGGCGGCGCCTTCTCCGGCAAGGACCCCTCCAAGGTCGACCGCTCGGCCGCCTACGCCGCCCGCTGGGTGGCCAAGAACATCGTCGCCGCCGGCCTCGCCGACCGCGCCGAGGTGCAGGTCGCCTACGCCATCGGCGTCGCCCACCCGGTGTCGGTGATGGTCGAGACCTTCGGCACCGAGAAGATCGGCCGCGGGCAGATCGCGAGCCTCGTCGCCGACCATTTCGACCTGCGCCCCGGGGCCTTCCGCGAGGAGCTCAAACTGCACCGCCCGATCTACCAGAAGACGGCCGCCTACGGCCACTTCGGCCGCGAGGACCACGACTTCACCTGGGAGCGCGTGGACCGGGCCGAGGCGCTGCGCTCGGCCGCCGGCCTGTAGCGGGCCGCCCGCCGGCCTCTAGCGGGCCCGCCAGCCGCGTCGTCCATCGCCGGGACAGGCCGCAGAGCGCTGCGAGGACGCGGCTGCTCTGACCGGGGCCCGCTCTAGGGTCGTAGCTTGTCCGCGATCGCACAGGTCGAGCCGATCACCAGCGCCCGGGCCCTGCGCGGGCCGTTCGACTACCTGCTGCCCGAGCAGCTGCGCGAGGACGTGATGGTCGGCTCGATGCTGGTGGTCCCCTTCGGGGCGCGCACGATCCTGGGCGTCGTCACGGGCCTGTGCGAGCGCAGCGAGGTCGCCGACCAGCGGCTGCTGGCGCCGCTGCGGGCGCTCGAGCTGGGCGTCCCCGAGGAGCTCGTGGAGCTCGCCCGCTGGGTGGCCGGGGAATATTGCTCGACGCTCGCCAGGGCGCTGGGGCTGGTGCTGCCGCCGGGAGCCACCCGGCGGCTGGGCGGCCGCCGCCGCGCCGTCCCGAGGGCACCCGCCGGTGCCCCGCTCGGCGCGCAGATCGCTCCGGGCGCGCGGCTCGAGCCCCGAACAGCAGGCCGCGCTGGAGCCACTGCGGGCCGCGATCGCCGAGGGACGCTTCGAGCCGCGGCTGCTGCACGGCGTGACCGGCTCGGGCAAGACCGAGGTCTACCTGCGCGCCGCCGCCGAGGCGCTGGAGCCGGGGCCGCGGAGCGATCGTGCTGGTGCCGGAGATCGCGCTCACGCCGCAGATCGTCTCGCGCTTCTCCGAGCGCTTCGGCGACACCGTGGCGGTGCTGCACTCGCGCCTGACCGACGGCCCAGCGCTACGCCGAGTGGCGGCGGCTGCGCGAGGGCGAGGCGCGGGTCTGCGTCGGGCCCGCGCTCGGCCGTGTTCGCCCCCGTCCGGCGGCTCGGGCTGATCGTGGTCGACGAGGAGCACGAGGCCTCCTACAAGCACGAGGGCGACCCCCGCTACGACGCCCGCGAGGTCGCCGAGCGAGCGGGCCAGCGGGCGGGCGCCGTGCTGCTGCTGGGCAGCGCGACGCCGCGCCCGGAGAGCGCCCTGCGCCTGACGGCCTCGCGGCTGCGAGCGGCGCGTGGACGGGCGCCCGCTGCCGCCCGTGGAGGTGCTCGACATGCGCGGGCAGCCCAGCACCCTGCACCCCGACACCGCGGCAGGCGCTCGCCGAGGTCCGCGAGCGCGCGCGGCAAGGCGATCGTGCTGCTCAACCGCCGCGGCTGGTCGAACTTCCTCTCCTGCCGCTCCTGCGGAGCCAGCTGGGGGTGCCCGAAATGCGACGTCGACGCTGGTCCTGCACCGCGCCGAGCGGCTGCTCGCCTGCCACCACTGCGGGCACCGCGAGCCGGTTCCGGCGCGCTGCCCGGACTGCTCCTCGAGCGCCGTGGCGCGCCACGGCGCCGGCACCGAGCGGCTCGCCCACGACCTCGCCGCGGTCTTCGACGAGGGCGACTTCCCCGTCTTCCGCCTCGACGCCGACGCGGTCCTGGCGGGCGGCGAGCAGGCCACGGACGCCGGTGCCGCTCGATCCTGGGCGCTTCCAGGCGGCTCGGCAGCGGTGTTCTGATCGGAACCCAGATGGTCGCCAAGGGCCACGACTTCCCCGACGTGGCGCTCGCGCTCGTGCTCGACGCCGACGCCACCCTGCGCTTCCCCGACTTCCGCGCCGAGGAGCGCACCTTCGCGCTGATCGCCCAGCTCGCCGGCCGCGCCGGCCGCGGCGGGCACGGGCGCGTGCTGGTGCAGACGATGGCCCCCGAGGCGCGCGCGATCGTGCACGCCGCGCGCTCACGACAGCGACGGCTTCCTCGCCGGAGAGCTGCGACCGCCGCCGGGCGCTCGGCTACCCGCCGTTCTCGCACCTGGTGAGGATCGTGTGCTCGAGCCCGCAGGCGCCCGACGCGCTCGCCGCCGCCCAGGCGCTCCCAGCGAGCTCGAGCGCAGTCTGGCCCCGGCCGCCGGCGAAGGCGAGAGCGGGGTCGCGGTGCTCGGCCCGGCGACGCTGTTCCGCCTGCGCGGGCGCGAGCGCCAGATGCTGGTGCTGAAGGCCGGCTCCCGACCGCGCCGCCGTGCGCGCCGCCGGCGAGAGCGTGCAGGCGCTGGCGCGACGGGCGCGCCCACCCGGGGGTCAGCTTCAGCGTGGACGTCGACCCGCAGTAGGCTGGACGGCGACGATGGCCTCGAGGCAGGAACTCCGCGAGCACGAGCACGAGCACGACGCCGTCCGCGCCACCGACGAGGACGTCGAGCTCGAGCACGACGCCCTCCACGCCACCGACGAGGACGTCGAGGTCGAGCGCGAGGAGGGGGCGCCCGAGCCGGCCGAGCTCGACCCCGAGACGAAGGCCCGACGCGACGCGGCGACTGCGCATCGTCCGACGCTTCGGCGACCCGGTGCTGCGCGCCAGCGCGGTGCCCGTCGAGCGCTTCGACGAGGCGCTTGCAGGCGAGGCTCGCAGCGGATGGGCGAGCTGATGCACGACGCGCTCGGCGTCGGCCTGGCCGCGACCCAGCTCGGCGTGCTGCACCGCGTGCTCGTCTATCCGCGCCGACCCGGAGGAGCCGCTCGACGGCGCTCGTCAACCCGGTGCTCGAGTGGGCCAGCGAGGAGCTGGAGATGGCCGAGGAGGGCTGCCTGAGCCTGCCCGGGGTCCACGTCGAGGTCGAGCGTCCGGCGCGCGTGCGCGTGCGCGCGCCAGGACCGGAGGGCCGGGAGCTGACGGTCGAGGCCGAGGGGCTGCGACGCGCGCGTGATCCAGCACGAGATGGACCACCTCGACGGCATCCTGATCCTCGACCGCATCTCCGCGAGGCGCGCAAGGAGGCGATGCGCGCGATGCGCGAGGCCCAGGAAGAGGCAGAGCGCCGCCTAGGGCGCGCGGCTCCCGGCGCGCTTGAGCGACCGTCTTCTCGGCACCTCGGAGTTCGCCGCCGCCGTGCTCGAGCGGCTCGCCGCCGGCGAGCACTCGCCCGGCGCTCGTGATCACCCGGCCCGACCGGCCCGCGCGGCCGCGGCCGGCGGCTGCGCCCGCCGCCGGTCGCCGAGGCGCGCGCGAGCCCTCGGGCTGCCGCTCGAGCAGCCCGACGACGTCAACGCTCCGGACTCGCTGGCACTGATCGCCGCTGCGCTGGACGTCGCCGGCGGGGCGCACGCGGCGCCGGCGCGCCGTCGGGCCGCGCGGTGGTGATCGTGTGCGCCTTCGGGGCGCTGATCAAGGAGCCGCTGCTGTCCGCGCACGAGATCCTCAACGTGCACCCGTCGCTGCTGCCGCGCTGGCGCGGGGCGGCGCCGATCGAGCGGGCGATCATGGCGCGGCGACGAGCGCACGGGCGTCTCGCATCATGCGCCTGACGGCCGGCCTGGACAGCGGACCGGTGTGCCTGCGCCGCCGAGGAGCCGATCGCGCCCGAGGACGACTACGGCGCGCTCGCCGAGCGCCTGCAGGTGCTCGGTGCGCGGCTGCTGATCGACGCGCTCGAGGAGCGATCCGGCGTTCGCCGAGCAGCCCGAGGAGGGCGTCACCTACGCCGAGAAGATCGCGCCCGCCGACCGGCTGCTCGACCCCGCCCGTCCGGCGCGTCGAGCTGGAGCGCGCGGTGCGGGCGCTGCACCCCCACATCGGCGCCCGCCTGCAGCTCGGCGGACGGAGCCTGCTCGGCGTCCGCCGCGCCGCGCCTGCCCGCGGACGCCGTCCCGGGGTGGAGACGCTCGCCGGGGTTGCGGGTGCACGACGGCCGGCTGTTGCTGTTCTGCTCGCCCGGCGTGCTCGAGCTGCTCGAGGTCCAGCCGCCGGGGGCGCGGGCGATGGAGGCCGGCGCCTACCTACGAGGTCACGCGGCGCCCGGGCGCCGGTAGGGGCTCAGATAGGACGGGCAGCGGGATCGCGGGATCGAGCAGGGCGTCGGGTACGGGCATGCCGACGGCGCTCGCGAGCGGCAGCACGCCGGCCCAAACCTCTCGCTCCAGGTCGGGCTCGTCGTCGATCGGTCCGCCGGTGCGGACCTTGGCCGAAGCCTCCTCGATCGGGAAGCCAGCACCGCGGTGGCCGCGAGCTCCTTGTCGTCCGGCTGGCGCACCTCCCGCCAGCGGCCGGGGACGATGTGCTCGACGATCGCCTCCAAGGCGCCTCGACCTTCTCGCCGCGCTCGGTCGACCGGGCGCGCCTGCCCGAGCAGCATCACGGAGCGGTAGTTGGCGGAGTGGTGCATCGCCGAGCGCGCCAGCACGAGGCCGTCGATCAGCGACACCGTCAGGCACGCCGGGGCCCCCGCCGCCATCGCCCTGCATCGTGCGCCGGCGCCCAGCGAGCCGTGGCAGTAGACGACCCCGCCGTGGCGCGCGTGCAGGGTGGGGATCACGAACGGCTGCCCGTTCGTCGGTGATGCCCAGATGGGCGAACAGGGCCTCGTCGAGGATCGCGTCGATCACCTCGCGGTCGTAGCGGCCACGCTCGCGGTTGCGGCGCAGGCGCACGCGCTCGGAGGCCGGCGTCGGCGGGCAGCAGCTTGGGCTCCCATCGGTCGCCCCTTTCTGTAATAGTACAGAACTGTGACTGAGCATAGAACAATATCGGATCAGTGCGCGGAGCGCCGCCGGGCTCGTCGAGCGAGATCGAAGCGGCGGTGAGCGACGGGTAGGCTGGCAGCCGGGTGAGCGGCTGCCGTCGGTGCGGGCGGCTGGCGGCCCAGGCGCGGCATCAGCCCCGCGACGGTGGCGGCGGCGCTGGCGGAGCTTCGCCGCCGTGGCCTGGTCGTGACAGACGGCGCCGCGGCACCCGTGTCGGCCAGGCCCGCGCCCGTCGGCGCGCCGAGCCGCGCCGATGACCGTTCCCGCGGGCGCGCGCGACGTCTCGCCGCGGCAACCCCGACCCGCGAGCTGCTGCCCGACCTCGTCGCGGCGCTCGCGCGCTGCGCTCCGCCGGTCCGCCTCTACGGCGAGCCGGCCGAGGTCCTGCCGGCGCTCGAGCGGCTGGCCTTCGAGCAGCTCGGCGGCGTTCGCGAGGACGCAGCGAGCTGTGCGTGGTCAGCGGCGCAATGGACGGGGCTCGAGCGGGTGCTGCAGGCGAGCCTGCGCCCGGGCGACCGGGTCGCCGTCGAGGACCCCGGCTACGCCGCCCTGTTCGACCTGCTGCGCGCCAGGGACTGAAGCCTGCAGCCGGTGCCCGTGGACGAGCGCGGGATGCTGCCCGAGGCGCTCGACGGCGGCGATCGCGCGCGGGGCGCGGCGGCCGTGATCATGACCCCCCGCGGGCAGAACCCGACCGGGGCGGCGCTCGACGGCGAGCGCGCAGCGCGAGCTGCGGCGGTCCTCGACGCGCCACCCGGGCGTGCTGGTGGTCGAGGACGACCATCTCGGTCCGGTCGCCGGCAGGGCCCGCTGCACACGCTCGCTCGGCGGCGCGCGCACTGGGCGATCGACGCGCTCGGTCGCCAAGGCGCTCGGTCCCGACCTGCGCCTGGCGGTGCTCGGCGGGGACCCGCACGACGATCGCCCGCGTGCGAGGCCGCCAGCAGTGCGGGCCCGGGTGGGTCAGCTACATGCTGCAGGCGCTCGTGCTCGAGCTGTGGAGCGACCCGGCGGTGCACGGCGCTGATCGAGCGGCTCGGCGAGCCTACAGCGAGCGCCGCGAGGCGGCTGCTCGGCGCCTGCGCCGAGCGCGGGATCGAGGCCGCAGGCCAGTCGGCCTGAACGTATGGGTGCGGTGCCCGAGGAAGCGGGCGTCATGGGCGGCGCTGCTCCAGCGCGGCTGGGTCGTGGCGCCGGGGGCGCGCTACCGCCTGGCATCGAGCCTCCCGGCGATCCGGATCACGACGGCCGCGCTCGCCGCCGACGAGAGCGACCGCGCTGGCGGGGGACCTGGCGGAGGTCCTCTCGCCGGCGCGAGCGAGCCGCACGGGATGAGCCCAGCCGCCACGAGCAGGCCGCGGACCGTCGCGCCGGCGCGGGCCTGCGCCTACCGCGGTGCTGCGCCGCGTCTTCGAGCAGGGCGCCTACGCCGAGAAGGCGCTGCTCGGCGAGGCGCAGCGAGCTGGACGCGCGCGACCGGGCGCTGGCGATGCGCCTGGCCTACGGAGCGATCCAGCGCCGGGCGACGACCGACCACCTGATCGGCGAGCTGGCCGGACGCGACCCGGCCGGAGCTCGACCCGCCGCTGCTGGCGCCCTGCGGCTGGGGCTGTACGAGCTGCTCTACCTGCGGGGCGCGCCCGACTACGCGATCATCGACGACGCCGTCGAGCTGGCCAAGCACGAGGCCCGGGCCGGCCACGGGCTGGTCAACGCGGTCCTGCGCCGGGCCGCGCGCGAGGGGCGCGAGCCGAGCTGCTCGGGGAGACTGCGCCGAGGGGACGCCCGAGCAGGCGGCGATCAAGCACTCCCACCCGCAGTGGATCGCGCGGCTGTGGTGGGCCGCGCTGGGACCCCGCAGGCGCCGCGCGCTGATGGCGCGCGACAACGAGCCGGCCGAGCTCGCCCTGCGCGCGAACACGCTGCGTCGCCGATGCCGCGACGCTGGCCGCGCGCCTGCCGGTGGCCGACCCACCGCGACCCGCGGATCTGCCCGAGGCGCTGGTGTTGGAGGGCCCTTGGACATCCACGCGCTCGCCGCTGTGGGCCGGAGGGCGCGTATCGCCCAGTCGCGGGCGGCGATGCTCGTGTCGCGCGACGCTCGACCCGCCGAGCCGGGCGAGCGGGTGCTCGACCTGTGCGCCGCGCCGGGCGGCAAGACCACCCATCTGGCGGCGCTGATGGGAGGCCGGGGCGAGGTCGTGGCGGTCGAGCGCGACCGCCGCCGCGCCGGCGAGCTGGCCCGCACCGCCGAACAGGATGGGGGCCGGCGAACATCCGGGTCGAGGTGGCCGACGCGGCCCACCCGCGCAGCGAAGGGCCGTTCGACCGGGTGCTGGTCGATCCGCCCTGCTCGGCCTCGGGACGCTGCAGGCCCGTCCCGACCTGCGCTGGCGGCATGCGGGAGCGATCGATCGCGGCGCTGGCCCGCGTCCAGCGCCGGATTCTCGATGCCGGAGCCGATGCTCCTCCGTCCGGGTGGACGTGCTTGTCTACTCTACTTGCACGATCTCTCCGGATGAGAACGAGCGCCTGATCGCCGCATTTCTCGACTCCCGCCCGACTTCGCCCTCGATGACCTCGCCCCGAGTGGCCGGCCTATGCGTACTCGAGCCGGCCGGTGGGGCGCTGCAGACGCTGCCCCACCGCGACGACACGGCGGGCTTCTTCATCGCCGCGCATGCGCAGGCGGTAGGTGAGCGATGGAGGGCGATCCGCCGGGCGCCGCCAAGGCGCCGATCGACCTGGGGCCGCTGTGCCCGAACTGCGGCGAGCCGTGGCTGCGTCCGACCAACCTGCCCGGGCGCTACCGCTGCGTCTACTGCCTGCACCGCTTCGAGCTGACGTCGGTGTGCCCCAACTGCGGCGAGCACTCGACGATCGTGCGGATGTCCTCGACGGCGGTCATGAAGTGCAACAACTGCGGCGACACCATGCTGCAGGCCGTATGAGTCCACGCGCAGAGCTCCGCGACAGCGTCCTCGTCGCCCCCTCGATCCTGTCGGCGGACTTCGGGCGCCTGCGCGAGCAGGTGCTGGAGGTGCTGGACGGCCGGCGCCCGGGTGATCCACGTCGACGTGATGGACGGCCACTTCGTGCCCCCGATCACGGTCGGGCCGACTGATCGTGGGGGCGCTCGCCGGCACCGTCCACGAGGCGGGGGCAATGCTCGATGTCCACCTGATGATCGAGCGCCCCGAGCGCCACGTGGGCGACTTCGTGTCCGGCGGGCGCGGACTCGCTCACGGTCCACGCCGAGGCGACGCCCCACCTGGCCTACGCGGTCAACCTGTGCGCGAGGCTGGGAGCCGGTGTCGGGGTGGCGATCAACCCGGCCAGCCCCCGGGCGTACTGGCCGAGCTCGAGGGAGCGCTCGACATCGTCCTCTGCATGACCGTCAACCCGGGCTGGGGAGGACAGCCGTTCATCGAGCACTCGCTGCAGAAGCTCGCCGCGGCTGCGGGAGGTCGTCGGCGAGGGCGTGGCGATCGAGGTCGACGGGGGCATCGACCCGCAGACTGGCCCCCGCCTGCGCACGGGCCGGCGCGCGCTTGTTCGTGGCGGGCTCGGCGATCTTTCACAAGTCCGACCCGGCCGAGGCCTTCCGCGAGCTCGACCGCTCCCTGCAGGACTTCCGCTAGCAGCGCCCGGTCCGCGCGAACAGGGTCAGCCGCGGACGGCCGTGCCGGAGTCGGGGAGCGCCGCGGGCGGGGCGCCGGCCGGGTCGTCACTGCCCCGGCGGTACAGCACGAACAGGAGCCCGGCCAGCGCGGCGGTTGCGCCGGCGTAGCCGATCTCGGCGCGCAGCACCTCTTCGCCCACCAGCGGGGCGAGCATCCAGGCGAGGAAGACGCACGCCGCCAGCAGCCAGCAGACGGCGGCGGCACGCGCGCGGTTGCGTGCCAGGGCCGCCTGGTTCAGCGCGCCCGAGCACAGGTGGAAGCCCATCCCGATCCCGATCAGGGCCAGGCCCCAGCGCCCGTAGCTGTATTGCTGTCCGAACAGCACGTGCCCGAGCACCCACGGTCCCAGGATCAGCAGTCCCAGGGCCACCGCGCCGGCGAAGGCCGCGATCGCCTTCACGGTCGTGCGTACCGCGCGCGCGAACTCGTCGTGACCCGCAGTCGCCTCGAGCCCGGTCAGGTGGGGCAGCAGCGTGGTCTGGACCGCCTGGAAGAGCTGCAGCGGAGCCCGCGCGATCAGCAGCACGTTGAAGACGATGCCCGCGAGCGCCCGCTGGTGGGAGGTCGCGTCCACCGTCAGGACCCCGCCGTTGAGCAGCGCCTGCTCGGCCAGCATGATCCCCGACACCCACACGGCGAAAAAGCCGCCCCGGCGCAGCGACAGCTCGTCGTGGGCGGCGGTCTCCTGCACGCCCTCCGTGCCGGGACCCGCAAACGCCGCGTCGGCCTCGTCCGCCGTCATCACCTCGACCGCCGGGAGCGGAGCCTCCGCGGGGTCCGCGGGGTCCGCGGACGGTCCCGCCGCGGGCGCCCCGGCGGCGGGCTCGCCCGGGCCGTGCCGATCGTGCAGGAAGGCTGCCGGCACCACCACCAGCGACAGCAGCGGAGCCGCGGCGATTCCGAGCGCGACGGCGTTCTCGCCGCTGGCCAGGCCGATCGCGACCGCCAGGGCGAAGCAGAAGCGCGACAGCGACTCCATCAGCACCAGCCCGCCGAACAGGCCGAAGCGCTGGTGGCCGGCCAGCCAGCCCCTGGCGAAGTAGCTGGCGGCATAGGCGAGCGTGCCCACGATCAGCACCACGTACAGCCCCGTGGCGCCTTCGAAGACGTTGTTGATCAGCTGTTCGTGGAAGATCGCCGCGACCACGGCGAACAGCAACGCGAAGGTGGCCTGGATCAGCATCGGAGCACGCAGCCGGTGCTGCTCGTGACCGCGGGCCCTGCGCCCCGCGATCGAGCGCGAGAGCAGCTGTTCCACCGGCCGGTAGATCACCGAGATGATCACGAACATCACCGACCACAGGACGTCGATCCGCTTGGCCTGCGCGCTGTCCAGCACGTGACTGGCGACCGAGAAGTAGGCGAACGTGAGCAGCCCGGTGGAGGCGATCCCGATCGCCAGGATGCGTGCGCCGCTGGCGTAGGAGGGGCGCGCCTGCCGGGGAGCGCCCGTGGACGAGGACGCGGTCCTAGAGGCGGACAAGCACCATCGTCCAGGGGAACGGCGAGCGCATCTCCACGACCTCGCCGACGCCGGACAGCAGCGCGCGCAGGGAGCGCGCCGACCAGTGGTTGAGGTGTCCCGGGGTGTTGCCCCACGACGACCAGTAGGCGCCCCGCGCCATGTTCAGCATCCGCCACATCGGCTCCCGGGGGACCGACACGAGCAGGTGGCTGCGCGCGCAGCGGGCCATTTCGGACAGCATCCGCTCGGGATCCGGGATGTGCTCGAGCACCTCCATCGCGCTCGCCAGCTCAAACTCCTGGTCGGCGAACGGGAGCTCCGGGCCGTCCACGACCCGGTACTCGAGGTTGGGCGCCGTGTGCTCGGACCAGCCCGCCTGGATGGAGGCCTCCTCGAGGTCGATTCCGACCAGTCGCGCGGCCGGCAGCCGCTGGGCCCAGCGCTGGGCCAGCACGCCCTCGCCGCAGCCGACGTCGAGCACCGAGCCGGGGGCGGCCAGACCCAGCAGCTCTTCCGCATTGCGCTCGAAGGCGCCCATCATGCGCCGCACGAACGGGTTCGAGCTGCCGTACTTGTCGAACGTGTTGCCGGTGACGACCCCGTCACTGGAGACGGTGACGCCGCTCACAGTCTCACCGGCCTGCCGCCGCGCTCGGCCGCCAGGGGCTCCTCGGGGCGCTCCTTCAGCGCGCCCGGCTCACCGGCGGGTGCGGGCCCGGCGGCTTCCGGGCCGCCCGGCACGGTGCGTTCGTAATGGGTGGGCTCGATCGCCAGCGCCAGCTCGATCCGGCGGATGCGCTCGAAGCTGCGCTGGGTCATCACGCGCTGGGCCGCCAGCAGGTCGCCGATCACGCCCAGCGCCCACAGCACGACGGCCGCGATGAACAGCACCGCCCCCAGGATCAGCGACTGCACGTGGCCCTTGCCGTTGCCGTCCACATAGGCGACGGCGAAGCGGATCCACACCGCCACCGCCGCCAGCCCCATCAGCAGCGACAGGCTCCAGAACACCCGCAGTGGCTCGTACTGGGCGTAGATGCGGAAGATCGAGATCGCGTTGCGGCGCACGTAGGCGCCCATCGACGGGAACAGCCGCGACTCGCGCGTCTTCGGGTTGGTGCGCACGGGGACGTGATCGACGGCGACCAGCAGCTTGCCCGCCTGGATGATCGTCTCCAGCGTGTAGGTGAAGCGCGAGACGACCATCATCTGGATCGCGGCATCGCGGTTGTAGGCGCGGAAGCCGGAGGTGGTGTCGGGGACCGAAGTCGAGGAGGCCTGGCGCACGACCCACGAGCCGAGCCGCTGCAGCAGCTTCTTGACGGCCGAGAAATGTTCGATCTCGGCGACCTGGCGGTCGCCCACGACCATGTCCGCGCGGCCCTCCAGGATCGGCTGGACGAGCTTGGGGATGTCGGCGCCGCAGTACTGGTTGTCGGCGTCGGTGTTGACGATCACGTCGGCCCCCAGCTTCAGCGCGGTGTCGATGCCGGCCTGGAAGGCGGCCGCCAGCCCCTTGTTGTTGGTCAGGCGCACGAGGTGCTCCACGCCGTGGGACCGGGCGACCTCGACCGTGTCGTCGCTGGAGCCGTCGTCGATGACGAGCCACTCGACCTCGTCGAAGCCCGCAACCGCGCGTGGGAGGTCGGCGAGCGTCTGGGGAAGCTGCTCGGCCTCGTTGAAGCAGGGAATCTGGATGATCAGCTTCATCGCTCGGGCGATTTGCCTAGACTTGCCCGCACGCAGTATCCCAAAGCGCAGGACGTGGTCTTCGCGCTTCGTCACCGCGCCGCCGCCCGCGGGTGCGGGTGAGGCCACATGGAGAGCGCGACGCCCACCCGGGTCCGCCCGGGCCCGACCAGTCCGGCTGCGCTGCGCGCAGGACTGCTCTCGTCCCCCGCCAGGATCGCCTTCGCGCTGCTGTGCGTGGCCGCCCTGGTCGGCTACCTGGCGTTCCCCACCTACCCGACCTACGACTCCTTCTACGCGCTGCTGTGGGGGCGCGACCTGCTGCACGCGCACCTGCCGGACCTGCAGGTCTACCGCGCTCCCACCGAGCATCCGCTGGCGATCGCCTTCGGGATGCTGTGCTCGATCTTCGGCCAGGGCGGCGCGCGCCTGATGGTGCTCGGCTCGATCGTGTCGTTCGTGGCCGCCGTGGCGGGGATCTACCGGGTCGGGCGGTTGTCCTTCGGCCCGCTCGTGGGAGCCGTCGCCGCGCTGCTGCTGCTGAGTCGTTTCTTCGTCGAGAACCTGGCCGCGCAGGGCTATCTCGACATCTCCTACCTGGCCCTGATCCTGTGGGCGCTGGCGTTGGAGCTCGAACGCCGCCGCCGCGGCCCGGCCGTGTTCGCGCTGCTGGCGGCCGCCGGGCTGCTGCGCCCCGACGCCTGGGTCCTCAGCGGCGTGTACTGGCTGTGGTGCTGCTGGCCCGGGCTGCGCCCTGCGGCCTCGGTTCCGCGAGCGCCGAGCCCGCGGCGGATGCTCGCCTACCTCGGACTGGCCGCGATCGCGCCGCTGGTGTGGTTTGCCTTCGACGGGATCGTCACCGGCAACCCGCTGTACTCGCTGACCGCGACGGCCGGGCTGGCCCAGGAACTCGAACGCACGCAGGGGTTCACGTCGGTGCTGGGGTCGGTCTGGAGCTACAGCGTGCGGATCGACCACCTGCCGGTCGTGCTGGGAGCCATCGCCGGTGTGGGGCTGGCGCTCGTGCTGGCACCGCGGCGGGCGCTGGTGCCGCTGGCCGCGCTGGTGCTGCTGTACGGGGTGTACATCCTCGAGGGCGCCGGCGGGGCGTCGGTGATCGACCGCTACCTGACCGGCGCGGCCACGCTCGCACTGCTGTTCTGCGCGGTCGCGGTCGGCGGCTGGTGGATGCTCGAGCCCGGCAGCACCCTGCGCCGCGGCTGGATCGCCTTCGCGGTCGTGCTGGTGGCATACGGGGCGGCCTCGGCGGCGAACACGATCAGCCTCACGAGCCTGCGCACCACGCTGGCCGAGCACGAGGACTTCCACCAGGGGCTCGCGGTGGCGCTGCACAACCCGCGCGTGGCGGGCGCGCTGCGGCGCTGCCCGCTGCTGTCGCTACCCAACAACAAGCTGATCCCCGACGCGCGCTGGATCCTCGACAGCGTCGGGCAGCACGACATCGTCGCCCGCAGCCAGGCCCGCAGCGACGCCGACCGCGGTTCGAGTGAGCTCGCCCAACGCCTGAAGCGGGGCAGCGTGGCGGTCTACCCGCTCGGCAGTGCGGTGTTCTCGGAGGCGATCGTGGACGTCGGCGACGATCCGCTGGACCAGGTGCCCCCGAAGGACTTCCGGCGCATCTACACAAGCCGCTACTACGCCGTCTATGCCAACTGCTGAGCCCGCGCCGGCCGGCGCCGGAGCAGGCGGGGGCGCGGGGGCCGGCGGGGGCGCCGGAGCCGCCGCCGGGGCCGGGCCCGCCGCCGCAGCCGTCGATGCCGTTGGGAGGCGGGCGCGGCGCGTGACGAGGGGCCGCCTGGCGGCGTGGGGCGCGTTGGCGGTCGTGCTCGCGGGGGGTCTCGCCCTGCGCCTGTGGGGCTACCGCTCGGGGCTGCCGTTCGTCTACAACATCGACGAAGCCGACCACTTCGTCCCGCACGCGGTGAAGATGTTCAGCGAAGGCACGCTGAACCCGCACTACTTCGCCAACCCGCCGGCGTTCACGTACCTGCTGCACTTCCTGTTCGCGATCGCCTACGGGGGCGGCGACGGGGTCGTCAGCCGCTTTCACCGCGACCCGGCGGCCCTCTATGAACTGAGCAGGATCGCGGCCGCGGTGCTGGGGACGATCGCGCTGTGGCTGCTCTATCTCGTTGGTGCGCGGCTGCTCGGACGGGCCGCCGGCGTGCTCGCGGCGGCGATCGAGGCGGTGGCCTTCCTGCCGAGCTTCTACGCCCACCTGGCCCTCAACGACGTCCCCACGCTCGCGCCCCTGACCGCCTCGCTGCTGGGGACCGCGGGAGTGCTTCGCAAAGGCAGGGTCCGCGACTACCTGCTCGCCGGCGCCGGTCTCGGGCTGGCGTGCGCGACCAAGTACACCGCCGGGATCGTGCTCGTGCCGCTGCTGGCCGCCGCCGCCCTGCGCCTGCGCGGAGGAGACCGGGACTCCTGGCGGCGTGTGCTCGTGAGCGTCGTGGCCGCTGCCCTGGCGGCGCTGGCGTTGTTCGTGATCGCCAACCCCTACTCGGTGCTCGACGCCCACGCCTTCCACGCCGAACTGGTGCGCCAGTCCAGCCAGTCGGCCGAATCGCAGGGCAAGCTCGGAGCCCCTCGGGAAGGGGGCGTCGTGTACTACCTGTGGAGCCTCACCTGGGGGCTGGGGTGGGTGCCCGCCCTGGCGGCGCTCGCCGGGATGGTGCTGGTGTGGTGGCGCGAGCGAGCGCTCGGCTGGGTGCTCGTGCCGGCACCGCTGCTGTTCCTCGCCTTCATGGGGCTGCAGGGCCGCTACTTCGGTCGCTGGCTGCTGCCGATCTTCCCGCTCGCGTGCCTGCTGGCGGCCGTCACGGTGGTGATGCTGGTGGGGGCGCTGGGCGGCCGCGGGCGGGCCGTGCGCTGGCTCGCTGCCGCCGTGCTCGGCGCCGGCCTGCTGGCGCAGGGCCTGGTACACAGCCTGCACTCCGGTGCGCTGAACGCGCGCGCCGACACCCGCAACGTCACGCGTCTGTGGATGCTCGCCCACATCCCCCGCAACTCGCGGATCGTGGTCGAGCCGGTCTCACCCAACGCCTGGGCGGATGAACTGCAGGGCTCGCGGGCGGGCCCCCGGCGCTGGAACAAGTACCCCTCGTTGGTGTCGCGCATCGACGCCCGCGGCACGCTCTCCAAGCACACCCACGAGGTCGGGATCGAGAGCTACGAGACCACGCTGTCGCCGTCGCTGATCGCCTACTACGTGGCGAACCACTACTGCTGGGTGATCAGCGGCTCGACCCAATCCGGGCGCGCCTTCGCGGACCCGCGCATGGTGCCGCGGGCGATCGCCTACTACCGGGCGCTGGCACGAGACGGCGAAGTCGTGTTCCGCGCCTCCCCCTACGGTGCCGGCGCGCGGCCGGTCAAGTTCGACTTCGACCTGAGCTTCGACTACTACCCGCTGGCCTACCACCGGCCGGGCCCGGTGATGACCGTCTACCGCCTGCACGGCGGGCGCTGCGGCTCCGGACCGCGGCCGGCGCGCACCTAGGGTTATCCTCGATGCAGATGCCGAGCTGTACCGATACCGACAAGATCTTCCTGTCACGTGCGATCGAGCTCGCCGGCAAGGGCGTCGGCGCCGTCAAGCCCAACCCGGTGGTCGGGGCGGTGGTGGTGCGCGACGGTGAGGTGCTCGGCGAGGGCTGGCATCAGGAATACGGTGGCCTGCACGCGGAGGTCAACGCGATCGAGGCGTGCGGCATGGCCGACCTCGCGACCGCCACCCTGTACGTCTCGCTGGAGCCGTGCTGCCACGACGGCAAGACGCCCCCCTGCACCGAGGCGATCCTGCAGGCCGGGATCCGCCGCGTCGTGGTCGCCTCCGACGACCCCACCGAGAAGGCGTCCGGGCGCGGCCTGGGGATCCTGCGCGACGAGGGCGTCGAGGTCGTGGTCGCCGACGGAGAGCTGGCCGCCAGCGCGCGGCTGCTCAACCAGGCCTTCCGCAAGCACGCCCGCGTCGGGCGCCCGTGGGTGCTGTTCAAGTCGGCGATGACGCTGGACGGCAAGGTCGCCACCCGCAGCGGCGACTCGAAGTGGATCAGCGGCGAGCAGAGCCGTCTGCTGGCCCACCGCTGGCGTGCCTCGGTGGATGCGGTGGTCGTGGGCATCGGCACCGCCCTGGCCGACGACCCGCAGCTGACCGCCCGCCCCGACGGCCTGGAGGCAGAGGCCGCGCTGCAGCCCCGCCGGGTGGTGTTCGACTCGCTCGCGCGGCTGTCGCCGGCGTCGCAGCTGGTGACCGCCGCCGACACGGTGCCGCTCACCGTCGTGGTCTCCCGCGCCGCCGCTCGCTCGGAGACCGACGCGCTGGAAGCGGCCGGGGCGCAGGTGCTGGTGGCGACGGGCGAGAACGAGCCCGCGCGTGTGCGCGCGGCGCTCGAGCAGCTGGGAGGCCAGGGCATCAGCTCGGTGCTGCTCGAGGGCGGCCCGCACCTCGCCGGGGCGTTCCTGGACGCCGGCGAGATCGACGAAATCCGGCTGTTCCTGGCGCCGCTGCTGCTGGGCGGCAGCTCGGCGCGGGACCCCCTCGAGGGCGAAGGGGTGGAGCGGATCGCCGAGGCCGTGCGCGCCGCTGGCCTTCGACTGGGAGAACGTCGGCGGGGACCTGCTGATATCCGCGCGGCTGCGCGAGTGGTGACGCGCGCCGGGGCCGAGGGGCGATGTTCACGGGACTGGTGAGCGAGCTGGGCGTGGTGTCGGGCATCGAGCGCGACCAGCAGGGCCTGACCCTGCGCGTGTCGGCGCGCCCTGTCCGGAGACCTGCGGGAGGGCGACTCGGTGGCCGTCAACGGCGTCTGCCTGACGGCCGTCGAGCCAACCTCCGAGAGCTTCGCCGCGCAGGCGATGCTCGAGACGCTGCAGCGCAGCGCCCTGGCCTCGCTCCAGGCCGGATCGCGGGTCAACCTCGAGCTGCCGCTGCGGGCCGGCGACCGGCTCGGCGGACACGTGGTGCAGGGCCACGTCGACGGCACGGCGAGCGTCCGCGCGGTGCGCCAGGAGGGCTTCTCGCGCGTGCTGGAGCTCGAGTTCCCGGCGGCGCTGCTGCGCTACGTGGTGCTGAAGGGCTCGGTGGCGCTCGACGGCGTCAGCCTCACCGTCAGCGCACTGGAGGACGACGGCTTGGAGGTCTCGCTGATCCCCGAGACGCTCGAGCGGACCAAGCTCGGCGAGGCCCGCGAGGGCGATCTCGTGAACGTCGAGGTGGACGTGCTCGCCAAGCACGTCGAGCGGCTGGTGGCGGTGCGGGCGTGAGCATCCCCGGCACGGCCACGCCGTTCGCCACGATCGAGCAGGCGATCGAGGACATCCGCCAGGGGCGGATGGTCGTGGTGTGCGACGACGAGGACCGCGAGAACGAGGGCGACCTCACGCTCGCCGCCCAGTTCGCGACCCCCGAGGCGATCAACTTCATGGCCAAGGAGGGACGCGGCCTGATCTGCCTGTCGCTGACTCCCGAGCGCTGCGACGAGCTCGGCCTCGACCTGATGGCGGCCAAGAACGAGTCCTCCTTCGAAACCCCCTTCACGGTCTCGATCGAGGCGCGCGAGGGCGTCACCACGGGGATCTCCGCGCACGACCGCGCGCACACGATCCAGGTCGCGATCGACCCCGCCAGCCGCCCCCGCGACCTCGTCCAGCCCGGCCACGTGTTCCCGCTCAAGAGCCGCCCGGGCGGGGTGCTCGAGCGGGCCGGCCAGACCGAGGCGGCCGTCGACCTGGCGCGCCTGGCGGGCCTGAACCCGGCCGGCGTGATCTGCGAGATCATGAACGACGACGGCACCATGGCGCGGGTCCCGGACCTGGTCGAGTACTGCGACCGCCACGGCCTGAGCATGATCACGGTCGCCGACCTGATCGCCTACCGGCGCCGCCACGACAAGCTCGTCGAACGCGTCGTCGCGACGCGTCTGCCGACCACCTTCGGCGACTTCCGGGCGGTCGGCTACCGCTCGCTGGTGGACGACAAGCACCACGTCGCGCTGGTCAAGGGCGAGGTCGCCGGGCGAGCCCGACGTGCTCGTGCGGGTCCACTCGGAGTGCCTCACCGGCGACGTCTTCCATTCGCTGCGCTGCGACTGCGGCGAGCAGCTCGAATCCGCGCTCTCGATGATCGAGCACGAGGGCCAAGGCGTGCTGCTCTACCTCTCCCAGGAGGGGCGCGGCATCGGCCTGCTGAACAAGCTGCGCGCCTACCGGCTGCAGGAGGAGGGCCTCGACACCGTCGAGGCCAACGAGCGCCTCGGCCTGCCCGCCGACCTGCGCGACTACGGGATCGGCGCCCAGATCCTCGTCGACCTCGGGCTCGGCTCGATCCGGATCCTGACCAACAACCCGAAGAAGATCCGCGGGCTGGAGGGCTACGGGCTGTCGGTCAGCGCCCAGCTGCCGATCGAGCACGCCCCCAACGAGCACAACAAGGCGTACCTGCGCACGAAGGCCCAGCGCATGGGGCACACCCTCCACCACCAGGGCCTGAACCTCGACGAGGAGCTGCTGCACGAACGCGCAGCGCGAGCGCGGGGAGCGGTGAGCGAACGCTTCGCGATCGCCGTCGGGCGCTTCTACGGGGAGCTCGCGGCGAGGCTGGAGGCGGGCGCCCGCGGCGCCTTCGAGGAGGCCGGCGTGGGCGACGTGGAGGTGCTCGAGGTCCCCGGCGCCTTCGAGCTGCCGCTGGCGGCCCACTACGCGGCCGGCAGCGGGCGCTTCGCGGGCGTCGCCTGCCTCGGCGCCGTGATCCGCGGCGAGACCGACCACTACGACTTCGTCTGCGAGCAGGCGGCCGCCGGCATCATGCGGGTCCAGCTCGAGACCGGGCGTTCCCTGTGCCTTCGGCGTGCTCACCTGCGAGACGATGGAGCAGGCGCTGGCGCGAGCCGGCGGCGACAAGCGCGACCAGGGTCGCCACGCCGCCGAGGCGGTGCATGCGGATGGCTGCGCTGCGGAGGAACGTCGCGAGCCTCTAGACTGGGCGCCGATGGCAAAGGTGTGTCACAGCTGCGGCAAGGGACCGGCGTTCGGCCAGAGCCGCAGCCACTCGATGGTCGCGACCAAGCGGCGCTTCGACCCCAACCTGCAGAAGGTCAGGATCATGGTCGGGGCCGCTCCGCGGCGCGTGTACGTCTGCACCCGCTGCCTGAAAGCCGGCAAGGTCACCAAGGCCGCCTAGCGCTCCGAGCGCCCCATCCGGGGGCTCGATAGCCGCTCCGCAGGTGCCCGTCCGCGAGCCTCGCGCATACCCGAGGGGCGGCGAGGGTCCCCCGAAGGTGATAGAGGTGTCTGGCGTGTCCGACACCAACCTGGTCCGTTTCCGGGCCGCCGTCGCCGGTGCGCTGGCGCACCTGGAGTCGCGCCGGCAGGAGGTCAACGACCTCAACGTGTTCCCGGTCGCCGACGGCGACACCGGGGACAACATGGCGCTCACCCTGCGCGCGGTGCTCGACGAGCTCGACCGCCTGCAGGCCGCCAACGAGGACCGCACGCTGGACGAGATCGGCCGTGAGGAGATCGTCGACTCGGTCGCGCGCGCGGCCCTGCTGGGCGCCCGTGGCAACTCCGGAGTGATCCTCTCGCAGCTGATCCGCGGGGCCGCGGAGGAGCTCGTCAGCCGCCCGGGCCAGCTGATCGACCCGACCCTGATCGGGGCCGCGCTGGCGCGTGCCGCGGACCGCGCCTACGCCTCGGTGCGCGAACCGGCCGAGGGCACGATCCTCACGGTGGCGCGCGAGATGGCGCACAGGATCGCGACCGACCTGGCCCACACCAGCGAGAACCCGAGGCTGGACCCGGGGACCCCGCCACAGGCCCAGGACGCGATGATCGCGGCCGCGCTCGAGCACGCGGTCTCCACCGGCGAGGAATCGGTCAAACGCGGGCCGCAGATGCTGGCGGCGCTGCGCGACGCGGGCGTCGTCGACGCCGGCGGGTACGGGCTCACGATCATGTTCGCGGGGGTCGTGGCGGCGCTGCGCGGCGAGGATCCACCGCCGCTGGAGCACCACCGCCCGGCGCGCATCACCCACCCCCAGCACACCTCCGGCACCTACCGCTTCTGCACCAATTTCGCGGTCACCGGCAGTGGCCTGCAGGCCGAGCGCTTCACCACCACGCTCGAGCAACTCGGCGACTCGGTGCTGGTGGTTGGCGATGAGAGCACGCTCAAGATCCATCTGCATACCGACGACCCGGAGTCGGCGACGGCCGTGTTCGCCGATGCTGGAGAGGTCTCGCACCTGGACGTGGCGGACATGCGCCTGCAGGTCGCCGAGCGCGACGCCCGCGTGGCCGCCGACGCCGAGCCCGCCGTTGTCAATGGCTCCCACCCCTCTGCGCCGGGCGTCGGCGAGCCTCCCGCCACCGTCGCCGGCGAGACGCCTCTGCGATGCGGAGCGGTCGCGGTCACCAACGGCGACGGGGTACGCGAGCTGTTCGAGGAGCTGGGCGTGCTGACGGTCGACGGCGGGGCGACCATGAACCCCTCCACCTACGACCTGCTGGCGGGCGTGCACGCGGTGCCAGCCGAGGAGGTCGTGCTGATGCCGAACAGCCCGAACGTGATCATGGCGGCCCAGCACGCGGCCCAGCTGTCGGACAAGGCGGTGCTGGTGGCACCGACCACCAGCCAGCAGACGGGGCTCGTGGCCGCGCTGGCGCTGGCGCCGACGCGCTCGGTGGAGGAGAACTCGCGCACGATCGGCGATGCCCTCTCGCGGGTGCGTACGGGAGCCGTCGCGCCGGCCGCCCGTGACGACGCCCAGGGTCGCTTCAAGCGCGGCGACGCCGTCGGCTTCGTCGAGGACGAGGTGCTGGCCTGGGGCGACGCCGAGCAGACGCTGCGGGCGGTGATGGCCGAGCTCGCGCGAGGCGCCGACGCGGGGGAGGAGCCCGAGTTGATCAGCGTGCTGGCCGGCGAGGAGGCCCCGCTGACCCTCACCGAGCTCGAGCGGATGGCCAACGGCGCCGTCGAGCTCGAGCTTCGCCACGGAGGCCAGTCGGCCTACTGGTGGCTGCTCGCGGCCGAGTGAGCCGCCGGCAGACGCCGACGACGCGATCATCATCTCCAGGCACATGCAGGCAACCGCCACGGACAGCGCGCCCGCCCGTGGAGCGGGTGAGCCGGCGCCGCCGCCCGACACGGTGCGGGCCTTCGGCTCGGGTGAGCCCCTGCCCCGTGAGCGCCTGCTCGGCGCGCCGGTGCGCTGGCCGCGGCCATCGCGGCTGGCGGCCCCGCTGAGCCTGCAGGGCAAGCGCATGGCGGCCGGCGCCGCGGCACTCGGGCTGGACACGGTCGGGGACCTGCTGCTGCACCTGCCCAGCGACAGTCGCGAGTCGCGCACGCTGTCGGAGCTGCGCGCCGGGGAGCCGGCGACGGTGGAGGTGGTGGTGCGTTCGATCGCCGCGCGGCCCGTTCGCCGGCGGGGGATGCGCCCGCTGGTGGAGGCCCGCGTGGCCGACCCCAGCGGATCGCTGCGGGTGCGCTTCTTCAACCAGCCCTGGCTGGTCGATCGCTATCCGCCCGGAACGAGGCTGCTGCTGCACGGCAAGCCCGACGGCCGTGGCGGCTTCGGCGTCTCCCACCACGCTCCGGCCGGCGGCGAGGGCGAGCTCACGCACGCAGCCGGCCCGAGCCCCGGTGGCCCGGGAGGGACGGTCGCCCACTATCCGGCCAGCGAGGGTCTCAGCTCGACCCAGATCCTCACGCTCGTACGCGGCGCACGCGGCTCGCTGGCGGACTTCCCGGAGCTGCTGCCCACGGCGCTGCGGGTGGCGGACGGGTTCCCGGACAAGCCGGCGGCGCTGGGGGCGGCCCACTTCGCCGAGGACGAGGACGAACGCGAGCGCGCACGCCGCCGGCTGGCCTTCGAGGAGCTGCTGTTCAGCCAGCTGCTGTTCCTGCGCCGTCGCTCGCGCCGGCGCTCCCGGACCGGTGCGGCCGAGCTGTGCGAGCAGCCGCAGCTGACCGAGCGCTGGCTGGCCGAAGGGCTGCCGTTCACGCTCACCGCCGATCAGCGGCGGGCGATCGCTGAGATCGCCGGCGACCTCGAGCGGAGCGCGCCGATGCAGCGGCTGCTGATGGGGGAGGTGGGCAGCGGCAAGACGGTGATCGCCCTCTACGCGATGCTGCGCGCGGTCGAGCACGGCAGCCAGGCGGCGATGATGGCCCCCACCGAGACGCTCGCCGAGCAGCACTTCGCCACGATCCAGCTGCTGCTGGGCTCCGAGTCGGTGTCGGCGGCGCTGCTGACGGGCTCGACGCCGGCGCGGCGGCGGCGGGAGGTGCTGGCGAGGCTCGCCAGCGGGGAGCTCTCGCTGGTCGTCGGCACGCACGCCCTGATCGAGCCCGACGTCGAGTTCGCCGATCTGGCGCTGGCGGTCGTCGACGAGCAGCACCGCTTCGGGGTGCGCCAGCGGGCGGCGCTCAGCGAGCGCCCCGGGCGCCGTCCGGTGCACACCCTGCACATGACCGCCACGCCGATCCCGCGCACGCTCGCGCTGGCCCGCTACGGCGACCTCGACACCACCCTGCTGCGCGAACGGCCCGCCGGGCGCCCGCCGGCGGACACGCTGCTGGCCTTCGGCGAGCAGGAGCGGTCGGCGGCCTATGAGCAGCTCCGCGGCGAGCTGCGAGCCGGGCGCCAGGCCTACGTCGTGTGCCCGCTGATCGAGGAGGGCGAGACCGCCGGTGACACCGTGCCCTCGGCCGGCGAGGAGCTGCGGGCCGCGCGCAGCGAGCTGGTGCGGCTGTCCGCGGGAGAGCTGGCGGACTTCAAGCTCGTGCTGCTGCACGGCGGGATGCGCCCGCGCGAGAAGCAGGAGGCGATGAGCGCCTTCTCCACCGGCGCCGCGGACGTGCTGATCGCGACCACCGTGATCGAGGTCGGCATCGACGTGCCCAACGCGACGGTGATGCTGATCGAGAACGCCGAGCGCTTCGGGATCTCCCAGCTGCACCAGCTGCGGGGCAGGGTCGGCCGCGGCGAGCACGCTTCGTTCTGCTACTTGCTCGGGCCGGCCGCAGCCCGGCGCTCGGCGCGTCTACGGGCGCTGGCCGAGCACTCCGACGGCTTCCGCCTGGCCGAGATCGACCTGCGCCTGCGCAGCCAGGGGGAACTCGTCGGCACGCGCCAGTCCGGCGTCGGCAGCTACCGCTTCGCACGGCTGCCCGAGGACGAGCAGCTGCTGGAGCTGGCACGCCGCCACGGCGAGCTGATGACCGCCGCGGACCCGGAGCTGAGCTCTCCCGAGCACGCCCTGCTGGGGGCATGGCTGGCGGCCGGGGGCGAGCTGGAGCAGCCGCTCGCGGCCTAGATGGTCATCTGGTGCGGGTGATCGCGGGCAGCCTCGGCGGGCGGCGTCTGAAGTCGCCCCCCGGGAGGACCACGAGGCCCACCTCCGATCGCGTGAAGGAGGCGCTGTTCGCGATGCTCGAGCCGCTCGAGGGCGAGCGCGTGATGGACCTGTTCGCGGGCAGCGGGGCACTCGGCATCGAGGCGCTCTCACGCGGGGCGCGGGCGGCCGTGTTCGTCGAGCGGGACGCCGCTGCGGCCCGTGTCCTGGCCGAGAACCTGGAGCTCCTGGGGCTGGCTGGGGAGCGTGCCGAGATCCGGCGAGCGGAGGCGCTCGCAGCGCTCGCCAGGGCCCGCGAGCGCAAAGAGACATACGATCTGGTGCTGATCGATCCCCCCTACCAGATGGCCGGCGAGATGCGCGAGGTGCTTGCCCAGATCGTGCCCCCGCTGCTGTCCGCAGGCGCGCGGGTGGCGATCGAGAGCGACCGCCGCGCGCCACTCGAGCTCGACCTCGAGGTGGAGCGTCGCCGACGCTACGGGGACACTTGCATCACAATTCAGCGCCAGCCATGACCCCATCGACCCCCAGCATCGCCGTCTGCCCCGGCTCCTATGACCCCGTGACCAACGGGCACCTCGACGTCATCCGCCGCACGTCGAACCTCTACGACGAGGTCGTGGTGGCGGTCGTCAACCGCTCGGTGCGCAAGAGCGGCGCGCTGTTCGGGATCGAGGAGCGGATCGGTTTCATCGAACGCGCACTGGCCGGCGTGGAGGGTGTCCGGGTGGAGCCGTTCTCGACGCTGGTGGTGGATTTCGCCCGCGCCGTGGGCGCCAGCGCGATCGTCAAGGGGCTGCGTGCGATCTCGGACTTCGAGTACGAGCTGGAGATGAACCAGCTCAACCGGCGGCAGGACCCGGGGATCGAGTCCGTCTACCTGATGGCCAGCCCGCAGTACAGTTTCCTGTCATCCAGCGGAGTAAAGGAGCTCGCGACCTTCGGGGGCCGCATCGACGACCTCGTGCCGGACGAGGTTGCGCGCCGCTTGCAGGAGGAGCTGGCACGATGAAGAATGCAGTGGTACCCACGGAGGTGACCGGTTATGGATGTCCTGGTGCTCATAGACAAGCTCGACGATCTGGTGCACAACGCCAAGCCGATCCCGCTGAGCGACTCCGGTGCGCGTGGACAAGGAGGAGATCTACGACATCCTCGACCAGATGCGCGCCACGATCCCCGAGGAGATCAAGCAGGCGCGCTGGATCGTCAAGGAGCGCCAGGAGATGCTCGCCGAGGCCAAGAAGGAGGCCGAGCGGATCATCAAGGAGGCGCGCGAGCGCCAGGAGCGGCTGGTCGGCGAGGAGGAGATCACCAAGCAGGCCGAGCGCGCCGCCGAGGACATCATCGAGGACGCCCGCGCCCGCGAGCGCGAGATCCGGCTCGGCGCCGAGGACTACGCCGACGAGATCCTCAACACGCTCGAGGTCAACCTCTCGAAGTTCATCGCGGCCGTGCAGCGCGGCCGCGAGCGCCTGCAGGGCAAGGACGAGCCGGCCGAAGTCGGCTAGGCGAGCCGCCCGTGCCCGCAGGGCGGGCCCGGTGCAGCTTCCGACGACGGCGGGGTAGGGTCATGCTCGTGGACTCCCGTGCGGTGAAACAGCGACTGAGGGCGGCCAAGGTGCTGCTCGACCGGGATGCTCGCGCCGACCCGCCCGTCGCGGGCGATCCGCTCGATGGGCGTGACTGCGCCGCTGGGGGCTGACGCCGGCGGCCGCCTACGGCAGCGTGGCCGCCCGCTACCCGGACCGTGCCGCGCTGGTCGACGAGCGCGGCGTGCTCACCTTCGAGCAGGTCGACCGGCGCACCAACGCGCTCGCTCGCGGCCTGCGCCGGGCCGGTGTCGCGGAAGGCGACGGCGTCGCGATCATGGGCCGCAACCATCGCGGCTTCATCGAGGCGACGGCGGCGGCGTCGAAGCTCGGCGCCGGCGCGCTGTACCTGAACACCGCCTTCGCCGGCCCGCAGATCGCCGACGTGATCGCCCGCGAGGATCCGGTGGCCGTGATCTACGACGAGGAGTTCACCGGGCTGGTGGGCGATGGCGCTCGCGGGCGCACCTGCCTGCTGTCGTGGAGCGATTCGGACGGCGGGGGCGCCGCCGGCGACGCGGTGCCGCGGCTCGACGAGCTGATCGAGGCCAACGAAGACGGGCCCTTGCAGCCGCCGGCCGAGCCGGGCCGCACGGTGATCCTCACGTCGGGCACGACCGGCACGCCGAAGGGGGCCGCCCGCGCGGCAGCCCGACTCGCTCGAGCCGGTCGCCGCGCTGTTTTCGAAGATCCCGCTGCGGGCCCGCGAGACCACGATGATCGCCGCGCCGCTGTTCCACTCCTGGGGCTTCGCCCACTTCACGCTCGCGCTGCCACTGGCCTCGACGATGGTGCTGCGCCGGCGCTTCGACCCCGAGGACACGCTGCGTGCGGTCGCCCACCACCGGCGCCACGGCGCTCGTGCTCGTGCCGGTGATGCTGCAGCGGATCCTCGAGCTCGGCGAGGAGACGATCGCGCGCTACGACACCAGCTCGCTGCGGATCATCGCCCTCAGCGGCTCGGCGCTGCCGGGCGAGCTCGCGACGCGCGCGATGGACGCGTTCGGCGACGTGCTCTACAACCTCTACGGCTCGACCGAGGTCGCGTGGGCCACGATCGCCACGCCCGCGGATCTGCGCGCGGCTCCGGGCACCGCCGGCACGCCCGCCGATGGGCACCGTCGTGAAGCTGCTCGACGAGCGAGGGCCGCGAGGTGCCACGCGGGCGAGACGGGGCGCATCTTCGTCGGCAACGAGATGGTCTTCGAGGGCTACACCGGCGGCGGCGGCAAGGAGGTCGATCGACGGCCTGATGAGCACCGGCGACGTCGGGCGCTTCGACGCCGGCGGGCGCCTGTTCGTCGAGGGCCGCGACGACGAAATGATCGTCTGCGGCGGCGAGAACGTGTTCCCGCGCGAGGTCGAGGACCTGCTCGCCGACCACGACGGCGTCGAGGAGGTCGCGGTCGTGGGGGTCGACGACGCGCGAGTTCGGCCAGCGCCTGACGGCCTTCGTCGTGCCGCGCAACGGCGCGCAGCTCACTGAGCGAGGATGAGTCCAGACGCACGTGCGCGCGAACCTCGCCCGCTACAAGGTGCCGCGCGAGGTCGATCTTCATGGACGAGCTGCCGCGCAACGCCACCGGCAAGATCCTCAAGCGCGAGCTCCAGCAGCGCTGAGCGCTCGCGCGGTCGACGCCGAGGGCGGCCGCGCCGCCGGGCTCGCTAGCCTCTCTCGCATGGCTGCCGAGACCGATGAGTTCGATCTCGCCGGGCTGCGCCTGAGCGCCGGCGAGGGCCGCCGGCTGTCGCTGGAGGTGCCGATCGAGCCGCTGTGACCTCGGCAGCGAGAGCTACCGCGCCGGAGCCCGCGCCGCGTCCCCGTGCGAGCTCGACGTCTCGCGCATGATCGGCGGCGGGTACGCGCTGCGCTGCGCTTCACCGCGGCGCGTCGCGGGTCCGTGCATGCGCTGCCTCGACGCCGGCCGCGCCGGCGGTCGAGGTGGAGGCGCGCGAGGTCGACCGCCCGGGCGGCGGCGAGGAGCTCGAGAGCCCCTACGTCAAGGGCGAGATGCTCGATCTGGCGGCCTGGGCGCGCGATGCGTTCGTGCTCGCGCTGCCGGCGAAGATCCTCTGCCGCGAGGACTGCGCGGGCCTGTGCCCGGAGTGCGCCGCGGACCTCAACGAGGCCGGGCCGGAGCACCACCACGAGCGCCGCCGGACCCCCGCTGGGCGAAGCTCAGCGAGCTGCAAGCTCGAGAGAGCGGAGGCGCCAGCGCTGCTGGTAGCCTGTCCTCAGCTCCATGGCCGTCCCCAAGAAAAAGCAGTCGCACAGCCGCACGGCCAAGCGCCGCGCCCAGCACAAGATCATCGCGCCCGCGGTGAACGCGTGCCCGCAGTGCCACAGCCCGCGCCGGCCCCACCGTGTGTGCCCGGTGTGCGGCTTCTACGCCGGCCGTGAGGTCGTCGGCGCCGGCGCGCACGATCACGACCACGATCACGACCACTCCTAGCGCGATGGCGCTGAGGGGCTTCGCCCCTCGCCGGCACGCGCGCGGCGAACGGGAGCCGGTCGTCGCGGTCGACTGCAACGGCGCGGACCTCGGCCCGCGCCGAGGTCGCGGCGGGCGCGGCGCTCGCCGCCGCGCGCGGCGTGCAGCGTGCTGCTGTTCGGGCCCGCGGCGCGAGATCGGCGAGCTGCCGCCGGGCGTCGAGGTCGATCGATGCGCCCGTCTCGATCGCAAAGGCGCCCGACCCGGTGCGGGCGGCACGCACCACGCCCGAGGCGTCGATCGTGCAGGCCGCCCGGGCGGTGGCCGACGGCCGCGCCCAGGCGCTCGTGTGCGCCGGCGGGACCGGCGCGGCGCTGGCGGCCGGGACTGTTCAACATCAAGCGCGCGCCGCGGCATCTACCGCCCGGCGCTGGCGCTCCCGCTGCCCGGTCCCGGGGCACCCGGTGACGCTGCTCGACGTCGGCGCGAACGCCGAGGCGCGGCGCGAGCACCTGCGTGCAGTTCGCCTACATGGGCGCGGCGCTCGCGCGTACGGTGCTGGGCGTGCAGCGACCGCGCGTCGGGCTGCTGTCCAACGGCGAGGAGCCGGCGCGCGGCAGCGCGCTGGTGCGTCGAGATCCACGCCGAGCTGGCGAGCGCGCCGGACGGCGGCGGCGGGCTCGAGTTCGTCGGCAACGTCGAGGGCGGGCGACGTCGTCGCGGGCGTGGCCGACGTGATCGTGACCGACGGCTTCACCGGCAACATCGCGCTGAAGCTGATCGAGGGCGTCTCACAGACGATGCTCGGCGCGGTCCGCGACGCCGCGATGCTCCTCGGTGCGCGGCAAGGTCGGCGGCCTGCTGCTGCGCGGGGCGCTCGGCGGCTTTCGCGAGGAGATCGACCCGGAGACCTCACGGCGGCGCCTACCTGCTCGGCTTGCGCCGCCTGGGCGGTCGTGCCCCACGGGCGTTTCACCCGCCGTGGCTTCGCCCAGGCGATCGTGCGCGCGCGAGCGCGGAGCCGCGGCGAGGACTGGTGGGGAGCACCCAGCGGGCGCTCGAGCGCGGCCGGCGCGCTCAAGCGCCCGCCCGTGTCCGCGCAGGCCGTCTAGCCTCCCGCGTCCATGAGCGATCCGCGACGCGCGAGCAGGTGTTCGAGCTGATCCGCTCCCACCTGGCGGACGAGCTCGACGTGGATCCCGCCGTGATCGTCGAGACGACGCGCTTCAAGGACGATCTCGAGGCCGACTCGCTGGATCTGTATACGCTCGTGCAGGAGCTGGAGGACACATACGGGGTGAGCATGACCGACGAGCAGGCCGCACAGATCCTGACCGTCGGCGCGGCCGTGGATTTCGTGCTCGCACATGAGTGAAGCCGCCGATCACAGGGATGATGCTGCTCGCACAGCTGCTGGAGGAACTGCCGGACGCGCTCTCGAAGCAGGTCTTCACGCACGCCTCCTGGAGCGAGCGCCGCAGCCGACTCCTACACGCGCCTGGCGTTCCTCGGCGACAGCGTGCTGGGGCTGGCGATCACCGCCCACCTGTACCCGCGGCTGGAGGCGGAGCGCTTCGGGGCCGGGCGGCTGACGAAGATCCGCGCCCAGGCGGTGTCCGGGCCGGCCTGCCGGGACGGTGGCCGAACGCCTCGGGCTGCCCGAGCGGATTCGCCAGGCGGCGCCCCCGGAGCTGCGCGCCAGTGCCGCCGCGCTGGTGGAGACCGAGCGCGTGCTGGCGTCGGTGACCGAGGCGCTGATCGGTGCCTGCTACCTGAACGCCGGCTACGAGCGGACGGCCGAAGCCGTGGTGGAGGCCTTCGCGCCGGAGATCGAGCGCGCGCTGCAGAACCCGGTGGACTTCAAGTCCACGCTGCAGGAGCTGCTCGCCCGCCGCGGCGCCGCCGTCGACTACGAGGTCACCGCCGAGGAGGGCCCGCCGCACGACCGCCGCTACACGGTCACCGCGCGGGTCGACGGGCGGGCGCTCGGCAGCCGGCAGCGGGCGCAGCAAGAAGTTCGCCGAGCAGCAGGCCGCCAGGGAGGCGGTCGAGCGGCTGGTCTCCGAGCGGAGCGGGTAGATGGTTGATCTAGGGGGCCCAGCATGCGCCTGAAGTCGCTCAGCCTGGCGGGCTTCAAGTCCTTCCCCGAGCGCACGCGGCTCGACTTCGGGCCCGGCGTGAGCGTCGTCGTCGGCCCCAACGGCTCGGGCAAGTCGAACGTCACCGACGCGGTGCTGTGGGCGCTCGGCGAGCAGTCGCCGCTGGCCGTCCGCGGCGCTTCGATGCAGGACGTGATCTTCGCCGGCGGCCGTGGCGTCCAACCGCGCAGCGCGGCCGAGGTGGAGGTCGTGCTCGACAACGAGGACGGCACCGTCGAGCTGCCGCTCAGCGAGATCTCGATCCTGCGCCGGCTCGACCGCAACGGCGAGGGCGGCTACTGGCTCAACGGTGCCCGCTGCCGCCTCAGCGACGTGCTCGAGGTGCTGTCCGACACCGGCCTCGGCAAGGAGACCCACTCGGTCATCTCCCAGGGGCGGGTGGACGCGATCGTGACCTCCAAGCCGCGCGACCGGCGACTGCTGATCGAGGAGGCGGCGGGGCTCGGCAAGCACCGCAAGCGCCGCCGCCGCTCGCAGCTGAAGCTCGAGCGCACGCAGGAGAACGTCGACCGCGTGCTCGACGTCGAGCGCGAGGCGCGCAGCCGCCTGCGTCCGCTCAAGCGCCAGGCGGAAGCCGCGCAGCTGCACGAGCGCCTCGAGCGCCAGGTGCTGGACGCGCGGCGCGAGCTGACGGCCGACCGCGTGCGCTCCCGCCGCGAGGAGCTCGCCCGGGCCCAGAAGCAGTCCGACGGCGCCCGCGAGCGCCTGGCGTCGGTCGAGGCCCGCCTGCAGGAGACCCTCCAGCTGCGCCACGCGGCAGAGCGCGCCCTGGCCGAGCAGACGGCCCGCCGCGAGCAGCTCTCGCGCCAGATCTACGAGGCCCGCACCGCCGTCGAGCGGCTGGCGCTGCGGCGCGAGCAGGTTGCCCAGCGCGCGTCGGAGTTGGAGCTGCGGGTGAATCGCGCGGCGGTCGAGCTGGGCCTCGCTCCCGTCCCCGCCGCCACCGACGACGGGCAGGCGGTGCCCGATCTCCCCGCGGCGGGGACTGCGGCGGGCGCCCCCGGGGAGCGGCCCCAAGAGCGGATCTCAGAGCTGGAAGCCGCGCTCGCCGAGGTCGAGGCCCAGCACGGCCTTGGCATCGAGAGCGAGCTCGCCGAGCTCAAGCAGGCGCTGGCCGCCGAGCGCGAGCAGTTGGTGGCACTCGATCAGCAGGGGGCGCTGGTGCGCGAACAGCTGGAGCGCGGCGAGCAGCGCCTGGCGCAGGCGCGCGAGCGGCTGGCGGCGAGCGAGCAGAACGCCCGCGATGTGCGCCGCGAGCGCGAACGGCTGGAGGCCGAGCTGTCCGCGGTCAACCAGTTCCTGCGCGACCACGCCCGGGCTCGCAGCGCGCGACGGCGCCAGCGCGCTGAGCGAGGAGCTGCGCGTCGCGGACGGGTTCGAGCTGGCGCTCGCGGCGGTGCTCGGCGGGCGGCTCGATGCGGCGCTCGCGGACGGCCTCGAGGGCGCGCAGGCGCTGTTGGACAAGGTTGGACCCGACGGGGGCACCGTGCTGCTGTCCCGGCGCCCGCACGGGGACCGGGCCCCCGGGGGCGAGGCCCCGGCCGGCCCTCCCGCTCCCGGCGCCCAGCGCCTGCTGGAGCTGGTGGACGGCCCCGGACCGGTGCTCGAGACGGCCGCGCGGCTGCTCTCTGACGCGTGGGTGGTGGAGCGGCTGGAGCAGCTGCCCGACAGCTTCGCCGGTGTCGCCGTGACGCCCGCCGGGCGGGTTTGGTTCGCGGCCGTCGGCGAGCTGCGCCAGCTCAGCGCCGGGGGCAGCGAGCGGGTGTTGGCCAGGCGCAACGAGCGCGACCGGCTGGAGCGCGACCTGGCGGCGGCCGAGCGGGCCCTGCGGGAGGCCGAGCAGCTCAGCGCCGGCGCGCTGGGCGAGCTGTCCGGGGCCGAAGCGGCCGCCGGCACCTCGACCGAGGAGCTGCGCGAGCACGAGCGCCGCCGGACCGAGGCGCAGGAGTCGGTGCGTCGCAGCGAGTGGCTGATGGAGCAGCGTCGCGCGGCTCCCGCGCACGGACCGCTGGCGGTCCGCAAAGCCGAGCTCGAGGGCGAGCTCGCCGGCGAGCGCCGCCGGCTGGCGACGGCCGAACAGGAGCTGGCCGAACGCGAGGCGCGCCGGCGCCGGCTTCAGGCCTCCTACCAGCGTGACGAGGCTCTGTGTGCGCGGGCGGCACGCCTGCTGGCGGCGCTGGAGACGGCGGCGAGTGGCGCCGGCGCGCTGTTGGGCTCGCTCGAGCAGCAGCTCGGCGAGGACCGCCGTGAGGGTGAGCAGGGTGCCGGCGAGCTGACCGCCTTCGCCACGCGCGAGGCCGGCATCCAGGCGGAGCTGAAAGAGGCCGGGCAGGCGGTCACCGACGCGGAGGTCGCAGCCCAGCGCGCGCGTGACCACACGGCCGAGGCCGAGGCCGAGCTCGAGGGGATCCTGGGGCGCCTCGGTGAAGCGGCACCCGACCCCGACCCCGGGCAGCCGGTGCAGCCGCTGGACGAGCAGGCCGTGGCCGAGCTGAGCGCACGCGTGGAGCGGCTCGAGCGCCGGCGCGAGCAGCTCGGGCCGGTCAACCCGCTGGCCCAGGCCGAGTACGCCGAGGCCCTCGCCCACGTCGAGGAGCTCGAGGGCCAGCGCGAGGACCTGGAGACGGCGATGCGTGAGCTTCGAGCCCTGATCCGCGAGACCGACCGTCAGATCGAGGAGACCTTCGAGGAGACCTTCTCCGCCGCCTCGCGCAACTTCGAGCAGCTGGTCGGTGAGGTGTTCCCCGGAGGCACCGGGCGGCTGCGGCTGGTCGAGGATGAGCAGGCGCCGCGCGCGGTCCTGGGTGGGGAGCCGCTGGCGGAGGGGGAGGGCGATGCCGAGGCCGGCGAGGAGGAGGAGCTCGAGGAGGTCTCGCTCGCCGAGCGCAGCCTGCCGGGCGTGGAGATCGAGATCACGCCCGCCGGGAAGTCCACGAAGCGGCTGACGCTGCTCTCGGGCGGCGAGAAGTCGATGACCGCTCTGGCCTTCCTGTTCGCCGTGTTCCTGGCCAGGCCATGCCCCTTCTACATCCTCGATGAGGTCGAGGCGGCGCTCGACGACCTCAACCTGGACCGCTTCCTGGCGCTGCTGCGCCGCTATTGCGGCGAGGCTCAGTTCATCGTCATCACCCACCAGAAGCGGACGATGGAGGCGGCCGACTGGCTGTTCGGCGTCTCGATGGGCCAGGACGGCGTGTCGAAGGTGATCTCCCGCCATCTGGAGTTCGAGAGCGGACAGCTACCGGAGATCGAGGAGGTCGCCGAGGTCGCCTGAGCGACCGCCGCTGCTATGGTCGCGCCGCTCGTGCCGCGCGACTGGAGCGAACTGTTCATCACCGCCGAGGCGCCCGATCACGCCGGCGAGCAGGAGGAGCAGCCGCGCCGGGGTTTCCTGCGCCGCCTGCGGGACAGCATGTCCCGCACGCGCCAGGCGCTCGGCAGCGAGATCCAGGCCACGCTGTTCGCGACGCTCGACGAGCACACCTGGGAACGCCTCGAGGAGGCGCTGATCATGGCCGACGTGGGCGCACCGACGACCGCGGCGGTCGTGGGCCAGCTCGAGCAGGAGGCCTCGAGCGACGGACTCGAGGGCGGGGAGGCGCTGAGCGAGCGGCTGATCGAGCTGCTGGCACAGACGGCGAGCGTGGGCGAACCGCGCATCGACCTGCGCCACAAGCCGACCGTGATCATGGCCGTGGGCGTCAACGGGACGGGCAAGACGACGACGATCGGCAAGCTCGCCTGGCACATCCGCCAGGAGCTCGGCTACAGCGTCCTGCTGGGGGCCGCCGACACCTACCGGGCGGCCGCCGCCGAGCAGCTGGCCGGCTGGGCCGAGCGCGCGGGCTGCGAGATCGTCACGGGCGAGGCCGGCTCGGATCCCGGGGCGGTGGCCTTCGAGGCAGTGGCGGCCGGGCGCTCCAGCGGCGCCGACGTGGTGATCGTGGACACGGCCGGGCGCCTGCACACCCAGGACGAGCTGATGGCCGAGCTGGCCAAGGTCAGGCGCGTGATCTCCCGCCAGCTCGACGGTGCCCCGCACGAGACGCTGCTGACGATCGACGCCACGACCGGACAGAACGGAGTCCGCCAGGCGCGCATGTTCGCCGACAGCGCCGAGGTCAGCGGGGTCGTCCTGACGAAGCTCGACGGGACTGCACGCGGCGGCATCGCGCTGGCGATCGCCCGCGAACTGTCGCTGCCGGTCAAGCTGATCGGTGTGGGCGAGTCGGTCGAGGATCTGAGGCCGTTCGACGCTCGTGACTTTGCGCGCGCCCTGATCGCCCCGGAGCTATCGTGATCGGAGATGGACGCTTGGATCGTGTGGCTCGTGGCCGCCGCCGTCTTCGGAATCGGCGAGATGCACACCGGCGGGCTCTACCTGCTTCCCTTTGCGCTCGGCGCGGCGCTGGCGGCCCTGCTGGCGGTCCTGGGGGTCCCCACGCTGGTGAGCGCGGCAGCCTTCGCCGGGGTCTCGCTGGTCGTGGTGGCGGGCTTGCGGCCCATCGCCAGCCGCCACCGGCGCCTGCCCCCGCCGATCCGGACCGGCGCAGCGGCGCTGGTGGGACACCAGGCGATGGTGATCGAGCGGATCGCCAACGGCGAAGGCGTGGGCTGCGTGAAGATCGACGGGGGCGAGGTGTGGACCGCCCGCAGCCTCGGTGACGACGAAGTGATCGAGGCCGGCGAGCGCGTAGAGGTGGTCGACATCAAGGGCGCGACCGCGCTCGTGATGCGTTGAGGACCAAACCGATGAGAGGACGTGCGCCTACATGGTTGCCCTGATCGTGATCGCAGTCGTGCTGGTGTTCGCGCTGATCGCCGCCTTCCGGACGATCCGCGTGATCCCGCAGGCGCGGGCCGGCGTGGTCGAGCGCCTCGGCCGCTACAGCCGCACACTCGAACCGGGACTCACGCTGGTGGTCCCGTTCGTGGACCGCGTGAAGCCGCTCGTGGACCTGCGCGAGCAGGTCGTCAA
Organism: uncultured Solirubrobacteraceae bacterium; assembly: GCA_963758055.1. Lineage (GTDB taxonomy): Bacteria > Actinomycetota > Thermoleophilia > Solirubrobacterales > Solirubrobacteraceae > Palsa-744. The sequence continues at coordinate 56,001 of CAVWTU010000007.1, forward strand.
CTTCTCACCGCAGTCGGTGATCACCGAAGACAACGTCGTGGTCGCGATCGAGACGGTCCTGTACTTCACCATCACCGATCCGCGCTCCGCCACCTACGAAGTCGCCAGCCCCCTGCAGGCGATCGAGCAGCTGACCGTCACCACCCTGCGCAACGTGATCGGCGGCCTCACGCTGGAGGCGACGCTGACCGCGCGCGAGAACGTCAACACCGAGCTGCGGACGGTCCTGGACGAGGCGACCGGCAAGTGGGGGATCCGGATCAACCGCGTGGAGATCAAGTCCGTGGACCCGCCGGCGGACATCCGCTCGGCGATGGAGAAGCAGATGCGCGCCGAGCGCGACCGCCGCGCCGCGATCCTCACCGCCGAAGGCGAGAAGCAGGCGCAGATCCTCACCGCCGAGGGCGCCAAGCAGGCCGCCGTGCTGACGGCCGAGGGCGAGCGCCAGGCCGCGATCCTGCGGGCCGAGGGCGAAGCCAAGGCGATCGACACGGTCTTCAACGCGATCCACGAGGGCAAACCCGATCAGGAGCTGCTCAGCTACGAATACCTGCAGATGCTCCCCCAGCTGGCCGAAGGGACCGGCAACACGGTGTTCGTGGTGCCGTCGGAGTTCGCCCAGGCCTTCGGGGGTCTGAGTGAGGCGCTGAAAGCACGCGCCCGGGAGGGCACCCCCAAGAAGGGCTCGGACGGGTCGGGCAGCGCGCCGCTGCCGCCCGCGCCCCCGCCAAGGTCGCCCCGCGAGCACTAGCGCGTGTTCGACGCCCTCTCCGAACGCCTCCAGGAGACGCTGGCGGACGTCCGCCAGCGCGGCTCCCTGTCCGAGGAGGACGTCGACGCGGCGATGCGCGAGATCCGCCTGGCGCTGCTGGAGGCGGACGTCAACTTCAAGGTCGTGCGGCAGTTCACCTCCGAGCTGAAGGAGCGCTGCCTGGCGGCCGAGGTGGTCGGGAAGCTGAACCCCGGCCAGCAGGTGATCAAGCTGGTGGCGGACGAGCTGACCGCGCTGATGGGCGGCGACGCCCCGGAGATGGACTTCGCCCCCAGCCCCCCGACGGTGATCCTGATGGCGGGACTGCAGGGCTCCGGCAAGACCACCGCGACGGCCAAGCTCGCCCGCCTGCTGCACGAGCAGCACGGCTCCTCGGTGGCGCTGGCGGCCTGTGACGTGTATCGCCCGGCGGCCATCGATCAGCTGGTGAAGGTGGGGGCACAGGCGGGAGCCGAGGTCTACGAGCAGGGGACCGAACGCGACCCGGTCGAGATCGCCTCGTGGGCCCTGGAGTGCGCCCGCGCGCGACGGCAAGGACGTGCTGATCGTCGACACCGCCGGGCGCCTGCACGTGGACGAGGAGCTGATGGCGGAGCTCGTCGCGACCCGCGACGCGGTCAAGCCCCGGCACGTGCTGCTGGTGCTCGACTCGATGACCGGCCAGGACGCGGTCAACGTGGCGGAGCAGTTCGTGGCCGCCGTGGACTTCGACGGTGTCGTGATGACGAAGCTCGACGGCGACGCCCGCGGTGGCGCGGCGCTGTCGGTGCGGGCGGTCACCGAGCGGCCGATCCTGTTCGCCTCAACGGGCGAGAAGCTCGAGCAGTTCGAACGCTTCCACCCCGATCGCATGGCCCAGCGGATCCTCGGCATGGGCGACGTGCTGAGCCTGATCGAGAAGGCCGAGCAGGAGATCGAGGAGGACGAGGCGCGCGAGCTCGAGCGCAAGCTGCGCCGCAACGAATTCGGCCTCGACGACTTCCTCGACCAGCTCAAGATGATGCGCAAAATGGGTCCCCTGACGAGCCTGCTGGGGATGATCCCCGGCTTCGGCGGCCACCAGCTGCAGAACCTCAAAATCGACGAACGGGAGCTCGACCGGATCCAGGCGATCATCCTCTCGATGACGCCCGAGGAGCGGCGCAAGCCCGACCTGATCAAGGGCTCCCGGCGACTGCGCATCGCCCGCGGGTCCGGCACCAACGTCCAGCAGGTCAACCGGCTGGTCAAGCAGTTCGACCAGATGCGCAAGATGATGCGCCAGGTCGGGCGCGGCAAGATGCCCGACATCGGCGCCCTGATCCGCAACGCGCGGTGAGGGCGCCCCGGCGCCGCGCCGGCGCCGGATGCCCGACATCGGCGCCCTGATCGGCAACGCGCGGTGAGGGCGCCCCGGCGCCGCGCCGGGGGCCGCGAGCGCGGGCGATCGGCGCGCTCGGCTCCCGCAACGGGGTCCCGCACCGTCTAAGCTGCCCTCTGCGCCCCAACCAGCGGGCGCCTTCAAAGCGTCAGAGAGGAACACGTGTCGGTAAGGCTCAGGCTCACCCGGGTGGGCGGCAAGAAGGACCCGATCTGGAGAGTGGTGGTCGCAGACCAGCGTTCACCCCGCGACGGGCGCGTGATCGAGACGATCGGGCACTACAACGCCCAGACCGAGCCCTCGACGATCGTGATCGACGAGGAGCGGGCCCGCAGCTGGTTGGCTCGCGGCGCACAGCCGTCCGGCACGGTTCGCAAGCTGTTGCACATCCAGGGGATCCCGACCAAATCCCGCTAGCCGAGCGCGTACGCTTCGAGCCGTCCACGATGGTCGCCGAAAACGCAAAGCAGCTGCTCGAGTACCTCGCCGAAGGGCTGGTGGAGGACCCCGAGGCGGTCGAGGTCGAGCGGTTCGAGGAGGACGACGGGACGGTCGTGCTCGAGCTATGCGTGGGGGAAGACGACTACGGCAGGGTGATCGGCCGCGGGGGACGTACCGCCCACGCACTGCGGACCGTCGTGAAAGCCGCGGCCGCCAGTGAGGGCGTCCACGTGCTCCTCGACATCGTCGATTGACGCCCCCGCAGGTGCCCGCCGGGCGGGTCGGACGGCCCCACGGGCTCGACGGCAGCTTCTACGTGACCCGCCCCGTGGCGCGGTTACTGCCGCTGGGCGCCACCGTGCACGTCGCCGGGCGGGAGGCCGAGATCGTGCGCCACGCCGGAACCGCCGCAGCACCCGATCCTGCGGCTGGCGGGCGTTGATGATCGCGGCGCCGCTCATGCAGCTGCGCGGGCAGGAGCTGACCGTCAGCCGCCAGGAGCTGCCCGAGCTCGGCGAGGGCGAGTGGTGGGCGCACGAGCTCGTCGGCTGCATTGTCCGCGACGGAGGCCACGAGGTCGGCGAGGTGACGGATCTGCTCGAGCTGCCCTCCTGCGAGGTGCTCGAGGTGCGCCGCAGCGACGCGCCCGGGCCGCTGCTCGTCCCGCTCGTCAGAGACGCCGTCCGCAGCGTGGACGCCCAGCGGCGCACGATCGACATCGAGCTCGGGTTTCCTGGCGGACGCTCCCGCGGGGGCCGACGGGGACGAGGAGCGGCGGTGAGGATCGACGTCTTCACGCTTTTCCCGCAGTGGTTTGAGTGGTTTCGCGGCCAGCGTCACGTGGCCAACGTGCTCGCCGCGGGCTCGACGCTCGAGTGGTCGAACATCCGCGAGCACACCCCGTTGCCGGCCGGCCAGGTCGACGACACCCCCTTCGGCGGCGGGTGCCGGGATGGTGTTGCGGGTGGACGTCCTGGACAGCGCCCTGCGGGCCCGCTACGGGGTGGACCCCGAGCGAGCTGCGCGAGCGCAGGAGGGTGATCGCGCTGGCGCCCGGCGGACGGCTGCTCGACGACGCGCTGGTCGACGAGCTGGCGGCCGAGGAGCGAGCTCACGCTGCTGTGTGGCCGCTACGAGGGCTTCGACGAGCGCATCCTCGAGCATTTCGCCGGCGAGGTCGTGTCGATCGGTCGTTACGTGCTCAGCGGCGGCGAGCTCCCGGCGATGGTGCTGTGCGACGCGGTCATGCGCAAGCTCCCGGGGCGCTCGGGACGAGCATTCCGCGCAGTCGAGGAGTCCTTACAGCGCCGCCCTCGAAGGGCTTCCCGAGTACCCCCACTACACGAGACCGGCCGAGTACCGCGGCTGGCGGGTCCCCGACGTACTGCTCTCCGGCCACCACGAACGGATCGAGAGTGGCGCCGCGAGCAGAGCAGCGGCCCGGGCGCCGGGCGAGGGGGACGCCGCGGACCGGGCCGAGCCGGGCCCGGACCGGAGTGGCGCCGGGTGGCGGTTCGCTACCATTGCTGCGCGCATCCGTCACGCACCTCGTGTACGGCGTCATTACGGTGCGGTTCCCTCTCTCATGAGCAGCGTCATCGAAAACATCGAGCGCGCCCAGCTGCGCCGCGTCCCCAGCTTCTCGCCGGGCGACCGCGTGAAGGTTCATTTCCAGGTGGTCGAGGGCACCCGTAGCCGCGTGCAGGTATTCGAGGGCGTGGTCATCAAGCGCCAGGGCCACGGCGCACGCGAGACGTTCACGGTCCGCAAGCAGTCCTTCGGCGTGGGCGTCGAGCGGATGTTCCCCGTGCACTCGCCCAAGATCGAGCGGATCGAGCTCGCCGCCCGCGGCGACGTCCGCCGCGCCAAGCTCTACTACCTGCGCGAACGGGTCGGCAAGCGCGCCCGTGTGCGCGAGCGCCGCTACACGGGCCCCGAGGAGACCGTCGAGCCCGGGCTGCTGCACGCCCTGGAGGAGCAGGCAGACGCCGGCGAGTGACCGCAGAGGCGCCACAGGATGGCCAGGCAGAGGCGCCCGACGCCGTCGAGGCGGCCGGGACGGCAGAGGACGGTCAGCCGCAGGCGGCCGGCGAGGCCGATGAGCAGGTTGCGGCGCCGGCAGGCGCGGACGCTGGCGGCGATGGCGGCCAGCAGGGCGGAGGCGCTCCAGGCGAGCGGCGACGGAGCGGGCGATGCGCCCTCCGCTGAGCCGGCCGCGCCGGACGACGCTGATACTCCCCCTGATGCAGGCGAGGGCGTGGCCGCCCCCGCCGATGATGACGCGGCGTGAGCACCGCTCTGGCCGGCAAACGCTCCAAATCCCTGACCGGCTCGATCGTCGAGCTGGTGGTGATCGTGGCCGTGGCGCTGGGCCTTGCACTCGCGATCCAGGCCTTCATCGTCAAGCCGTACAAGATCCCGAGCGGCTCGATGGAGCCGACCCTCTCGATCGGCCAGCGGGTGCTCGTGAATCGCATCGGGATGGACTTCGGCAACCCCAGCGTGGGCCAGATCGTGGTCTTCCATCCCCCCGAAGGCGCCGAGAGGAGCGGTGCGGCACGAGCACTGCGCCCGGGGAAGCGTGCTCGCAGCCGGTCCGACAAGAGGCCAGCGTGAACTTCATCAAGCGAGTGGTCGCCGGACCCGGGGACGAAATCTACATCCAGAACGGGCACGTCTACCGCAAGGCGAAGGGCACCAGCACGTTCGTGCGCGAGAAGGACTCCTACATCCGCGAATGCGGTGCCAACCCCGAGTGCACACTTCTCCAAGCCGATCAAGATTCCCGCCGGGCACTGGTTCATGATGGGCGACAATCGTGGCGAATCGGACGACAGCAGGTTCTGGGGACCGGTCCCAACCTCCTGGATCATCGGCGAGGCCTTCTTCACCTATTGGCCCATCGGCCGGATCGGCCCCATCTGAGTCGTCGTGGCGGGCCGCGCGGCGGGGACCGCCGGCAGCGGCGGCGGCATACCGGCTCACGGCGCTCCTCGCGGGGCCCGGGTGGCCGGCGGGCGGCGGTACCGGCAGGAAGCTGTTCGCCTTCGACCGGCGCCTCGGGCACGCGGCTGATCGCGGGGGCCGACGAGGCCGGCCGCGGGCTGCCTGGCCGGCCCGCTGGTGGCCGCGGCGGTGCTGTTCGACTACGAGCGGCTCGGCACCCGCCGAGGTGCGCGCTGCTGGGGGCGCTGAACGACTCCAAGCAGCACACCCACGAGGCCCGCGAGGAGCTGTATCCGCTGGTGATGCGCAGCGCCGCGCGGGTGTACGTCGTCTCCCGGTGCGTCGCAGCGGGATGGACGCGCGCGGGCTGCACAAGACGAACCTCGCGGCCCTGCGCGAAGCCCTCAGCGGCGTCACCGCGGCGGTCGCACGACGAGGTGCTGTGCCTGGTGGACGGCTTCTCCGTGCGCCGACATCGGGCGCCCCCAGCGGGCGATGGTCGACGGCGATGCCACGAGCGCCGCGATCGCGGCCGCGTCGATCATCGCGAAGGTCACCCGTGACCGTTACATGCACCACGCCGAGGACCAGCACCCGGGGTGGGGCTTCGCCGAGCACGTCGGCTACTCGACCCCCGAGCACCGCGAGGCGATCATCGCCAAGGGGGTCTCACCGCTGCACCGGATGTCCTTCCAGTCGCTCGCCTACCAGCAACTCGCGCTGTAGCGGGGCTGCCGGCGGCCCAGGGCGGCGCGGGCTCGAGGGTGGCCGGCCGGCCACCCTCACCACGCGCCCTCGAGGTGGTCGAGCGCGAGCAGCCGCCCCCGGCCGTCGACCACCACGCCGATCGCGTCGAAGCGGACCGCCGCGGCCCGGGGTCGCTTGCGGCGCTCGTCGGCCAGCCAGGCACGCGCCAGGCGGCTGATCCGCAGACGCTGGCGGGGACCGAGCCAGCCGAGCGGGATCGGTTCCTGGCGGCGCCCGCGTCCGGCCACACGGGCGGTCTTGACCTCCGCGAACACGAGCGTGTGCCCGTCGAAGGCGATCAGGTCGATCTCCCCTTCACGGGTGCGGACGTTGCGCTCGAGGACGTCGAAGCCGAGCCGCTGCAGGTGGGCGCCAGCGAGCTCCTCGCCGAGCGCTCCGAGCCGTCCGCGGGCATGCACCGGCTCGAAGCTACGGGCGGCTTGGGATGCCCTGGCCGCGCGACACGCAGGGCCTCGCGGTGTCGGGGTAGAACGATCCGGAGCTCCTCGGGGCGGCCGGGCGCCGCGTACCCCGGGCCTTTTCTCATAGCCTGCCCCGCCATGAGCACACCAGCGCCGGACGAGGGAGACGCAGGTGCCGCTGCCGAGGGCGATCCCGCAGCCACCGCGCGCGGAGGGCGCCCGGCGCCTCCAGGTCCGGGCGGCGGGCCGCGGTCGCTCGACGACCTCACGTCCTTCATCGGGCTGCGCTGGGAGGACCCCCAGACGGTGCGGGTCACGATCAGGCCCGAACTCATCAACAGAGGCGGCCTGCTCTCGGGCGTGGTCACATTCGCACTGGTCGACTACTGCATGGGCTCGACGCTTTGGGCCCAGACAACCGAGCAGGAGCGCATCGCCACGATCAGCATCTCGATCAACTACATCCAGACCGCGACCGAGGGCGATGTCATCTGTCACTCGACGCTCAACCGCCGCAACCGCTCGATCGGGGTGATGCAGTCCGAGGTCCACCACGAGGACGGCCGCCTGCTCGCGACGGCGATCGGGAGCTACTCGATCTTCCCGCCCAAAGCCCATCTCGAGGATGCCGCCGTGCGGGCCCGCTCACGCGGCTGAGGAGGCCCCGCTCCCGTGGCGGCCAGGACCCCGACCGCGCTCACGATCGCGGGCTCGGACTCAGGCGGAGGCGCCGGGATCCAGGCCGACCTGAAGGCGTTCGCCAGCTGTGGCGTACACGGCACGGTGGCGATCACGGCGATCACCGCCCAGAACACCCGCGAGGTGCGCGCCGTGGCCACGGTCGACCCGGAGATGGTGCTGGCGCAGGTGAGGGCGGTACTCGAGGACATCGGCGCCGACGCCGTCAAGGTGGGGATGCTGGGGACGCTTGAAACCGCCCGGGCCGTCGAGGAGGCGCTCGCCGAGCTGCCCCCGGGCACCCCGGTTGTGGTCGATCCCGTGATGGTGGCCGAGTCGGGCGCCCGCCTGCTCGAGCCCGACGCCGAGGTCTGGCTGGCGGGCCACATCCTGCCCCTCGCCGCCGTCGTCACGCCGAACCTGCAGGAGGCCCGCGTGCTGGCGGGAGCGCCCGCGCGCGAGCAGGAGCTGCCCGGGGAAGCCGAGCAGCTGGCGCGCGCGGTGCTCGCGCTGGGCCCCGGAGCCGTGATCCTCACCGGGGGTCACCGCGCCCGAGCCGCCGACCTGCTCCTCGCCGGACCGGGCGCCGATGCCCTCGAGATCGCCGGCGAGCGACACCCCGGCGGAGCGGCCCACGGCTCCGGATGCACCCATTCCGCGGTGCTCGCGGCCCAGCTCGCCCTGGGGCGGGATCTCACCGCCGCGGCACGGATCGCCCGCTCCCGGGCGGGCGACGCGGTCGCCCGTGGGCTGCGGGAGCTCGGCGCCGGCGCCGGCCCCGTGGACGCCATCGGGCTCGCCGGGCTGCGGGACGTCTGAGAGCGGGGGAGGGCGTTTGCCATAATCCCCGGTGGCGATGAGGTTGCTCCGTATGAAGCCAGGACATGGCGAGATCGTGCTCGCCGAGGGTGACGTGGCGGTCCCCGCCGAGGAGCAGGAGCTGATCGAGGCCTTTCGCCGCGAGCTCGACGCCGGGATGTGGGCGGCCGTGCCCACCGAGGGCCTTGCCGGGCGCCGCGAGGCCGAACTCGTCAAGAGCTTCGACGAAGTTCCCAGGGATGCGGAGCGCGTGATCTTCTTTCCGCGCGCCGCCGGGGGCGCGGCCCCTGCAGGCCGCTAGCGGCGTGGCGCTCCCGCTCGGGACCGCCGCCGTACTGCTGCTCGTGCTGTTCTTCGAGCTCGCCCGTCCCCGCCTCAGGCGCACGGTCACCCGTGCTCGCGTGGCGGCGGCACGGGCACGCAGGGCGCACGCCGAAGAGAGCTACGACCCGGGCCGCGAACGTCGCGCCGAGCAGCGCGCCCGGGCGCTGCTGCGCTCGTGCGTCAACGAGGAGGACTGGGAGATCTACAGCGACCTCGGGTTCCTGCGCGTGCTCGGCCCGGTGGGCACGGCCGCGGGCGAGGCCCAGGCGCCGTACGCCTACCTGATCTACCCCCACAAGCCGATCGTGGCCTACGTCCCGGCCACCGGCGAGCTGCTGAGCGAGTACTGCATCACGTTCCCCGATCACACGCGCCCGTTCGGGAGCTCCAAGCTGCCGCAATCCGACGACGTGCTGGCGAAGTGGATGGCGCTCACCGCCGACGAGCGGCGCCTGATCGGCGAGGCCAACATGCACCTTCCGGGCCGCCAGGTGGACCCCGAACGGGTCCGCCGTGACCTCGCTCGGCTCACGCGCTGGGAACGGGAGCGTTCCGAACGCGAGCTCGGTGGTGTTCGAGCCGCGTGAGCGCGAACGGCGGATTCGACGTCAGACACCGCAGCCGGGCCCTCACCGAGGGCCCGGAGCGCGCGGCCGCGCGCGCCTACCTGCACGGCATCGGCTACAGCGCCGAGGACCTCGCCAAGCCGATCATCGGCGTCGCCCACTCGTGGATCGAGACGATGCCCTGCAACTTCAACAATCGCGTGCTCGCGGCCAAGGCGAAGGAGGGCATCCGCGCCGCGGGGGGCACCCCGATGGAGCTCAACACGATCGCGATCTCCGACGGCATCACGATGGGCACCGCGGGGATGCGCGCCTCGCTGGTCTCCCGCGAGGTGATCGCCGACTCGATCGAGCTCGTCGCCTCGGCCCACTGCTTCGACGCCGTGCTCGCGATCTCCGGCTGCGACAAGACGATCCCCGGCACGGTGATGGCGCTGACCCGCCTCGGCGTGCCCTCGCTGATGCTCTACGGGGGGTCGATCCGGCCCGGGTACTTCAACGGCGAGGAGGTCACCATCCAGCAGGTCTTCGAGGCGGTCGGCGCCCACGCCGCCGGTCGCATCACCGAAGCGGAGCTGCACGCGCTGGAGGAGGCCGCCTCACCCGGGGCGGGCGCCTGCGGAGGCCAGTTCACGGCCAACACGATGGCGATGGCCTTCGAGGTGCTCGGGATCTCACCGGCGGGCTCGGCGATGGTGCCGGCCGAGGACGGGCGCAAGCTCGAGGTCGCCCGCCAGGCCGGGGAACTGGTGATGGACGTCCTGCGCCGGGGACAGCTACCGAGCCGGATCATCACCAAGCAGGGTCTCGAAAACGCGATCGCGGCCGTGGCCATGAGCGGGGGCTCCACCAACGGCGTCCTGCACCTGCTGGCGATCGCACGCGAAGCCGGCGTGCCGCTGGCGATCGACGAGTTCGACGCCATCTCCGAGCGCACCCCGCTGCTGTGCGACCTGCAGCCGGGAGGCCGCTACGCCGCCACCGACCTGTACGAGGCCGGGGGCGTCCCCCTGGTGCTCAAGCGCATGCTCGAAGCGGGAGTGCTCCACGGGGACGCCGAGACGGTCACCGGACACACGATCGGCCACCACGCCGAGGAGGCGCCGGAGACCCCGGGCCAGCGCGTCGTACTCGGGCTCTCGGAAGCGCTCGCCCCCACGGGCGGGTTCGCGATCCTGCGCGGCAACATCGCCCCAGATGGCTGCGTGGTCAAGCTCGCCGGCCACAAACGCCGCTCCCACACCGGTCCCGCGCGCGTGTTCGACGGTGAGGAGGCGGCGATGGCGGCGGTGCTCGCCAAACAGGTCGAGGAGGGCGACGTGGTCGTGATCCGCGGCGAGGGCCCGGCCGGCGGACCGGGGATGCGCGAGATGCTGGCGGTGACGGCGGCGCTGGTGGGAGAGGGGCTGGGGGAGACCGTCGCCCTCATCACCGACGGGCGCTTTTCGGGCGCCACCCACGGCTTCATGGTCGCCCACGTCGCACCCGAGGCGGCGCGCGGCGGGCCGATCGGCGGGCTGGCCGACGGCGACCGGATCACGATCGACGTCGAGTCCCGTGTGCTCGACGTGGCGCTCAGCCCCGAGGAGCTCGCGGGGCGCGTGGCCACCTACCGACCGCCCCCCGAGGACCCCCACCTCGACGTGGCGATCCGCAAGTACGCCAAGCTCGTCGGCAGCGCCGCCGAGGGCGCCGTCACGAGCTGAGCCGCGCCCTACTCGGCCAGAAAGTCGCGCAGCAGCGCGTTGAAGGCGGCGGGGCGCTCGAGCATCGCCATGTGACCGGTGTCCTCGAAGATCACCTTGCGCGAGTCGGGGATCAGCTCGGCGAACACGTCCGCGTCGCGCACGCTGACGAGGTGGTCCTCCTCGCCCCACACGATCAGCGTCGGGCAGGCGATCTCCGGCAGGCGGTCTTCGAAGTCGTAGTCGATGATCGCCTCCCACGCGCCGAAGAAGCCCGGCTTGCCCGCGCCCCGCAACTGCTCGGCCACCAGCGGGCCCGGGAGCCGTCCCGCGTGGCGCACGGCGAGGTAGAGCATCAGCTCCCGCAGCCGCGCCCGGCGTGCGACCGTATCCGACCTCGATGCGAGGGCGGCCGAGGAGGCTGCCAGCAGCCGCTCCCCCCGCTCCAGCACCGGTACCGGACTGCGGGCGCCGAACCGCGGGCTGATGTTCGCCAGCGGCTGGCGTGTGGAGATGCCGGCCGGAGAGACCAGCACCAGTCGCTCGACGCGCTGCGGGAACGAGATCGCCAGCTCGGCCGCGATGAAGCCGCCCATCGAGTTGCCGACGACGGCGGCCGCGTCGATCCCGAGCTGTCCGAGCAGCGCGTCCAGCAGGTGCGCGTAGCCCGGGATCGTGATCGTCTTCGAGGGCATCGGCGAGTAGCCGAAGCCGGGCAGGTCGAGCGTCACCACACGGTGATCGCGCGCCAACACGGGGAGCTGCTCGAGGAAGTTGGCCCAGCACCCGGACAGCCCGTGGACGAACACCAGCGGCTGGGCGTCGGAGTTGTTCTCGGGGCCGAGCTCGATCGTGTTCAGGACCTCGCCGTCGACGGTCAGCCAGTGCTGGCGGGTGCTCCAATCCACGTCCAGCCAGGGCGAGCGCCCCACCGGTCCGTAGGCCGCGGCCTCCCCGGCCGGGATCCTGACCGAGCGCTGGGTCGTGGAACTGTTCACCGACACAGAATCTACCCCTCATGGCAGGCCCTCACCGGCACGTGGCGAAGGTCAACAGGGATGGCTCCAGCCCGAACGGGGGATCGGCCCGCAGACGACTGGCAGGCGGCGATCGGTCTGCTCGAGGATGACCTTCTCAGGCGCGACCGCGCCGAACGAACCCGCCGGGCCTATCGCTCGGACCTGCGGGAGCTGGCGCTGTGGGCCGGCACACAGGGGCTCTCGCCGCGCGATATGGGCCCGCGCGAGGTGCGTCGCTACGTCGCCCACCTGTCCCGCAGCGGTGTCGCCCCGAGCACCTCGGCGCGCAAGCTCGCCGCCGTCCGGGCGCTGTTCAACGGCCTGCGCGAGCACGGCCACATCCGGCAGAACCCCGGGGAGCTCGTCTCCACCCCCCGGCGTGGGCGCCACCTGCCGCGCGTGCTGAGCAGTCGTGAGGCCGGACGCCTGCTCGACGCGATCCCCGCCTCCAGCCCGCTGGAGCTGCGTGACCGGGCGATGTTCGAGCTCGCCTACTCGTGTGGGCTGCGGGCCGAGGAGCTCGTGTCGCTCGACGACGGCGATCTGGACTTCGACGCCGAGCAGGTGCGGGTCGAGGGCAAGGGCCGCAAGACGCGGCTGGTGCCGGTCGGCGAGCCCGCCCAGAAGGCCATCAGGGACTATCTGGAGCGCGGTCGTGGCCGACTCGCCGCGCCGGCCGGCCCCGCGGCGGCGAGCGCGATGTTCCTCAGCATCCGCGGCCGGCGACTCTCCACCAGCGACGTGCGGCGGCGGCTGCAGCTGTGGGGCTCGCGGGCCGGGATCGTCGAGGGCTTCTCGCCCCATGCCCTGCGCCACAGCTTCGCCACCCACCTGCTCGACGGGGGCGCCGACCTGCGCAGCATCCAGGAGATGCTCGGCCACGCGAGCGTCTCCACGACCCAGATCTACACGCGGGTGGAGTCCGCCAGGCTGAAGAGCGCCTACCGGCGCAGCCACCCGCGAGCCTGACTCCGGGCGCCGCCCGAGGCGACGCGGCGCATTTGCCGGGGATCGGGTCGCTAGGCTGCCGCTAACGCACGCCCAACCCGCGGGAAGGAAGCCCTGGAGACCAACGTCAAGCCCATCGAGCTGCGCGAACTGTGGCGGCGCTTCAAGATCGACGGCGACGAGAGCGTCCGCGACCGGCTGGTGCTCGCCTATTCGCCCCTGGTCAAGTACGTCGCGGGGCGCACCGCGGCCGGGCTTCCGCCGCACGTGGAGGAGGCCGACCTGGTCTCCTACGGCCTCGGCGGGCTGATGTCGGCGATCGACCGCTTCGACCTCTCGCGCGAGATCAAGTTCGAGACCTACGCGATCATGCGCATCAAGGGCGCGATCATCGACGAGCTGCGCTCGCTCGACTGGGTCCCCCGCAGCGTGCGGGCGCGGGCCAGGGAGGTGGAGAAGGCGATCGCCAAGCTCGAGCACAATCTGCACCGCCAGCCCACCGACGAGGAGATCGCCCAGGAGATGGGGATCAGCGTGGACGAACTCAACGACTCGCTGCTGGCGATCTCACACTCCTCGATCGTGGCGCTGGACGAGCTGTGGAGCGTGTCGGACTCGAGCGGGGATCAGGTCTCGCTGATGGACACGATCGAGGACCCCGGAGCCCCCGATCCCGCGAGGGCGCTCGACCTCGGGGACCTCAAGGACCGGATCGCGGACTCGATCGCCAAGCTGCCCGAGCGCGAGAAGCTGGTGATCGCCCTCTACTACTACGAGAACCTGACCCTGCGCGAGATCGGGGAGGTGCTCGGCGTGACCGAGTCACGGGTCTCCCAGATGCACACCAAGGCCGTCCTGCGCCTGCGCTCGCGGATGCAGGAAGAAGCCTTCGACGACTAGCGGCGCCGAGCGCCGCCCCCCGCGGGGGCCCCTGGAAGGCCCGGCCAGCCACGCTGGCAGCCCGGTGCGTGCGGCGCTATCGTGGGCTCCCAGCGACGAGGAGGCGTTCAGATGGCAGGAAACGTGGCTCTAGGGAATGGGGGCCGCCCGGCGGCGGACCGGATCCGCAACGTGGCTCTCGTCGGCCATCGCGGCTCCGGGAAGACGTCTCTGCACGAGGCTCTGCTGTACGAGTCGGGAGCCACCAACCGGCTCGGCACGGTGCCCGAGCACACCACCGTCTCGGACTCCGATCCCGACGAGCAGGCCCGCCAGATGTCGATCTCCGCGACGCTCAGCTCGATCCCGTGGCAGGAGCGCAAGATCAACCTCATCGACACCCCCGGCGAGCCGAGCTTCGTGGCCGACGCGCTCGGCGCGGTCCGCGTCTGCGAGGCGGCCGTGTTCGTCATCAACGCGGTCATGGGCGTCGAGGTGACCACCAGCCGGCTGTGGTCCCGCGCCGCCGAGCTCGACATCGCCCGGCTGCTGTTCGTGAACATGCTCGACCGCGAGCGGGCCGACTTCTTCCGCACGCTGGAGAGCCTGAAGGGGGCCTTCGGGGCGCACGTCGTGGCGACCGAGATCCCGATCGGCTCCGAGCACGAGCTGGAAGGCGTGATCGACCTCGTGGACATGAACGCCTTCCGTCAGCCGGGCCCCGACAACGGCCGCACCGGCGCCGCCAAGGGCTTCGAGGAGATCCCGATCCCGGACGCCCAGGCCGAGCTCGCCCAGGAATATCGCGAGAAGCTGATGGACGAGGTGTGCGAAGTCTCCGACTCGCTGATGGAGCGCTACCTCGAGGGCGAGGAGATCTCACACGAGGAGATCGTCGGGGCGCTCAAGGAGGGCACCAACCACGGCAAGATCTTCCCCGTCGTGTGCGGCTGCGCGACCCGCAACCTCGGTACCGCCCGGCTGCTCGACGCGATCGTCGAGGATCTGCCCTCGCCGGTCAAGCACGGCTCCCTGGAGGTCGGCGAGATCGAGCTCGCCGCCGACGAGGACCGCGAGCTGTTCGCGTTCGTGTTCAAGACCCGCGCGGACCCGTTCGCGGGCAGGATCAACCTGCTGCGCGTCTATCAGGGGGTCCTGCGAGCCGACAGCCAGGCGCTGAACACCCGCGCCCACGTCAAGGAGCGGATCGGCCAGCTGCTCGTCTTCAAGGGCAAGGAGGTCGAGCACGTGACCGAGTTCGGTCCGGGTGACATCGGCGCGGTCGCGAAGCTCAAGGAGACCCGAGCGGGCGACTGGCTGGCCGACCGCGACGAGCCGATCGAGATGCCCCGCCTGACCCTGCCCGCCCCGGTGATGGCCTTCGCCGTCGAGCCGAAGAGCCGCGGCGACGAGGACAAGGTGCTGTCCTCGCTGCGCCGGCTGCAGGAGGAGGACCCCACGATCGACCTGCACCGCGACCGGCAGACGGGCGACCAGATCATCGCCGGTCTCTCCCAGGTGCACGTGGAAGTGATCGTCGACCGCCTGCGCGACCGCTTCGGCGTGGAGGTCGCGCTGAAGCCGCCGCGGGTCCCCTACCAGGAGACGATCCGCGCTCCGCTGCCGCCCACGGCCGCCACAAGAAGCAGTCCGGCGGCCGCGGCCAGTTCGGCGACTGCCAGATCGAGATCGAGCCGCTGGGGATCGCCGACGGCGACGAGGGCTTCGAGTTCGTCAACCAGATCAAGGGCGGGGTGATCCCCGGCTCGTTCATTCCGGCGGTCGAGAAAGGGGTGCGCGAGGCGATGCAGCACGGCGTGCTCGCCGGCTACCCGGTGAAGGGCGTGCGGATACGTCTCGTCGACGGCCAGCACCACTCCGTGGACTCGTCCGAGATCGCCTTCAAGCTCGCCGGCGTACAGGCGATGAAGCAGGCCCTCGAACTGGCCGAGCCGGTGCTGCTGGAGCCGATCATGCTGGTGACCCTGTCGGTGCCCGAGGCCCACGTCGGTGACGTCATCGGCGACCTCAACAGCCGCCGCGGGCGGCCACAGGGCATGGAGCCGATCGGGAGCATGACCGAGATCAAGGCCGAGGTGCCGATGGCGGAGATGCTCACGTACGCTCCCGACCTGCGCTCGATCACCGCCGGCCAGGGCGACTACACGCTCGAGTTCCTACGCTACGAGGAGCTTCCCGGGCATCTGGCCCAGAAGGTCGTGGAGCAGGCGGGCGAGGCGCACGCCCCGGCTCACGCTGGTAAGACCGCAGCTCCAATATGGCAACCCGCACGATCGTCACATCCCAGCCCGATGTCGCCTGCGAGCTCTGCGCGCGCCGGTTGCTGCGGGGCGAGCAGCACGAGGTGTTCGTCGCCGACGGCCGCCAGCGCACCGTCTGCGAGCTGTGCGCGCCCCGCGCCGCCGACGCCGGCTGGGTGCGGGCACGTGACGGCCAGGCGACGCTCGGGCCGATAGCCGCCCCCCGGCGCGGACGGGGGATCCTCGAGCGGCTGCGGTTGGGGTCGAGGGCCGCAGAGCACGGCTCCGCCCAGGAGCTGGGAGCCGATGCCCCCTACGAGCAGCCCGGCGAACGCTCCGGGCGCGGCGCCCGCCGCCGCCAGCCCGACGCGCTCGCCGAAGGTCCCTCCGGGTCCACCGGCGTCGAAGGCCCGTCGCGGGAGCCCGCGTCGGCGGTGCCCGCCGTGCCGGCCAGCCCCCCGGAGCGTGCCGCGGTGGTCTTCAACGCCAGCGAGTACCCCCGCCGGATGGCGGGGCTGACGCGCTCGCTGGGCGCGCCCGCGGTTTGCATCCTCCCGGCCGAGCACCTCGGCGGGGCCGTTCGCATCGTCGCTCGCCTGGGAGCTGTGCTGGTATCGCTACGAGGTCGACCTCGACGATGGACCCGCCGCAGGCGAGGCCGCTCGAGCAGGGCACCGAACTGGCCGAGCTGTCCCGCGAGGAGCGCCACGCCAATGCGCACGTGGCCGAGGACGGCGCCGTCTTCCTGTAGGTGCTTGGCATCGCGCTCGCGCCGCTTGCGAGGCGCCGCACGGCGGCCTACTATGCGTCCGCATGATCTACTGCGTGGTACCCACAGCCCTCGAGGGGACGAGTTGTTCGACAGGCTCTCCGAGTACTACCGCGACGACGACGAACGTCGAGGTGATCGTCGAGCGGCGGCGGTTCGACCGCCGCGCACGCCGCGGCAGCAGTGTCGAGCCGGCAATGCTGGAGCGGCGCATCATCCGTGACCGCCGCCGGGCGCGGGTCGCCGGCGACACGCTTCCGCTGGCCCAAGCGCCTAGCCCGCGCGGGCTTGACCGCGCGGCCACGAGCAGCGGGCCGTTGAAGGTGGTCGTACACGTCGACGGGGGCGCCCGCGGCAACCCGGGTCCGGCCGCGGCCGCTGCCGTGATCTCCGACGCCGGACGGCGACGTGCTGGCGCGAGCCCACCGAGCTGCTGGGGAGGGCCACGAACAACGTCGCCGAGTACCGCGCCCTGCTGCTGGGGCTCGCCCGCGCCGCCGAGCTCGGCGCCAGCGAGGTGGAGGTCGTCGGCGACTCGGAGCTGATCGCCAAGCAGGTCCAGGGCGTCTACAAGGTCAAGCACGCCGCCATGCGGCCGCTCCACCCCGAGGCGCTGAAGGCCCTCGGGCGGCTTCGAGCGGTGGTCGATCCGCACCGTTCCGCGGGCCCAGAACGCCCACGCCGACGCGCTCGTCAACGCAGCCCTCGACGGCGCACGCACCCTGAAGCGGCCCGCCCGCCGGCGCTAGTGCAGCGGCTGGGCGGATTTGGCGATCGCGAGCATCTGCGCGTTGGAGAGTTCCTCGAGCAGCGTGTTCGTGACCCAGTAGAGGACGCTCCCGTCGCGCCAGCCGATGACGTGGATGTGGGAGCCGTCGTCGACGAGTTTGTAGTCGCGGCCGTCGAGCTCTGCGTGCGCGGGCATGGGCGAACAGCGGCGGGTTCAGCCAGTCGGTGCCCTCGAAGTCGTAGTAGCCGCCGATCGTGTTCTGCTGCCAGACGATCGACGTAGGCGTGGTGCAGGTGTCCGTGCTGGTCGCGCAGCGCGTACGGGCGGTCCTTCGCTGGTTCGCCGGCGCCGGTCTGCAGCCGCGGGTAGAGCACCCGGAAGGGGAGGCCGAGGGCCGGCTTTCGACGGCTTCGCCCGTCGTGGGCATCGAGGTGCAGCCGATCCCGGCCGAGGCGCGCGCGTGCTCGCATGGGCGTGGTAGCTGGCGTGATGTGAGCTCGGTGCGGCCGGCTGCGGCGTGCGATGGAGCGCTGCGCCTTCGTTCGGGCCGTGCAGGAAGTCGTCCAGCGTGGCCTGCTCGAGCTCGGGCGTGGAGGTGACGTAGGAGCCGCCGTTCCGATGCACCGCGATGTCGCGTTCGAGCTGCGGAACTTGACCTGGCGCAGCGGCTTTGCCTGGGAGAAGGCGATCAGCTTGGCGAGTTCGATCAGCTCGCTGGCCGAGGCGTTGATCGTCGTCGTGATCGCCTGGCCGACGGCCTTGGCGACCGTTTCGATCTCGCCGTGATGTTGCTCGGCGAGATCTGCTCGCGCAGGTCGCGCAGGAAGTCCTGCTGGCGGGCGACGCGCACGAAGTCGGTGTCGGTGTGGCGGTAGCGCACGTAGTCGAGCGCGTTTTCGTAGCAGAGCTTCTGGTAGCCGGGCTGCAGGTTGATGCTCGTGTAGTCGGTTTCCGGCGAGCCGACGTTCTCGTTGTAGTAGCGGTGGTCGACGTTCACGTAGGCGCAGCCGAGCGTGTCGACGACTTTGATGAAGCCCGCGAAGTTGACGTCGACGATGCCGTTGAGCTTGCAGGCCGGGGAACACTTCGCGCTCGATCGTTTCGGCGGCCAGCAGGATGCCCCCGCTCGCTGCCGCCGAGCCTGCTGCCGAGCGTGTAGGCCGCGTTGATCTTCTGCGTCGGCAGTAGACCGGCCTTCTTTGGGTTTGATGTTGACCAGCAGGTCGCGCGGGATCGAGAGCACCGAGGTCTGACCCTGGTTCGGGTCGAAGCGGACCAGCAGGATCGTGTCGCTGTGCGGCGGGTCTTTCCGGTCCAGGCGTTCTTCGAGCCGCGCGCCGGTCGGAGCCGAGCACCAGGAAGGTCTGCGGGCCGCCGTCGTATTCCGGCGTGACCAGGCCCTTGGGCGTGCCTTGATCTGGCTCTGCGGAAGACCTCGTCGGCGAGCCCGCTGGCTTTGTTGAGGCGCGACGGTCGCGGTCGCCGCGCCGCCAGCGCGGCGATCAGGAAGGCCGCCAGCGGCGAAGCGCTTCCACATGCTCAGCCAGAGCGATGGCGGGCGCTCGTCATCCATGGGCTGCGGGTACGCTCGAGTTGGCTGCGGGGACATGGTTGGCGCGCGGGCGCACCGGCAGGCCCCACCGACAGGCCCCCGGCCCCGGTGGACGCAGGGGCGCACTCCGCGAACAAGGGTAGCGGCCCAGACGGCGTCAGCGGCCGGTTAGGCGGCTACGCTCGGGCGGTGTTCAGCCCTCGCAACCGGGAGCTCCTGGGCCTGCTTCCGTCGGCGCTGCTCGTCACGGCCGGCTTCACGGCGATCTTCATCCAGACGCAGAACAACACGCCCCACGCCGCCACCAACCTCACGCTCAACCACGCCTCGAGCGTGTCGCTGACCTACGGGCTCCTGTTCCTCGGGCTGTGCCTGGCGGCGCACCTGGTGATCCGCTTCGCGCTGCCCGACGCCGACCCCTACCTGTTCCCGCTGGTCGGCGGTGCTGGCGAGCGTCGGGATCGTGATGGTCTACCGCATCGAACCCGTCGCTCGCGCGCCAGCAGGCGCAGTGGATGGTCGCTCGGCCTGATCCTGTTCGCCGCCACGATCCTCGCGCTGCGAAACCGGGGCGTGGGGGTGCTCGAGCGATACCGCTACACGATCGCCGCGGTCGGGATCGGCATGGCACGGTGCTGCCGCGGCTGCCGGGGATCGGCGAGCAGGTCAACGGCGCCTACCTGGCGATCCACATCGGCAGCGTCGCCTTCCAGCCGTCCGAGCTCGCGAAGGTCGCGATCGTCATCTTCCTGGCGAGCTACCTGCGCGACAACCGCCAGATCCTCGTCACCGCCGGCCGCCGCGTGCTCGGGCGCTGACGATCCCGCCGATGAAGCAGTTCGGGCCGATGCTGATCGTCTGGGGCGCGGCGATGGCGACGCTGCTGCTCACCCGCGAGCTGGGCACCTCGCTGATGTTCTACGGCGCCTTCCTGGCGCTGCTGTACGTGGCCACGGGGCGGTTCTCGTTCCCGTTCATCGGGCTGGTCCTGTTCGCCGTCGGGGCGTGGTTCGTCGCCGGTCCACGTCAGCCACGTCCACGCCCGCGTCGTGGCCTGGGAAGAACCCTTCAACCCGACGCTCTACAAACGCGAAGTGGGCGGCAGCTACCAGCTCGCCCAGTCGCTGTTCGCCCAGGCCGACGGGGCCTGCTCGGCACCGGCTTCGACCGCTCGCTGCTGCGCGAAGCACCACGGCGCACGCCGATCCTGCCCGTGCCCGAAAGCGACATGATCTACGCCGTCATCGTCAACGAGCTCGGTCTCGCGGGCGCGGTCGCGCTGCTGGCGGTCTACCTGCTGGTCGTCGCCCGCGGCCTGAAGACCGCGGTGCTGGCCCGGGACTCGTTCTCCAAGCTGCTCGCGACGGGGCTGTCGTTCGTCCTCGCCCTGCAGGTGTTCGTGATCGTCGGCGGCGTCACGCGCGTGATCCCGCTGACGGGCGTGACGCTGCCGTTCGTCGCCTACGGCGGCTCCTCGGTGGTGATGAACTTCGTCCTGGTCGCCCTGCTGCTGGTGATCTCCGACCGCGCGCGGCGTCCCCGGGCCGGTCCGAGACGGACCTGATCCGGGCGCCTCGCGCGCAGGGGACCCCGCGGCGCCGTCGAAATGATCTCGGCGGATCATGCCCATCGTCAGGAAATCCAGTGGCTGGGAAGCGATGCTCGAACGCCTGCGCCGGGCGCTCGAGAATGACCTCTTCGTCCTTCACTTCCAGCCGATCGTCTCGCTCGCGGACCGCCGCGTGGTGCGCCACGAGGCGCTCCTGCGGCTCGCCGACGAACCCGGCGGGCGCCTGGTCTCACCGCTGGAGTTCCTGCCCGCGGCAGAGCGCCACGGGCTGATCGGGGAGATCGACCGCTGGGTGCTCGAGCGGGTGATCGCGCTGCTGGCCGGACGCGAGGGCGCCGCGCTGGCAGCCGGCGGGGTGGCCGCGAACATCTCCGCCCTGTCGGTGTGTGACACATCGCTGGCCGGCGAGCTGGAGCGCATGCTCGAGCGCTACGGGGTGGAGCCGTCGCTGCTGGTGCTCGAGATCACCGAGACCGCGGCGATCCCCGACATCGACCGTGCCAGGCGCTTCTGTTCCACGGTGCTCGAGCTGGGGTGCGAGCTCGCGCTGGATGACTTCGGCGTCGGCTACGGGGGCCTGCACCTGTTGCGGGAGCTGCCCTTCAGCTTCCTGAAGATCGACGGCGACTTCATCCGCCGGCTGCCGCACCTCGCGCACGGACCGGCTGATCGTGTCCGCGCTGCGCGAGCTCTCCCGGGGCCTGGCCAGCGAGACGGTCGCCGAGTGCGTCGCCGACCAGCGCACGATCGAGATCCTCCGGGACATCGGCGTGGAGCTGGCCCAGGGGTTCGAGCTCGGACGCCCGGCGCCGCTGCTGGCCGTCGCCGCCTAGCGCGTCCTGCGGAGTAGGCTGCCGTGCCATGAGCACGACAACCGCGGCACCCACACTTCCCGATGCGCTCGGCGAGCCGGCGCGAGCGTTCCTGTCAAAGCCCCAGCGCCTGGTGATCGGCGCCGAGCGGCCCGAGGCCGCGGACGGGCGCACGTTCGCGACCCTGGATCCCGCCAGCGGTCGCCAGATCGCCGAGGTCCCCCATGCGGGTCCCGAGGACGTGGAGCGCGCGGTGGCCGCCGCCCGCGAGGCCTTCGCCGGCGGCCCCTGGACGACGATGCCCGCGGCAGGACGCGAGCAGCTGATGCACGCCCTCGCCCAGGCGATCGAAGACAACGGTCAGGAGCTGGCCGAGATCGAGTCGCTCGACAACGGCAAGCCGGTGGGGCTCGCCCGCTACGTCGACGTCCGCTCCGCCGCCGCCCACCTGCGCTACTACGCCGGCTGGCCGACGAAGATCGAGGGCAGCGTGCTGCCGGTGGCCGTCCCCGGCATGCACTGCTACACGCGCAGCGAAGCGGTCGGCGTGTGCGGTCAGATCATCCCCTGGAACTTCCCGCTGCTGATGGCCTGCTGGAAGCTCGGGCCGGCGCTGGCGGCCGGCTGCACGGTCGTCCTGAAGCCCGCCGAGCAGACCCCGCTGAGCGCCCTGCGGCTGGGAGAGCTGGCGCTCGAGGCCGGTTTCCCGCCGGGCGTCGTCAACGTGCTCACCGGCGACGGCGACACCGGGGCCGCGCTCGTCGACAGCCCCGGCGTGGAGAAGATCGCCTTCACCGGCTCGACCGTCGTGGGCCGCGAGATCGCCTCCAAGACCGGCAGGGCGCTGAAGCGGGTGACGCTCGAGCTGGGCGGGAAGTCCCCCAACGTGATCCTCCCCGACGCGGACATCGAGGCCGCCGTCAAGGGCGCCTTCCAGGCGCTGTACTTCAACTCCGGGCAGGCCTGCAATGCCGGCTCGCGGCTGTTCGTTCCGGAGCAGATCTTCGACCAGGTCACGAGCGCGCTGGCCGAGGCGGCCAACTCCGCCAAGCTGGGCCCGGGCCTGGACCCCGACACGCAGCTCGGGCCGCTCGTGTCCGCCGAGCAGCGCGACCGCGTGATCGGCTACATCGAATCGGGCCGCGAGCAGGGCGCGGAGCTGCTGGCGGGCGGCGACACGGCGCTGGGCGACAGCGGCGGCTACTTCGTCGCGCCGACCCTGTTCAGCGCCACCTCCGACGAGCTGCGGATCTCCCGCGAGGAGATCTTCGGGCCGGTGCTCGTGGCTTCGCCGTACTCGACCCTCGAGGAGGTCGCCGAGCGGGCCAACGACACCGAATACGGCCTCGCGGCAGGGATCTGGACGCGCGACATGGGCAACGCCCACCGCCTCGCCGCGATGCTCCGCGCCGGCATGGTTTACGTCAACACCTGGGGTCTGGCGGACCCCTCGGCCCCGTTCGGCGGCTTCAAGGCCTCGGGCATCGGCCGCGAGCACGGACGCGACGGCCTGGACGCCTACCTCGAGACCAAGACGGTGTGGACCGCGTTGTGAGCCGCCCCGCCGCGTGAACGCCGTCGCACACGGCGAAACGGGGCTGCTGCGGATCCGTTCGGCGCGCTGGGCCCAGGTTCTCGCCGCGGTTCTCGCGCTGGCGCTGCTCGCCGCCACCGCGGAGATCGTGCTCGACGGGGCCGCGGGCCGCTCCGCCCTGATCCCCCTCTCGCCCCAGATCGCCGGCTGGCTGTCCGGGGTCGGCGAGCGGCTCGGCTACCGCGTCTTCCTGATCGCGCTGCTCGTGAGCGTGGGCGCGTACGCGGGCCTGCTGGCGCTCGCCCGCAGGCCGGACGCCGCCGGGCTGCGCCCGCGCCGGGCGATCGCGCTCGTCGGGGCCCTGCAGCTGATCGTCTTCGTGGGGCCGGTCCTGCTGTCCACCGACGTGTTCAGCTACATCGCCTACGCCCGCATGGGGGTGGAGCACGGCATCAACCCCTACCTGCACGGCCCGGCGTCGATCGTGGGCGACCCCGTCTACCACTACGTCGGCCGGGACTGGAAGCACGTGGCGACCGCCTACGGGCCGCTGTACACGCTGCTGTCCTACCCGCTCGCGCCACTCGGGGTGAAGGGCGCCCTGTGGGGGATGAAGCTCGAGGCGCTGCTCGCCAGCGCCGGGACGCTGGCACTGCTGTGGCGCTGTGCCCGCCTGCGCGGGTTCGACCCGGTGTGGGCCCTGCTGGTCGTCGGCGCGAACCCGCTGTTCACGATCTACGGCCTCGGCGGGGCCCACAACGACCTGCTGATGATCTTCGCGATGATGATCGCCGTCGCGCTGATGCTGGCGCCCGACGTGACGCCCGCCCGCGAAGCGTGGGCGGCGGTGGCGATCGTGGCCGGAGCCCTGATCAAGGTCACGGTGGCCGCGCTGCTGCCCTTCATGATCATCGCCCGCCGGCGGCTGGCGCCGGTGGCCGGGGCGCTCGCCGCCGGGCTGCTGGGGGCGATCGTCGCCTACGCGGCCTTCGGGGTCCACGGGGTCAACGTGGTGGCGGCGCTCAACCGCGATTCCGCCTTCGTCTCCAGCGACAGCTTCCCCACCGAGATCGCCCACCTGTTCGGCAAGCCCGGGGTGTTTCCGGTCGACCACGACCTGCTGAAGGCGGCGCTGGTGGCGATCGTGGCGTACCTGCTGTGGCGCACCTGGCGCGGCTATGACTGGATCGCGGCCTCGGGCTGGACGCTGCTGGCGATCACGGTCACCAGCACGTGGCTGCTGGCCTGGTACATCCTGTGGCCGCTGCCGCTCGCGGCGATAGTCCGCGACCGGCGCCTGCTGGCCGCGACGCTCGGGGTACAGGCGCTGTTCGTGCTGCACCAGATCTCCCCGTTGCTGGAACCAGTCAAATGAGCGCCGGCGCCTCGCAGCCGGTCGCTTCCGCGGGACGGGACGACGTGTTCGAGGGCCTCCCGAAGGCGCTGCGCCCATGCGAGCAGGGCTCCGGCGAATCCTCCGGCCGGCGCTGGCGGATCGAGACGGTCGTGCTGGTCGTTCTGGGCGTGTTCCTGCTGATCGCCACGATCAACGACCTCTCCCACCAACAGGGCGTCAACGCTCGCCTGAACGCCGACCTGCGCACCTGGCGGGCCTACACCGGTCACGACTACCAGAACCTGCAGGTGGACACCCAGCTGCTCGGGGCGACCAGCAAGAGGGAGGTCGTGTGCGGCAACACCAGCCCGGGAGCGCCCAAGGAACGCACCCAGATCTGCCTGCTGATCTGGGGACCGATCAAGGACGGGCGGCGTCCCGTGCACGGCGGCTGGTACCTGCCGCCCCGCTCGGAGGACATCCTGCACCAGCGCTACGGCTGCTTCGGCCGGGAGGGCAGGAGGTACTGCCTCCGGTGAGCGCCGCCGCCCCGCCGCTGGCCCGGGCCGGTGCCCGCCGGGACGCCGCCGCCGAGCTCGCCCGCTGGTGGCCGCTGGCGGCGCTGACGCTGCTGGCCGCGGTGCTGCGCCTGTCGACGCTGGGCCTGCAGAGCTTCTGGTACGACGAGGCCTTCACGGTCGTCCGGGACCTGCATCCGGGCCTCGGCTCGACGCTGCACTCGGTCGTCCACACCGAGAACAACCCGCCCCTCTGGTACCTGATCGCGTGGGCGGACTCGAGGGTGCTGGGGACGGGGGTGGTTGCGCTGCGGCTGCCCTCGGCGCTCGCCGGGATCGCGCTGGTACCCGTGGCCTGGGGGATCGGCAGCGAGCTCGCGGGGCGGCGCACCGCGACCCTGCTGGCCGCCCTGGTCGCGGTCAACCCGCTGTACGTGTGGTACTCGCAGGAGGCACGCCCGTACGGGCTGTTCCTGTTCACGGCCGGGCTGGCCATCCTCTGCTTCCTGCGCGCCGACCGCGTCCCCACGCGCTCGCGGATGGCGTTGTTCGTGTTGAGCGCGGCGCTTGCGCTGCTCAGCCACTACTTCGCCGTGTTCCTGGTCGGGGGCATGATCCTGTGGCTGCTGAGGGCGCCCGGCGAGCGGCGGCGCCTGGGCCTGGGCGCGGCGGGCGCGCTCGTACTGGCCGGGCTGGCGCTGCTGCCGCTCGTGATCGCCCAGGGCGGGCACGGCACGCAGTGGATCGGCCGCTGGTCGCTCGCCAGCCGGCTGCAGGCGATCCCGCAGTACTACCTCACCGGCTACTCGGGAGCCCCGCTCGGGCACGGGGTCGAGCTGCTGGTGGCGCTGCCGCTGCTCGCCGGGCTCGTGATCGGCGTGCGCGCCCTGGCGGGGGCCCCGGCCGAGGAGAGCGCCCGCGAGCGCGAAGGGCTGGCGGCGATGCTGCTGCTGGCCGGCGCCGGGATCCTCGTTCCGCTGGCGCTGGCGCTATTCGGCGCCGACTATCTGGCGCCCCGCAACCTCGTGGCCGCGATGCTGCCGGTGAGCGCCGTGATCGCGATCCTCGTCGGCTCGCCTCCTACCGGGCGGGCCGGTGCCCTCGTGGGGGCCCTGATCGTTCTCGCCTCGCTGGCCATCACGATCGACGTCAACTTCTCGCCCGCGCCTGCAGCGGGGCAACTGGCGCTCGCTCGCCCGCGCCATCGGCCCGCCCTCGAGCACCAGGGCGGTGACCACCGTGCAGCTGGGCGAGACGCCGCTGCAGTACTACATCTCGGGTCTACGAAGCCTGCACTCGGGTACGAAGGTGCTGGTCGGACGAAATCGACGAGACGGGCTACCCCCCGCTGCGTCACGACGCCACCCGTCCGCCCGCTCCCGGCTTCGTGCTGGCCTCCCGCCAGGACCACGACGGGCTCGTCCTGCTGCGCTTTGTCTCCGGGGTGCCCCGGCTGGTCAGCGAGGCGGCGCTGCGCCGCCACGTCATCACCGCGGCGCACCCTGAGGTCCTCGTCCCCGGTGACGCCCGCCTTTCCGCCTAGGATGCTGCTGATGCGAGTGCCCGCCCGCGAGCCCTCCGCGGGGAAAAAGATCTAGCTTTCCGCGCATGCCGGAGCTGACCATCGAGGCGACGGGCCGCGCCCAGCTCGCGCTTGCGCAGGGGATCGAGCACCTGCTGTCCCTGCAGGAGGATGGCGGCTGGTGGCGGGGCGAGCTGCAGACGAACGTGACGATGGACGCCGAGGACCTGCTCCTGCGGGAGTTCCTCGGAATTCGCCAGCAGGCCCAGACCGAGCGCTCGGCCGCCTGGATCCGCTCCCAGCAGCGCGACGACGGCACCTGGGCGAACTTCTACGGAGGACCGGGGGAGCTGTCCACCACGATCGAGGCCTACTGGGCGCTGCGCCTCGCCGGCGACGGTGCGGAGGAGCCCCACATGCGGGCGGCGTCCGCGTTCGTGCGGGCCGAGGGTGGGCTCGAGCGGGCCCGCGTGTTCACGCACCTGTGGCTGGCGCTGTTCGGGCTGTGGTCCTGGGAGCGGGTGCCGGCGCTGCCGCCGGAGGTCATCCTGCTGCCCTCGTGGGTGCCGCTCAACGTCTACGACTTCGCCTGCTGGGCCCGCCAGACGATCGTCGCTCTCAGCGCTCGTCAAAACGCACCGGCCGGTGCGTACGCTCGGCTTCGGCCTGGATGAGCTGATCGCCCCCGTGGCGGCCTCGGACGAGCCGGCCGCACCCAGTACCCGCGCCCGCCTGGCTGCGCCACCTCGACCGCGCGATCCGCGCCTACGAGCGGCTCCGCTGCGCCCGCTGCGGCGCCTGGCGATGGAGCGTGCCGAGCACTGGATCGTGCGCCGCCAGGAGGCCGACGGCTCGTGGGGCGGGATCCAGCCGCCGTGGGTCTACTCGCTGATCGCCCTGCACCTGGGCGGATACCCGCTCGATCACCCGGTCATGCGGCGTGGCCTGGAGGGGATCGAGCGGTTCATGATCGAGGACCGCGACGACAGCCACGAGGTGGGCGCCCCCGCCGGGCCCAGCCGGCGCCTGGAAGCGTGCCAGTCGCCGGTTTGGGACACGGCGCTGGCGATGCTCGCGCTGAGCGACGCCGGGCTGCGCGGGTGAGCACCCGGCGATGGTCCGGGGCGCCGAGTGGCTGCTGGCCGAGGAGGTCACGGGCACCGGCGACTGGTCGGTCGCGCGCCCGCAGCTGCGCCCGGGGGCTGGGCCTTCGAGTTCGCCAACGACAACTACCCCGACGTCGACGACACCGCCGAGGTGGTGCTCGCCCTGCAGCGTGTCGCCCGCGCCGCCCACGCCCACCACGCGGCCAAGGCGGCTCAGAACGGCAGCGCCGCCGCGGGAGAGCTGGCGGCGCGCATCGACGGCGCGGTCGAGCGGGCAGTGGAGTGGCTCGAGGGGATGCAGAGCCGCAGCGGCGGCTGGGGCGCCTTCGACGCCGACAACACGCTCACGATGGCCCGCGAGCTGCCGTTCCTGGACTTCGGCGAGGTGATCGACGAGCCGAGCGCCGATGTCACCGCCCACGCGGTCGAGATGTTCGCCTCGCTTGGCCTGCGCGATCGCCCGGCCAGCCGCCGCGGGGTGCGCTGGCTGCTCGACAGCCAGGAGCCCGACGGGTCGTGGTTCGGGCGCTGGGGCGTCAACCACGTGTACGGAACCGGGGCCGCCGTGCCCGCGCTGATGGCCGCCGGGGTCAGCCCTTCGGCGCCGTGCATCCGCCGGGCGGTCAGATGGCTGGAGCGCCACCAGAACGAAGACGGCGGCTGGGGCGAGGACCCGCGCTCCTACGACGACCCGCGCTGGATCGGCCACGGACCCAGCACCGCCTCCCAGACAGGGTGGGCGCTGCTCGCGCTGCACGCCGCCGGGGAGCGCTCGGAGGCCGTCGACCGCGGCGTGGAGTGGCTGGTGAGGACCCAGCGCGCCGACGGCAGCTGGCACGAGCCCCAGTACACGGGCACCGGCTTTCCCTCCGACTACTACATCAACTACCACCTGTACCGGCTGACGTTCCCGTTGATGGCGCTGGGCCGTTGCCTGCGGCTCGGGGACCTCGACAGCGAGAGCGCGATCGCGACCCCCGATCTGGCGGCCCTGCGCCAACAGGGGTGAACACGGCAGCGGACGCGCCGGTGGGCGGCGCCCCGGCCGGGGTGCCCGCCGCAGCGGACGTGATGGCGCGCTCGGGCGGGGAGAACTTCCCGGTCGCGAGCTGGGTGCTCGGGCCGCCGGTCACGCTCGGACCTGCTCGCGATCTACGGCTTCGCCAGGCTCGTGGACGAGCTCGGCGACACGCTCGCGGGCGATCGCCTGCAGGCGCTGGACTGGCTCGAGCAGGAGCTCGACCGGGCCTTCCACGGCGAGGCCCGCCACCCGATTCTGGTGTCCCTGCAACCGGTCGCTGCGGGCCCGCGAACTGCCGCGGGAGCCGTTCGCCGGCTGATCGAGGCCAACCGCGTCGACCAGCGTGTATCCCGCTATGAGACCTGGGAGCAGCTGCAGGGCTACTGCCGCGCTCTCGGCCGACCCGGTCGGCGAGCTGGTGCTCGGGATCTTCGGGGCCGCCGACCCGTGGCGGGTGCGCCTGTCGGACTCGGTCTGCACCGGCCTGCAACTCGCCGAGCACCTCCAGGACGTGGCCGAGGACCGCGACCGCGGACGTATCTACCTGCCGCTCGAGGACCTCGCACGCTTCGGCGCCGGCGAGCAGGACGTGTACGCCGACCGCGCTTCTGCGGCGCTACGCGACGCCGTCGCCTTCGAGGTGTCCCGGGCCCGGGGCCTGCTGTGGGGCGGCCGGCGCTGGTGGGGGCGCTGCCGCGGCGCGCCGGTTTCGCCGTGGCGGGCTTCATCGCCGGGGGGCTGGCGGCGCTGCTGGCCGTCGAACGAGCCGGCCACGACGTGCTGGCGGGCACGCCCCGGGCCGGGCGCAGGCTGTTCCTGGGCACGCTCGCGCGCACTCTCGCCGGTCGGCCCGGACCGTCGCCGAGATGAGCGAGCTGTCCGACAGCTACGCCCGCTGCGAAGCGATCACGCGCGAGCAGGCGGCCAACTTCTACTACGGCATCCGCCTGCTGCCGGCGAGCGCCGCCGCGCTCTGTGCGCCGCCTACGCCTTCGCCCGGCGGATCGACGACATCGGCGACGGCGACGCTGGCGCACGAGCAGAAGCTCACGGGCCTGCTCCAGGCCGAAGCGCACGCTGCGCGAGCTGGGCGCCGGCGCCCGGAGCGGCGACCCCGTGATGGTCGCGCTGGCGGACGCGAGCGCACGCTTTCGATCCCCGCGGGCGCGCTCCAGGAGCTGATCGAGGGCGTGCGCATGGACGTGCGCGAAACGTCGCTACGAGACCTTCGAGGAGCTGGTCGTCTACTGCCGCCGGGTGGCGGGCGCGATCGGGCGCGTGTGCCTGGCGATCTTCGGCTCGCGCCCGACCGCCGAGGGCTCCGTGGACGCCGAGACGCTGGCGGACGACCTCGGCGTCGCGCTGCAGATCACCAACATCCTGCGGGACGTGCGCGAGGACGCCGAGAACGGGCGGGTGTACCTGCCCGCGGAGGACCTGCGCCGCTTCGGGCTGGCGGACGGGATCTCGCTCGCTGAGCTGCCGCGCGCGGGTGGCCGCCCTCACGGCCATGGCCGCCGGCGGAGTGCCGGGCGGCCCGCGCCGGCGAGCTCGGGCAGCGTGAGCTCGCTGGTGCGCTTCGAGGCCGACCGCGCGCAGCGAGTGGTTCGAGCGCGGGATGCAGCTCGTGCCGCTGCTGGACCGCCGCAGCGCCGCCTGCGTGCTGGCGATGGCGGGGATCTACCACCGGCTGCTGGAGCGCATCGAAGGCCGACCCCGAGCGCGTGTTGCGCGAGCGCGTGTCGCTGCCGGCGCGCGAGAAGGCGTGGGTGGCCGCCCGCGCGCTGGCGGGAGCGGGCTCGTGAGCGCCGGCCGGGTGATCGTGGTGGGCGGTGGCCTGGCCGGGATCACGGCGGCGCTCGACTGGCCGGCGCCGGTGCCGGGGTGACGCTGGTGGAGGTGCGCCCGCGACTCGGCGGGGCGGCCTACTCCGTCTCACGCGAGGGCCTGCAGATGGACAACGGCCAGCACGTGTTCCTGCGCTGCTGCACCGCCTACCGAGCGCTGCTTGCCCGCCTCGGCAGCGACTCGCTGGTGAGGGTTCAGCCGCGCCTGGAGATCCCGGTGCTGCGCCCGGGCCGCGAGCCCTACCTGCTGCGCCGGGGATCGCTGGCGCCCGCCGCTGCATCTCGCGGGCGGACTCGCCCGCTACCGCCACCTGACCGCTGCGTGATCGGCTCGGCGCAGCCCGGGCGGCGCTGGCGCTGATGCGCCTGCCGCCCGCCCGCGCGCACGAGCTCGAGGGGCTCACGCTGGGCCAGTGGCTGGCCCGCCACGGCCAGAGCCCGCGCGCGATTGCCTCGCTGTGGGACCTGATCGCCCTGCCCACGCTCAACCTCCCGGCCCGTGAGGCGTCGCTGGAGCTGGGCGCGTTCGTGTTCCGGACGGGCCTGCTGGAGAGCGCCGCGGCAGGGGACATCGGGTTTCACGACCACACGCTGGCCGACACCATCGGCGGGCCCGCCGAGCGGGCGCTGGCGGACGCCGGGGTGCGTGTGCTGCTCGGCTGGCGGGCGCGCGGGCTGGCGGGGAGCGCCGGCGGCTTCGAGCTGCTCGGCGGCAGCGGCCGCGAGGGCGAGGAGGGGGAGGGGCTGAGCGCCGAGGCCGTGCTGGTGGCGCTACCCCACGAGCGCGCCGCCTCGCTGTTGGAGGGGCTGCTGGGGACCCGGGTGCAGCCGTGGCGCGGGCTCGGCAGCTCGCCGATCGTCAACCTGCACCTGGTGTATGACCGCCCGGTGCTGGATGAGCCGTTCGCGGCCGGGGTGCAGACGCCGGTCCAGTACGTGTTCGACCGTACCCGCGCCGGAGGGGCTCCGGCCGGCCACCAGTACCTCGCCGTGTCCCTGTCCGGGGCCTCCCGCGAGATGAAGATGACCGTAGATGAGATCCGCGAGCTGTACATCCCCGCCCTGCGTGCTCTGCTGCCACGGACCCGGGACGCCCGGCTCGAGCTGTTCCTCGTCACGCGCGAGCACGCCGCCACCTTCAGGGCGACTCCCGGAAGCTCCTCGCTGCGCCCGCCGGCGGGCCTGGCGCTGCCCGGCCTGGCGGTGGCCGGGACCTGGACGGCCACCGGCTGGCCGGCGACGCTCGAGAGCGCCGTCCTCAGCGGCCACGCCGCCGCGGGTGCGCTGATCGCCGAGCGCGAGGGGCGCCGGGCCGAGCCCGCCCCGGCACTGGCGGGCCGATGAACGCGGGTGCGGGGCCCGGCGGAGATGCCGCCGCCACGCCGGACGCGGAGGTACCGGGCGCCGGGGCGGGCGTGCGCGAGGCCGTGCTGGCGGCGCCGCTGCGGCTGGAGGCGCTGCTGGTCTCCAGCGGTGCCCGCGGCCGGGTGGTGCGGCGCACCGGCATGGGTCCCGACCGCGCGCGGGCGTCCGCCCGCGGGCTGTCCCTGCAGACGGCCGGGTCGCTGGTCGTGGTCGGCTTCTGCGGCGGCCTGGACGCCGACTCTGTACCGGGCGAAGTGATCGTCGCGGACGAGGTCTACGCCGCCGCCGACGAAGGACCACGCCGAGGGCCGGTGGGCTGCGCGCTGCGGGACGAGCTCGTCGTGCGCCTGACCGGCCGGGGCCTGAAGGTCCGCTGCGGGCGCATCGTGTGCGTGTCGCGCCTGGCGCTCGGTGAGCGCCGGGCGCAGCTGCACGCGGGCGGCGCGATCGCGGTCGACATGGAGTCGGTGTGGCTCGCCGGCGGCGCCGCCGGGCGGCCGTTCGGGGTCGTCAGGGTGGTGCTCGACAGCCC
The DNA here is from genome assembly GCA_963758055.1 of uncultured Solirubrobacteraceae bacterium. Lineage (GTDB taxonomy): Bacteria > Actinomycetota > Thermoleophilia > Solirubrobacterales > Solirubrobacteraceae > Palsa-744. The sequence goes on from CAVWTU010000007.1 coordinate 88,082, forward strand.
TTCGCACGAGCTGATGCGGCCGCAGGCGCCGTTTTCGGTGCCCTGCGCGCGGCGCGCGCCCTGCGACGGTCTCCGCCGCGCTTAATGACATGGTCCAGGGCGGACTAAGGTTGCGGCGCAGGTGGCGTGAAATCAGACAGAGCACGCGGATGGGCTGCGTACCTGATGCGCCAGCGGCTGGCCAAACGGGAGACGTTTCCGCTGATCGTGGAGCTCGAGCCGCTGTTCCAGTGCAACCTCGCCTGCTCGGGCTGCGGCAAGATCCAGCACCCCGAGCACGTCCTGCGCCGGCGCATGCCGGTCGAGCAGGCGGTCGGGGCGATCGAGGAGAGCGGCGCGCCGATGGTCTCGATCGCCGGCGGCGAGCCGCTGATCCACCCCGAGATCCACGTGATCGCGGGCGAGCTGGTGCAAGCGCGGCGCAAGTTCGTCTACCTGTGCACCAACGCGCTGCTGCTCGGAGCGCAAGCTCGAGAACTTCAAGCCCAGCCCGTACTTCGCCTGGGCGGTCCACATGGACGGTCTGCGCGAGCGCCACGACGCCTCGGTCGAGCGCGAGGGGGTCTTCGAGAAGGCGGTCGCGCGATCAGGGCCGCCAAGGCGGCGGGCTTCCGGGTCACCACCAACACGACCTTCTTCACCCACGATTCGCCCAAAACCGTGCGCGAGGTGCTCGACTTCCTCAACGACGACCTCGAAGTCGACGAGATGATGATCTCGCCCGGCATACGCCTACGAGAAAGCCCCCGACCAGGAGCACTTCCTCGGCGTCGAGCAGACCCGCGCGCTGTTCAGCGAGGCGTTCGCCGACGGCCGCCGCAAGAAGTGGCGGCTGAACCACAGCCCGCTGTTCCTCGACTTCCTGGAGGGCAAGGCCGAATTCGACTGCACCGCCTGGGGGATCCCGAGCTATTCGCTGTTCGGCTGGCAGCGCCCGTGCTACCTGATGGCCGACGGCTACACCGAGACCTACAAGGAGCTGCATCGAGACGACCGACTGGAGCAAGTACGGCCGCGGGCAAGGACCCGCGCTGCGACAACTGCATGGCGCACTGCGGCTACGAGCCCACGGCGGTGCTGCAGACGACCCACTCGCTGCGCCAGTCACTGCGCGCCCTCGTCGGCTGAGACCTGCCCGCCGGCCGAAGCCGGCGCCGTCGGCTGACCCGAGCTCGGCCAGCTCGACCGCCGTCACGCACTCGTCGGCGTCGGTGGCGCTGGCTGCCGAGCCGCGGATGTCCTGCCAGCGCAGCCCCTCGCCGAGCAGGGCCGGAACGCCCAGCAGCAGGGCGGTGAGTGACCTCGACGGCCTGCAGGATGATCCCGTAGGCGAGGCCGGCGCCGGCGCCGACCCCATAGGCGGCCAGCACGACCAGGCAGGCGGCCTGGAAGACGCCGACGTTCGAGGGCGTGGCCGGGAGCACGGCGCTGACGTTGACCGCCAGCAGCACCGCGGCGGCGGTCACCAGCGTGGCCTGCGACTGCAGCCCGAGGGCGAGCACGACCATGTAGCAGGCCAGCCACTGCAGCGCCCAGGCGCCCAGCTGGGCCAAGATCGCGCCGACCCCGTGGCGGGGACGGGCGAACACCATGCAGCCCCTGCCGGGCCAGGCGCAGCGCGCGCTCCAGCGCGCCTGCGACGCGTCGCAGGCGCTCCCAGCGCGGAGCGCTGGGCGAGCGACAGCAGGCGGGGGCCGAAGAGCACGAGCATCGCCACCGCGAGCGGGCACGGCAACCGCGGTGATCACGCCGCCGCATGTGCCGTTGAGCAGCGGCACGCCCGATGAACGTGACCGCCGCGAGGATCGCCAGCGCGAGCAGGTTGATCAGCGTCTGCGAGAAGACCGTGCCGGCAACGATCGGCGAGCAGCCGTGTCCGCGGGCCCGTCGAGGCGGCGAGTGAGCACGACCACGCGCGTGGGCTCGCCGATGCGGCCCGGGAACACGGCCGAGGCCATCACGCCGATCATCGTCGCCCGCACGACCGGCGGCCAGCGGATCACGCGTGTCCGGCAGGGCCGCCCGCAGCACCTGCTGCCAGGAGACAGAGCGCAGCACCAGCGAGGCGCCCATCAGCAGCAGGGCGAGCGCGATCCAGCCCGGGCTGGCCGTGATCAGGGCGTGCCCGGCGCGGCTGAGGTTCAGGCGGGAGAGCGCGAACGCGACCAGGCCCGCGACCGCGATCGCGAGCAGCGCGATCCAGATCTTGCGGCGGTGGCCGCGGCGTGCGTCCGGTTGGGGATCCGCGCCGCTGGCCATCGGGCGGGGTCTAGCACGTCAGGCCGCGGGAGGCGGGAACGTCTCGGCCCACTCCTCGGGTTGCACGGCGGCTCCATTGCAGACGTAGGCGATCACGTGGTAATAGCCGCAGGTCACGATCAGCTCCAGCACCTGGGCCTCGTCGAACAGCGCGCCGAGCTTCTGCCACAGCTGATCGCCGATCGTGCTCGTGTGGTGCAGCTCGTCGGCCAGCGCGAGAACCGCCGTCTCGCGCTCGTCCCAGCAGCTGTCCTCGGGGCGGCCGTGGACGGTCGAGCGCAGCTGCTCGTCGTCGAGGCCGAGCGGCCGGGCGAAGGCGACGGCGTGCACGCCCCACTCATAGCCGGCGCCGGTCAGCGCGCACGTGCGCGCGATCGCGAGCTCGCGCAGGCGAGGTTCCACCAGCGCCCGGGACCCGAGGATGCCGGCGCCGAGCGGACGCATGCGGCCGGCCAGCTGCTCGTGCACCGCGAGCGTGCGGAACAGGCGCAGCGGCTCGACGCCCGAGCCGGGAGGCATCCACTTGGAGAGCATCGTGGCGATGTCCTGCGAGTACGGCTCCTGCACGGGCTGTATGCGGGGTGCTTGGCTCATCTAGACTCCGATCCTCGTTGCTTTGGTTTTCGCAGCATAACGAGTTTTGCTTCGATTTACGAAGCGGGTGTCGATGAGCCCTGGAGGCGCTCCGAAACCCGGGACGGCGGCACGCGGGTCGTCCACCGGCCGCCCCGTGATGGCGCTGCTCGACCTGCTCGGCCGGCGCTGGGCGCTGCGGGTGATCTGGGAGCTGAAGGACGCGCCGCTGGCCTTTCGGGTGCTGCAGGAGCGCTGCGCCGGGATGTCCTCGAGCGTGCTCAGCCAGCGGCTGCGGGAGCTCCGCGAGGCAGGGATCGTGACGCTCGCCGACGAGGGCTACGTGCTGAGCGACGAGGGGCGGGAGCTGCTCGCCCTGCTGGGGCCGCTGCATGGCTGGGCCCAGCGCTGGGCGGGACGCGGTTCCCGCTCCAAGCAGGGGCCGTCCAGCTAGGACTCGAGCAGCAGGGTCACGGGCCCGTCGTTGACGAGGGCGACGAGCATGTGGGCGCCGAACACGCCGCGGCGGGCCCCGGTGAGCTCGCAGAAGCGCTCGTACAGGGGCTCGGCCTGCTCGCCCGGGGCGGCCCCGACGAAGCTCGGACGGTTGCCCCGGCGGGTGTCTCGCGTAGAGCGTGAACTGGCTGACGCAGAGCATCTCGCGCTCTCCGAGTGGCTCGTTCATTGCGGCCGGCTCTGAGTCGGGGAAGACGCGCAGCGCGCCCACCTTCCTCGCCAGCCGCTCGGCCGGCGTGCTCGTCATCCTCGATGGCGATGCCGAGCAGCACGAGCAGCCCCGCGCCGATCGCGCCGACCGTGTGCCCGTCGACGCTGACCGACGCCTGGCTGACCCTCTGCACGAGCGCCCGCATCGCGTTCAGGCGGTCGCGGCCGCGGCCGCCCGTGGCGCCCGCTCGGCGGGCAGCCGCACCAGGAACTCCGCGCCGCCGCCGCTGGCCTGGCGGGCGCTGATCGAGCCGCCGTGCGCCTCGACCACCGCGCGCGTGATCGCCAGCCCGAGCCCGGCTCCGCCGCGGCCGCGCTCGCGTCCCGGAGCGGCGCGCCAGAAGCGCTCGAACAGCTGCTCGGGAGAGTCGGTCGGGGAGCCCGGGGCCGTGGTCGCGGACCGACAGCGTGACCGCGTCGTCATGCACGGTCACGGCCACCTCGACGGGGCTGCAGGCGGGGGTGTGGATGAGCGCGTTGCGGAGCAGGTTTGCGAGCACCTGGCGCAGCTGCAGCGGGTCGCCGACGACGCACGCGTCGGGCCGGCCTCGAGCGTGATGGTGCGGTCGGGTGCGACCGCGCGGCGTCGGCCACGGCGTCGCCGGCGAGCGTGGCGAGGTCGACGCAGCTCGAGCTCGTGCTCGGGCGGTCGGTCCAGTCGGGCGAGCGCCAGCAGGTCCTCGACCAGCACCCCCATGCGCGTCGGCCTCTTCCTCGATCCTGCGCATCGCTTTCTCGGTCGTCGGCGCGGTCGGCGGTGGCGCCCATGCCGGAACAGCTCGGCGTAGCCGCGGATCGAGGCCAGGGGGGTGCGCAGCTCGTGCGAGGCGTCGGCCAGGAACTGCCGCAGGCGCTGGCCTCGCTGGCCTCGCGCTGCTGGAACGGCCTGCTCGAGACGGTCGAGCATGGCGTTCAGCGCCAGGCCGAGGCGTCCGACCTCGGTGGACTCGTCGGCCGGGCTGACGCGGCGGGAGAGGTCGCCGCCGGCGATCTTGCCCGGCGGTCGCCTCCATGCGGTCGAGCGGGCGCAGCCCGAGCCGTGACGACCAGCGAGCCGACGATCGCCGAGGGCCAGCGAGCACGGCGGCGATCACGAGCGCCTCGACCAGCAACAGGTGGTGCAGGGTCTGCTGGACTTCGCTCGGTCGGCACGGCGGCGATCGTGAGCCCGCCGTCGTCGGCGTCGCGGCTTGCGTAGACGCGGTACTGGGGCCCGGAGGAGCCGACCGAGCCGACCGTGAAGAGCTCGCCGACGGTGACGTGAGCGGGGAGCTGGGGCGCGGCCGGCGGTGCGCTGGCCGAAGGTGATCGGACACGTGCCGGAGCACCTTGCCGGAGGCGTCGCGGCAGCTGGCCGTAGGTGCCCGGCGGCAGGTCGCACGAGGACCGCCCGAGCCGCCTCCGCGGGTCCGCCCGTCGCGCCGCCGGCCCCGGGGGAGATCACCGGCGGGCCGAAGGCTCCGCTGCCACTGCCCCCGGCGCCGCTGGCGGCGCCGCCGGCAGGCGCCCCGGGGACGCCGAAGTGCTCACCGAGCGGTCCCTGTCCGGAGTGGCTGAGCGTTCCGTGGATCAGCGGTACCGCGAAACGCACCTGCTGGTTCAGGCGGCCCTACCAGGAACGAGCGCTGCTCGGCGTAGGTGACGCGCCGCCAGCGCCAGCAGGCCCGCACCGGCCAGCACCAGCAGGCTGAGCCAGGATGCGGGCCCGCAGCGACGACATCAGCCGGGCTGGGCGGCCTGGAGCGCGTAGCCGACGCCGCGCACGGTGCGGATCAGCGACGGGCCGTCGGCGTCGAGCTTCTTGCGCAGGTAGCTGATGTAGGTCTCGAGCACCCGCCCGTCGCCGCCGAAGTCGTAGTTCCAGACATGGTCGAGCAGCTGTGCGCGGGTGAGCACCCGGCGGGGGTTGAGCATCAGGTAGCGAAGCAGCCGGTACTCGGTGCGCGGTCAGCGTCGATCGGCCGTGCCGGCACGCCTTACCTCGCGCGACTCCTCGTCCATCTCCAGGTCCGCGAACACGAGCCTGCTCGTCGTCGCGGCGCGGACTGGCCCGCTGCGGCGGAGGATCGTGCGGATGCGGGCCACCAGCTCCTCGAGGCTGAACGGCTTGGTCATGTAGTCGTCGCCGCCGCCGCTGAGCCCGCGGACCTTGTCCTCGGTCGCGTCGCGGGCGGTCAGGAAGATGATCGGAACCCCGGCGCGCTGGGCGCCGAGGCGCCGCGGCGACCTCGAAGCCCTCCATGTCGGGGAGCATCACGTCGAGGACGATCAGATGGGGTTTGAAGGCTCGCGCACCGCGGCCAGCGCGCCCGCGGCCGGTGGAGGCGCTCTCCACCGAGAAGCCCTGGAAGCGCAGCGCCATGGTGATCACCTCGATGATGTTCGCGCTCGTCGTCGACGACCAGGATGCGCTGGCCGGTGTCCTGGGCGGGGGTGCCGCCCTCCCCCGGGGAGTCGGTGATCGCGGCGCCTGCGCTGATGGATGTGTCGATCGTGCTCACTTGGTCCTCCCGCTCGCAGCTCTTGGCCTGCTCCAAGAGTCGGGGCTGCAATTGAGCGTAGCCTCTGCGGTTGCTGAGAACTTCCTGAGCGCCGACCGGGACCGGGTGTGCAACGCGGTGGCCCACGCGGCCGCGCGCGGTAGCGCCGGGGCCCTACCGGGTGTGGGCATAAGATGTGGCTGTTCGTGCCGGCCCGTCTGCTGAGAGCGATGATCGGCTGCCTGGTGTTGTTCGCCGGGCTCACCGTCGCGAGCGCGGCCGCCGCTTCCGGGATCGCCGCCGATCAGCCTCCGCACTGGACGCCACCGGCCCAGCTCACCTGGTACTGGCAGCTCCAGGGCAAGGTCTCCGACAACCAGCCCGTGGCCGCCTATGACATCGACGGCTTCGAAACCGCTGCCGAACAGGTCAGCGCGCTGCACGGACTCGGCAAGCGTGCGATCTGTTACATCGACGTCGGCACGGCGGAGGACTTCCGCCCGGACTACAAGTCCTTCCCGGTCTCGGTGCTGGGCAACGGCAACGGCTGGCCGGGGGAGAAGTGGATCGACATACGCAAACTCGAAGTGGTCGAGCCGATCATGATCCGGCGCTTTGAAATGTGCCGCGAAAAGGGCTTTGACGCGGTCGAGCCCGACAACATCGAAGCCTTCGAAAACAACAGCGGCTTTTCGATCACCGCGGCCGAGCAGCTGACCTACAACGAGTGGGTGGCAGAAGAGGTGCACTCGCTGGGGATGGCGGTGCTGCAGAAGAACGACCCGCAGCAGACGCCCGAACTGGAGGGCTACTTCGATGGAGCCCTCACCGAGCAGTGCAACCAGTACAAGGAATGTGAAGCCTTCGCCCCCTATGTGGCGGCCGGCAAGCCGGTGCTGAACGCCGAGTACCACCTCGCCACGAAGAAGTTCTGCGCGGCCGACGAGTCCCGTGGCTTCATGGGGGCCCGCTTCGCGCTGGCACTCAAGGGAAAGAAGTTCCAACCCTGCTGGTAGGGCGCATGGCCGCGCTGCTCGCCGTGGCCGCGGCCTCCGGCGGACTCGCCTACTCCCACGCGAGCAGCTCCGTGGTACAGACCCAGCCGCCGGCCGGCAGCTGCCATGAGCGCGGGAGCGGCCTGTTCGCACTGCCCGACCCGCACTGCACCCCCGGGGCGCTCAACCCCTCCGTGACCCAGCGCTCGATCGGCTCGACGATCTGCTCCTCCGGCTGGACCTCGACGGTGCGCCCGCCGGAGTCGGTGACCGAGCCCGAGAAGCTGGCCAGCATGCGCTCCTACGGGACCTCGGGCAGGACCTCCGCCTACGAGTACGACCATCTCGTGCCACTGGAGCTCGGCGGCGCCGTCAACGACCCGCGCAACCTGTGGCCGGAGCCGGATTACCCGACCGCCGCCGGTTTCTACCTCAACCCCAAGGACCACCTCGAGCGGGTGCTGAACCGCCTCGTGTGCCGCGGGCAGATGACGCTCTCCCGGGCCCAGCTGCTGATCGCCCGCGGCTGGGTCTCCGCCTATCACGAATACGGTTAGGCGATGGGTCCGGTGGAAGTCGCTCCGGGCCTGTTTCGCTGGCGGGCGGTCCACCCGGAGTGGAACGCACAGGAGGACTGGCCGCAACTTGTCGGCTGCGTCCTCTACGAGCTCCAGGAGCGAACGGTGCTGATCGATCCGCTGATCCCCGGCGAGGGGCGCGAGGATTTCCTGGCCTGGCTGGATGGCCGCTTGGCGGGCCGGGAGGTGAGCATTCTCACCACCATCCGCTGGCACCGCCGCGACCGCGACGAGCTGGCCAGGCGCTACGTCCCCGGACTCTCGCAAGACCCATCTCCGGGCCCCGGGTCAGCGGCCTGGAACGAGATTCCCGAGGGTGTCAGCGGGCGCCTGCTGAACGGTTCCGGGGAGATCGTCTTCTGGCTGCCCGGCGCCGGCACCCTGGTGCCGGGGGACAGTCTGCTGGGGGCGGGGGAGGGGCGCCTGGAGGTGTGTCCCGAAAGCTGGCTGGAGGACGCCGAGCTCGACAGGCGCGGCCTGGCCGCGTTGCTGGCGGCCCTGCTGGAGCTCCCGCTCGAGCGGGTGCTCGTGTCCCACGGCGAGCCGGTCCTCCACGACGGCCGGCGAGCGCTCGCCCGCGCGGTCGAGGAGGCCGCAGCCGGGAAGCCGATCTAGTGCGAAGCGCGGCGGGAAGGATCGGCCCCGCCCGGAGTCCGGTTATGACGTGGGCCCACGAGCACGGTATCTGCCGCTTGTCGCCGTCCTCGGCGCGGTCCTCGGGGGGCTACCGGCGCTAGCCACCAGCGCCGGGAGCACCCCCACCATCAGCGGGCTGGAATCGAAGGTGTGGTCGCCCTCTGAAGTGACCATCGATGCCGGCGGGACGGTGACGTTCAAGAACGCCTCCACCACCCTTGCCCACAGCGTCAAATTCCTCTCGGGACCCGGGAAACCGGCCTGCAGCGGCGTACCCGAAAGCGGAGCAACCAGCTGGGAAGGCAGCTGCAGCTTCGCCGCCGCCGGCACCTACACGTTCTTCTGCACGGTCCACACGTTCATGAAAGGCACGGTCGTGGTCTCGCCGAGCGCCACCACCACGACCGCCACCACCGCAACGACGCCCACGACGACCGGAACGACCACCGCTACGACGCCGACCACGACCGACAAACACGCGAGCACCGGTCCGGACACGACCCCCGGCATCCGGGAAGGCGCCGGCGCCAACCAGCGGGGCGGATCGGGGCTTCCCGGATCGGCGGGCGGGCTCGCGGGCGGCGCACACCTGTCGCTGTCGGGGGCGGCGGTCGGGCTCCCCGCGGTGCAGCACGGCAACAGCGTGCGCGGGAAGGTGCTGGTTGCAGCCGGGGGATCGCGACTGCTGATCCAGCTGCTGGCGGGCGCCGGTGAGATCTCCAAGAGCCGCTCCGCGACCGCGGTGGGCAGCCTCACCCGCACCGGCCTCCGCGCGGGCAGGGTGGCGTTCGTGGTCGCGATCGGCCCGCGCGCCCGGCGGGCCCTGCACCGGCGCGGCCGGCTGAAGCTGCTCGTGCGCCTCACGCTGAGCGCCCCCGGCGCGGGCTCGGCGCACCGCAGCCTGACGGTCCAGCTGCACGCCGGCTAGGCCCGGGCGGCCAGGCCGCGGGTGCGACGGGGCTCCGCGGGCCGGTCGGGAGGTCGGGAGGTCGGTCGGGCCGGCTAGGCCCAGGCGGCGAGGTGCAGGAGCGCCCCCGGGGCGAGCCCGCGGGCCGCGAGGATGCACGTGTGACCGTTGCGCCGCCAGGTCACCACCGTCGCTCCGTGATCTTTGAGCACGTAGTAGCGGACGCCGCGGTGCTCCACGGCCGGGGCATTCGGGTATGGCAGGGCGTCCCCGGAGAGGATCGTGTACCCGACTTTCGCGGTCCCTCCCGACGCGCTCGGACCGGTGTAGAAGACCGTGGTCGCGGAGCGCCCCGCAAACGTGTCGCTGCGCGCCCCGCTGGTGCTCCAGCCGAGATCGTGGCGCCAGTAGGGGAAGGAGATCCCGCCGACACCTCGCTGCAGAGCCGCGCGGCGGTCGGGGCTCTCCGGGGGCGAGGGCTGGGTCGGTTCGCGCAGCGCGATCAGCGCCGCCTGGTTGACGCTCGGAGCGCTCGAGGAGCCGCCCGAAAGCAGCACGGCCGCGAGCGCGACCACCAGGACGGCCACGGCGACGACGGGCGCGAGCCGCCTCGAGCGGCGGGCGGGCGGCGGGGCGGCGGGAGCCCCGGCGATCAGCGCCTGCACGCTCGCATGCAGCTCGGGTGGCGCCTGCTCGGCGTCCAGCCCGCGCATCAGCGACAGGGCCTGCTCCTGGAGCTCGAGCTCGCCGGCGAGCTCGGGTGAGGCCTCAAGTTGCGCCGCCAGCCGGCGGCGCTCGGGCTCGGGCAGGCTGCCGTCAGCCTCGCGGGCGATCCCTGCCTCTGCCTTTTTGCGTCTCATCATCTTGGTCCTTCTGTTGTAAAGACTCCTGAAGCGCCCGTCCTGTTCCCGCTCTCCGGATTGGTGTTCCCGGACTCGGCTCCGGATCCAACGTCTTGTGTCGAAGAGCCCTGCTCCTGGGAGGGCCGTTCGGGCCGCTTGGTGGCCGGCGCGCCGTCGCCGAGGTCTCGCGCGATCCGCTGCCGGGCACGAAACACGCGGGTGGCGATCGTCGCCTCGCGGGTGCGCAGCGCCCGTGCCGCCTCACGATAGGAGAGCCCAAGGACGTCGACGGCGACGAGTGCCAGACGGTGATCCTCCGACAGGGCGGCGATGCGGGAGATCACCTCGCGGGTCTCCACCGCCTGCTCGGGGCGAGCTCCCGTGCGCGGGTCCACCGGTTCGACGTCGTCGAGCTCGCTCGCGGAGATCTGCGGCCTGCGCGAAGCGGTCCGGCGCTGCGTGAGAAAGGTGTTGCGCAGCACCCTCAGGAGGTACGCGAGCTCGTCCTGGCCGTGCAGGACGCGGGGGCGGGCCAGCACGCGGGCGAAGGTCTCCTGCACGAGGTCCTGGGCGTCGTCGCGGGAGCCCGTGAGGGCCCACGCGGCCCGGAACAGGCGGTCGGTGTGTTGAGGCAGCGATGCTGGGTCCAGCGACGGCATCAGACCCCCACTGTGAGTGCTCGCGGCGAGCACATGACGGATGGACTGTAGCTGGCAGGTGCCGCGTGCACGTCGGGAAGCAGCTGGATGAAAGGTTGCGCGGCGAGCGGAGTCCTAGTGGAAAGATGCTCAAGCGAGAGGCTCCCCGCCGATTCCCCCGAGACGAGCCCGGAAGGAGACCCATGTCCCCCACAAGCAAGCGCCCCGCACGCGCCCGCAACGCCCGGCGTGCCGCTTCGGCGCTGGTGGCGTGTGGCGCGATCGCGGCGCCCGCGGCCGCGCTCGCGAGCAACGGCCACGCGGCCCGCACGCACATCGAGACGTCGCGTAACCGAACGAAGTAAGTTAAACAGCAACATGAGACGTATTGCTCTCTGGCTCAACTCTGAAATCAACTGATCCACATAGGCCTTGCTTACCGCCTGCACGGCCTGCGCCGCTGGCATCACCTGCGATTGCACCTGCGCCAGGGGTTGCCTGCGCCGCAGCGGGAACCACCCAGTATTGTGTGGTCGTCGTCCCGTCGCTCATGTAGAAGACAGCCGTGTAATAAAGCCCAGCCGGAGTCGATCTCAATTCGGCGACAGGTTCACGCTCACAAATCCGTCCGACCCAAACGCCACCGTCGGGTTGTCGGCCACGATCGCCTGACCGTTTGCCGTCGAAAATGCAGGCCAGCTCACCCGCAGAGTTCCTGAACCGGGCTGTCCATTCGCCAGAAAAAGTGTCCCTTGAACCGTCGTCGTGCTTACAACCTGTGCGCTGGCCATCTCCCCCAGCCCCATTCCCAGCAACCCTACCGCCATCAGGACCGCTACCACAAGGTTCTGTCTCATCTGCCTGCAGGCAATGCGCAACCACTCGTTCTTCGTGAGCTTCATCTCCGTCTCTTCCTTCATTTTTGCGGCGTGCCGGATTCAGTACCTCTGGCGCTCCGTTACTCGCCTGTCCTCAACCTCTGGCCACCTTCCCTTACAGCGCAACACGCACTCCGTTGCAGTTCACAGAGGCCAAATGGGGGGGGGGGGGGGGGGGGGGGGGGGGGGGGGGGGGGGGGGGGGGGGGGGGGGGGGGGGGGGGGGGGGGGGGGGGGGGGGGGGGGGGGGAAAAAAAAAAAAAAAAAAAAAAAAAAAAAAAAAAAAAAAAAAAAAAAAAAAAAAAAAAAAAAAAAAAAAAAAAAAAAAAAAAAAAAAAAAAAAAAAAAAAAAAAAAAAAAAAAAAAAAAAAAAAAAACCCCCGAAAGCGTGCACTGCAAAAAAAATAGAGAAAGCCTCGCTGGCTTCCTCTCGTTCGGCTCTATCTTGTTGTGATATTCTCTTAGCTTACCGGAACCCGTTGATAATTCACTGCAAACGTTCAAGCTATCTCTTCGTCTTTTATTTTCATTCACCTGGGGGCCACGACAGTAGCACTCCATTGCTCTGTTTGACACTTCCCTAAAAAAAAAAAAAAAAATATAAAAAAAAAAAAAAAAAAAAAAAAAAAAAAAAAAAAAAAAAATTGCAGCAAAACACCAACCCCCAGTCGCTACACCGCCCTTCCCGCCGCCACCCCCGAAGCCCAGGCCCACTGGAAGTTGAACCCGCCCAGCAGCCCCGTCACATCCACAACTTCGCCGATAAAGAACAGCCCCGGCACGCCCGCGCCTCCATCGTCCGCGCCTGCAATCCATCCGTATCCACGCCGCCAGCCGTCACCTCGGCCTTCTCAAACCCCTCCGTCCCCACCGGATGAAACCCCCACCGGTGCAGCCTTCGCTCGCACGCCTCCAATGCCGCATTCGACCAGCCCTTCGGCCCGCTCGTCTCCGCCAGAAACTCCGCCAGCCGCTGCGGCAGCACCTCCCGCAGCGCCTGCCTCAGCGCCGCCACATCCCGCCGCGCCCCCGGCTCCCTCAACGCTCCCAGCACGTTCGATCTCGGGCGCAAAATCCACCACCAGCTCTTCCCCCGGCCGCCAATACGACGAAGCCTGCAACACCGCCGGCCCGCTCAATCCCCGATGCGTCACCAGCATCTTCTCCCTGAACTAGCACTCGCCGCCGGCTCCATCGCCACGCCACCACCTCCGTCGCCACCCCCGCCAGCTCCGTCCACGCAGCCTCATCCCCGCCCAGCACCAGCGGAACCAGCGCCGGCCGCGGCTCACCACCTTCAGCCCAAACTGCCGCGCCAGCTCATACCCCAGCCCCGTCGCTCCCAGCTTCGGAATCGACAGCCCCCCGGTAGCCACCACCAGCGACTCCGCCGCAAACTCGCCCTGCGAAGACGCCACGCGAAACCCGCCGCCCGCCGCGCCCTCCACCGCAATCCCCCGCGCATTCAGCACCATCTCCACGCCGCCCCGCGCGCACTCCGCCAGCAGCATCTCCAGAATCGCCCGCGCCGACCCGTCGCAGAAGAGCTGCCCCAGCGTCTTCTCATGCCACGCGATCCCATACCGCTCCACCAGCTCGAGAAAGTGCCGCGGCTCATAGAGCGCCAGCGCCGACTTGGCAAAATGCGGGTTCTCCGAAATGAAATTCTCCGGCCCGCAGTGCAGATTCGTAAAATTGCACCGCCCGCCGCCGGAGATGAGAATCTTCCGCCCCGCCTGCCCGTTGTGTTCCAGCAGCGCCACCCGCCGCCCGCGCTGCCCGGCCATCGCCGCGCACATCAGCCCCGCCGCCCCCGCGCCCAGAACAATCACATCGAATTGGCGCGCGCGCAGCATTCATGGCTTCCGTTCAGAATAGCGGCAGGATCGGTTAGACGCTTGCCTTTGCCTGCAGCCGCGGTCATTGTTCATGCTAGCG
>CAVWTU010000008.1:0-177869 GCA_963758055.1 uncultured Solirubrobacteraceae bacterium
GAACCGCCTGCAGTTCTCCTCACTGGACACGATGGGGCGCCTGGCGGCGCGGATCCTCGAGCTCGCCGAACGCTACGGCGAGCACGTGAACGGATCGATCGAAGTCCAGCTCCCCCTCTCCCAGGAGGAACTGGCGAGCTGGACCGGCGCCTCGAGGACGGGCGTCGCGCAGGCGCTGCAGTCGCTGCGCGAGCTCAGCTGGCTCGAGACCGGGCGCGGGAAGATGACCATCACCGATCCGGCGGCCTTGCAGGCGCGGGCCGACGCGGGTCCGTAGCCGGTTCGCTGCGGCGGGCGGCGTCCCGATCTGGTGCGGGTGCACCGCCGCGCACCGCTCGGACGCGGGTCGGCACTGGTTGGGAGACGGATCTCGCATGGCTGGATCCGGATCTTGCATGGCTCCGCCGAGGTTTTTCCCCTAACGTCCAGAATTGGACCCCGGAACCCCCAGCGATGGGTCGATGCCCTCCGGGATGGGCGCCAAACTGCGTGGCATGTCCGGATTTCTCAACGCGCAGGTGTGGTCGGAGTTCTTCGGTCAGCTCGACCGTTGCTGCAGCGACGCGCTGGCAACGGTGCAGTTCCAGCTGCGCGGCGAGGCGCGCAACCCCGCCCGCACGCAGCGGCGACTGCGCTCGATCCGCTACGACGGCGAGCGCGACGCGGTCGAGTTGTGCGCGGGTGGCGGCGAGGACCGCGGCCCGGCCGTGCGCTACTTCATCCGCTCGCCCAGGCGGATCTCGATTGAAGAGGTGTACGGCGGCTCACGCATCCTGATCGAGGACCGCGCCCGCGGGGTGACCGCGATCGCGATCGCGCAGGACACCGAGCAGGAGGGCGCCAACCCGGCTGTCCAGCTCAGCCGCCGCTTCAGCCGTGACCTTCAAAGCCCGTCCGACCCTGCGGCACGCTCGCTCGTCTCTCGCCTGACGACGCGGCGGCACGCGGACGCCCGCTCCGGCTGATCCACACCATCGCCGCGAAGACCGCCAGCGCGAGCACGTTCAGCACGAGCTTGTAGTCGGCCGAGATGCCCTCGAAGATCTGCGCCCGTCCCGGGCGCGGACCGCTCGGAATCAGCCCGAGGGCTCCGAACAGCGCGCTCACCGCCAGCGCTGCGCAGGCCATCGTGACGTACATCAGCGCCACGATCCGGATGGTGTAGGGCCAGCCGTAGAACTTGCGGTAGGCGGCCACGATCGGGAGCACGATCAGGTCGGCGTACAGAAACGCCAGCACCCCCGCGAAGCTGATGCCGCCGGACCACAGCACCGCGGCCAGCGGCACGTTGCCGATCGAGCACACGAACGAGAGCACCGCGATCAGGGGACCGACGAGGACGTTCTCGATCGGTCCCAGGGGCGAGGGGGCGTGCTCGACGAACAGCGAGGAGAAGAAGCCGTTGCCCAGCTGGGCCACGAAGCCGGCGATCAGGAAGCCGGCGCCGATCTCCTTGTAGAGCATCCTCCAGTCCCCGAGGAAGTTCTGCGAGACCTCCCGCCAGGCCCGCAGCGATCCAATCCGCCGGCGCCAGTCCAGCGGTGTCTCGCCCTCGCCGGGGTCGCGGCCGCCGTGGGAGTGGCCGCCGTGGCCCGACTCCTCCGCCCGGATGGCGTGCTCGCGCGCCTGCGCCTCCAGGCGCGCAGACACGAACACCCGCAGCAATAGCGCCATCAGGGCGATCATCACGATCCCGCCGAGGTACTCGCCGAGCGTGAACTGCCACCCGAGCAACACCCACAGCACCAGACCCAGCTCCCACACGAGGTTCGTGGAGGCGAACTGGAAGGCCAGCGAGGATGCCGCCGAGGCGCCCTTCGCGAACAGCGAGCGCCCGATCGCGATCGCCGCGTAGGAACACGAGCTCGACGCCGCCCCCAGCCCGGTTGCGATGCCGACCGGCCGCACGCCGTCACCGGACATCCCGCGTTCGATCCGCCCACGGGGCACCCATGCCTGCACCACCGCGGAGATGGCGAAGCCGAGCACGAGCGCCCACCACACCTGCCAGGCCATCAGCAGGCTGTCCCGGAGGCCGTGCCAGATCAGTTCCAGTGCCTCGGCCATGTCCCCTTCAATATACCCCCCGGGGGTTTACTGCTAGCTTGTGGGGTGATGGCCACCGAGACCTCCGTCCCCACCCGTGGCTACAGCGCCACCAAGCCCCAGCTGCAGACGCGGCTGCACCGCATCGAGGGCCAGGTGCGGGGCATCGAGCGGATGGTGCAGGAGGACCGCTACTGCATCGACGTCCTCACCCAGATCGCCGCCGTCCAGGCGGCGCTCGACCAGGTCGCCCTGGGCCTGATCGACGGACACGCCCGCACCTGTGTCGTGGGCGGCGAGCCCGAGCTCCAGGACGAGCGCACGACGGAGCTCCTCGGCGCCGTCGGGCGCCTGCTGCGGCGCCGTTAGCTGCCGTCATCGGCAATCCGCCGGCGCACGAAGCAGGCCCTCGAGCTCGGCGCAAGTTGACGACCTGAGCCCACGCCGGCTGTTGCACCGGGGCCCTGCTGCCGATATGGACCGGAGTGCGGGCTCCGCCGAAGAAGATCCGCGGGCTGATCGCCCTCGTCCCCGCCGTGGCCCTCGCCTGCGCGCTGTCGCTCGCCCTCGCCGTGGCGAGCTCGGCCACCCCCCGCGGCCCGGCCCGCGCGGGCAGCCGTCCCGCGCCACGGGCCCGGGCCTCGATCGTCAACGGCGTGGCCGCCGAACCCGGCACCTTTCCCTGGCTGGCCGTGATCTTCCACGAAGGCGAAGGCGAAGCGTTCCAGTGCACGGGCACCGTGGTCTCGCCCAACGTCGTGCTGACGGCGGCCCACTGCGTCGAGAACCCCCGCACCGGCGAGCGCTACAGCGCGGCGGGGTACTTCGTCGTGACCGGGACCGTCGACTGGACGCTCACGCCGCGCCAGGTCCTGGGCGTCTCGACGACCGTCGTGTATCCCTCCTTCAACCGTCTGTACGCCTCCGGCGACGCGGCCCTGCTGGTGCTCTCCACGCCGACCACCGCACCGGCTCTGCCGCTCGCCTCGGCGGCGACCGACGCGACCTTTCTGGCTCCGGGTCACCACGTGCTGATGGCGGGCTGGGGAGAGACCTTCCCCGGCGGTCCCGTTCCCCACGAACTTCACTGGGCCGCTACCGCGGTGCAGTCGAGGAGCTACTGCCGGGCCCACACGCGGGTGTACCTGCCGAGTGAGGAGCTGTGCACGCTCGACAGCTCGGCCCACCGCACGGTCGCCTGCTTCGGCGACAGCGGCGGGCCGCTGCTCGGGGCTCTGTCCGCGACCGGGGAAGTGGTCGAGCTGGGGGTGGCGAGCCACCTCTACACCGACTGCCAGCCGACCTCACCCGTCGTCTACACGCGCGCGGATCTGATCAGCACGTGGGTACACGACTGGATCGGCTCGGCCTCCTACCTGCCGGGGACGGTCACGCCCGCCACCGCCACCCGCACGGTGGCGAGCGGGACGCCCGCGGGCGGGGCCACGCCCGGCGTCTACAGCGCCCAGCCCGCGGCCGGCCAGGCGATCACGCTGCACGTCGCCCCCAACGGCGAATGGATCACCGAAGTGCTCGCCACGGTGCGGGTCTCCTGCCGCCGCGGAGCCACCATGACGCTGGCCCTCAGCTGGCCCGCGGAAGCCCTGTTCATCTCCGGCGGCGCGGCCGCCGCGGTGCTGCCGATCGCACCGAGCGGGCACGTGCGCGGCGGCACCGCCAGGCTCAGCGTGCAGTTCACCGCCCAGGGCACGCTGCAGGGGCTGCTGACCGTCCGCGCGTCCGGCTCCGGGCGCCAGCTCGGCAGCTGCACCGCACAGCTGCCCTTCAGCGCCACGTCCTGAAGCTCCTCCGGCGGGGGGGGTCGGCCGCGCGCAGCGGCCCCGGCCGCGGGCCGGGCCTGCGGCCTCGCCAGCGCGCCCGGCCGTGGGCCCGAGAGGTGGCTCGAGGGCCCGGCCGGCGCGATTCGGTTAGCGTCCGCGGCGGATGAGCACGATCCGCGAGGCAACCTTCGACCTGCTCCGCGCCCACGGGATGACGACGGATCTTCGGCAACCCCGGCTCGACCGAGCTGCCGATGCTGAAGGAATTCCCCGAGGACTTCACCTACGTCCTCGGCCTGCAGGAGCTGGTGGTGGTGGGCATGGCCGACGGCTTCGCCCAGGCCAGCGGCGGCCCCGCCCACGTCAACCTCCACACCGCGCCCGGGCGTCGGCAACGCAGTCGGGGGGATCTTCAACGCCCAGGCCAACAAGTCCCCGCTGCTGATCACGGCCGGCCAGCAGGTCCGCCCCCAGATCACCTTCGAGGCCAACCTCACCAACCGCGAAGCCGTGCTCGGGCCCGCGCCCTACGTCAAGTGGTCCCACGAGCCGGCGCGCCCCAGGACGTCCCCATGGCGATCGCCCGGGCGATCCACCACGCCACGCTGCCCCCCCGCGGCCCGGCCTTCGTCTCGATCCCGATGGACGACTGGGACCAGGAGGCCGACGAGCGACGCGCCGCCCAGCCGCTCGCCCGCGGCGTGCACCGGGCGCGCGCTCCCCGACCCGGCGCGCTCGAGGACGCTCGCCGGCGGCTCTGCGGGCGGCGTCGAACCCGGTGCTGATCGCCGGCCCCGACATCGACGCCTCCGGTGGCTGGGATGCCGCGTCGCCCTGGCCGAGCAGCCAGCGCCTGCCGGTCTGGGCCACGCCCGCCCCCGGCGGTGGGACGGATCGGCTTCCCCGAGAACCACCCGAACTTCCTCGGCGATCCTGCCGCCGGCGATCGGCCCGCGCCGCCGCAGACGCTCGAGGGCCACGACCTGGTGCTCGTCGTCGGCTCCTCGGTGTTCCCCTACTACCCCTACATCCCCGGCCCGCTGCTGCCGGCCGGGCGCGCGCGCTGGTGCAGATCACGAGCGACCCGGCCGAGGCTGCCCGGGCGCCGATGGGCGACGCGATCGTCGGCGACGTCGGCGCTGGCTCTGGAGCGACTGCTGGAGCTGCTCGGAAGGCAGACCGCCAGGCGCCGCAGGCGCGCGAGCCGTCCCGGGCGAGCCGGCGCCGAGGCCGACCCGATCAGCGGCTCGGCGGCGATGGCCGCCCTGGCCGAGCGTCTGGCCGCAGGACGGCGATCGCCGTGGTCGAGACCCCCTCGAGCACGGTCGCACTGCGCAACCGCCTGCGCCTGTCCGAGCCCGGGCAGCTACTACTTCTCCTCCAGCGGCGGGCTCGGCTTCGGGATCGCCGCCTCGGTCGGCGTGCAGCTCGCCCAGCCCGATCGCGGCCGGTCGTGTGCGTGCTCGGCGAGGGCTCCGCGCAGTACGGCATCACCGCCCTGTGGACGGCCGCCAGCCTACCGGGTGCCGGTCACCTTCCTGGTGCTGCGCAACGAGGAGTACATGATCCTGAAGTGGTTCGCCGAGCTCGAGGGAGCCGCCGGCGCGCCCGGGCTGGACCTCAAGGGCCTCGACGTGGCGGCAGCGTGGCCGAGGCCTACGGCGTCCCCTCCCGCGAGGTCGTCCGACGCCGAGGAGCTGGCCGAGGCGCTGCGCGAGGCGATCGCCGTCCAGGACGGGCCGCGCCTGGTCGAAGTGCCGGTGGCCACCGGCATGTGGCTGGAATAGGGCCGCCGTGACGGAGGGGCCGTCGTGAGCGCCCTCGGGACCGACGTGCGGCGGATCGCCCCGCCGGCACACGAGGCGCTCAGCGACCGCGCCCCCGACTGGGTCGCCCACGGCACCCCCGAGCCGCTGCGGGCGAGAGCTGCTGCGGCGCTCGGGCCGGCCGGCGTCGCCACCCGCGCCCTGGACCTCGTCCGCTACGCCTCCGACGCCAGCCCCTACCGCACGATCCCGCGCGCGGTGGCGATCCCGCGCGACCTCGCCGACGTGCAGGCGGTGCTCGGGGTGGCCGCGCGACAGCGGCGACCCCGATCGTCTTCCGCGCCGGTGGCACGAGCCTCAACGGCCAGGGCCAGGCGGACGGGCATCCTGGTCGACGTCCGCCGCCATTTCCAGCGCGCCCGCGTGGAGGAGGCAGGGCGCGCGGGTGCGGGCTGCAGCCGGGCGTCATCCTCGGCCACGTCAACCGCGCTGCTCGCCCGCCACGGCAGGCGCATCGGGCCGGACCCGGCGAGCACCGACATCGCCTGCGTGGGCGGGGTGGTGGCCAACAACTCGGGCGGGATGCGCTGCGGCGTCCACGCCGACTCCTACAGCATGGTCAGCTCGCTCACGTTCGTGCTGGCCAACGGCGCCGTGATCGACACCGCCGCCGATGGCGCCGCCGAGGCGCTTCGCCGCCGCCGCCCCCGAGCTCGCCTCGGGGCTGCTCGAGATCCGCCGACGAGCTGCTCGCCGACCGGGAGCTGTGCCGAGCGCATCAGGCGCAAGTTCGAGATCAAGAACACGACCGGGTACCGCCTGTGCGCCTTCCTGGACGCCGAGCAGCCGCTGGAGATCTTCAGGCGCCTCTTGATCGGCTCGGAGGGGACGCTCGCGTTCCTCGCCGAGGCGGTGTTCGAGACGCTCCCGCTGGAACCCCACACGGCGCTGTCGCTGATCCACTTCGCCGACATCGACGCCGCCGCCCGGGTGGTGCCCGCGCTGGTGGCCGCCGGGGCCAGCGCGACCGAGCTGATGGTCGCCCCGACGCTGATCGCGGCCGCCTGGAACATGCCCGGGACGCCCGAGGCCTGGAAGGAGCTGCCCCCCGAGTCCGCGGCGCTGCTGGTCGAGTTCCGGGCCGACTCCGAGCAGGAGCTCGACGGTCCCGAAGCCCAGGCGCTCTGGGATCCTGCAGGGCGACGGCGTGCTGGCGGCGCCCCGCTTCACCCGCGAGCGGGGCGAGATCGGGATGCTGTGGCACGTCCGCGAGGGCATGCAGGGCCTGCTCGCGGCGATGCGCGCACCGGGCGTGCAGCTGATCATCGAGGACGTCTGCGTGCCGCCGGAGCGCGTGGCCGAGGCGGCCAAGGACCTGCAGGCGATGCTCGGCCGCCACGGCTTCCTGCCGGGGGTGGCGGGCCACGCCTCGGCCGGGAACCTGCACTTCCTGCTGACGCCGAACTTCGGCGAGCCCGCCGACCTCGAGCGCTACGACGCCTTCATGCACGAGATGGTGGACCTGATCATCGACACGCTACGACGGCTCGCTGAAGGCCGAGCACGGGACCGGCCTGAACATGGCCCCCTACGTGGAGCGCGAGTGGGGCACGAAGGCGACCGAGCTGATGTGGCGGGTCAAGCAGCTCGCCGATCCCGGCGGGATCCTGGCGCCCGGTGTCCTGCTCGAACCGCGAGCCCGGGGCCCATCTGCACAACCTCAAGTCCACCCCCGAGATCGACGAGGTCGCCACCAAGTGCATCGAGTGCGGCTTCTGCGAGCCGGTCTGTCCGAGCCGCGATCTGACCACGACGCCCCGCCAGCGGATCGCCCTGCGGCGCGAGATGGCCCGCCAGCCCGAGGGCTCCCCGGTGCTCCACGCGCTGCTCGAGCAGTACCAGTACGACGCGCTCGACACCTGCGCGGCCGACGGCTCGTGCCGCGTGGCGTGCCCGGTGGGGATCGACACCGGCGCGCTCGTCAAGCAGCTGCGGAGCGCCGAGCACTCGCCCCGGGCCGAGCGCGTGGCCGCCTCGCTCGCGCGCCGCTGGAGCACGGTCGAGAGCTCTGCACCGCGCCGGCCTGCGCGCGGGCGCGGCCGGCGCCGACGGCCTGCTGCGGGCGGCCACGGGAATCGGCCGCGGGGTGCTGGGCGAGGACCTGATCCCGGCCTGGTCGAGCGCCATGCCGGCACCGGCGCCCGCGGACCTGCCCCGCGGCGTGGGCCCACAGGACGCCGCCGCCGTGTACTTCCCGGCCTGCATCAACCGCATCTTCGGCAACCCCCGCTCGCACGCGGATGAGCCCTCGCTGGCGGAGGCGATGCTCGCCGTCTCCGCTCGCGCGGGGCAGCCCTTGTGGATCCCGCCCGACGTCGCCGGGAACTGCTGCTCGACCCCGTGGAGCTCGAAGGGCTACCGCGAGGGCCGCCGGGTGATGGCGCGCCAGATGGCCGAGGCGGCGCTGCGCTGGACCCGCGAAGGGGAGCTGGCGCTCGTGACCGACGCCAGCTCCTGCGCCCAGACCCTGGCCGGGGGAGAGCTCGGCGAGGCCCTCGATGAGGGGCTGCGCGAGCGCATGGCGGCGGTGCGCGTGATCGACCCGATCGAATGGATCCACGAACGCGTACTGGGCTCGCTGCAGATCGGCGGGCGCCTCGGGACGGTGGCCCTGCACCGGCCCTGTGCGGCCGTCCAGGGAGGCCTGGATGAGAGCCTGCGCGAGATCGCCGGCGCCCTCGCCGAGGAGGTGATCGAGCCGCTCGTGCCGCGTTGCTGCGGGATGGCCGGCGACCGTGGACTGCTGCACCCCGAGCTGCCGGCGGCGGCACTCGCCGACAGCGCCGCGGAGCTCTCGGGCCGCGAGGTTGACGCCTGCGTGTCCTGCAACCGCACCTGTGAGCTGGCCCTCGAGGGGGTCACCGGGCGCCCCTATGAGTCGATCGTGATGACACTCGAGCGCCTCACCCGCACCCCTCCTGCGACGAGCAACGGCAGCCGCCGGCCGCTGGCCGGGCGGCTCTAGGATCTGAGGCGATGCGACGCTCCCCGGACCGGCCACTCGGGGTCTCCCCGGCGACGGTGGGCGACTACCGCGAGCTGGCCCGCCGGCGCTTGCCCCGGCAGCTGTTCGACTATCTCGACGGGGGCGCCTACGAGGAGGCCACGATGCGCGCCAACGTCGCCGACCTCGAGCGCGTCCTGCTGCGCCAGCGGGTGATGCGCGACGTGTCCGTGCGCGAGCAGGCGGTGGAAGTGCTCGGCCAGCAGCTGTCCACCCCGATCGTGCTGGCGCCCGTCGGGCTCGCCGGGATGATGGCCCCGCGCGCCGAGGTGCAGGCTGCCCGCGCGGCCGAGCGCGCCGGGGTCGCGTTCACCGAGTCCACCGTCTCGATCTGCCCGATCGAGGAGGTCGCCGCCGCCACCAGCCGCCCGCCGTGGTTCCAGCTGTACGTGATGCGCGACCGTGGCTACGCCGAGGACCTGATGGCCCGCGCGCGCGGCCGTGGCATCGCCGGTGCTGGTGCTGACGATCGACCTGGCGGTCGTGGGCGCCCGCCATCGCGACATCCGCAACGGCATGGGCAAGAGCTCCCGCTGGGGCCAGCTGCGCCGCGGCGCTGGACCTCGTCGGTCACACGCACTGGGTCCGCGAGGTGGCGCTCGGCGGCAAGCCGCTCACCTTCGGCAACCTCGAGAAGGCCGTCCCCGGCGCGCGCCGCCCGAGCGCCTTCCGCGCCTGGGTGGACTCCCAGTTCGACCCGTCCGTGACCTGGGAGGACATCGCCTGGGTGCGCGAGCACTGGGCCGGGCGCCTGGTGGTCAAGGGGGTGCTGGACGCCGAGGATGCCCGCCGGGCGGTGGATGCGGGGGTGGACGGCATCGTCGTCTCCAACCACGGCGGGCGCCAGCTGGACTCGGTGCCGTCGACCGTCCGCGCGCTGCCGGAGATCGCCGACGCCGTCGGTGACCGCGTCGAGGTGCTCGTGGACGGAGGCATCCGAACCGGCCTGGACGTCGTCAAGATGCTGGCCCTCGGAGCCCGCGCGGTGCTGATCGGGCGGGCCTGGGCGCTGGTCGGTGGCGGCCCGTGGCGAATCGGGTGTCCGCCACGTCCTCAGCGTGATGAAGGCCGACATCGACGTCGCTCTCGGGCTGACCGGCTGCCGCTCGGTGGCCGACCTCGACCGCTCGGCGCTGGTGGGTGGCGCGGAGGGCGTCGAGCGCCTGCCGGCCGGGCGGTAGGGCCGGTGCAGAGCAGGCCTCGGTGCACGAGTCCGAAGCCGACCTCGATGCGCTGCAGTCCCTGCTTGACCGCAGCTACGCCGGAGCCGGCGAGCATCTGCTGAGCATCCACACGCCCGAGCGCAGGCTCGATGCGAGGGGGTTGGTGAAGGTGCTGCAGGGCATGTGCGTGCTCGCGCTGGCCACCGTCAGCGCCGACGGGCGCCCGTTCGTGGGGCCCGTCGACGGAATCTTCTACCGGGGTTCGTTCCACTTCGGCTCGGCGCCCGACTCGCTGCGCTTCCGTCACATCCGCGCGCGCCCCCAGGTCAGCGCAACCCACCTGCGGGGCGAGGAGCTGGCCGTCACCGTCCACGGCCGCGCCGTCGAGTTGGACACGAGCAGCGGGCCGTTTCGGCAGACGCTGCTCGAGCTGTACGTGCCCCGCTACGGCCCGGGCTGGGAGCGGTTCCTGGACTCCGGGCCCCTCTACGCGCGCGTGCAGGCAGAGCGCATGTTCGCCTTCCACGCGCCGGCCGTCACCTGAAATCGCGCGATCGGGGGATGCTGCAGGCCCCTCCGGGCGACCGCCGCAGGCGGGTGGTGAGCGGTTGGTGGGCGACAACCATGCCCAGTCTCGGAATACTTCTCCCTTGATGCTGGCGGGTGCCGAACTCGACGGGCGGGTCCTCGACGGCCGCTACGAGCTGCGTGGGATCATCGGCGAGGGGTCCTTCGGACGGGTCTATCGCGGGCGCGACCGGCGCCTGGGACGGTCGGTGGCCGTAAAGGTGATCAAGCCGTGGTGGGCCGAGGACGGGGCCTCGATCGAGCGCTTCCAGGAGGAGGCGCAGCTGCTGGCGCGCGTGAACGACCCCGGGATCGTGCAGATCTACGACTTCGGCCACACCCGCAACGGGCCCTACTACGTGGCCGAGCTGGTCGAGGGGGAGAGCCTCGAGGAGCGCCTGCGCCGCGGGCAGGTTCCGGTCGCACAGGCCCTGAGCATCGCCGAGCAGCTGTGCGGTGCGCTCGGCAGCGCCCACGCCGAGGGTGTGGTGCACTGCGACGTCAAGCCGGCCAACGTCCTGCTGGATCGCTCGGGGCGGGTCAAGGTCGGGGACTTCGGCGTGGCCCGCATGGGGGAGGCCGACCCCACCGACAGCTCGGCGCTGTTCGGCGGAACCCCCCGCTACATGTCTCCCGAGCAGGCGCGTGGACGCCGGCTGACGGCCGCCAGCGACGTCTACAGCGCCGGCGTGGTCCTCTACGAGATGCTGGCCGGCAGGCCCCCGTTCCAGGCCGGCTCCGCCGTCGAGCTGGGCATCTGCCACCTCCAGGAGCAGCCCCCGGAGCTGCCCGAGCAGATCCCGGGGGCGCTGCGCGAGGTCGTCGGCATCGCCCTGGCCAAGCAGCCGGGAGAGCGCTATCGCGACGGCGCCGTGATGGCCGCAGCGCTGCGGGCGGCGGGGGACTCGATGCACGACCCCGCAGCCTCCACGGCGCTGCTGGAGCGAGCAGTGCGAGCGCCGAGGCCCGGCACGCCGGCGCAGCCGGCTGGCGAGGGAAGTGCGGATGAGGCTGCAGGCGAGGCCGCGGCGACGGTCAAGCAGCCGCTGGGCGAGGACCTCTCGAAGGCCGCTCCCACGGTGGCGGTCGTGGCGGCTGCCCGCACGCGCCAGGGGTCGGGCGGCGCCACCGTCATGCTGCCGCGCAAGGCTCCTCCCGGCACGCGCAGGCAGCGAAACCGCAGAAGCTTGTGGCTGGCGCTCGCGGTCCTGCTGCTGGGCGCCGCAGGCGCCTTCCTGGCGCTGCGCGGGAGCGCGAAGACGACGGTACCCCAGCTCCAGGGGCTGCACCGGGCGAGCGTGCTCGAGCGCACCAGCCGCACTCACGTGCACGCGGTGTTCGTGTCGCACTCCTCCCACGCCCCCGTGGGCGTGGCGATCGCCCAGACCCCGGCCCCCGGGGCCCGCGTGAAGCAGGGCTCGAACGTGCGCGTGCTGGTCAGCTCCGGGCCGCCGCCCGTCACGGTGCCGGACACGGTCGGGGAGCCCGCAGGGGAAGCGGAGAGCGCCGTCGCGGACGCGGGCCTGCGCTATGCCGTGCACCCTGTCTCCGCTCCCGGGCACGCCGCCGAATCGGTTCTCTCGGAGACTCCCTCCGCGGCGGCGAGGGTGCCGAGCCGCTCGACCGTGACGCTGAGGATCGTCGCGGCGCCGCAGTGGCGGGCGCTGACCAGCTTCTCCGGCGTCGACGCCGGGCAGTCGGTGCCGTTCAGGATCCGCGGGCACCGCTGGCGGCTCGCCTACACGATGTCCTACGAGCGGACCTGCCTGTTGCTGGTGGTGTGCGAAGGTCCGAGCGCCTCCGTGGAAGGTCTCGAAGGCAGCTCGAGCTTCGGCGAATTCGAACTCGACGAAGGCTCCGGCACCCACTACCACGTCTACGACAGTGGTCCGGGTCTGTACCGCGTCACCGTCTCCGGCGGGCATGATCCAGCCCATTGGTCGGCGACGGTCGAAGACTTCGATTAGCTCCGACGGCTCGGTTAGGATCGGCTGGTCCGGGGCGCCGGCCCCGGCTCGGACTCGACTCACAGGGGGTCGCCATGTCACGGCTAGCACCTGCGGCGAGCGGTCGCGGCGGGACCTTGATGGGGGCCACGCCCCGCTCGCGGTCACCACGAGTCCTGGCAGTCGCGGTCGGGCTCGTGCTCGCGTGCGCCTGCCTGTTCGGTTCGGCGAGCGCCGCCGGCGCCACCTTCACCTGGACCGGTGAAGCCGCAGGGCCCGCATGGAGCACTTCCGCCAACTGGTCCAAAACGGGCCATCCCGCGGCCGAAACGTCGGTCGAAACGCTCGTGTTCGGGCACCTCGCTCCCGCCGGCTGCTACCAACACCCGCCGCCGCAGACCTGCTTTGCGACCGAAAACGACCTGCACGGCCTGAGCATCGGCGAACTCCAGCTCGACGACGCCGACGGCTACGAACTCGCGGGCCAAGGCGTGACGCTGGGGGCCGGCGGGCTCGTTGCCGAAGGCCCCGCCGGCTCAGGCGAATTCGCCGTCCTCACGCTCCCGATCGACCTGGGTGTGAGCCAGACATGGCTCATCTCCGGGGACCCGAACGGTGAAAACGGTGTTGCCGTGGGCGGCGAACTCTCGGGCCTGGGGTCGGCCCTCACGGTGGCGCTCAAAGAACGCGGCTCTCTGTACTTCTACGGCGGCGCCAAAGCCGAAACCGGCGACGTCGTGGTCGAAAGCTCCGATGGCTCCCGGGGCTACGTCATGCTCGCCGAAAGCCACATCAACGAAACCGACGGTCATTCCCTCACGCTGCGTGGCGTGACACTGGAAGCCGTCGAAGCCGCCACCGGAGCACTGTCGCTCGAAAACACGGTCACGCTCGTGGGGACGTTCGGATTCGATGAAAAAACCGGCGAAACGGTAGGGCTCAGTGCGAGGCTGGCGACGAAGTCCGCGTCGATCAACGGGGGCACTCTGGACCTCCCGATCAACGAAGCGGGTGTCACTCCCGGCCACGCCTTCTCCCAGCTCACCTCCACGGGCGCGGTGTCCATCAACGGGACCCATCTCGACCTCTCCGATCAATTCGAAGGCGGCTGCCCGGCCGTGCCCAACGGACAGGTCGACACCGTGATCTCCACGGGCGGCGAACTGATCGGCAGTTTTGCCAACGCTCCGGACGGGTCGCTGCTGGAAACCACCTGCCTGACGCCTTCACTGGAAACCGTGTCCGGTGAGTCCTTCCAGATCAACTATCACCGCGGAGCCTCGCACTCGACGGTCACCGCGACCGCGGTCGTCGGGGAGGGCAAGGAACAGCGCGAACGCGTCGAACGCGAGGAACGCGAAATCAGCGAAGCGAGGGAACATGTGACGACCCTCCAGCAGGAACGCCTGGTTCGCGAACGGGCGACCAAAGAACGTGAAGTGGCGAGGGCGAACAGCGAACGGGCCGCGAGGGAAGCCACAGAACGAGCCGAAGCTGCGGCGATCGCAGCGATGCTGGCGAAGATCGTGCCGAGCGGCAAGGCAGCCAAGATCCCCGTGATCCTCAAGCACGGGTTCAGCTTCGCGCTCGCCTCCGCCGGGGCCGGAACGCTGACGATCTCCTGGTACGAGGTGCCCCACGGCGCTCATCTGTCCAAGAAGGTGAAGCCCATCCTGGTCGCGACCGGCACCACGACCTTCGCCGGTGCGGGTGCCGGCAAGCTCGTGGTCAAGGTGACCGGCGCCGGCAAGCGGCTGCTGCGGCACGCCAAGAAGATCTCGCTGACCGCGGAGGGGACCTTCGCGCGGGCGGGAAGACCGCCGAGCACCGCGCGCAAGAACTTCGTCATCAAGCGCTAGCGGCGGCGCAGGCCGGGTCCGCGGGATACTTGGTCGGCGATGTCGCGGGAGAACGTCGAGCGGGTTCGCCAGAGCATCGAGGTGGTCAATCGGACCCACGGGCCGGACGTCGACTTCATGGCCCCGGAGTTCGAGTGGCACACGCGCGCGGATCTTCCGGACCCGGCCGTGTACCGGGGGCCCGACGGGGTCGCGAGGCTCCTGGCCGAGTGGTATGCCGCGTTCGACGATCTGAAGGTTGATCTCGAGGAGCTGATCGACGCGGGAGACCGCGTGGTCACGGTGTTACGGCTGCATGGGCGGATCAAGGACAGCGGTGAGGAGGTCGAAATGACCGAGGCCCACGTCATAACGATGCGCGACGGCAAGGCGACCTTGCTGCGCGAGTACACGACCAAGGACGAAGCCCTCAAGGCCGAGGGTCTGCAGGCGTAGGCGCGCTGCCGCGCGGGGCCCCGGCGCTCGCCGGGCCGAGGCGCGCTACTTGGTGACGACGACCGGGTCGGCCACGTCGGCCGGCTCGGCCTCGCGCAGGGCGCGGGCCAGGAGCTCGCGCAGGATCGCGCGCTCGGCGGGCTCCAGCCCGCGCAGCACGTCGGCCTCGACGGTTTCCTGGGCGCCCTCGGCGGCGCCGAGCTCGCGGCAGCCCGCGGGCGTCAGCAGGACCAGGTGGCGGCGGCGATCCTGGGGGTCGCGCTGGCGGTTGACCCAACCCAGCTCCTCGAGCTCGTTCAGCAGCAGCACGACGTTGTTGGCGTCCATGCACAGCGCCTCGGCGAGCTCCTGCTGGGGTCCCCCGTCGTGATCGCGTACGTAGCTGAGCGCCATCAGGTGACGCAGGTGCATGCCGAGCAGCTCTTCGTTGCTGCGCCGGTAGATCTGCTTCGCCAGGCGCGGCAGCAGCACCATCGTGCCGGGAGCGTTGGGTGTCGGTTCCTTCTTCACAGCCCGTCCATCTTACCAGAAAACCCCGACTATCACGTAACAAAAGATAGTCCTTGAAACAGGGATGATAGGTGCTATGTTGTCAGTCATTGCAACCCGGAAGGAGCACCAGCATGAGCACCGCCACCCTCGCCAGGCCAGACACCACCTCGATCAGCTCCCGTAGCGAGCGCCGCCGCTGGATCGCTCTGGCGGTCCTGTGCCTCGGCCAGCTGATGATGGTCCTCGACGCGACCATCGTGAACGTGGCGCTGCCCTCGATCCAGCACGACCTGCACTTCAGCCAGAGCAACCTCACCTGGGTGATCAACGGCTACCTGATCACGTTCGGGGGCCTGCTGCTGCTGGCGGGCAGGATGGGCGATCTCGTGGGGCGCAAGAAGGTCTTCCTCACGGGGCTGGCGGCCTTCACGTTGGCCTCGATCGCCTGCGGGCTGGCACCGAGCCAGGGCGCCCTGATCGGGGCGCGGCTGTTGCAGGGCGTCGGCGGCGCGATCGCCTCCAGCGTGATCCTGGCGATCATCGTGACCGAGTTCCCCGCTCGTGCGGAGCAGGCCAAAGCGATGGGCCTGTACGCGTTCGTGTCGGCCGGCGGCGGCTCGATCGGCCTGCTCGCAGGCGGGGCGCTCACGCAGTCGCTCGACTGGCACTGGATCTTCTTCGTCAACGTCCCCATCGGGATCGTCGCGTTCCTGGCCGGGTGGGCGCTGATCGAGGAGAACCCGGGCATCGGGCTGCGCGGTGGCGTGGACATCTTCGGCTCGGTGCTGATCACCCTGGCCACGATGCTGGGGGCGTTCGCGATCGTGAAGTCCAGCGACTACGGCCTGCTGTCGCTGAAGACGCTGCTGGCCGGCGGAGGCTCGCTGGCGCTGCTCGCCGGCTTCCTCTCGTGGGAGTCGAGGATCGCCAACCCGATCATGCCCCTGCGGGTGCTGAGGCAGCGGATGCTGATGGGCTCGAGCCTGGTGCGCGGGCTGCTGATCACGGGGATGTTCTCCGCCTTCTTCCTCGGCGCCCTGTACCTCGAGCGGGTGCTCGGCTACGACGCGATCGAGACCGGCCTGGCGTTCATGCCGCTGACGATCGCGATCGCGATCATGTCGCTCGGCGTCTCGGCCCGGCTGGTCGAGCGGATCGGGGCCGTGCGGACGCTGACCCTCGGTCTCGGAGGGATCATCGTCGGGCTCGTCCTGCTCGCCACGCAGGGGATCCACGCCAGCTACTTCCCGGGCCTGTTCGGAGCCTTCCTGGCCCTCGGCCTCGGCGCGGGCGCCTCGTTCCTGCCGCTGCTGACGATCGGGATGTCGGACTCCAAGCCCGAGGACGCCGGCCTCGCCTCCGGGATCATCAACGTCTCGGTGCAGCTGTTCGGGGCGATCGGCCTGGCGACGCTCGGCACGATCGCGACCGACCACGCGAAAGCCCTGTCGCAGTCCGGACACTCACTGCAGAGCGCGCTGACCGGCGGCTACCACCTCGCCTACGTCGTGGCGGCGGTGTGCGTGGTCGGAGGCATCATCGCCGCGCGGGCCTTCCTGCGCCCGCCGTCGACGCCCCAGCTGCAGGAGGCGGACCTGACCGAGGCTGAGATGTCGGCGCTGGCCGAGGCCGACATCCCGGCGCTGGCCGCGTGAGCGCCATGCCCTGGCTATCGGAAGTCGACCCCCGCGGTCCGTCAGTGCGCCTGAGGATGGCGGATGCGCTGGCGCGTCTCGGCGTAGCGTCGCACCTCGAAGGCGATCAGCCCGCAGGCAACCGCCGTCACGAGCCCCAGCGCGAGCAGCGCCGGGACGGCGGTTGCCAGCGGGATCATCGCCAGCAGCAGCGCCGCGGCGACGAGACGCTGCGTGTTGAACGTGCCTATGTTGCGTCGCTTGAACGCGCTGAGCGCAAGCAGATACAGCGCGATGCCGCCACACAGCGCGCTCGCCGGAACGACCTGCAGGTGCGCGTGGAGTTCGATCAGCGTGCGCTTGACGCCGATCGCGAACAGGATGATGCCCGCCATCATCGGCAGGTGCAGGTAGGTGTAGGAGTCGCGCGCGATCAGCGCCTGCTTGGTCGCATCGGCCAACCGCAGGCGCCGCTCGCCCACGATCGCCACGACGTCGAAGTAGGCCCACCAGAGGGCGGCCGCCACCAGCAGCCCGAGCAGCGCGGCGGTGATCACGCCCAGCGTGAGAGCCAGGCGGTCGGCGCCCACGCCGAGCGACACCAGCGACTCGCCGAGGGCGATGATGATCACCAGTCCGTGGCGCTCGGCGAAGTGCCCGGGAATGATCCGCCAGCCGTCGATGCCGCGCACCAGGAGGCCCCCGTAGTCGACCGCCAGGGCCGCAGCCCAGCAGGCCGTGCGGGCAGGACCGTCGAGTGCCCCGGCGAGTACCAGCAGCGCCGCCGCGGGCATCATCGTGGTGCCCAGCCGCGCCACCACGCTGCCTAGCTGGGCGTCGTGCTGGGCGCGCGCGACATACGTGTACGTCGCCAGATGCAGCGAGCGCACGGCGAAGTACCCGAGCCCGAAGATGAGCCCGTATCGGCCGAAGGCGTGGGGGACCGCGAGCGAGGTCACGAGCATCGCTCCCATCGCCGCGATCATCATCACCCGCAGATGCTCCTCCTCGGCATCGGCGGTGTTTCCGAGCCATGCGTAGCCGGACCAGCCGAACCACAGCACGGCGAGGATCGCAAGGCCCTGCGCGAGCCGTACCCAGCTCGGCTCGGCCGAGACGAAGCCCGTCACCTGCGTGATCGAGAACACGAACACGAGGTCGAAGAACAGCTCGAGCGCGGTGACGCGCTTCTCCTCTTCCACGCCCGCCTCGAGTAGCGCCGGCGGTATCGAGGCCGCGTCGATCCCAGCCGCGTCGGGGTTCGGGCCGAGGACCTCCACGCCAAGCTGCGGGTCACCGCTCACGGCCATCAGGATGACGGCAACAGGACTCGCCCACAGCCGCGGGCGTAGACTCGTGCGCCGCTGGTGGTCGAACCGACCACCTTGGCAAGACGTTCCACCTGAAGGAGGGGCACATGAACGACCAGCAGGCGTCCCCGAAGGTGCTCATCACGGGCGCCTCGGGCTTTCTCGGCGGTTGGTGCGTGGTGGAGGCCCTCGAGCGCGGCTACGAGGTGAGGGCGAGCGTCCGCAACGCTTCCCGGGAGCGCGAACTGCGGGCCATGATCGAGTCCTCGCGTGGCTCCAGCGCGGGCATGTCGGTGGTGGAGGCGGACCTCAACAGCGACGACGGCTGGGAGCAGGCCGTGAGCGGATGCGACTACATCCTGCACGTCGCCTCGCCGTTTCCGTCCTCCGCGCCCAAGGATCCCGACGAGCTGATCGTGCCGGCGCGCGAGGGCACCCTGCGGGTGCTGCGCGCGGGCCTGGCCGCCGGGGTGCGGCGGGTGGTCGTGACCTCCTCGGTGGCGGCGGTGCGCAACTTCGCCCCGCTGCCGGACCGCCCCCTGACCGAGGAGGACTGGAGCGACCCCGACCTCCCGGGCCTGAGTCCCTACCCGCGCTCGAAGACGATCGCCGAGCGTGCGGCCTGGGAGCTCGCCCGCGAACAGGGCGCCACCGAGCGTCTCGCGGTCGTGAACCCGGCCGCGATCCTGGGCCCGGTGATGGACGCCAACCGCTCCTCCTCGCTGCAGCTGATCGAACGGCTGCTGGCGGGCATGCCCGGGATGCCGCGGCTGTCATTCAGCGTGGTCGACGTACGCGACGTGGCCGAGCTGCACCTGCTGGCGATGAGCCTCCCCGAGGGGGCCGGCGAGCGGTTCCTGGCGGTCGGCCCCTCGCTGTGGATCTCCGACATGGCCAAGATCCTGCGCGAGCAGCTCCAGAAAGGGGCGGGGAAGGTGCCGCGGAGGAACTTCCCCGACGCCTTCGTGCGCCTGGCGGCGCGGTTCGATCCCGGACTGCGCTCCTTCACCGGCGACCTCGGCAGGCAGATCGTGCTCTCCAACGAGAAGGCCCGGCAGCGGCTCGGCTGGAGGCCCAGGCCGGTGCAGGAGACGCTCGTGGAGTGCGCCGAGAGCCTGCTCGCCCAGCGCGAGCCCACGCCGGCGGCCGTCTGAGAAGTGGCGCCCGGAGAGCAGATCGAGGTCCCCCTCGCGGACGGCAGCGTCCTGCAGGCCGAGTACTTCGCGGCGGCGGGCGAAGCGCCGCACCCGGGTGTGGTCGTGCTGCACGAGTCCTTCGGCCTCAACGACGACATCCGCAGGATCGCCTCCCGCTTCGCCGCGGCGGGGTATGCGGCCGTGGCCCCCAGCCTGTACTCCCACGGACGGCGCATCGTGTGTCTGTCGCGGGTGATGGTGGACATGGTCCGGGGCTCGGTGGCACGCGAGATCGGCGACATCCACGCCGTGCGCGAGGCCCTGGGGGCGCGCGAGGAGGTGGACGCACAGCGGATCGCGGTGGCGGGCTTCTGCCAGGGCGGGGGCTTCGCGCTGATCGCCGGGACCCGGCCCGGCTTCCAGGCCGCCGCGGTCAACTACGGCGACGTCCCGGAGGAGCGCTCGAAGCTCGACGGGGTCTGCCCCGTGGTCGCCTCATACGGCGCCCGCGACCGCATGTTCGGCGCCAAGATGGCCGCTCGCCTGGAGGCCCACCTGGGAGCCCTCGGCGTGCCCGCCGACGTGCAGGTGTACGACGGCGCCGGGCACTCGTTCTTCTCGGAGGTCGACGGCTGGCAGGGGTGGCTGGCGCGGATGCCCTCGCCGATGGCCGTCGGCTACGAACCCCAGGCGGCCGAGGACGGCTGGCAGCGCATGCTCGGCTTCTTCGGCGAGCACGTGTAGGGAGCGGCGGCGGGCCGGATATTGCGGCCCGCGGGCGTCGGCGGGAAGGTCGTGAGGCGCTCTACCCGCGGCTCTTGACGAGGCCCACGACGTGACCCTCGGGGTCGGCGAACAGCGCGATCGTGGGACCGCCCGGCACCGCCATCGGCGGCTGCACGGTGCTCCCGCCGAGCTCTGAGATCTGCTCCAGCGCGGCGGCCGGGTCGGCGACTTCGACGTAGAAGGTCACGTGCCCCTCGGCGCCCTCGGGACTGGCGCCGATGCCCCCGTTGATACCGCTGTCGTCACCGCGATCGACCATGAAGTAGGAGCCGCCCATGACGTCCTGGATGTCCCATCCGAACGCCCCGCCGTAGAAGCGCTGGAGCGCCTCGGCGTCTTTTCCGAGCACCTCGAAGTGCGTCACCGGGTTACCCATCTGGGCTCCTCTCTGTCACTGGAATCGACAATCGGTGTCAGGAGCCATACCACCTACCCGGCGCGCCTGCACGGCGAAACGCGGGGCCGGGCGAGGCCGGGCGGCGAAACGCGCGGCGCGCGCGGCGCGGCTATCTTTGGCCGCTCGCGAACGCCCATGAGCACGCTGTCACTTCACGGGGACCCCGCCCGCTTTGCCGCCGGACTACAGGAGCTCGGCGAGGGCGTGTGGGCGTGGACACAGCCCAACGGCGGGCTCGGAGAGTCCAACGCGGGGCTGGTTCGAGGCGAGGGCCAGTCGCTGCTCGTGGACACGCTCTGGGACCTGCGCCTGACCGGGGCGATGCTCGCCCGCATGGCCGAGGCCACGGCGCAGGCACCGATACGCCGGGTCGTGAACACCCACGGCGACGGCGATCACTGCTGGGGCAACCAGCTGCTGGCGGGGGCGGAGCTGATCGGTACCGAGGCCTGTGCGCGGGACGTCGCCGCCGAGGACCCGCGAGCGATTCGACTGCTGCGCAAAGCCGCCGGGGTCGTGGGCCAGGTCGCCGAGCACGCCCCCCGCAACCTGCCCGGAGTCGAGCAGGGGGTGGGACTGGGCGTGTTCGCCTCGTTGCTCTCACCGTTCGACTTCGAGGGGGTGGAGGCCACGCCCCCGACCCACACCTTCCAGGGGACGCTGGAGCTCGACGTCGGCGGCCGGGCGGTGCAGGTGATCGAAGTGGGTCCCGCCCACACCCCCGGTGACGCGATCGTGCACGTCCCGGACGCCCGCGTCGTGTTCGCCGCCGACGTGATGTTCGTCGGCGTCGCACCGATCATGTGGAGCGGCTCGGTCGAGCGCTGGCAGGCGGCGCTGGCGC
Source organism: uncultured Solirubrobacteraceae bacterium (assembly GCA_963758055.1). Classification (GTDB taxonomy): domain Bacteria; phylum Actinomycetota; class Thermoleophilia; order Solirubrobacterales; family Solirubrobacteraceae; genus Palsa-744. The sequence continues at coordinate 21,227 of CAVWTU010000008.1, forward strand.
GGATCACCGAGCTCGACCCGCTGCACGTGGTGCCCGGTCACGGACCCGTGACCGACCTCGAGGGCGTGCGTGCGATGGGTGGGTACTGGGACTTCGTGACCCCGGCCGTGCGGGCCCGGCTGGCGGCCGGACGAACGCCGGAGGAGGCCGCCCGCGACGTGATCTCCTCCCCGGAGTACGCCGAGCAGCCCTTCGCTGGCTGGGACGGGGCGGAGCGGCTGATCGTCAACGCCGACACGATCGCCCGCAACGACGCCGGCGAGGTCGGCCGCCCTGGGGACGTCGCCCGCCTCGGACTGCTCTCGGCGATGGGCCGCCTCGGGCTCGAGCGCGCGGGCAGGGGGTAGGCGGGACTCAGGCCGCGAGGCCCGCGGCGGCGCGGGCCAGTGCCCGGGGGAGCTCGCTCGCGGGTACCGGGCGGGCGAGCAGGAAGCCCTGCCCGTAGCGGACTCCGAGCTCGCGCAGAGCGTGGAGCTCGTCGGCCGTCTCGATCCGCTCGGCGATCGTCACCGACCCCGTTTCGGAGGCGAAGCGCATCAGCGAGCTCGCCAGCGAGCGTCGCACGGGGTCGAGGCCGATCGAGGAGATCAGCTCGCCGTCGAGCTTGATGTAGTCGGGGGCCAGCCGCAGGATGTGCATCAGGCTGGCGAAGCCGGCGCCGGCGTCGTCGATCGCCAGCCGCGCGCCGGTGGCCCGCAGGGCCTGCAGGGTGTCCGCCAGCTGGGGGTACTCGTGGACCCGGACCTGCTCGGTCAGCTCCACCACCACGCGCTCGGCGGGGGCTTCGCGGAGGGCTTCGGTGATGCCTCCCGAGGCGAGCGCCGCGGGGCCGGCGTTCAGCGACAACAGCGCGGTCGGGGGCAGCTCGCCGAGGTGCGCCAGGGCGGCCTGCACGATCGCCACCTCGAGCTCCACGCCGAGGCCAACGCGGTGGGCCAGGGAGATCACGGCCTGGGGAGTCTTGGAGCCCCAGGCGGAGAAGCGGACCAGCGCCTCGGCGGCGAGCATCGAGCCGTGCTCGAGGTCGAAAATCGGCTGGAACACCAGCGAGAAGTCGCGCGCCGTGACGATCTGCTCGACCCACACGCGGGCAGCGTCGAGCTCTGCCGGCTCCGGCTGCTCGGCGCCCGTGCTGAGAGCCTCGCCGGCGAGGCGGGAGGTCACCCGGGAGAAGTCGCGGGCCGCGCCGACCACGGCGCTGACGAACTCGGCCAGGCCGGCGAGCAGCACGACCTCGCGTGGCGTGAAGGCGTCCGGGCGCCGCGAGCGGGCGTCCAGCACCCCGAGTGGTCCCTCGGGGCGCATCAGCGGGACGCTCACCATCGAGCCGGTCTCTTCCCCCGGAGTGGCCTCGCGTTCGCGCCGGCGGTCGCTCTGGCTGAGCAGGATCGTCCTGCCCTCACGCAGGGCCCGGCCGCACAGGTTGTGCTCGAGCGGGACCTCGGTCCCCACCTGCTCGGCGGTCGAGCCCGAGGCGCACACGTAGCGCAGCGAGCCGTCCTCGACCAGCAGCCCCACGAGCACCTCGTCGGCACCATCGAGCGCCGCGAGCGCCTGGTCGGCCACGCGCTGCATCAGCGCGAGCGGGTCTACGGCTCGCCGGATCGAGGCGTTTAGGTTGAACCACTCGTCCACGGTCGGTGTTCGCCCGTCGGGGCGTCCACGGTTGGTATCGAGAGCGCGGGGGCGCCCCCTTAGCGCTGCAGGATGGGGTGGACGGCCCGGCCGGGCGCCGAGGGCCGCAGCTGGTGCCCGTCGCAGCGGGGCCGATCGCCGCCGCCGGCTTGCGCAACGGCGGTTTTTGGCTAACGTGGGCGCCGTGCAGCGGGTGATGCTGAAGTCGAAGATCCATCGCGCCACGGTCACGGATTGCGATCTGCACTACGTCGGCTCGGTCACCGTCGACCGCGAGCTGCTGGACGCTGCCGACATCCTCGAGCACGAGCAGGTCCACGTGGTCGACATCGACAACGGCGCGCGCTTTGAGACCTACACGATGGCCGGCCCCCCGGGCTCAGGGGTGATCTGCCTCAACGGCGCCGCCGCCCGGCTCGTTCACCGCGGAGACCGGGTGATCATCATCTCCTACGCCAACTACGAGCGCGAGGAGCTGGAGGGCTACGCGCCCCGTGTGGTGCACGTCGAGGCCCGGACCAACCGCATCATCTCCGTCGACGACGAGGTCGGCAGCCTGCTCGGCTGAGGCCCTCGCGGTCTAGAGGCAGCGGGCCCGCGACGGGCCCGATCGCAGGACCCGCCGCGGGAGCCGCTCGCTACAGCCGCTCACTAGGCTGCACGGGCGAGCGTCCGGGGGATCTCGGGGACCTCGGTGACGGTCCGCGAACGCTCGGCGTCCTCGGCGTCGCTGATGGCCCACCCGAGCCGCTGGATGAACTGACCGGCCGAGTGCTCGGTGTCCAGGTGGATGGAGTGGACCTGCTCGTTGAGCAGGACCGACTCCTCGTCTCCGGGCTTCCGGTCCTCGGTGATCACGATGACCCTGGGCATTGCGCTTACTCCATTGGTGGTCGGGGGTAGACCGAGCAACAAACGGTATTGCTCAGTAAGTCAGTCGAGATTATCAACAAATCCCGGAGACGCCAACCATCTGGGCGACTTCGTCCAGTTCGGCCATCGCCGACTCACGCGTGGTGGCGAGCACGTAGGCGAGCTCGGAGGCGAGTTCCTCGCGGGTGGGGGTCCTGCCCTCGAGGATGCACTGGCGCATCAGCGTGAGCGTCGCCCCCATCACCGATTCGAGCCGCGCCATCCGCACCAGCAGCTCGGCGGTGCCCGTCTCGCCGTCACCGTCGTGGCCGAGGCCGTCCTCCCAGCCGTCCCCGTCGAAGCGCCGGTCGCGGACGACCAGCTCACCCCCCTCCGGCGGGATGTCCGGAGGCTGTTTGTCTGTGTGTCCAGAGGTCCCCACGTGTGTGCCCTGGTGCCTAGCAGGCATCGCCCCGGTGGGCAATCACGATTGTGTCCCAGTTTGCGGTTTCCGCCCGGATATGTGGCCGAGCGTCGTAGGGCCGGCCGCTACCCGGCCGGGGACCAGGTCTCGGGGTGGCCCGCGAGGTGCGCCAGCCGAGGCTCGGCGCGGGCCTCCTCCGGGCCCAGGGGCGCTTCGGTCAGCTCGCGGGTCGAGCGGGGCAGGAGCGCGAACAGCAGCGCCGCGAGCCCCAGCACGCTGCCGACACCGAGCACGGTCTGGGCGCCGAAGGCTTCGGCCAGTGGGCCGGCGAGGGCGTAGCCAACCGGCAGCAGGGCCAGCGAGCCCATCCAGTCATAGGCACTCACCCGCGAGAGCATGTGGGGAGGGATGTGCCGGGCCAGGGCCGTCTCCCACCAGATCATCATCAGAGCGAAGCCCCAGCCGGTGGCGAACCCGCACGGGATCACGAGCGCCAGGGGGGCGCCGAGGGCGAACACGCCGCACTGCACCGGCCACATGAGGCTCAGCAGCAGGCCCGCCCTCAGGGGCCGGGTGGGCCGCCAGCGAAGGCTCACGAGCGCCGCACACACCGCCCCGATCCCGGCAACCGTCTCGATCACCCCGAACACGCCCGCTCCGCCGTAGTGCTCACGCGCGATGTCGGGGGCGAGTGCGTTCCACTGCGCGTACATGCACAGCACCGCTCCCGAGTAGGCCGCGATCGTGACCCACACCCAGGCCCGCGAGCGCACCTCCCGCCAGCCCTGGCGCAGCTCACGCAGCAGCGACTCCGAGCGTGCCTGCAGGCCTCGCCGGCGGGGATGGACACGGGCCAGCATCAGGGCGCTGAACACGAACGTGGCGGCGTCGACCGCGAACGCCTCCCCGGCTCCCACGCCGAGCACCAGCGCGGTGGCCAGCGCGGGCCCGATCAGCTGGGCGAGGTTGGCCATCCATTCGGTCAGGGCACGGGCGTCGAGGATCAGCTCCTCGGGCACCGTCTGCGGAACCAGGCCGCTGTAGGCGGGCCGGAAGAAGGCCTCGGCCGCCCCGTAGCAGGCCTCGATCACGACCAGCTCCAGGACGCTGGCCCCGCCCGTGAGGATCAGTACCGCCAGCAGCGCCTGCAGAGCCGCCCGCACCAGGTCGGTGGCGATCATCACCCGCTGGCGCGCCAGCCGGTCCGCCCACACACCGCCGATCAGCAGCAGCGTCACGAGCGTCAGCGACTGCGCCCCCAGCACCAGCCCGAGGTCGCCGACCGAGCCCGTCGTTTTGGTCACATACAGGGCGATCGCGACCAGCACCACGCCGTCCCCGATCGCGCTCGCGGCCTGTCCGGCGAACATGAACCTGAAGTTCGGATGGCGCAGGACGCGCGTGTACTGGCTCACGAGGCGCCCCCGGGGAGCCGCTCAGAGCCCGAAGGCGGTGCGTCCGCCTGCGTCGAGCAGTTCCTGCAGGCGCTCACGGCCGTCGCCGATCAGGGGCGCGCCGTGGGCGAGCAGGACGTTCTCGAAGTCGACCTCCTCGAGCAGGCCGGCGAGCCCCTCGAGCAGTGTCCGCTTGGTGGCGGCCGGGTCGTCCATGAGCGAGTCGGGAACGAAGCCGAGCTGCCCCTCGCTGCCGTTGGAACCGCCGCGGACGACCCCGTCGGCGAACGCCAGGGCGCGCTTGGAGGCGATGTGCAGGACGGTGTCGTCGGGACAGATCCCGCCGAGCTCGAGTGCGCGCACGTCGCCGGGGAGCGTCGTCGGTGCGACGAAGCCCTCGACCGGCTGGCCGTCGGTGTAGTGCCACAGGCCGAGGCTGTTGACGAGGATCGGGCAGCCGAACGTTTCCCGGAAGATCACGCTCTCGCGCAGGTGCAGGCGGTTGGTGAGGATCACCGTCCCGGGTTCCTGGGGCCGGTTGGCGAACCAGTCGATCCCCACGTCTTCGGGTATCAGCGGGTCGATCAGCACCCCGCCGTCGTCCAGCCAGTAGCTCGAGACGAACACCTCGATTGCCGGGTGCAGCGTTTCCCAGTGATGGACGCCCGGCAGGATCTCGCGCATGGCGCCTACCGTAGCGCCGCGCCTATGCCGGGGGCGTGCGGTCCCGGGCGAGCGCCCACAGCCGGCGCGTGTCGGTGAGGCTCAGCAGCCGCCAGCGGGTGCCGGCCCCGTGGTGGAGGTACACCCGGGCGTCGAGCGCGCTGCGCATGCCGGCCAGAGTCTCGACGGTTTCGCGCGCGTCGAGATCCTCGCCCAGCTCCTCGCCGCTGAGCACGTCCACGACCCGGAAGGTCGCCTTCGCGGGGGCCTCGGACGGACGTGTGGGCCGCGGCGGCCGGCTCAGCTGTACGAGCGCGAGCTCCGCCTCGCGTGCGCCTCCCGGGGCACCCTCGGACAGCGGCACGACGTGCGCCCCGGTTCCCTTGGTCTCGGTGTCCAGCACCCACGTCTTGGCCATACACACAACATAGGAACTCCCCCAAGCCATGCGAACCGGTTGGTTCAGCGAACCGGTTGGTCAAGCGAACCGGTTGGTCCGGCGAACCCGTTGGTCCAGCGCAGCGGTTGGCGAAACCCGCATGGTCTCGCGAGGTTGCTGCTCCGCGCCGATAGGTACCCGGGATGAGTGGCGACTCTGTTCTGGGCTGGATTCTCGCGCTCGCCATCGACGGGGCGATCTTGGTGGCATTTGGCCTCACGATGTTCTTCGCGCTCGCGGGCACCCGTCGCTACCTGAGGGAACGCGAGGTCGGAGACTTCGCCATGGGCGTGGTCATCGTCGTCACGTTCTGCGCCCTGTTGATCGGCGCATGGCTGCCCGTTGGCGTGTTCCTCGTTGGACGCCGAGTGTGGCGTCGCGGCGGAGCTGCGGCTACGTCCTGAGCCAAGCCGTTCCCCGGCAAGCGCCACGGCCTCGCCGCGAACGACTAGGGGTGAGACCCAGGCCCGAGCAGGGTGTTCACGGCTCGCCGGCGGCGAGGGCCGTGTGCAGGCGCATCTGGGGGGAGAAGGCCGCCAGGGCGGCCGTGCCGAGGGCGGCGACAGCGCCTAGCAGGAAGACCGCCGGATAGCCGGCCAGGGCGGCCGTGGCCCCCGCCAGGGGCGCGCCCAGCCCGACGCCGATGTCGAAGAAGGCGGTGAACGCTCCCAGGGCGGAGCCCCGGTTCTCCTCGCCGACCTCGCTGACCACCATCAGCGCGAGCGCGGGGAACATCATCGAGAAGCCGATCCCCATCACGAGCGCGCCACCGAGCGCCGCCTCCAGGGAATGGGCGAAGGCGATGATCACCAGGCCGAGCGTCTCGCACAGGGCTGCCCCGGTGGCCGTCACTCGCGGACCCAGGCGATCGGGGAGGGTGCTGAAGGCGACGCGGCTGATGAACACCGCCGAGGCGAAGGCGGTGAACACGCTCGCCCCGCCGCTCACCCCGTAGGAGCGCAGGTCGAGGATCACGAATCCCGCGAGCGCCGCGTAGCCGACGTTGGCCAACGCCAGCGCCACCCCCGGGCGGCGAGCCGGGCGCGGGAACAGTCCCATCCGCTCCCTGACCCGGCCCCTCAGCTCGCGGGCCGGCTCGGGCAGGCAGATCGCGATCAGGGCCGCCGCGAACGGGAGCACCGCCGTCAGCGCCCACACGGCGTTGTAGCCGGCAGCCGAGCGCAGCAGCTCGCCCACCAGCGGGCCCAGCGAGAGGCCGCCCCAGACGGCCAGCCCGAACAGGCCGAGGGCCAGTCCCTGGCGGCGGACGGGGGCCAGGTCCACGGCCCAGGTGGCCCCTGCCGTGTAGAGCGCCCCCTCGCCCATGCCGACCACCAGGCGGGCCGCGATCAGGCTCGCCACGCTCCCGGCGAGCAGGTACAGGACGCCCCCGGCCGACATCACGAAGGCGGACACGACCAGCACGATGCGCCGCCCGCGGTTGTCCGCGAAGCGCCCTGCGAGGGGACGGCAGAAGACCGAGGTGATCGAGAACGCCCCGACCACGATGCCGACGGCGAAGTTGCTCGCGTGCAGGGGCCCGCGCACGAATATCGGGAGCACCGGGAGGGCCGCTCCGATCGCCAGGAACGCCAGCAGAGCCGCCACGAACAGCCCCCCTGAGGCCCATACCTCCCTGGGGCGCGAGCGCAGCATCTGGGGGCGCCGGCGCCGGGCAGCCCGCCGCGGCGCTCGGGCCAGGCGACGGGTCGGTCGGGTGGGCGAACGCAGAGGACGATCCTAGCCGTAAGCTGGGGAGGTCCACAGCGACTGGGGGAACACGATGCCAGACACGGCCAAGAAGAAACAGAAGCCCGCCCAACGCGGCACCGGCGCCGTGGTCCATCTCTCGGTGGCCGAGCGAACGGAGCTCGGCAAGCGGGCCCGAGCACAGACGCCGCGCTCATCGCACGCCGTGTTCGAGGCCTCCGCCGACCGGCCCGACCCGCTGAAGCTGCTCGAGGAGCAGGCCCGCTCGCGCGTACAGGAGCTCGTCCCGATCCGCTACGGCCGCATGCTGGTGTCGCCGTTCACCTTCTACCGCGGGGCCGCCAAGATCATGGCGAGCGATCTCTCCGCGACGCCCGTCTCGGGCCTGAACGTCCAGTGCTGCGGGGACGCCCATCTCTCCAACTTCGGCGTCTTCGCCTCGCCGGAGCGGCGCATGGTGTTCGACATCAACGACTTCGACGAGACGCTTCCCGGGCCGTGGGAGTGGGATGTCAAGCGGCTCGCCGCGAGCCTCATGATCGCCGCCCAGGACAACGAATTCGTGGCCCGCGACGCCGACCGGGTGGTGCTGGCGGCGGCCACCGAATACCGGGAGGCGATGCGGCGCTTCGCGGCCATGGGCAACCTCGACGTCTGGTACGCGCGCCTCGACGTGGAGGCCTTCATGCAGGAGTTCGCGCCCCAGTTCAAGACCCGCAACGTGGCCCGCGCCGAACGCACGCTGGCCAAGGCGCGCACCCGTGACAGCGTGTCCGCGCTCGCAAAGCTGACCGAACGTGTCGACGGCTCGATCAGGATCGTCGACCAGGCGCCCCTGATCGTGCCCCTACGCGTGCTCCTCTCCGGGGAGGAGAAGGAGCGGTTCGGCGACGAGCTGGCCGAACTGCTGCGCTCCTACCGCAGGACCCTGCAGTACGACCGCCGCGTCCTGCTCGAGGAGTTCGAGCTGGCGGACTTCGCGCGCAAGGTGGTGGGCGTGGGCAGCGTCGGCACCCGCGCCTGGATCGCACTGCTGTTCGGTCGCGACCAGCGCGACCCCCTGTTCCTGCAGATGAAGGAGGCGCAGCCCTCGGTGCTGGAGGAGTTCGCCGGCAAGAGCGAGTTCAGCAACCACGGCGAGCGGGTCGTCACCGGTCAGCGCCTGATGCAGGCGGTCAGCGACATCTTCCTCGGCTGGGTGCATGTGAAGGCCGGGCTGGACGGAATCCCGCGTGACTTCTACGGTCGCCAGCTACGCGACTGGAAGGGCTCCGTAGAGGTCGGCCAGCAGAACCCGCAGGGCATGACCGCGTACGGGAGGCTGTGTGGCTGGACCCTGGCGCGCGCTCACGCCCGTAGCGGGGACCGCGTCGCAATCGCGTCCTACCTCGGCAACGGCACCACCTTCGACCGCGCGATCGTCGAGTTCTCGAAGCTGTACGCGTGCCAGAACGAGCTCGACTACGCTCGCCTCGAGGCGGCCGTGAAGGACGGCACGATCGAGGCCCAGACCGGTCTGTGACCCGGCCTCCGGCGGCCACACAAACGGGTCTGTGAGCCGGCCCGCGGCGGCCACGCCCGCGGGTCTCGGCGGGCCGGCCGTGACCTGGCTCGGTCACGCCACGGTCCTGATCGAGCTCGACGGCGTGCGCCTGATCACCGACCCGCTGTTGGGGTCGCGGGTGGGGTTTCTGAGGCGCACCGAAGGCGCCGTGGACGTCGCCGGCCTCGCCGGCATCGACGCAGTCCTGCTCTCCCACCTGCACGCCGACCACGCCCACGTTGGGTCCCTGAGGGCGCTCGGGCCGGGCGTGCCGCTGGTGGCGCCCGCCGGTTCGGGGCGGTGGCTGGCGGGCAAGGGCTTCACCGACGTGCGCGAGCTCGCCGTGGGGGAGGAGCTCGAGCTCGGTGGCGTGCGCGTGCGAGCCACCCCGGCCAGCCACCCCCGCGGTCGCTGGCGCGGGGGCGGGGGGCCTGCGCCGGTCGGGTTTCTCGTGTCCGGCTCAAGGACGGTGTACTTCGCGGGCGACACGGACCTGTTCGCCGAGATGGAGCAGCTGGCGGGCACCGTCGATGTGGCGCTGCTGCCGATCTCCGGCTGGGGGCGAACGCTCGGGGCCGGTCACCTCGACCCGGCCCGGGCGGCGCAGGCGACCGCGCGGATCGCCCCCCGGGTCGTGGTCCCGATCCACTGGGGCACCCTCAGGGCGCCGTGGCCGCTGGGCTCTCCGGCACCACTCCGAGCCCCCGCCCAGCTGTTCGCCGAGCTGGCCGGGAGGCTGGCGGGGGCGAGCGAGGTTCGAGTGCTGCGCCCCGGCGAGCGCTTGGAGCTGAGCACGCGCCCGATCGGCGGAGCGCATAGCGTTGGCGCATGAGCGAACTCGACGAGCCACGCAAGCGCCGCCGGCGCGGGTTCGCTCCCGGCCGGATCCTGGTCGTGTGGATCGTGTCGGCCGTGACGCTGGCGATCGTGGCCGAACTGATGTCGGGCGTGACCCTGAAGGGCTTCGGGGCAGCGCTGTGGGTGGTTGCGCTCGTCGGCCTCGTGAACGCGCTCGTGTGGCCGCTGCTGCTGCGGGTCGCGCTGCCGCTGACGGTGCTCACGCTCGGATTCGGAGTGCTGCTGGTCAACGCCGCGGTCGTGTGGGCGCTGTCGGAACTGAACCTCGGGCTGCACGTCGCGACCTTCGCGGGGGCGCTCGTGATCACGATCTGCCTGACGATCGCGAACACCGCGGCAACGGGGGCCCTGGCGATCGACGACGACAGCTTCTGGTACCGCAACGTGGTCGAGCGGAACGCACGGCGCACCGCTCCCGGCAGCGACCTCGACAAGCCGGGGCTGTTGCTGCTGGAGATCGACGGCCTCGCCCACGACGTGCTCGTGCGGGCGCTTCGCGACGGCAACGCTCCCACGATGGCGCGCTGGCTGCGCGGTGGGTCTCACCATCTCACCCGCTGGGAGACCGACTGGTCCTCGCAGACGGGGGCCTGCCAGGCGGGCCTGCTGCACGGCAACAACGAGGACATGCCCGCCTTTCGCTGGTGGGAGAAGGACCGCGGGGCGGCGATCGTCACCAACCACCCCCGCGATGCCGCCGAGCTCGAGCGCCGTCATTCCGACGGGCGAGGGCTGCTGTTCTCCGACGGCGCCAGCCGCGCCAACATCCTCTCCGGCGACGCTCCCCACAGCCTGCTGACGATGAGCACCGTGCTGCGGCGCGACCGGCACGGGCGCATCGGCCAGGACTACTTCGCCTACTTCGCCAACCCCTACAACGTCACCCGCACCTTCGTGCTGGTTATCCGGGAGATGTTCAGCGAGCGCTGGCACGCCTCTCGTCAGCGTCGCCTCGACGTGCGCCCCCGGATCCCCCGCTCGCGCTCCTATGCGTTGGTGCGGGCCTGGGCAACCGTCATCCAGCGTGACCTGCAAGTGGCCTCGGTGATCTCGGACATGTACGCGGGACGGCCGGTGATCTACACGACCTTCCTGGCCTACGACGAGGTCGCCCATCACTCCGGCATCGAGCGGCCCGACGCGCTCGCCACGCTCGCCGCGCTGGACCGCCAGATCAGCAGGCTGGAGGCGGTCGCCGAAGGCACTCCCCGCCACTACGAGCTGGTGGTGCTCTCCGACCACGGCCAGTCCCAGGGGGGAACGTTCCTGGACCGCTACGGGACCACCCTGGAGGCGCTCGTCGACGAGCACGTCAACGCGCGCACGACCACCGTCGACGCAAACCCGAGCGAGGCCCTCGGCTACATGGGCGCCTCGCTCAGCGAGGCCGCGGCCGGCGCCGGTGCCCCGGCGAAGGCCCTGCGGCGCGTGACCGGGGCCAAGAGCACCGGCGGCGAGGTCCGGCTCGGCGAGTCCGACGCCCCTGAGGCGGACGGCGGGGAGGACGGGAAGGAGCCGCCCGAGGTGGTCGTGATGGCCTCCGGCTGCCTCGGCCTGATCAGCTTCCCGCGGGAGCCCGGACGCGTCACGCTGGAGCGCCTGGGCGAGCTCTACCCCGGCCTGCTGGAGGCTCTGCGCGAGCACCCCGGGATCGGCTTCGTGCTGGTGCGCTCAGAGCACCACGGCGCGGTCGTGCTGGGGGCGACGGGCACGCACTACCTCGACGAGGGGCGTGTGGAGGGCGAGGATCCCCTGACGCCCTACGGCCCCAACGCGGCACGCCACGTGTGCCGTACCGACGGTTTCGCCCACTGCCCGGACATCGTCCTCAACAGCACCTACTGGCAGGAATGGGACGAGGTGGCGGCCTTCGAGGAGCTGGTCGGCTCCCACGGCGGGCTGGGAGGCAGTCAGTGCCACCCGTTCCTCCTGCACCCCGTCTCGCTCGCCCTCCCCGAGCAGGAGCTGGTGGGCTCCGAAGCGGTCCATCGTGAGCTGCGCCGCTGGCTGGTGCAGCTCGGGCACAGCGAGTACGGCGAGCCCCGCACGGTGGGCGATCCGGAGCCCCTTGTGCGAAGCTAGGTCGTGGTGGATTCCGGGGCCCAAAGGGAGCGGGGCAGGCTCTTCAAAGCCGCCTTCACACAGTCGCGCAACCCGATGGCGCTGCTCGACGAACGCCGCTGTGTGGTCGAGGTCAACGGCGCCTACGTGGCGCTGCTCGGGTATCCGGCCCGCGAAATGATCGGGCATCCGATCTACGAGTTCATCGTCGGCGGCCCGCAGGTGACGGCACAGGAATGGCTGAAGCTGATGGACGAAGGCAGCTTCAGCCGCGAGAGTGAGATGCGCTGCTCCGACGGCCACACCGTGACGGTGCAGTGGGCGGCCACGGCCGAGCGTGTGACCGGCCGCCGGCTGGTGCTGTTCGTGGCGATGAGCACCTCGCGGTGGGGCGCCCACGCCCGGCGCGCGCGCAGCTCCCCGCTGAGCGTGCTGCCCCTCACCGCCCGCGAGCTCGAGGTCGTGCAGCTGATCGCGCACGGTGACACCGGCCCCGAGATCGCCGACGAGCTTCACATCGCCCACGACACTGTCCGGGCCCACGCCCGCAACGCGATGCTGAAGTCGGGTGCCCGCTCGCGCGCCCACCTCGTGGCGAAGGTGCTGGGCGAAGGGCTGTTCCTCGGGCGGCCGGGGCCCGGGCGCAAGCGTGCCGAGGTGGGCGAAGAGACCGCCAGCCGGGAGGCCACGCCCGAGACGACCGTGAGCGAGACGCACCCGGCTCCAGGCGCGCCCGAACAGGGCTTCGGGCGCCCCGTGAAGACCTGATCACGGCCCGGTCGGGTCCTGCACTTCGCTGCTGAGGCGCTCCCTCGGTGGGCGCCGCCGGCCGAGGTTGCCGACGATCAGTGACACCACCGTGACGAGGTACACCTGCCCCAGCAGACCCTCGGACACCGACAGGGTGTGCCCGAGGTTGGTGGCCGCCGTGAGGTCGCCGTAGCCGATCGTGGCCAGCGTGGTGAAGCTGAAGTAGGTGCAGTGGGGAATCGTCGCCGGCACCCCCTGGGCGAAGAAGCCTTTGCCCCCGATGTGATCGAGGGCACCGAACACCGACGCGAAGAACATCCCCAGCAGCAGGTAGATGCACAGCACGCCGAGCACCGCGTCGACCGGCACCGAGCGGGTTTCGCGCATCCGGCGGAGGACCCCGAGCAGGATCACCGGGGGCCCGAACACGACCACGAGCGCGTTGGCCAGCTTCACCAGGCGTTCGTCGATTTCACCCACCACCGCCTGCACCAGGCTGAAGACGGCGACCACGATCACCAGCCCCGCCGCGATCCGGAAGACCTCCGAGCGGACTTTGGAGGCGTGCATGGCCAGCAGCAGGGTCGAGCCCAGGAGCAGGGCCAGGATCGCCAGCTCCCAGCGTCCCGGAGTGGCGATGCCCTCGATCAGGAAGGCGGCCACGATCACCGCCAGCAGTCGCGCGTAGCGCCTCAGGTAGTCCCTGTCGATGGGCATCATCGGCGCTTCGCGCGCTTCGGTGTTGGCTGCGGTGGAGTCGGACATGTTCAAACCGCGCCGCCTGCGGTGCGGCGCAGGCCGATCTTCCACCACGGGCCCGACGGCTCGGGCGCATCAGGCGCGCCCCCGCGGGCGCCCGTCCGGGACGACGCCGTGTCGTCCTCTTGGTGACGGCACCTGTCGGCCCTTTAGGGCATACGTCCAAGCGGGGTTTGGCCGCTAAGGAATAGGCATCCGTTATGCCGACGCTTCGACCATGATCGTGGTCACGGCGATGTTCCGGGGGCGGGGCTGACCATGGAAGCCGCCGCCCAGGGGCTCGCAGAGCGGATGGGCCCACCGGTGCGCAACATGGGTCACCGGCGTGCCCTGACGGTCTGGCTCCTGCGGGGCGCCGCGGTCGTCGGGCTGATCGCCTACGCGGCCCACGCCATCACCGGTTTCGGCGGACACACCGTTCACGTGCTGTTCGAAGACTGGGTCTTCAACGGCCTGCTGGTGGCGAGCGCCCTGCTGTGTCTGCTGCGCGCATGGTGGTCGAGCGTGGAGCGCGCCGCCTGGCTGTCCCTCGGTGTCGGGCTCGGATGCTGGGCGATCGGCGAGATCGTCTTCACGATCGACCCCGGCCAGGTCACCGAAGGCAGCTTCCCGGCGCCCAGCGACTTCCTCTGGCTCGTCTTCTATCCCGCGGCCTTCGTCACCCTCGGTCTGCTCGTGCGCGCCCGCGTAAGGGTCTTCTACCCGAGCCTGTGGCTGGACGGGATCGTCGGCGCGCTGGCGATCGCCGCGCTGGCCTCGCAGTTCGTCCTGCCGCCGATCGTGGCGGGCACCGAAGGCTCCCTGAGCAACGTGATCGGCGACCTCATCTACCCACTCGGCGACATGCTGCTGCTCGCCTTCGTCGTGAGCGTGCTCGCGATGACCGGCTGGCGGCCGGGCCGCGTGCTCGGCACGGTGGCGGTCGGCCTGGCGCTGAGCGCACTCGCGGATTGGATCTCGCTCTACTGGTCCGCGACCGGTCACAGCGAATCCGGCTTCTTCGACTCGCTCTGGCCGGCGTCCGCGGTCGTGCTCGGCTGGGCCGCCTGGCAGCGGCCACGTCCCTCGGCGGTGATCGGCCTCGAGGGTCTGAGGCTGCTGGTCTTCCCGGTCACCTTCGCGCTCGCGGCCCTCGGCCTGCTGGCGATGCAGGCGAGCCATCCGATCCACGACGCCGCCTACATCCTCGCGGTCTGCACGATCGCCGGGGTGATCGCCCGCATGGGCCTCACCTTCTCGGAGAACCTCAACCTCGCCGAACGCAGCCGCGAAGAGGCTCTCACCGACGCCCTCACCGGCCTCGGCAACCGCCGCCGGCTGCTGGGCGCGCTCGAGGACGTCCTGCAGTCCGCCAGCACGCGCGAGCCGTGGGCGCTGCTGCTGTTCGACCTCAACGGCTTCAAGGTCTACAACGACACCTTCGGCCACCCGCTGGGTGACGCGCTGCTGTCGCGGCTCGGTGTCAAGCTCGCGGCGGCGGCGGAGCCCGACGGCAATGCCTACAGGCTCGGGGGAGACGAGTTCTGCGTGCTCACCCGCGTCGGTGCCAAGCCGCTGGAGGCGATCGCCAGCGACACGATCGAAGCGCTGTCGGAGCGCGGCCGCGGCTTCGACATCACGACTGCCTGCGGGTGCATCATGCTTCCCGAGGAGGCCGAGGAGTCGGCCGCCGCGATGGCGCTGGTCGACGAGCGCCTGTACGCGGACAAGCGCTCGCGCAAGACCTCGGACGCTCCCAACCAGTTGCGCGACGTCCTGCTGCAGGTGATGGCCGAGCGGGAGCCCGACCTTCACGCCCACCTGCACGAGGTGTCCGTGATGGCGCGGACGGTGGGCAAGCACATGGGCATGCAGGGCGAGGACCTCGAGATCCTCGTCCGCGCCGCCGAGCTTCACGACGTCGGCAAGGTCGCGGTGCCGGAAGCGATCCTCGACAAGCGCGCATCGCTGGAGCCCGGTGAGCGGGCGATCATCGAGCGTCACAGCGAGGTCGGCGAGCGCATCCTGGCGGTCTCTCCCGCCATGAGCCCGGTCGCACGTCTGGTTCGCTCGAGCCACGAGCGCTTCGACGGGCGCGGCTACCCCGACGGGCGCGCGGCCCAGGAGATCCCCATGGGCGCCCGGATCATCTCGGTCTGCGACGCGTTCCACGCGATGACCACGGACCGCCCCTACCGCAAGGGCATGAACACCGCCGCGGCGATCGCCGAGCTGCGCCGCGAGGCCGGCCACCAGTTCGACCCCGGTGTGGTCGAGAGCTTCTGCGCGCTGACGGTGGGAAAAATCGAGATCACCAGGACCGAGCCCCGCCCCAGCCCGCACGGGACGGCTTGCCCCAGCCCGCACGCCACGGCTCGCCCCGCCCGCACCCGACGACTCTCCCGAGCCCGCCCGGGAGCAGCCGGCGGAGGCGCCGCGGGACCACTCCACCGACCGGCCCATCGCGGCCCGCCACGCCTGAACGATGCTGCGGAGCGCCCTTCGCCCGGAGCTTCACATGCGGCCATTCGCCCGCCGGCTGGCGGTCGCCGTGTCGCTGCTTACGGCCTGTAGCTTCCTCGCGCTGGCGGCGAGCGCATACGCCTGGACCACTCCCTCGAACACCTCGCCGCCGACGGTCACCGGGACCGCCCAGCAGGGTCAGACCCTGTCCGAGCACCACGGTGAATGGGCGAACTTCCCGACCGGATACAGCTACCAGTGGCTACGCTGCAACTCCTCGGGCGCGAGCTGCGCGTCGATCGGCGGCGCTACCGGCGAAGCGTACGTGCCGGTCGCCGAAGACGTCGGTCACAAGCTGCGGGTCGCCGAGACCGCTTTCAACCCCGGCGGCGTCAGTGCCCCGGCGGACTCAGAAGCGACCGCGGTGGTGGTTCCGCCGGTGCCGGTCGACTCAACGGTGCCGACGATCACGGGGACAGCCCAGCAGGGTCAGGCGCTGACCGAGCACCACGGTGAATGGAGCAATTCTCCCACCGCGTACACCTACCGCTGGATGCGCTGCACCTCCACCGGGACGGGTTGCGTGGCGATCGGCGGTGCGACCAACCAGACCTACTCCCCGATCGCCGAAGACGTGGGGCACACGCTGCGTGTGACAGAGACCGCGAGCAACGCGGGCGGCTCGGGCAGCGCGGCAGAATCGAAAGTGACGGCGGTGGTGGTTCCTCCGGTGCCGGTCGACTCGAAAGTGCCGACGGTCACCGGAATCGCCCAGCAGGGTCAGACGCTGACCGAGCACCACGGTGAATGGAGCAACTCTCCCACCGGTTACGCCTATCAGTGGCTGCGCTGCGAAGCCCTCGGCGGAAGCTGTCTACCGATCTCCGGAGCGACCGGCGAAACGTACTCCCCCGCCGCCGAAGACGTGGGTCACACCCTGCGTGTGACAGAGACGGCGAGCAACGCGGGCGGTTCGGGTAGTGCGGCTGAATCGGCGGCGACCGCGGTGGTGGTTCCGCCGGTGCCGGTCGACTCGACGGTGCCGACGGTCACGGGGACGGCTCAGCAGGGTCAGGTGCTGACCGAGCACCACGGTGAATGGAGCGACTCTCCCACCGGCTACGCCTACCAGTGGCTGCGCTGCAATTCCTCGGGCTCCTCGTGCAGCGCGATCGGCGGCGCGACCAACCAGACCTATTCGCCGGTGGCCGAAGACGTCGGGTCACGAGCTGCGTGTGACAGAGACGGCGAGCAACGCGGGCGGTTCGGGTAGTGCGGCTGAATCGGCGGCGACCGCGGTGGTGGTTCCGCCGGTGCCGGTCGACTCGACGGTGCCGACGGTCACGGGGACGGCCCAGCAGGGTCAGGCATTGACCGAGCACCACGGTGAATGGAGCAACTCTCCCACCGGCTACACCTACCAGTGGCTGCGCTGCAATTCCTCCGGGCTTCGTGCAGTCGCGATCGGGGGCGCGACCAACCAGACCTATTCGCCGGTGGCCGAAGACGTCGGTCACGAGCTGCGTGTGACAGAAGACGGCGAGCAACGCGGGCGGTTCGGGCAGTGCGGCTGAATCGGCGCGACCGCGGTGGTGGTTCCGCCGGTGCCGGTCGACTCGACGGTGCCGACGGTCACGGGGACGGCCCAGCAGGGTCAGGCGCTGACCGAGCACCACGGTGAATGGAGCGACTCTCCCACCGGCTACACCTACCAGTGGCTGCGCTGCAATTCCTCGGGCTCCTCGTGCAGCGCGATCGGCGGCGCGACCAACCAGACCTATTCGCCGGTGGCCGAAGACGTCGGTCACGAGCTGCGTGTGACAGAGACGGCGAGCAACGCGGGCGGTTCGGGCAGTGCGGCTGAATCGGCGGCGACCGCGGTGGTGGTTCCGCCGGTGCCGGTCGACTCGACGGTGCCGACGGTCACGGGGACGGCCCAGCAGGGTCAGGCGCTGACCGAGCACCACGGTGAATGGAGCAGCTCTCCCACCGGCTACACCTATCAGTGGCTGCGCTGCAATTCCTCGGGCTCCTCGTGCAGCGCGATCGGGGGCGCGACCAACCAGACCTATTCGCCGGTGGCCGAAGACGTCGGTCACGAGCTGCGTGTGACAGAGACGGCGGGCAACGCGGGCGGTTCGGGTAGTGCGGCTGAATCGGCGGCGACCGCGGTGGTGGTTCCGCCGGTGCCGGTCGACTCGACCCGCCCTCCATCGAAGGGACGGCCCAGCAGGGCGAAACGCTGACCGAGCAGCACGGGACATGGACCAACTCCCCCACCGGGTTCACCTACCAGTGGCTGCGCTGCAACTCGACGGGCTCGAACTGCGTGTCGATCGCCGGGGCGACCAACCAGACCTACGTGCTCGCCGGCGAAGACGTCGGGCACTCCCTCCGTGTCGCCGAGACGGCCGGCAACGCCGGCGGCTCGGGTAGCGCGGCTGAATCGGCGGCGACCGCGGTGGTGGTTCCGCCGACACCGGCCGACCCGCCCGCCGACCCTCCGGCGGATCCACCGGCCGACCCGCCCGCGGGCCCGGCGGTGGGCGCACCCGCGGTCGTGATCGCGATCAGCGCGGTCCGCGTCGACAGGCACGGCAACGCCCAGATTCCGCTGAGCTGCCCGGCGACCGCCGGCGCCGGCTGCGAGGGAACACTCGTAATCACCTTCATCGAACGCCGCGTTCACCGCAAACAGGCAGTGGCATCACTGCTGTGCGCCCGCGGATGCCGCCAGCTCGGCAAGTCCAAATACGAAGCGCGGGCCGGCCAGAAAGTGAAGATCCGCGTGCACATCGCCTCCGCCGGGCGCCACCTGCTCGGCGAGGGCAAGGACGTGACCGCGACGCTGACGGCCACCAGCCTCTCCGAAGGACACTCGACCACCGTGGTCCACAAGCTCCTGCTCGAGCCCGCACGCAAGGGCTGAGCTCGCGGAGGGGCGTCCGCCGGTCACCGGGACCGACTGGAGTACGCCGGTCTCGCGCAGAGGTCGTTGACAGCGCGTACCGGGGCCAATAGCATGCACGTCGCTTAGCGGAGACGGCCTCTGCTGTGTGTCACGTGTAGCTCCAGGGGGTGAGCTTGGCGTTTGAACCTCGTAGCCTCGTGCGGCAGCCGGTTGCGGCCTTCGATACACAACTGCTCGGGAGAAGCCCATGTCTGTTTTCAAGCAAACGCGGCGTCTGCTGCTGGTGGCCATCGCCGCGGTGAGCGCCTTCGCCGTCGCGACGTCAGCGGCGAACGCATCAGTGGTCTACAACAACATTCCGAGCCCATTGCCGGGCAATTTCGCGTCGTTCGGCAATGAGGCCTACTCGATGGCGGAGTTCGGGGGCCAGGTCGAATTCGCCACCACGGGTCAGCGGCACCAGACCGTGACGGTGGGCATGAGCACCTGGGCCTGCCAGTTCGGGAGCGTGTATCCGAACACGTGTGAAACGCCCAAGCCGCAGAAGAAGGCCAAAGTGCCGGTGCACGCTGAACATCTATGAAGTCGGGCCCAACAACTCGGTGGGCGCGAAGCTGGCGACGACGACCAAGACCTTCCGCATGCCCTACCGGCCGACGAGGGACACAACCGGTACGTGCGTGGGCAAAGGCTACGAAGCGGGGACGTGGTTCGACGCGACAACGAACGCCTGCTACCACGGCATGGCGTTCACGATCACGTTCAAAAAACTCCATCTCGAAACCCGTAAGAAAGAGATCATCAGCGTCTCCTACAACACCACCGACCACGGTCCGGCCCCGATCGGGGTCACGGCATGCAACTCGACCGTTGCAGGGTGTTACTACGACTCGCTGAACGTCGCGATCGAGGAACCGGCGGAAGGCGCACCGACCCCCGGCAGTGATCCGACCAACGACCTGTACGTCAACACCACCTACAACGAAATGTACTGCGGCAGCTCGACCCCGCTGGGCACCTTCGGCCCGACGGCTCCCATCGAAGGGTCATGCGCGGCCGGCAGCCCCTACGAAACCGAAGCGGGCATCCAGCCGGCGCTTTCGGTATCGGCTGAATAGGTTCTGAGACCCACCGGCGGCTTGGAGTCCGGGCGCGGATCGCGCCTCGGACTCCGGGCCGTCACATAGCCTTGGCCCATGCGCGAGCGAAGACGAACGCCCAGCACGGCTCGGCCGGGGCTCGCGGCGATCGTCGTCGCCGCCGCGGTGATGGCGTGTGCGGGCTCGGTCGGGGCTCTCGGTAACGCGGCCGCCGACTCGGGTGGCGGGTGCCATGCCCCGCTGCTGGAAGGGCTCACCTTCAAGCTCGCCCGTGCGATCGCAGGACGAGCAGGCTGCAGGATCCGCGCCAAGGGCAACCCCCTCGTCAACGCGTCCATCCAAACGGTCGCGCGCCAGTCTCCGGCAGCTGGCGGCGTCACCTCGATCGTCACCGTGTGGCTCAACCGCGTCTGCAGCAGGCGGGCCCCTACCGCGCCGGAAATCCACGAGCCCAAGATCACCGTCGGCCCCACGAAGCTCGTAACGGGCTTCTATCTCGCCGGCGGCCCGCTGCCGGGTTTCTTCTCGGCCCGCACATGTCCGCGGCATCCCGAACCGCCGCCCGGCGCCGGCACGGTGGAAGTGCTCGACGCGGGCGGCACGGTCGTAGCGACGCAGACCTCGGTCGCGCGGCAGTTCGTCGAAATCCCGCTGCCCGCCGGCTCCTACAAGATCCGGGGAACGTTCCTGAACGCCACCGTCAACGGAACCCACCCGATCAGGACCGAGTCGGTGCTGATCCCCGCCGGCCGTACGGTGCGCCAGGACTTCCTGCTGAGCGTCCCCTGACCCGAGCGAGCCTGATCTCCGTCCGCTTCCTGATCGGGATCGCGCGAGCGTGGCACCTGATCGGGGGCCCGTCGATTACGATCGGCGGCGAGCTGGGGGCGTTGGTGCGCCGCAGAGATCAGGACTGAGCCGAGGACCCCATGGACGAGCCCCGAGACACCGCGCCGGCGACCGAGTCAGCGTCGCGCGTAGCGATCGTCACCGACAGTACGCCCTACCTGCCCAAGGAGCTGCTCGAGAGCAAGGGCATCGGTCAGGTCGACCTGTACGTCGGTTGGGACGGTCAGCTCGAGCCCGAGAGCGCCTATCCCGACCTCGACGCCTTCTACCGCAGGCTTCAAGCATCGCCGCAGCTGCCCACGACCTCCCAGCCCTCGGTGGGCGACCTGCTGGCCGTATACAGACCACCAGTTGCGGCCGGCCGGGATGTCCTGGCCATCCACATCGCCGAAGGCCTGTCGGGCACTTGCGCGAGCGCCCGGCAGGCGTGCGAGCTGCTCGCCGAGGAGGGCCATGCGGGGCGGGTCGAGGTCTATGACAGTCAGACCGGTGCGGGCGGCCTGGGCTGCCTCGTCCTCCTGGCAGCAGACGTCGCCGCGCGGGGCGCGAGCCTGCAGGCGACGGTCGAGGCGGTGCGTCGTGCCCGCGAGACTCTGGACATCTGGTTCTGCCTCGACACGCTCGAGTACCTGCGCCGCGGCGGGCGGATCGGCGCCGCCCAGGCGATGGTCGGCACGGCCTTGAAGATCAAGCCGATCCTGACCTTCGGGACGGAGATCGCTCCGGTGGGCCGTGTGCGCACCCATCGCAGGGCCCTCCAGCGGATGGTCCATCACCTGGGTGAGTTGCACGCGCGTGGTGCCACCGACTGGATCGTCCAGCACGCCCAGGCGCCCGCCGACGCGGAGCAGCTCGTGGCCGAGGGCCGCGCACTGTTCGGCACCGAGCCACTGTTCTGCACCGAGGTCGGCCCCGTCCTCGGTGCCCATCTCGGGTCAGGGGTGCTGGTCGGAGGGATGACTCGGCCCGAGCTGTGAGCCCGGCGCCTCAGGAGCCGGACTCGAGTCCCCTGACCGCGGCCTCCATGAAGCCTTCCGCGAAGGCGTCGCCGACGCCGCCGAGCGGGACGAGCCCCGGCACCGGCATCGTCGCGTCGAGCTCGAGCCCGAGCTGGGTCCCATCGCCGTCCTCGAGCCGCCAGGTGGCGTCGAACGAAGCGCCGCTGGAGGTTCCGCGGGACACGTGGGACAGCTGGACCAGGCCGGGCCTCTGGACCTGCACCGCCAGTAACAGATCGAGGTCCCTGGAGACCGGTCCCCAGGAGAGGTGCAGCTTCGTTTCCGCCTTCAGCGGAATACCCCCCTTGCCGGTCTCGAGAACCTCCACCTGTCTCACTACGTCCGGATACCAGCTCGGATAGGCCTCGAGGGCGGCCAGGAAAGCCAGACACTCGTCGATCTCGACGCCGACGGTCGCCTCGGCGTTCCCATGAAGGTGCTTCATCGGTAGCCCAGCCTAGCCAGCCCGACCGAGGGCTGCCGGCGCTCCCGCGGCACGAGTCACCCCGCGCCCGCTGGTATCCCCGGGGCGGGGAGGCCGCGTCAGCCCGTCTGGTAGGCGGTCAGCCGGAAGCTGTCGCGCGCGGAGATGAACCGCGACCAGGAGTTCAGGCCGTCCAGCCCCTCCAGGAGTTCGGGCGCCTTCTCGAGACAGTTCGCGATCTGTGGCGCCAGGTAGAGGTCGGCCAAGGTGACTGTGTCGCCCGCGAGGAACGGGGTGGCATCGATCAACTCCTCGGCGAGCTCCAGCGCCGTCCGCGCCGTGGTTCGCTCCTCAGGACTGATCGGCCGTCCGCGTGGGACCGTGCGGACGACGTCTCCGAACAGGTAATCGGCGCACACGCTCATCCATGTACGCATCCGCGCACGTCCGGCGTGGTCAGCCGGCTGCAGGGCCGGTCCGGGGAACGCCTCGTCGAGGTGTCCGGTCACGGCGAGGCTCTCGAAGATGATCGTCCCGTCGACTTCGAGGATCGGCATGCGCCGGAACGGATGCAGCGCGCCGTGCGCATCGCTGCCGCGGTCGATCGGGACGAGCTCGTACGCGATGCCCTTCTCGACGCACGTCATTCGCGCAGTCCTCGTCCACGTCGAGACCGGGTACCCGTATATGCGGATGGCGGCGATCAGCGGAGTATGCCTCGCCGATGCTGCCGTCCCTCGCAAGCGGTGGCGCGGCCGTAGCGAGGGAAGGGGTGTCGTCTCGCGCGGATACGCTTGAGGAGTGAAGTTCAAGATCACCCATCACTCCGGCTTTTCCGCGCCGCCGGACGCGCTCGAGCGGCTGTTCGAGCGGCTCCCTGCCCGCTCGGACGCGGTCTCGTTCTCCAAGGCCAGCCACGGGATCACGGCCACATGGGCGGAGGACGGACACGGCTCCAGGCCCGAGGAGGAACTCGCGGCGATCGGGCGTCTGGAGGTCCTGGAGGTCGTATCCGCCACGTGCGAGGGGGACCCCTCGCTCACGGCGGATTGGTTCGCGATCAGCCGTCTGCGCTGACGCTCGCTGCGATCACCTGGGCGCCGCTCGTCTGCCGATGTGGCACCTGACATGGACACCAATTCGAACGGCCACAATCGCGGCCGCCGTGATGGCCACCGGATGCGCGTGTGGCGGCTCGAGCGAGCCGAGGACGCGCCCGGGTGATGAAAGCTCTCACGGGCATGCAGCTCTCCCAGCGCGCTTGGCACCCCAGACCGCGTCGCTCAGTCTGACCGAGGGACGATCCACCGCGCAGTACACGATCGTCGCGCCGTCTCCGGCTCGCTACGCCTTCGACGTATCCACCGACATGCCCCGAAGCGCAGCTCTGACCATCGCGCTGCGGACGTGGTACGGCGCGGTCCTCACCGCCGGCGAATATCGGCCCGACGCGACGAGCGGATCCTCAACGGTCAACAGCGAGAGCGCGTGCAGCGCCCATGGCCCGCGCCTCACATGCGTCGGGCACTACCCGCTGCTGCCCGCACAGAAAGCGGGCAAGTGGACCGTCTTGGTCTCCAAGCGGTCCCAGGCCCCTGCATCTGTGCGCGTAGGGCTGACCTTCTACCGCCCCCACGAGCAGTAGCCGAGACCCGCGGAGCTGACTACCCCTTCATCTTCGACCACTCCGCCTTGTGCGCCTTCTTGGCGGCCTGGTAGTCGCTCAGCGCCTGGCGTGAGTCGACGTCCCCGAGGGTGGGGTGGGGCGGCACCAGGCCCTTGGCCTTGGCGAGTTTGTAGCGCTTGGCCAGCACCGAGCCGAGCGCCTTGACCTTCATCTCGCCGAACCCCGGGAGGCCTTCGATGTTCGCCCGCAGCTCCTCGGCGTTCTTGGCGTCCTTCCAAACCCGCGCGGCGTCCCCGTCGTAGTCGTCCCGGACCGTCACGGCGAGGTCGTGGACCCGCTCGGCCATTTTGCCCGGGAAGCGGTGGATCGCGGGTTTCTCGCGGAAGACGGGATCGAGGTCGGTCGCGGCGAGCTTCGCCGGGTCCAGGGTGCCGACCCGCTCTTTGATCGCCAGTGGTCCCGAGAAGGCCTTTTCGACGGTCACCTGCTGGTCGAGAGCGAACCCGATCAGCAGGGCCATCGGGTCCTTTGCGATCAGCTCGTTTGCCTCGTCGGAGTCGGTGAAGTACAGGCGGCTGGGCATGCGAGGCGATCCTAGCTCGTGTTGAGAGATCGATGGCCTGGCCTGATTGACTGCCGGGAGATGTCCGAAGGCAACATCGAGCTGGTGCGTGCCTGGATCGAAGCGACGAACCTCGGCCGCCAGGAGGATCAGGTCGCGCTCGCCCACCCGGAGTTCGAGATGACCGAGGCCAGCTGCGCTGCCGGGCGCCGCACACGTCAAAGGACGCGAGGAGCTCCGAAGTTACGGCTACGGGTGGGCGCGGAACTGGTCGGAGTGGGAGTGGCGCGAGGAAGACTTGATCGAGCTTCCACCGGATCGCGTCATCCTCGAGTCGACGCTGCGCCTTAGAGGGCTGCGAAGCTCGATCTGGGTCGAGCACCGCTGGGCTTACCTGTTCGTGATCCGTGACGGCCTCGTCCTTCGTCAGGACGGCTTCGAGACCAAGGAGGAAATACTCGAAAGCCTTGAGCGTCGCCCTTGATGGCAGATCAGCAGCGCCATCGGGTCCTGCGCGATCAGCTGGTGGGGCTGACCAGGGGCTGATCCTCTCCTGCGGCGCGGCGCCCTTCCGAGGGGAAGGGGTCCCGCGCCGCAGGAGAACGAAACCGCTCCGCGCCCCGGGCCGTCGGGGGCAACGGCACCGGGGCGGAGCCGAAGCTCAGGCGGAGCGGAAGCTCAGCCTTTGCCTTTCGCTTCTTCTTTTTCTTTCTTCTTCTGTTCTTTTTCTTTCTGCTTCCGTTCTTTTTCTTTCTGCTTTATTTCCTTCGCGGTTGGTGGCGGGAAGAGGTATTCGTCGACCTTGCTGGCCTTGGCCAGTTTCGTTTCGCCTTCCATCTTCACGACGTTCTTGCCGGCTGCTGAGGGCAGGCCGATGTCGGTGTCGATCAGCTGATCGAGTATGGCTTCGTCGAGGGCGTTTCCGCAACCGTGAACGCCGGGCACCGAGAAGGTGTTGTCCACCAGCACGACCTTCTTCACGTATGCGACCCCGGCGTTGGTTTCGCCCGGGCGTTCGCGCGATCCGCTGATCGGTTCCACCCCTTCCGGCGGGTCGGTCGTTCCGGCGGTGAGGTGCAGCAGGATCGGTTCCGCTTCGGAGCCGATGTAGCAGTTTTCCCCGAGCAGTTCATTGCTCAGATGGACCTTCAGGGGCAGCGTCACGGCCGGTTCGCCCTGCGTTGCCAGGCCCCAGGAGTCGACCAGCACCGAGCTCACGGGTCCGGCGGGTTCCGCCGTGGCCGTGACTTCGCCACCGAGGCCTTCGATGCCGGTGAGACCGCCGGGGTCTGTCTCGGGAACTTTCTGCATCGTTTCGGCCGGCGGGACGGCGGCGATCAGGGGCACGGGCAGAAACATGTACTGGCCCGCGAGACCGCCCTGCAGCAGGATCGGCTTGGTGATCGGAACCGTCTTGCTGCCGATGACGAATTCACCACCGCTGGTGAGGTCCCACACGCAGGCCGCTGCTTCGGTCAGCGGGCAGTCTTTGAAGAGCGAGAATTCTTCCTTTTCTTCGGTGGTGATTTCGATTTTTTTGACTTTGGCGGCCGATGCTGCCGAAGGGAGGACCAAGATCAGTACCGCGGCGGCCACGAGGAGGCAAAGGCCTCCGCGCCGCCTCCAGGCTGCGCGTGGTCGCAGGACGTTCCGAGCCTTCATCGATGCTTCCCCTTTCTTCAGCCGTCCCCAGCTGCTCTGATTTATCGCCCACCCCTGTCGGTTCCCCCGCCCGGCGCTAGGCGCTGATGGCTGCCTACCCGCAGTCCCGGCTGCTCTAAACATCATTCTCCGCGCGGGCGCGGTGGCCGACGAGCAAACAGGGCACGCCTGAGCTGCGACATAGCGCACCCGCTTGGACTTCTGCGCCTCCGAGATCGAGTCCGGTCCGACCGCGCGTCCCGTCAAGGGAGCCCGTCGCGCTCAGGCGCCCGCCGCCAGCGCAGCGGCGAGATACAGCACGGCCTGCGTCCGCGCGACCGCGCCGACGGCGGCGTCGGGGACGAGCAGCTCCGGGTGGTGCAGCGGACGCGCCGTGAAACCCGTCGGCGCCGTCGAGGCCCGACGAAGGCCATCGCGATCGGGGCCAGAGCACCGAAGAAGGCGAAGTCATCCGAGCCGCACGAGCGCCACCGCTGCGCCGGCGACAGGCCGGCGGTTGCGATCAGCTCGCGCGCGCCGAGGCACGATCGCGGCGTCGTTCTCGAGCTGGGGCTCGCCGGGGGTGATCTCGACGGTGGCGCGTGCAGCCGTGGGCGCCTGCCACGCCCGCGCGACCTCGCGGACCAGGTCGCGCAAGCGTCTGCCGGTGCTCTCGGCTGTGGGCCGTGGGCGGCGCGGCGCGCGCGCCTCGGCGAGGGATCACGTTCTCGGCGCTCGCCGCCCTCGATCGACCCCGACCGTCAGGACGGCCGGCGCCGAGCGGGTCGATCCGCCGGCCCACCTGCGCGTGCAGCGAGACGACCACCTCGGAGAGGGCGAGGATCGGGTCGCGGCCCAGATGCGGGTAGGAGCTGTGCGGCGGGCTCGCCGTGGATCACGATCTCGACGGCGTCGCAGGAGGCGTTGACGACGCCCTGGGTCCAGCCCACCGTTCCCCAGGCGCAGCTCCGGGTGGACGTGTGCGGCGACGACCGCCGCGGGCGCGATCTCTGGCGAGCTCCTCGCGCCGAGCTCCTCGGCGCCGGAGGGGTAGGCCTCCTCGCTGGGCTGAAAGAGCGCCAGCAGCGGCGCCGGCAGCGCGTCGGCGAGCGGGTGGGCGGCGCGGGCAAGGGCGACCAGCGCGGCCATGTGGACGTCATGCCCGCAGGCGTGCATCGTGCCGGCCGTCGGCGCTGAACGGCGCTGCCGGTGCTGCTCCTCGGATCGGCAGGCCGTCGAGCTCGGCCCGGACCGCCACCGGTGCCAGCGTGCCGCCTCGAGCCGATCAGGGCAGGCGCGCCGGTGCCCGGCGACGCTGCGGCACGCGCACCGGGAGCCGCTCGGCGACGGCGCAGCGGTGCGCTGCTCGGCGTGTGCCAGCTCGGGGTTGCGTGCAGGCGCTGGCGCAGGTCGACCGCCCGGGGAGCTCCCGCGTCGATCCCTCGAGCAGCCGCCCAGCAGCCGCTGCGCCCGCCGGCTCAGTAGATGTTGCCATAGCGCCTGCAGCGCTCGGCCAGGCTCGCAGCTCCGCGACGGCCGCGAGCTCGCGCCCGCTTGAGGCTCAGGTAGGCGTCGTAGAGCAGCGGCGGGAACCAGCTCCGCGGCGAGCTCGTCGGACTCGAGCGCCTCCAGCGCCTCCTCCGAGCGAGGCGGGCAGCGCGCCGACGCCGAAGCGCTCGGCCTGCTCGCCCTCGAGCTCGCGGGGTCGACGCTCGAGCAGCGGCGGCGCCGGAGCTCCTCGCGCACGCCGGCGAGCCCCGCCATCAGGATCGCCCCGAGCGCCAGGTAGGGGTTGGCGGTGGCGTCCGCGCCGCGGTACTCCAGGCGCAACTGCGCCGCCGGCTCGCCGCCGCCGAGCGTCACCAGCGGCGGGATCCGCAGCAGCGCTTCGCGGTTCTGCGGCCCGAGGCACACCGCCCCGGCGCTCCAGCGATGGGGCGCAGCCGCTGCGTCGGAGACGGGGCTCGGCGCGGTCAGCGCGCTGAGCGCGCCCGCGTGCCGAAGGATCCCGGCGGCGAACGCGCCGCCCACGTCGCTGAGGCCGGCCGGGCGCGGAGGCGTCATACAGCAGCGAGTCACCCTCGCTCGTCGAGCAGGTTCAGGTGGACGTGGACGCCGTTGCCGGCGTCCGTCGGGTCGAGCAGCGGCAGGAAGCTCGCGCGCAGTGCCATGCCGGCGGGCGATCTCGCGCACCACCTCCTGCATCACGACGCTGCGGTCGGCTCCCGCCAGGCCCTCGGCGCCGCCACGGGGATCTCGAACTGGTTGGCCGCGAACTCGGCGAAGAAGCGCTCGGGCTCCACGCCGGCCTCCGACAGAGCGCCGCCATCACCCGCGCGGCGAACGGCTCGGCGCGGCGCATGCGCCTCCAGCGAGAAGGGCAGCGCCGCGCCCGGCGCTCGGCCAGCAGCTGGAACTCGTGCTCGAAGCTCGCCAGCAGCCGGGCGCCGAGCTGCTGCTCGAGCGCGTCAGCGCCTCGCGCAGAAAGTGCCGCGGACAGCACTCCCACGGGCGGCCGTCGGTCTCGACGATGTCGCAGAGCAGGAACTCGAAGGGATCGCGACTCCCGCGTCCAGGCGCACCCTCGTGGCCGGGTCGGGGATCAGGCGCAGGTCGCCCGTGGAGCCGAACGGGTTGGGTTCCGCGAGCGGGCCGAGTGGCGTCAGCGCGTGGTTGGCGGGCACCCAGCCGACGCCGCCGGCGAGGTTGGCGGCGAGCTCGTCGGCAGAAAGACCGAGCGTCCGCGGACGATCGCCCCGAGATCGCAGCAGACGAGCGCGACGAGCTCGGCCTCGCTCACGTCCCCGACCACCGTGCCGTTGTCCCAGATCGCCTCGCGCAGGCCGAGTCCGGCGGCGGCCCGCGCGGATGCGCTCGGCGTCCTCGCCGAGACGACGACGACGATGCAGCCGCCCGGCGGGCATGTCGCGCCGCTCGATCGCCGCGGCCAGCAGCTCGCGCGGCTGCAGATGCACGCCCCTGTCGCCCGAGCGCGGGGTAGGTGTCGGCGAGCACATACAGGCTGCCGCGCGGGACCCTCGACACGGCCCACGACGCAGGCGAAGTGCCCGACCTTCCAATCGGGCGCGGGCCCGTCTGCTCGCCGTCGAGGAGGTAGGGAGGAGCTGGCTGACGCTCGGGCGCGAGCCCCACAGGTGATGCGGTGGCGAGGTTCGCGATCAGGCTGACGGGCCGCTCGTAGCCCGGCCAGCAGCCCGAACAGGCCGTCGAGCGACGTCCGCGCTCCAGGGCCCGGAGAGCGGGAGTCGCGGCCAGGCGCCCGTCGGAGAGCCGACTCGATCGCCTGCGACGCACGCCGGCGGCGGTCGTGCCCGAGACGTCGGAGTCGTCGATCACGGGGATCTCCAGGCGATAGTCGCGGCGGCCCGTTTCACCGCGGGGGAGCGACGCCGTGGGCGCTCGCAGACGACGCTCCCGGCCGCGAGCGCCACGGCGTCCTGGTCCAGCGGCTCCCCGTCCCGGGCATCGATCCCGGCTGCCGCGAGCGCCAGCGCGCCGCAGAAGGCGCCGCACAGGTCGTCGCTCTGGGGCAGCTCGCGCTCGTGTATCGCGAGCAGCTCGCGCGCGCCCGGGTAGCGAGGGTCAGCTGCAGCGTCCCGTCCTAGTCCTCGGTGACCCGCGGGGCGTAGCGGTGGTGGAGCATCAGCGCGTTGCCGTCGGGGTCGCTGAAGAAGGCCATGTGGCACACGCTCGTGTCGAGCGTGTCGCCGTTGAAGGCTCACGCCCTGAGCTTCGAGCTTCTTGCGGGTCGCTTCGACGTCGTCGACGTGCAGCGCGATCGCGTTGCCCGAGACGTGGTGCTCGAGGCCCATTTTCTCGGCGTGGATGATGCTCAGTGTCAGGTTGCCCGTCTCGAACTCGGCGAAGTTGCGCTCTGGCATGTAAACGGAGCGCCGCAGGCCCAGCGTGTTGCCGTAGAACTCCACCGCCCGCTCGATGTCGCGGGTGGGTACGGGCAGGAAATCCACCCCTCGCACAAGCTCCTCGTTGGTGCTCATCGGTTGCCCTGGCCTTTCTGTTGTGGGGTAGCTACCGCTCTCGCTTCTTAGCACTAAGCTTGCTCTCGCGATGGCCTGGGACTTCCGCACAGACCCCGAGTTCCAGGAGCAGCTGGACTGGATGAACTCGTTCGTCCGTCAGGAGATCTGGCCGCTCGAGGCGATCTGGCCGGAGCTCGGGATGGATGGGTTGGCGCGCGCGCTCGAGCCGCTGCAGGCGCGAGGTCAAGGAGCGCGGCCTGTGGGCCGCCCACCTGCCGCCGGAGCTGGGCGGACAGGGCCTGGGCCAGGTGCCCTGGGCCTCATGCACGAGATCCTCGGCACCTCGCCGATCGCGCCGCTGGCGTTCGGCAACGCGGCCCCGGACTCGGGCAACTCGGAGATCCTGGCCCTCGCCGGACAGCGAGGAGCAGAAGGAGCGCTGGATGCACCCGCTGCTGGCCGGCGATCTGCGCAGCGCCTTCAGCGATGACCGAGCCGGACACCCCGGGCTCGGATCCCACCCAGCTGCGCACCGGGCGCCGTGCCGACGGCGACGAGCTGGGTGATCGACGGGCGCAAGTGGTTCACCTCCAACGGCGTCGATCGCGGATTTCCTGATCGTGATGGCGGTCACCGACCCCGAGGCCCGCCCCTCGCCAGCGCGCCTCGATGTTCATCGTCCCGGTCGACACGCCGGGGGTCGACATCGTGCGCGACGTGCCCACGATGGAGCACCCGTGGGACGGCGTTCGGCTCCTACGGGGGCCACTCGGAAGTGATCTACGAGGACGTCCGCCTCCCCGCCGAGGCGCTGCTCGGCGGCGGGGCGAGGGCTTCATCATCGCCCAGCACCGGCTCGTCCCGGGGCGCATCCACCACTGCATGCGCTGGCTCGGGGTGGCCCGCCGGGCCTTCGACATGATGTGCGAGCGCGCCACCTACCGCTACGCGCACGGCTCGCTGCTGGCCGAAAAGCAGACGGTCCAGAACTGGATCGCCGACAGCGCCGCCGAGATGCAGGCCGCCCGCCTGATGACCCTCCACGCGGCCTGGGTGATGGACACCGAGGGCGCCAGCGCCGCCCGCACCGAGGTGGCGATGATCAAGTTCTTCGGTGCCCGCGTGCTGCACGACGTGGTCGACCGGGCACTGCAGGTGCACGGCTCGCTGGGCTACTCCACCGACCTGCCGCTGGAGCAGATGTACCGCTTCGCGCGCGCCGCCCGCATCTACGACGGCCCCGACGAGGTCCACCGTCAGTCGGTCGCCCGCCACATGCTGGCCGGCCTACTCGCCGCCGTCCGACGGGGTCCCGAGCGAACACCTGCCGACCCGCCGCGAGCGCTCGCGGGCGCGCTTCGCCGAGCTGCTCGAGCTGCTGACCGCCAACGACTAGCCGCGAGTTGTCCGCTCAGGGGGCGAAAGCGGCGTCGAAGAAACTGGTCCTCGCGGCGATGGTGTTCGCCGTCGCGATGACCTTCATCGACCAGACGATCGTCGCGATCGCGATCCCGAAGATCCAGCGCGAGCTGGGGATCTCGCGGGCCGGGGCGCAGTGGGTATCAACGGCTACCTGCTGTCGCTGTCCGCGCTGTTCGCCTTCGGGGGGAGGCTGGGCGACATGCTCGGGCGCCGGCGCATGGTGGTCATCGGCGTGCTCGTGTTCGCGGTCGCCTCCGCCTGCTGCGGGCTGACGCCGAAGGGGTCGCTCGCCGAAGCGTGGCTGATCTTCTTCCGCATCGTCCAGGGCGCCGGCGCGGCGCTGATGTTCCCGGCGGCGGTGGCGATCGTATCGCGGCCTTCCCGGTGATCAGCGGGGCCGCGCGATGGCGATCTTCTTCGGCATCACCGGCGGGTTGACGGCGATCGGGCCGATCGCCGGCGGGTACCTCACGCAGTGGACCTGGCGGGCCATCTTCTGGGTCAACATGCCCGTCGCGATCATCGCCCTGGTCCTGATCCGGCTCTCCAAACCGGACAACGAGAAGCGCCCGGCGCAAGATCGACTACCGCGGCACCGTCCTGATCTGTGGCGCGATGGGCCTGATCGTGCTCGGCCTGCAGCAGTCGAGCGTGTGGGGCTGGGGCTCGCGCAGCGACCTGGGCATGCCTCGTCGTGGGGGCGATCACGATGGTCGCCTTCGTGCTCTGGGAGCTGCGCGCGAAGGGCCCCTGCTGCGCCTGCGGATCTTCCGCGACCGCAATTTCTCCGTCGACAACGTCGGCCCTGCTGCTGATGTCGTTCGTGTTCGTGCCGTACTTCTTCTTCGCCAGCGTGTACGCCCAGGTCTCGCTCGCCAAGGACGCCTCCGAAGCCGGCGTCTACCTGCTGTATTTCTTCATCGGCTTCGTCGTACTGGCTCAGATCGGGGGCCGGATCCTCGATCGCCGCGGCGCGCGCCCGGCCGTGGTGCTCGGCAGCGCGATGGCCACCGTGGGCTTCTGGCTCTCGCCAACAAGCTGCCCGACCTGTCGCTGAGCGCCCAGAAATAGTCGATCCTGATCGCGGGAGGCGGGGTCGGGCTGATGCTCGGGCCCGCCAGCACCGACGCCGTCAACCGGGCTCCCAGCACCAACTACAGCGAGGTCACCGGGATCACCCAGACGGTCAGGAACTTCGGCGCCAGCCTCGGCCTGGCGGTGCTCGGGGCGATCCTGATCGAACGTGACAAGACCAACATCGCCCAGGCGCTGCGCGCCCGCGGGGTTCCCGCTGCGCGTGCCGAACACATCGCCTCGCAGGTCGGTTCGACCAGCTCCGGGGGCGCCGTCAGCGGTCACTCCGCCGCCGACCACGCGATCCGCCTGGCGACGGCACACGCGACGGGCACCGTCTTTCACGTGATGGCCGGCGTGATGGCGGCGTGCTTCGTGCTGACGTTCCTGCTGTACCCCCGCGGGCGCGCGCGCGAGCACGCCGAGCTGTCCGCCGGCGAGGCCGAGGCGGCCGCCCCTCTGCCCGGCTAGGCACGGGGCCCGCAGCTAGGCTCTTGACGTGGCAGCCGATGCCAGTCGGACACCGCTGCTGTTCGACCCCAGCGCGTTCGAGAGCTTCCGCTTCCTCGATCGCGAGCTCCACGAGGACGGCCTCGTCACGCTGGGCTACGGGCTCGACGGGGAGCTGTCCTTCACCGAGCAGCTGCGGCTCCCCGTCCCGCACGCGCTCGGTCCGGAAGAGCGGTCTCGGGCGCAGCCGCTGCTGGCGCTCCTGCACTGGGTGGCGGGAGTCAGCTACTTCAAGCTGGCCGCCCCGCCGCGGGTGGAGTTCGAGGGCGCGCCGCCCGGGACCGCGGTCGCCGCGCTGCTGGAGGCGCTCTACTCGGAGGGCCTGGGGGAGTTCGCCTACACCAACCGTCTCGCCCGCCTGCCGCGACCGAGCTTCGGGGGCGCGAGCCGGGGGCCCGAGGGGGCGTCCCCGGCGCGAGCGGACGCGACCGCGGCGCCCGAGCGGGTGCTGGTGCCGGTCGGGGGCGGCAAGGACTCGGCGGTGGCGATCGAGATCGTGCGCCGCTCCGGGCTCGAGGCCGCTCTCTTCTCGATCGGAGACGCTCCCCCGATCGCACGCACGGTCGCCGTGGCCGGGCTGCCGTGGCTGATGGCGCGGCGCGCGCTCGATCCACAGCTGGGCCGCCTGAACGAGTCCGGAGCTTTGAACGGTCACGTCCCGGTGACGGCGATCGTGACCGCCGCGGCTCTGCTGTGCGCTCAGCTGAACGGCTATGACACGGTCGCGATGGCCAACGAGCGCTCCGCCTCGGCGGGCAACCTGCTCTGGGACGGGGTGGAGGTCAACCACCAGTTCAGCAAGAGCCTGCGGGTCGAGCGGCTGCTCGACGACGCCGTCGCGGAGCTGGGCGCGCCGGTGCGGGCCGTGTCCGTCCTGCGGCCGGCGTCTGAGCTCGCGATTGCGCGCGCGTTCGCCCGCCTGCCGACCTACCACCGGGCCTTCACGAGCTGCAACACGATCTTCCGCCTGGACCCCGCCCTGCGCGGGGCGTCGTGGTGCTGCGACTGTCCCAAGTGCCGGTTCGTGTTCCTGGCGCTCGCCCCCTTCACCACCCCGCAGCAGCTGCGCGAGATCTTCGGGCGCGACCTGCTCGAGGAGGAGGACCAGTTCGAGGGCTTCGCGCTGCTGTGCGCCGCCGGGGGCCACAAGCCGTTCGAGTGCGTGGGGGAGGAGCAGGAGAGCCTCGCCGCGATCCGGCTGCTGGCCGAGGATGAGCGCTGGAACGGGCATCGGGTGCTGCGACGGCTCGTCGAGGAGGTGCTCCCCGCCACGGAGCGCGGGAGGGAGACCCGGCCCGCGTGCTCGAACTGAGCGAGGACCACGAGGTGCCCGAGGCCCTGATGGCGGACGTGCGTGCGCTTCTCGGAGCTTGAAGGCAGGCGCCTCGGCGTCTGGGGCGCCGGCCGGGAGATCAGCTCGTTCGCCTCCGCCGTGGCGGCCCGGCTGCCCACCGCCGAGATCGCGGTGGCGGCGTTCGACGACCCGCCCTCGCCGGAGCAGGTCCGCTCCCAGCTCGGGCTGGACTCCACCGTGCAGGTGGTCGGGCCCGAGCAGGCGCTGGACGCGCTGTCCGCTTGTGAGGTGGTCGTGCGCTCGCCGGGAGCGTCGATCCACAAACCCCAGCTCGCGGCGCTGAGAACGGCGCGGGACCCCGGTCACCACCGCCACCGCCCTGTGGCTGGCCGAGCACGGGCCGCAGGGCGTGCTGGCCGTCAGCGGGACCAAGGGCAAGAGCACCACGGCCGCCCTCGCCGCCCACCTCGCCGCCGCGGCGGGCGTGTCGAGCGCGCTGGCGGGCAACATCGGCGTGCCGGCCCTGGAGCTGCTCGACGCCGAGCCCGCCCGGCTGACGGTGCTCGAGCTCTCCAGCTACCAGATCGCCGACCTCGCAGCCGGACCCGAGGCGGTGCTGATGACGAACCTCTTCAGGGAGCACACCGAATGGCATGGATCCGAGGAGGCCTACCGGCGCGAGAAGCTCCGCCTGCTGTCGCTGCCCGAGGTTCGGATCGCGGTGCTGAACACGCGCGAGCCGCTGTTCGCGGGTGCCGTCACGACCGCCGAGGTGCACCGCTACGGGGACCCCGGCGGCTGGGACGCGGGTCCCGCGGGAGTGAGCCGGGCGGGCGAGCTGGTGCTCGCACCCGAGCAGCTGCCACTCGCCGGCGAGCACAACGCGCTGAACCTCTGCGGCGCCCTCGCCGCGCTCGAAGCGCTGGAGATCCGCCCGTCGCTGCCGGAGGCGCTGAGCGGCTTCGAGCCGCTGGCCCACCGCCTGCAGGTGGTGGGCGAACGCGACGGCGTGGTGTGGGTCAACGACAGCATCTCCACCACCCCCGAGTCGACGATCGCGGCGCTCGAGAGCTTCCCCGGCCGCGAGCTGCTGCTGATCGCCGGCGGCCAGGACCGCGGCCAGGACTACGCTGGGCTCGGATTCGCCCTGGCCCGCCGCGGGGCGACCGTGATCGGCGTGCCGAGCACCGGCGGGCGCGTGGTGCAAGCGGCGCGGGCGGCCGGGCTACCGCCGAGCCGGGCGGTGGAGGCGATCGATCTGGAGCAGGCCGCCGCCGTCGCCCGTGGCCGGGCCAGCCCCGGCGCGGTCGTGCTGCTCTCCCCGGCTGCACCCAGCTTCGACCACTACCGTGACTTCGAGGAGCGCGGGGAGCGCTTCAGTCGGCTGGCGCTCGGACGTGCCGAGGGGGCCCAGCTGGGCAGCTGAGAGGCCAGTCGCACTCGCAGCCTGGGCGCGTCAGAAACGAACCTCGCGGGCGAGCTCACCGGGCGAAAAAAAACCGCCGCCCCCGAAGGGGCGGCGGCGTTGGGTCGTGTCGTTTGCCAGAGGCTAGGAGCCTATGGACACACGGGATTGATCGGGACTTCGCGGCACGCGTTCGGCATCGTTTCCTGCGCCGCCGGTGCTTTCTGCGGTTCGCGGGTCCTGTTCTGTGAGTATTCCTGCAGCGCCAGCAGGTACCCGATCCATTCCAGGCTGCCTCCGGGGTTGGGGGTCGTGTTGTTCTGGCAGCCCCAGGTCCCTTCGAGGTTGGCCGGGATCGTTTTACCGGCGACCGTGTTACCGCTGAAGCAGTTGTTCACCGATTCTTTTTTGCCTCCGAAGCCGGCGTAGCCACCCTCGAAGCCGATGTCGCCTTCGAATGTCGGTTCGAGCCCCAGGGTGCCGTTGCCGGAGAGCGTGTTGTTGGCGACCTTGTTCCCGGAGTTCTGGAAGTAGATCGTCACTTTTGCCACCGGCGGGAACGGGTTCGGGTACTCGAACGCGAGGATGCCGTCGGTGCCGTTGTTGGTGATTTCGTTTTCTTCGATCGCGTCGGCGTAGTCGCCGGGAAGCTCGATCCCGGCCCCGAACGGCGCGCCTTCGGCGGAGCCCGTCGCGGGGGTTTTGTTGTTGTTGTTTTCGGTGATCAGGTTGTGGCGGATGATCGTGCAGTGCTTGATCTGCGTCGTTTTGATTTCCGGCAGATCCTTTTCATATCCGGCCGGACCTTCCTTGGCGCTCGGTTTCTTCTCCTTGTTGTTCTGGCGGCCGCATTCGCCATCCTGCGGCGGCGGCGCGTCTCCGGGGTTTTCCGCGTTCGGTGCCACGCCGGAGGAGTTGTGGCGGAAGATCGAGCTGTTCGATCTTGAGGCTGCCGCCGGAGTTCGAGCCCGAGTAGCCGAGCTGGTTGTTTTCCATGTCCGCTTTGACGATCCGCGCCTGGCATTCCTGGCACGCCCCCAGGTACATCCCGGAGTCGTTGAAGCCTGAGGCGTAGATGTTTTCCCATTCGCCTTCGACCTCGTTGTTGGTGAAGATCCCGTAGCTGCCATACAGCCCGGTGCTGTAGGCGGTCAGGTAGCGACCCCACCAGCCGTTGGCGCCGACCTTGGCCGTCTCGTTGCCGCCGCTCCACCAGATCTCGTTTCCGCCGGAACCGTTGGGTTCCTGTTCGAAGTTGCGGACCGTGAGGTTTTCGACCCACACGTCGTCGACGAGTTCGGCCTTGTTGCCGTGGGTCTCGCCGATCTCGATCCCGTTGCTCCCTTTCGGGTTCTCCAGGCCGGTTCCATCGAGGATCACCGTGTTGCGGTTCATCCCGCGGATATGGATGCCGTCGTGGGCCTTGCCCTTGACCTTGACTTCTTCGTTGTAGACGCCCGGTTCGATCAGCACCCAGGCACCCTTTTTGGTGGCTTCCACGGCTTCCTGGATCTTGTGGAAGTAATGGACGTTGCTGGGAATTTCGCTAGGGAACGAACCCTGGGTGACGACCTCGACTTCAGCCGCCTTCTTGGCCGATGCACCGGTCGCGAAGGCAGCAGCCAGAGCCGCCGCGAGCGCCAGCGCGAACAGCAGCCGGACCGTCGGAACAAATCGCATGGATCGCATTCTGAAAGACATCTCCCCTCTCTCTGGATGGCCGAAGGCGATCCCCCTGGGGCGATCGGGCCCAACTGCGCATCTCATCCTTGCGGAGCCCCATCCGTCTCGCCTACGAGGCGTCTGTCCGCATGCCGGACTGTCCGGCCAGCCAAGTTTACAGCAGCTTAACCTCCACAAGCAAGCCCGAACCGCGCGCCGTGAGGCGGTTCAGGACCCCTCGACCCGTTGCGCAAGCGCGGCCCCGGGCGCGTGTGCACCCGCGGCAGGCGCGGTGCGCCTACTCCTCCTCCGGCTCGCCCTCGCCGGCGGGCTGGGATGCGATCGCGTCGCCGGCG
This sequence comes from uncultured Solirubrobacteraceae bacterium, assembly GCA_963758055.1. GTDB lineage: Bacteria > Actinomycetota > Thermoleophilia > Solirubrobacterales > Solirubrobacteraceae > Palsa-744. The sequence continues at coordinate 58,593 of CAVWTU010000008.1, forward strand.
GCCTCGGCGCGGTTCTCGTCGCGGACCGCCTGCCAGATCTCCTCGCGGTAGATCGGAACCCCACCCGGGGCTTCGATGCCGAGCCTCACGCTGTGTCCGCTGACGCTCATCACGGACACGAAGATGTCTTCGCCGATCACGACGCGCTCCCCCGGTCGTCGCGTAAGGATCAGCACGCGGCTGATTATGACCCAATCGCCGCCGAAGTACAGACGGGTGCCGAGAACGCCTCTGTTGGAGCCATTGTCGAGTTCCGCCGGTGCGCTCAGCAGCGTCACCGACGGCGCGAAGCGCGTCGTTAGCGCAGTACGCGGGCGGCCAGCTCGGCCGGATCGAGCCGCGACAGGCGCCAACCGCCGGCGGGGGCGTGCTCGACCATCAGCTCCGGCGCCAGGCCGAAGCGACACGCGAGCTCGATACCGACGCCCAGCTGGTCGGTCTCGTCCGCGTGCGTGAGCGCCAGTGCGGCCGGCCCGATCGGCTCCAGGGCGGCGAGCAGCTGTTCGGCCGCCACCGCGCCGAGCGTGACTGGCAGCGCCACCACGATGCGGTCGGGCTCGAGCTCGCCCAGCAGACGGCCGAGCTCACGGATCCCGCCGGGCTCCGATGGTGAAAGTCGCGGGGTGTCGATTACGACCACGCCGTCGCTGCCCGCGGAGCGCAGCTCGCGCCGCGCCCGAGGCGAGTCGGCCGGCTGTGGCTCGAGCATCTGCGGGCTCATCATCAGCTGCAGCTCGGTCTGCAGCTCGGGCCGCAGGAGGGTGGCGAAACGCGCCGGCAGCGTGCTGTGGGCGCGGTATGCGCCGAGGAGGGCCGCACAGCAGGTCGTCTTGCCCGAGCCACCGGCTCCGACCACCACGATCGAGCAGCCGGTCGCGGGCAGCGGCTTCGCGGGCGGGATCCGCTGTGCGAGCGCGGCCCGCACCGCCGGGACGAGGCCGATGCGCGGGGCGAGCGCGAGCGTATGCGCCAGCGCGGTGTCGGTCAGCTCGCGAATGAAGCCTTCGCTGAAACCGGCTCGCGCGAGGGTGCGTTCGACGGCTTGGCGGTTGCGGGCGTGGGGGCTCGCGGGGGACGGACGCGCTGCCGGTGGTGCGGCGGGCGCGGCCGGCGGCGGCGCTGAGGTCTCACGTGGGCGCGCGCGGGAGGCCGTCCCGTTCGCGCCGTTGCCGGGGACGGCGCGGGGCGGCACGGCCCGCGACGCCCGCGGGGCCACCGGGTCCGGCGGGAGCACGGCAGGAGCCGGAGCGGCTGCGCGCGCGGCCGGGGCGGCCGGCGCGGGGGCGACCGGGGCCGGATTGGCGGGCGCCGGCGCGGGGGCCGGCGGGGGGGACGTGCTTTCCGGGCGGGCGCGCAGCGGTGGCTCGCCGTCGGCCAGCCGAGCCAGGTATTCGCTCACGTAGCCGCCCTCGCTGCTCATCGGCGTCTCGAGGGTCTCACGTGCCGCGGACCGAGCGCCCTGCAGCGGACCGCCGGCAGCGTGGCCCGGCGGTGGCGGGTGGACCTCGAGGAGCGGTCGCTGGAAGAAGCGCAGAAAGCCACGGAACGGAGAGCTCACACGGTTGTTTTCGAGACCGGCCCGCGAACGCCTCCACGGCCGGCGTTGCCCGATACGATCGCAGGCTTGGAGCCCCCACGGTCACCTGCCGCCGTTCCGCCCGTCGAGCGGGCCGATGCGGGCGCCAATTCATCGGCCGACGGATCCTCGCGCGTCCCCGAGAAGCCCACCTTGGAGGGGCTCGAGGCGAAGTGGAGCGCCTCCTGGGATGAGTCCGGCACCTACCGCTTCGACCGCGCGGCCGCCAAGGACGAGATCTACTCGGTCGACACCCCGCCGCCCACGGTCAGCGGATCGCTGCACGTCGGTCACGTCTTCTCCTACACCCACACCGACGCGATGGCCCGCTTCATGCGGATGCGCGGCCGCGAGGTCTTCTACCCGATGGGCTGGGACGACAACGGGCTTCCGACCGAGCGCCGCGTGCAGAACCACTACGGCGTCCGCTGTGACCCGTCGGTCGCCTACGACCCCGCCTTCGAGCCCCCGGCCGAGCCGTCCGAGCGCGACCGGGTGGCGGTGTCCCGGCCCAACTTCGTGGAGCTGTGCCTGCGCCTGACCGAGGAGGACGAGAGCGCCTTCGAGCTCATGTGGCGTTCGCTCGGTCTGTCGGTCGACTGGACGATGACCTACACGACGATCGGCAGCCTCGCCCAGCGCATCTCCCAGCGCTCCTTCCTGGGGCTGCTCAGACGGGGCGAGGCCTACCAGCTCGAGGCCCCGACCCTGTGGGACGTCGACTTCCAGACCGCGGTCGCCCAGGCCGAGCTCGAGGACCGCGACCGTCAGGGAGCGATGCACAAGGTGCGCTTTCACCGCCGACGGGGGCGGGGAGGCCCTGATCGAGACCACCCGCCCGGAGCTGATCCCCGCCTGCGTGGCATTGCTGGCCCACCCCGACGACGAGCGTCACCGCGACCTCGTCGGCAGGGAGGCGCTGACGCCGCTGTTCGGGACCCGCGTGCCCGTCAGGACACATCCCCAGGTCGAGAAGGACAAGGGCACCGGGCTGGTGATGGTGTGCACCTTCGGCGACCTCACCGACGTGACCTGGTGGCGCGAGCTGGGGCTGCCCGTGCGCTCCGTGCTCGGCGCCGACGGCCGTCTCACGCAGGTGCCCTGGGGTGAGGAGGGCTGGGAGTCCGAGGATCCGGCGGCGGCGGGCGAGGCCTACTCCGAGCTGGCCGGGCTGACCGTAAACCAGGCTCGCAAACGGATCGTCGAGCTGCTGGAGCAGGACGGCGACCTCGTCGGCGAACCCCAGCCGGTGACACGGGCGGTGAAGTTCTTCGAGAAGGGCGAGCGTCCGGTCGAGATCATCACCAGCCGCCAGTGGTTCATCCGCACGCTCGATCACCGCGAGGAGCTGATCGAGCGCGGGCGCGAGCTGCACTGGCATCCGCCCTATATGAGAGCCCGCTTCGAGGACTGGGTGAACGGGCTGAATGGCGATTGGTGTGTCAGCCGCCAGCGCTTCTTCGGGGTGCCGTTCCCGGTCTGGTATGAGATCGACCAGCACGGGACCGTGTGCCACGAGCGCCGCCTGCTGCCCGACGATCACCAGCTGCCCGTGGACCCCTCCACCGAGGTGCCCGCCGGCTACGAGGCCGGCCAGCGCGGCAAGCCCGGTGGCTTCATCGGGGACCCCGACGTGATGGACACCTGGGCGACCTCCTCGCTGACGCCGCAGATCGCCGGCCAGGCCGGGGTGGACGACGAGCTGTGGGAGAAGGTGTTCCCCTTCGACGTCCGTCCCCAGGCCCACGACATCATCAGGACCTGGCTGTTCAGCACGGTCTTGCGCAGTGAGCTCGACGAGCAGGCGCTGCCCTGGAGCAACGCGGCGATCTCCGGGTGGGTGCTCGATCCGGACCGCAAGAAGATGTCGAAGTCCAAGGGCAACGTGGTCACCCCGATGCACCTGCTCGAGGAGCACGGGGCCGACGCGGTGCGCTACTGGGCCGTCAGCGGACGCCCCGGCGCGGACACCGCCTTCGAGGCCCAGCAGATGAAGGTCGGTCGCAAGCTGGCGGTGAAGCTGTTGAACGCTTCGAAGTTCGCGCTCGCCGAGCTGCCGCCCGCCGGCGAGGAGCTCGCGAGCCCGCTCGACCGGGCCATGATCGCGCGGCTGGCGAACGTCGTCGAGCAGGCCACGGCGAGCTTTGAGGACTACGACTACGCCCGCGCGCTGGAGCGCACCGAGACCTATTTCTGGTGGTACTGCGACTACTACCTGGAGCTGGTCAAGGGCCGTCGCTACGACCCCGATCCCGCTGTCAGCGGGCCCGTCAGCCTGGCGCTGCGGCTTTCGTTGTCCACCTTCCAGCGCCTGTTCGCCCCGTTCCTGCCGTTCGTGGCCGAGGAGGTGTGGTCGTGGTGGCAGGAGGGCTCGATCCACCGCGCCTCCTGGCCCACCTGCGAGCAGCTGCTGAGCGACGCCCGTGCCGTCGGCGGGGGACGCGAGGAGGCCGTCCGCGAGGACACGGCCCTGGAGCTCGCCGCCGATGTGCTGCGCGAGGTCCGCAAGGCCAAGTCCGAGGCCCGCCGCCCGATGCGCGCGCCGGTGGCACGTGTCGAGGTGACCGTTCCGGAGTCCCGGCTCCCGGCGCTCGAGCTCGGACGCGCGGACCTGATCGCGGCGGGCACGATCGAGCAGCTGGATGCCGTCGCGGGCGAGGAGTTCTCGGTGCGCGTCGAGCTGGCCGCCGAGGACGCCTGAGCGGGACGCTCGGGTAGGGTCCGCGCCGACGTGCAGCGAACGCTGATCTCAAAGCTCCCCGGCAAGGTGGGCGAACAGGTGGAACTCCGCGGCTGGGTTCAGACCGTCCGCGACCAGAAGCGGGTCCAGTTCGTGATCGTGCGCGACGAAACCGGCCTGGCCCAGGTCGGTGCTGCCCCACGAGGACCCGCCCACGGAGCTCAACACCCTGATCTCGGGCCTCACCGTGGAGTCGGCGATCACCCTCACCGGGGAGGTGGTGGCGGACGAGCGGGTCAAACTGGGCGGCCTGGAGGTGCGCCTGGCGGAGCTGCACGTCGAGTCGGCGGCCGAACCGGAGGTCCCGGTCACCGCGGAGTCGGGTCTGGACAAGCGCATGGACTGGCGCTACGTGGACCTGCGCCGTCCCGACCGGCGGCTGATCTTCGCGGTCCAGACGACCGTCGAGCACGCGATGCGCTCGTTCTGGCGCGAGCACGGGTTCGTCGAGTTGCACTCCCCCAAGCTGATGGGGTCGGCCAGCGAGTCCGGCGCCGAGCTGTTCAAGGTCGACTACTTCGACCAGAACGCCTACCTCGCCCAGTCACCCCAGTTCTACAAGCAGATGGCCATGGCAGCCGGCTTCGGCAAGGTGTTCGAGATCGGGCCCGTGTTCCGCGCCAACCCGTCGTTCACCTCGCGCCACGACACCGAGTTCACGAGCGTGGACATGGAGATCTCGTGGATCGACTCCCACGAGGACGTGATGGCCGTCGAGGAGCGCTGGCTGGCCCACGTGATGGCACACACGATCGAGGTCCACGGCGAGCAGATCCGCGAGACCTTCGGATCGGAGCTGAGCGCCCCGACGGTGCCCTTCCCGCGGATCACCCTCGAGCAGGCCAAGCAGCTGCTGCGCGAGGGCGGCCACGAGCCCCCCGGGGAGGGTCACGACCTGGACCCCGCGAGCGAGCGGGCGCTGTCGCAGCTGATCCTCGAGCGCGACGGGCACGAGTTCGTGTTCGTCACCGACTACCCCACCACGGTGCGGCCCTTCTACCACATGCGCCACCCCGAGGATCAATCCCTGACGCGGAGCTTCGACCTGCTCTGGCGGGGCCTCGAGCTGACCACCGGCGCCCAGCGCGAGCACCGCTACGAGAAGCTGCTCGAGCAGGCCCGCGACAAGAAGGTCGAGCTCGACTCGATCGACTACTACCTGAACTTCTTCCGCTTCGGGGCCCCTCCCCACGGCGGCCTCGGCTTTGGTCTCACGCGCCTGTTGATGCAGATGCTGGCCCAGGACAACGTCCGCGAGGTCACCTTCCTGTATCGCGGCCCGCATCGGCTGGAGCCCTAGGGGGCACTCGCGGACCGGGCCGGCGCAGACACCGCGCCGGGGGTGCACGGCGCGTCGCGGCGGGGGCCGCGTCGTGCGACGGGAGGACGGGCCTATCTCACGCTGATGACCGTGCTCGGCTTGAGGAAGAACTCGTCTTCGGGTTCTCCTCCGAGGACACCCACGTAGCACCACCGCCGTGGGCGTCTGCGCGCTTCGGATTCACCTTCCGGACACGGCGCGGCGAGCATTGCAACCGAGAAGGTCCCGTCCGCGCGCACGGTTGCTTCGACGCCGCCTTCTTCTTCCCCGCATTCGAGCGGAAAGCCGAAGGAACCGCGGTCGCTGCACTCGGCGATGAAGACTTCTTCTCCGGGCGGGAAGCCGTAGCCCCGGACTTCGAACTGCTGGCCCGGCTTCAGGTGCCTGGGGTGAGCGACGAGGTGAGGTCCCCGCCCGGAACGCGCCGCCTGGGCGCCGCCCGCCGATGCCAGCAACAGCGCCACGCTCAGCGCAAAGCCCGCCGCCACCCGCACACTCATCCTCATCATGACCACCCCCCGGCCGTGGATTGGCTCTGCCGGGGGCGCCCGGGCGGACTGCCCTCAGCGGATCTGCTCGCGAAACTACCACTCGCTGCCGGGCGCGGCCGGCGCGGGGCGGCTACTCGTGCAGGCCCCCGCGCAGGAAGTGCTTGCTGAGCATCGTCAGCTGGCCCTGGTAGCTGGAGCCGATGTCCCTGCCATAGAGGACGTCGGGCTCCTCGGCCATGCGCTCGAAGGCCAGCTTGCAGACCGGCTGGCGGTGCTCGACCATGAAGGAGACGTCGCGGGCGCGGACCTCGAGCGCCGCCCGGCTGCCGTGCGGGGGCCCGTCGCGGGGGTAGCCGAAGCCGGGGTCGAAGAAGCCCGCGTAGTGGGTCCGCAGCTCGCCGGCGGTGGGGTCGTAGGCGAGCATCTCGGCGGCGTGGGTGGGGGGGATGCCGACGCCCTCGGCTGACAGCAGCAGGTAGAAGATCTCGGGCTCGAGCACGATCCGCCCGCCGCGCTCGGGGTGGACCGGCTCCCAGTAGTCGCGCCAGCGCAGGGTCTCGCTCCCCGTGAGGTCGATCGGCAGGCTGTTCTTCTTCGCGCGGTAGCCCACGATCGTGTCGGCGTCGCCCGACACGTCGAGGCTCAGGAAGAGCCCGCCCGACACCGACAGCTCGCTCGTCTGCAGCGGCCGGGAGTCCAGGAACAGCAGCGGGGTGCGGGCGTGGAGCTCGAGCGTTTCGAGATCGTCCAGGCGCCCGTCGCCGGCCATCAGGCGCACCTGGTTGAGCGCCAGCCCCGTCTTCACGCGGATCGCGAACGTGCGCGGGACGACCTCGAGGTAGAGCGTGCCCCGGTAGCCCGCTGCGACCTCGTCGAAGCGGTGGCTGCGGTCGCTGAGTACCCGGGTGAACACGTCCAGGCGCCCGGTCGAGCTCTTCGGATTGGCCTTCGCCCGGATCTGTGGCGGCAGCGCCAGGCGCTCGATCAGGGGCACCAGATACGGCCGGTCGCGCTCCAGCGTGGCGCCGTCTCGCAGGTCGATCCGTTCGAAGGCGAGGTCCTCGATCTTCTCCTCCACGGTCGAGTCGCTGTCCGGCAGGAAGCTGCAGCGCAGCGCCCAGGCGTGCTCCCCGAGTCGCAGGTCGACGCTCGCCGGCTGTACCGAGGAGGCGGGGATCTGCCACGGGTCGGCCTGCAGCCAGCCGGCGGTCAGCGCCTCGCGCAGGAGCTGGGCGGGGAGCACGCCGCTCCCGTCGCTGCCGGCGAGCGCGACCTCGGGGGCCAAACCGGTCACGGCGCCCTCGCTCACGGACGGTCTCTGCTCGGCATCGGTCACTGAGTCTAAGCAGCGTTCGCCGGGCGCGGCGAGCAATCCCGTCCGCGGCCGTCTTTACCTTCGTGATGTGTCGCTGAAGCAGCTCACCGACGGTGCCGAGGTCGACGGCGTGTTCGTGATCCGCGAGGTCGAGCGCCGCCGCCGCCGCGACGGCGGGGACTACCTGAAGCTGCAGGTCGGCGACCGCACCGGTGCGGTCACCTGCATGGTCTGGGACGAGCTCCAGGACGTGGAGGAGCTGGCACGCGCGGGCCGGCCGATCAGGGTCACCGGCCGCTACGTCGTCCATCCCCGCTTCGGCCCCCAGATCAACCTCGGCGGCCTGGGGGCGGCCGAGCCCGGCAGCTACGAGCCGGGCGACCTGCTCGACGGGCCCTCGCGGGACGTGGAGCAGATGGAAGGCGAGGTCCGGGAGCTGCTCGCCACGATCCAGCAGCCCCACCTGCGGGAGCTGTTGACGCGGGTGCTCGGCGAGGACTCCAGCGTGTGGGAGGCCTACCGCCTCGCGCCGGCCGCCAAGCACTACCACCAGGCCTACCGGCACGGGCTGCTCGAGCACTCGCTCAGCGTCGCCCAGGCGGTCAGCGCGATCTCGCGCGATCTTCCCCGGCATCGACCGCGACGTCGCGGTCACCGGCGCGCTGCTGCACGACATCGGCAAGCTCGAGGCCTACGAGCAGCGAGCAGCCGAGGCGATCGAGATGTCCGACCTCGGCCGGCTGCACGGCGAGATCGCGCTCGGCTACTACCGGATCCGCCGCGACGATCGAGGACATCGAGGGCTTCCCGCCGAGCACTCGAGCAGGCGCTCGCTGCACATCATCCTCAGCCACCACGGCTCGCTCGAGCACGGCAGCCCCGTGGTTCCGTGCACGCGCGAGGCGACGCTCGTCCACATGGTCGACAACCTCGGCGGCCGGCTCGGCAGCTTCGACCGGGTCGAGAAGGAGCTGCTCGCCGCGGGAGCAGTGGTCGGGTTCGACAAGGCGATCGGCGCCGGCGGCCTATCTTCGCCGACCGCCGGTCGCCGAGCGCGCGAGGGCGAGCCGCCGAGCCGCGCGAGCCGCCTGAGACGACCCGGCCGCGGCCTGAGCGCGCGGGTTCCAGCCGGCCCCGGCAGCAGGGCCAAGCTGCCCGCAAATGCGCGCGGCTGCCGTCACGCCGCATGTCTGCGACGCGAGCCTGGCGATCGGTCCGCCGCACCCCCGCTTTAGAGTGAAAGCCGCATGGCGAAGGACACCGAGAAGCTGATCCGCCAGCTGTCGCTGATCTCCTACCTGATGGCCGAGCGTCGGCCGGTGACCGCGCCGGAGATCCGGCGCGACGTCGAGGGGTACAGCGTGATGAACGAGGACGCGTTCGCGCGGCGCTTCTACGCCGACCGCTCGGAGCTCGAGGCGCTCGGGATCGTGCTGACCGTCGAGAGGCCGGCCGACGGGCCGGCCGAGCAGGAGAACTACTCGCTGCCGCCGGAGAACTTCCACCTCCCCGCGATCGAGTTCACCGACAAGGAGCTGGCGGCGCTGCAGACCGCGCTGCACCTGCTCGACGGCGAGTTCGCCTACGCCGAGCCGCTGCGGCTGGCGCTGCAGCAGATCTCCTGGGGGCGGCCGAGCCCGCTTCAGCGCGCCCGAGCAGAGCACGGTCGCGCTCGGGATCACCGGCTCGGCCGGCGGCCACGACGTCTGACGGCGCGGCTGGCGAAGATCGAGACGGCGATCTTCCGCCGCAAGACGATCGTGTTCGACTACTACACGATGGAGCGCGACGAGGTCGGCGCCCGCAAGGTGGACCCCTACCAGCTGATCTTCCAGGGAGGCCAGTTCTACCTGGTCGGCCGCTCCCACGAGCGCAAGGCGATCCGCGTGTTCCGGCTCTCGCGGATCCGGGGCAAGGTGTCCTACGCCACCAAGGCCGAGCACGACTTCCGTCGCCCCGTGGACTTCGACCCCCGCGCCTACGCCAACCGCGTCGACTGGCAGTTCGGCGAGGCCGAGGGCGTGGCCGAGATCCAGGTCTCCGAGCGCATCGCCTGGCAGATGGAACGCCACTTCGGCCGCTACGGGGAGATCCGCCAGCAGGACTCCGAGACGGTTTTCGCGACCAGCTACTCGAACCCCCGCGGGATCATCTCCTGGGTGCTGGGGCTCGGCGGCAACGCCCGCCTGCTCGCGCCCGAGGAGCTGATCCGAGAGTTCGACCGGCGCCTGGAGCTGCTCGAGGAGCGCCACCAGGAGGGGGCCCTCGCGGCTGCCGCGTCCGCCGCCCGCCCGCCCAGCGACAGCCAGGGATCCGCCGCTGCCGGCGCCGGCTCCCGCTCGCGGTCCGAGCGCCGGGCCGACAAGGCCGAGGCCGAGAACGGTCGCGTCGAGGCGGCCATCCGCCCGGAGCGCTTCGCCCGCCTGGTGACGCTCGCGAGCATCCTGATCCGCGCCGGGCGCGCCGGTGAGCAGGTGTCCGTGGCCGAGGTCCGCGAGCGCCTGCAGCTCAGCGACGAAGAGCTGCGCGAGGACGTCAACGTGCTGAACGTCGTCAACTTCGGCGGCGGCTCCTACGTGCTCTACGCCGAGATCACCGACGACGGGCAGATCGACGTCGACCCCGAGCCCTACAGCGACAACTTCGACCGTCCCGCCAGGCTGCTGCCGGTGGAGGCCAAGGCGCTGGTCGCGGCGATCGACCTGATCGGCGAGCACCTGCCTGAGGGGTCGCTCACGTCCGCCCGCGAGAAGATCGTGGCGGCCCTCGGCGAGGATCCGATGGACCAGGGCCTGCAGGTCGCCACCACCGGGGCGGACGACTCCGACGTGGCCCGCCGGATCTCGAAGGCGATCGCCCAGCGCAAGCTGATCGAGCTGGAGTACTACAAGGAGAACGAGGACGAGCTGACCTCGCGCACGGTCGAGCCCTACGCGCTCACCAACGGCCGCGAGGGCTGGTACGTGGCGTCCTTCGACCCCGCCCGCGACGGCGTGCGCCACTTCCGCCTGGACCGCATCAAGCAGGTCTCGATCACGACCCAGAAATTCAAGCCCCGCCCCGAGGTGGACCCCGCCGCCGAGGTGGACGGGTGGCTGCGGACCGGCGAGGTGCCGGCCTCGGCGATGGCCCGTGTGTGGATCTCGCCCGAGCGCGCCCGCTGGGCCCGGGAGGCGCGCAGGGTGGTGGGCGAGTGCCGTGACGGCGCCGTGATCGTGGAGCTCTGCTTCGCCGGCGTGGACTGGCTCGTGCGGGAGGTCCTCAAGGAAGCCGGCGACGCCGCCGTGATCGAGCCCGAGGACGCCCGCGAGGCCGTCCTGGCGGCCCTCGCCCGGGTGCGCGAGGCGAGCTCGGCGGCCGCCGTCGCATAGCGGGCCGGAAGCGTCGAGCATGCCAGCGCCCCCCACGCTGTTCGTCTGTCACGGCGATGAAGGCGGCCCCCGGATACATCCGTGCCGCCGCGTCCAGGAGGCGCTGAAGGCCGCCGGGATCCCCTACGAGAAGGTCATCGCCGCGCACGGCAGCCCGATCCCGTTCCTGCGCAAAGGCTCCCGTGAGGAGCTGCTGAAGCAGACCGGGTCCGCCAAGCTGCCGAGCCTGAAGACCGCCGAGGGCGAGGTGGTCGTCGGCTCGAAGGCGATCTTCGCCTGGATCTCCGAGCAGCAGGCCGCCGGCTCGGCCGCACCGGCCGCTTGAGCCGCCGCAGCCAGATCACGATGAGCGAGCAGGAGGCCGCCGGCTTCCTGGAGCAGGAGCGCACGCTCACCTGTGCCACCCTCGGACCGCGGGGATGGCCGCACCTGATGCCGCTCTGGTACGTGCTGCGAGAGCCACCCGCGGGAGAGCCCGGACCCCGGCTGTGGTCCTGGACCTACGCCGCCTCCCAGAAGGTCCGCAACCTCGAGCGGGACCCCCGCGCGAGCGTGCAGGTGGAGGCCGGCGGTCTCTACCACGAACTGCGCGGGATCTTTCTGGAGTGCGAGGTGACGATCCACCGCGACAGCGACCGGGTGGCGGAGCTGGGGCTGGAGATCTTCACCCGCTACGCCTCCCCGCCCGGGCAGCCGCCTCCGCAGGACCTGCCGCCGGAGGTCGCCGAGATGGTGTCCCGCCAGGCGCTCAAGCGGGTGGCCCTGGAGTTCTGCGAGCGCCGCCGGGCGAGCTGGGACCACGGCAAGCTCGGCGGCGTCTACTAGGGCGCCGCTAGGCTTCGGCGCCGATGCAAGCGCTCAAGGGCCTGATCCTCTCCGGCGGCAAGGGCACGCGGCTGCGGCCGATAACCCACACCAGCGCCAAGCAGCTCGTGCCGGTGGCCAACAAGCCGGTGCTGTTCTACGGGATCGAAGCGATGGCCGAAGCGGGCATCGAGGATGTGGCGATCATCATCGCCCCCGAGACGGGGGGCGAGATCGAAGCGGCCGCCGGCGACGGCTCGCGCTTCGGGGTGCGCCTCACCTACGTGGTCCAGGACGAGCCGGCCGGGCTGGCCCACGCGGTCTTGACGGCCGAGCCCTTCCTCGGCGACAGCCCGTTCGTCATGTACCTCGGCGACAACCTGCTCCAGGGGGGGATCGCCGAGCTCGTGAGCGCCTTCGCCGAGCACCAGCCCGACGCCCTGATCCTGCTCACCCCGGTGCCCGATCCCGAGCACTACGGGGTCGCGCAGCTGGCCGACGGCGCCTCCGGCGAGGCGGCCACGGTGGTGCGCCTGGTGGAGAAGCCGACCGAGCCGATCGGCGACCTCGCGCTGGTGGGCGTGTACATGTTCACCGCCGCCATCCACCGGGCGGCCCGCGCGATCGAGCCCTCGCCGCGGGGCGAGCTGGAGATCACCGACGCGATCCAGCGGCTGATCGACGACGGCCTGCGGGTGGAGCCCCACATCGTCCGCGGCTGGTGGAAGGACACCGGCCGCCTGGAGGACATGCTCGAGGCCAACCGCCTGGTGCTCGACAACCAGGCCGAACGCATCGACGGGGAGCTGCTCGACTCCCAGGTCGAGGGCCGGGTCGTGATCGAGGCCGGCGCGAGGCTCGAGCGCACCACCGTCCGCGGCCCGGCGATCGTGGGCGCGGGAGCCCGGCTCAGCGACTGCTACGTGGGCCCCTACACGGCCATCGGCGAGGGCTGCACGATCAGCGGCGCGGAGATCGAGCACTCGATCCTGCTGGAGGGCTGCACGGTCTCGGGGCTCGACGGGCGTATGGAGTCCTCGCTGCTGGGGCGCGGCGTGACGATCCGCCGCGGTGAGCGCCAGCCACGCGCCTACCGCTTCATGGTCGGCGACAGCTCCGACATCTCGATCCTGTGAGGGTGCTGGTCACGGGCGCCGGCGGGATGCTCGGCCAGGACGTGCTGGCCGCCGCAAGCAGAGCCGGGTACGAGGCGCTCCCGCTCGCCCGCTCCGAGCTCGACATCCGCGACGGCGAGGCGGTCGCGGAGGCGATCGCGGTCGCCGGCGCCGACGCCCTGATCAACTGCGCCGCCTGGACCGACGTGGACGCAGCCGAGGATCACCGCGAGCAGGCCTTTGCGGTCAACGCCCACGGCGCCGGGCTGCTGGCACGGGCCGCCGGCGAGGCGGGCCTGCCGATGCTGCACGTCTCCAGCGACTACGTCTTCGGCGGGCGCCCCCCGGCCGGCGGACAGGGGCGCGCATATCGCGAGTCGGACCCGACGGCTCCGCTGTCGGCCTACGGCGAGAGCAAGCTCGCCGGCGAGGAGCAGGTGCTGGCGGCCGGGGGGGAGCACACGGTCGTGCGTTCGTCGTGGCTGTTCGGGCTGGGGGGAGGCAACTTCGTGGCCACGATGCTGCGCCTGGCCGCCGAGCAGCACGAGCGGGGCGAGGCGTGCGAGGTGCGGGTGGTCACCGACCAGGTCGGCTCTCCGACCTGGACCGGGCACCTGGCGCCGGCCCTGATCGGACTGTTGGAGCGGCGCGTGAGCGGCCTCGTGCACCTCGCCGGTGGCGGGCAGGTGTCCTGGAACGGGCTCGCCGCCGAGGCCTTCCGCCAGGCGGAGGTCGGGTGCGAGGTCAAGCCGGCGAGCACCGCCGAGATGGGGCGCCCGGCGCCGCGGCCGCCGTTCTCGGCGCTGGAGTCCGAACGCGATGACGTGCTGCCGCTGCCCCCCTGGCAGGACGGGCTGGCGGGGTACCTGGCGGCGGGCACTGGGATGATGCGCACATGAGGCTGCTCGTCTGCGGTGGCGCCGGTTTCATCGGCTCGACGTTCGCCCGTCAGCGGCTGCACGAGCACGGCGACGAGGTGACCGTGCTCGACAAGCTCACCTATGCGGGCCGGGAGGAGAACCTCGCCGACATCCGCGAGCAGCCCGGCTTCCAGTTCCTGCGCGGTGCGATCGAGGATCCCGAGGCGGTGGCCGTGGCGGTCGCGGCCTCGGGCGCACAGGCGATCGTGAACTTCGCGGCCGAGACCCACGTGGACCGCTCGATCGCCCAGCCGGACGCGTTCGTGAAGACCCACGCGCTCGGCACCTACGTGCTGCTGGAGGCCGCCCGCGAGCACTCCCTGCGCTACGTCCAGGTGTCCACCGACGAGGTGTACGGCTCGATCGAGGAGGGGACCTTCACCGAGCAGAGCCCGCTGGCGCCCTCCTCGCCCTACTCGGCCACGAAGGCGGGCGCCGACCTGCTGGTGCAGGGCTATCACCACACCTACGGGCTCGACGTCGCCATCTGCCGGGGCTCAAACAACTACGGCCCCTACCAGTACCCCGAGAAGCTGATCCCGCTGATGATCCTCAACGCCATCCACGGCGATCCGCTGCCCGTGTACGGCGATGGGATGCAGGTGCGCAACTGGATCCACGCGACCGACTTCGCGGCCGCGATCGGGTTCGTGCTCGAGCACGGCGCCGCGGGCGAGGTCTACAACGCCGGGGGCCCGGACGAGGAGGCCAACATCGAGGTCGTGCGCCGGATCATCGAGCTGACCGGCGCGGAGGAGTCGCAGATCGAGCACATCGCCGACCGGCCCGGCCACGACCGCCGCTACTCGCTCTCCTCCGAGAAGGTGCGGGCGCTCGGCTGGGACGCCCGCGTGCGCTTCGCCGAGGGCCTCGAGCAGACCGTCAGCTGGTACCGCGAGAACCCGGGCTGGTGGGAGCCGATCCGCTCGGGCGACTACCGCGCCTACTACGAGCGCCAGTACGGGCGCGCCCTGGGCCCCTAGGCTCCCCGCTCTGCTCAGGCCGCCCGACTCCACAGGGCCGGCCGGCGAGTCGGCGGCCCTAGGCTCCTGAGACCTTCCAGCCGCCGGCTTCCTTGACCAGCGGGAGGGTCTTTTCGCGGCTCTTGCCTTCGTAGGTGCTCTTCACCTTGGCGGTGGCGGTCTTGCCGTCCGGGGCCACCTTCACCGACACGATCGTCGCTTCCAGGTTGTCGATCTGGGCGAGCTGTTTTTTGAGCGCTTCTTCGCACTTCTTGACCCCGCCCAGCTTGGCCACGATCGCGGCCGAGAGGTCGTGCTTGCAGATGTTTTCGCGGTTGGAGGAGGTCGCGTCGCTCTGTAGGTCGGAGACCCGCTGGGCGACTTCGTGTTCGACCCCTTTGAAGGAGGACGTCGAAGTGGTGCTCCCGCAGGCGGCGAGCAGCGGGACACACAGACAGAGCGCGATCAAGGGGCGGACGGGGGCCATTCGGGCGTGCACAGGCTACTGCCCGCAGCTTCCGCGGGAGCCGCCCGTGGGGAGCAGATAGCCTGGGCCCAGGATGGCCCTGGAGTACTTCGCACCCGCCACCCGCCGCTGGTTCGAGAACGCCTTCGGCGAGCCCACACCCGCCCAGGAGCAGGCCTGGCCCGCGATCGCCCGCGGCGAGCACGTGCTCGTGTGCGCCCCCACCGGCTCGGGCAAGACCCTGGCCGCGTTCCTGTGGGCGCTGGACCGGCTGGTCGCCGAGGAGCAGCCGCACACGGGCGTCCGCGTGGTGTACGTGAGCCCGCTGAAGGCCCTGGCCTACGACATCGAGCGCAACCTGAGGGCGCCCCTGAAGGGGATCGGAGCGCAGGAGATCCGGGTCGGCATCCGCACCGGCGACACCCCCCAGCGCGAGCGCGCCGCGATGGCCCGCAACCCGCCGGACATCCTCGTCACGACCCCCGAGTCGCTGTATCTGATCCTCACCTCTCAGGCCCGCACGATGCTCACGGGCGCCCAGGCGGTGATCGTCGACGAGATCCACGCCGTCGCCGCCACCAAGCGCGGCTCTCACCTGGCGCTGACGCTGGAGCGCCTCGAGCAGCAGGCACGCGCCGTCGACGGCGCCGCCGCGGACGGCGCCCGCGGCCTGCAGCGGATCGGCCTCAGCGCGACCCAGAACCCGCTCGAGGAGGTCGCCCGCTTCCTCGGCGGCCCACGGCGCGAGGTGACGATCGTGGATGCCGGGATCCGCAAGCCGCTGGACCTGCGAATCGAAGTGCCGGTGGAGTCGATGGCCGACCTCACGATCGGGCCGGGTCCCGACCACGCCGGCGGCGGCGCGCCCGAGCTGGAGGGGTGGGAGAGCCCGGAACGCTCGATCTGGCCGGCGATCTACCCGGAGCTGCTGCGCCAGGTGCGCGAGCACCACTCGACGATCATCTTCGTCAACAACCGGCGTGCGGCCGAGCGGGTGGCGCTGCGCCTGAACGAGCTCGCGGCCTCGCAGGACGGACACGACCCCACCGGCGAGGCCCGGCAGGAGATCGCTCGCGCCCACCACGGGTCGCTCGCCCGCGAGGAGCGCACGAAGGTCGAGGAGCTGCTGAAGGCGGGCCGCCTGCCGTGTCTGGTGGCGACCAGCTCGCTGGAGCTGGGGATCGACATGGGCGCCGTCGACCTGGTCCTGCAGATCGAGTCCCCCAAGTCCGTCTCGCGCGGCCTGCAGCGAATCGGTCGCGCCGGCCACGGCGTCGGCGAGCTCAGCGTGGGGCGCATCTTCCCCAAGTTCCGCGGCGACCTGCTCGAGAGCGCGGTGGTGGCCCGGCGCATGCGCGAGGGGCTGATCGAGCCGACGGTCGTGCCCCGGAATCCGCTCGACGTGCTCGCCCAGCAGATCGTCGCGATCGCGGTCGCGGCGGAGTCGGCGGCCGCCACCAAGGGGAGCGGCGAGGGCGAACCGGCCCCGGGAGCGGGCGCCGAGCGGGACGGCGCCGTCTCGGTCGACGAGCTGCACGCACTGGTGCAGCGCACATACACCTACGCCGACCTTTCCCGTGAGCTGCTGGAGAACGTCCTCGACATGCTCGACGGCCGCTACCCCTCGCAGGAGTTCGGGGAGCTGCGGGCGCGGATCGTGTGGGACCGTCTGGCGGGCACGATCCGGGCGCGCAGGGGCTCCCGCCAGCTGGCGGTCGCCAACGCCGGCACGATCCCCGACCGCGGGCTGTACGCGGCCACGCTCCCGGACGGGCGGCGGGTGGGGGAGCTCGACGAGGAGATGGTCTACGAGATGCGCGCGGGGCAGACCTTCCTGCTCGGCGCCTCCAGCTGGCGGATCGAGGAGATCGGACGCGACCGCGTGATCGTGACGCCGGCGCCCGGGGTGCCGGGAGCGGTGCCGTTCTGGAAGGGCGACTCGGTGGGACGCGAGAAGGAGCTCGGCGAGGCGATCGGCGCGTTCTCGCGCTGGGCCGTGGACCAGGACGCCGAGACCCTGCAGCGGGAGTGCGACCTCGACGATCGCGCCGCGCGCAACCTGCTCGATTACCTGCGCGAGCAGCAGGCGGCGACGCGCGTGTTGCCGAGCGAGCGCACGATCGTGCTCGAGCGCTTTCGCGACGAGATCGGCGACTGGCGGCTGTGCGTGCTGTCCCCCTTTGGAGGGCGTGTACACGCGGCCTGGGCGCTGGCGCTGTCGGCGCGCCTGCACGAGCGCTTCGGCGTGGAGACCGACGCGATCGCCGCCGACGACGGCATCGCCCTGCACCTGCCCGACCTCGACGGAGACGGCATCGAGTCGTTGCCCTCCGCCGCCGAGCTGCTGCTGCTGGACCCCGAGGAGGTCGAGCAGGCGGTCACGGACGAGGTCGGCGGCTCGGCCCTGTTCGGGTCCCGCTTCCGCGAGAACGCGTCGCGGGCGCTGCTGATCCCGCGCGCCTATCCGGGCCGCCGCACGCCACTGTGGCAGCAGCGCCTGAAGGCCCAGAGCCTGCTCGAGGTGGCGCGCCGCTACAGCGACTTCCCGATCGTCTTGGAGACCTACAGGGAGTGCCTGCGGGACGTGCTCGACGTGCCCGGCCTGAAGGCGCTGCTGCGCGACCTCCACTCACGCGATATCTCGCTGGTGGAGGTCGAGACGCGCACCGCCTCGCCATTCGCCTCCTCGCTGCTGTTCGACTACGTGGCCACCTACATGTATGAGGGCGACACGCCCACGGCCGAGCGCCGGGCCGCGGTGCTGTCGCTGGATCGCGACCTGCTGCGTGAGCTGCTGGGCCAGGAGGAGCTGCGCGAGCTGATCGACCCGGGGGCGTTGGCGCGGGTGGAGGACGACCTGCAGCGCCGCTCGGAGATGACGCGTGCGACCGGCAGCGACGAGCTGCACGACGTGCTGCGCCAGGTCGGCGAGCTCGACGAGCTGCAGGCCCGCGAACGTGTCTTCGAGGGGGTCGACGCGGCCGCCCTGCTGCGCCAGCTCCTCGGCGAGCGCCGCGCGATCCGCCTGCGGCTGGCCGGACGCGAGTGCTACATCGCCGCCGACGAGGCCGGCCTGTACCGGGACGCGCTCGGAGCGTCGCCCCCCGGCGGGCTGCCGGAGGCGTTCCTGGCGCCGGTGGAGGACGCCCTCACGCAGTTGGTGGCGCGCTTCGCCCGCACCCACGGCCCCTTCACGACCGCCGAGCTCTACGAGCGCTACGGCGTCGACGGCGGACCGGTGCTGCGCGAGCTCGAGCGCGCGGGAACGCTGGTGCGCGGCGAGTTGCGTCCCGGCGGCAGCGAGCGCGAGTGGTGCGACGTGGAGGTCCTGCGGCGCCTGCGCCGGGCCTCGCTGGCGGCTCTGCGCAAGGAGATCGAGCCCGCCGAGGAGCGCCGGCTGGCGGCGTTCCTGCCGGCCTGGCAGGGCATCGACCGGCGCTCGCGAGCGGGCGCCGGGGTCGACCGCCTGCGCGAGGTGCTGGTGCCGCTGCAGGGACTCGCGCTGCCGCTGGAGAGCTGGGAGCGCGACGTGATCCCGCGCCGCACGGGCGCCTACTCGCCGGCGTGGATGGACGAGCTGTGCGCCAGCGGCGAGCTGGCCTGGGTCGGGGCCGGTCCGCTCGGGCGCACCGGCCGGGTGGCGCTCTACTTCCGCGAGGACGCCCCCACGATCGGACCCCCGGCGAGCGGCGCCCCCTCGCAGCCGCCCTCCGGCGTCGAGCACGAGCTGATCCGTGGCTGCCTGCAGCGGGGCCCGTGCTTCTTCTCCGACCTGCTGGTGGCGTGCGACGCGCCCGCCGAGGCTCTGCGCGAGGCGCTTTGGGACCTCGTGTGGGCCGGAGAGGTGACCAACGACGCGTGGGCGCCGTTGCGGGCGCCGCGGCTGACGCTGGCGCGCGGCGGTGAGGGCGCTCGCGCAGAGCGCCTCGCGGCCGGGACGGGCCAGGCCGGGGCCCGCGCGGGGCGGGGCACGTTCTCGGCCCGCTCGCGGTTCGGCCGCCGCCAGCGCAGCGGCGCCCAGTCGCAGGTCCAGGGCCGCTGGTCGCTCACGGCCGGCATCTTCGGCGCCGTCGGGGAGGATCCGGCCGGCGCCCCCGATCGCCGGCGCGCGCTGGCCGAACTGCTGCTCGAGCGCTACGGGATCGTCACGCGCGAGCAGGTCCTGGCGGAGAACGTTCGCGGTGGCTTTGCCGCGCTGTACGACACCTTCAACAACCTCGAGACCCTCGGCGTGTGCCGGCGGGGGTACTTCATCGAGGGCATGGGCGGGGCGCAGTTCGCGCTCCCCGGGGCGGTCGAGCGCCTGCGTGCGGAGCCGGTCCGGGAGTCGACGCTGGTGATCGCCGCCACCGATCCCGCGCAGCCCTACGGGGCGGCGCTGCCGTGGCCCAAGCGCGAGCGCGAGCAGGGACGCCCGGCACGCGTCGCGGGTGCCTACCTCGTGCTCGTGTGCGAGGAGCCGGCGCTGTACCTGGAGCGCGGCGGGCGCAGCCTGGTGACGTTGATCGAGCCGCAGGCGGGTGGCGTGACGGGACCGTTCGCCGAGCAGGGCGGGCCGCTGCGGGCGGCGCTGGAGGCGCTCGCCGAGGCGGTCCGCGCCGGGCGCCTGCCACGGATCTCGCTCGAGCGGATCGATGGTGAGCCCGCCATGGGCAGCCCGCTGGCGGAGCTGCTGATGGAGCTCGGCTTCCACTCCGGACCGCGTCGGCTGACGCTGAGCGGATGAGCGAGGAGGTCCGCAGCCGCCCACGAAGGGTCGGTCACAAGGGAGCGGCCCACATCGAGCCGGGCAACACGCTCGCCAGCTTCGACGCGGCCCTGCGCCACGACGTCGACATGATCGAGCTGGACGTCCTCAGCCAGCACACCGACGGCGGCGGCCCGCTGCTCGTGGCCCACGACTACGAGGACATGCACTCGCGGGTACCCCTCACCCTGCACGAGGCGCTCGAGCACCTGGCCGGGCCCAGCTTCGCCGGGATCGAGCTCGACGTGGACATCAAGCTGCCGGGGTACGAGCACCGCGTGCTGGACGAGCTGCGGGATTTCGAGTTGATCGAGCGGACGCTGATCAGCGGCATGTTCACCGAAGGGCTGGATCTGATCCGGAGTCTGGAGCCGGAGCTGCGCCTGGGGTGGTCGGTGCCGCGAGTCAAGCGCGACTACACCACCGACATGCTCACCGCGGTGCCGGCGCTGGCGGCCCTCACCGGCTACCGGGCGCTGCTGCCGCGCCGCGCCCGCCGGGCTCTCGCGGAGGGCCGCTACGACGCGATCATGGCCCACTGGCGGGTGGTCACCCCGGCGCTCGTGCGGGGCGTGGCCGAGGGCGGCGGGCAGCTGTTCGTGTGGACCGTGGACGATGCTCGCCTGATCGCCAAGCTCACCGCCATGGGAGTCGACGGGATCATCACCAACGACCCCCGCCTGTTCGCGCTGGCCTGATCAGAGCGAGCAGCGGGCGGCGCTGAACCCTTCCGGTTCAGCGCCCACCAGCGCCTTGCGCCCGGCGGTCGTCGGCAGCGTGGCGTGGGCGAACTGGTGCCCGGCCCGCATCCAGCGGAAGCCGACCGTGCCCCGCAGCACGAACTTGCCGCGCCCGTGGGGCGGCTTCAGCGTGAAGCTCCAGCCGCTCTGGCGGGCGGAGCTCGAACCGGCCCCGACGAGCACCCAGCCGCTGCTGGAGGAGGGCAGCGCGGCCCACTGGTTGACGGCGTCCAGGTATTCGAGCCCGAAGCTCATGTAGAGCTTGTCCGAAGGCTTGCCGTCGCCGGGCATCGAGCCCCTGATTCCGACCGTGTTGGGCTGCTTGGGGGAGTTGCAGACGTCGATCGTGGCCCACAGTTCGCGCGAGCGCATCAGCACCTGCGGCGTCGGCGTCGGCGTGCCGGCGGACTGGTGGCCGACGGCGGCCAGGGCACCGGCGCCGGCGAGCGGCCCGGGGGCGAGGAGTGCCCCGCCCGCGGCCAGGCAGCAGGCGGCGAGCGCCACCGGAGCCGGCGTACGGCGGGCAAGAGCCAAGAGGCGGTCGCGGGCGGCTGCCATGTTGGGAAGATAGCGTCGGCCAAATGCTCCGGGCGCCGGTGGGGCGCGGACGCCCACGGCAAGCTTCCGTGGCGGGCGCGGGCCCGGCACCGGTGTGGTATTCCCTTGCGGCGAGATGGGGGATATGCGCACCGATGAGGTGGTCGAGTTGCTGGCACGGGTGCCGGCCTTCGAAGCGCTGGACCCGGGAGACCTCGGGCGGATCGCCGAGGTGGCGGTGCCGCGGAGCTTCGAGCCCGGACAGCTGGTGTTCCGCGAGGGCGACGACAGCGACACCTGTTATGTCGTTCGCGACGGTCAGGCCCGTGCGATCCGCAGCCACAGCGACGGGCGCACCATCACGCTGGCCACCTTCGGCCCCGGCGACATCTTCGGCGAGCTGGCGATGTTCGAGGACGAGCGCCGCTCGGCGACGATCGAAGCGATCGAGCCGACGAGCGTGGTGGGCGTCCTCGGCGGCGACATGCGCAGGCTGATGAGCGAACACCCCGGCATCGCGATGCGCCTGGCGGTGGCGCTCGCGGGGCGCCTGCGGGAGACCAACGAACGCCTCTCGAGGCAGTCCTTCCAGACCGTCCAGAGCCGTGTCGCCGTGGTCCTCAGCCAGCTCGTGCAGACGGAGGTGGATGCCGGCCGGGCCAACGGCGACGTGCTCCTGACCGCCACCCAGGCCGACCTCGCCCAGCTGGCCGGCTCCTCCCGGGAGTCCGCCAGCCGCTTCCTGGCGGTGCTCGAGCGGGCGGGGGTGATCTCCCAGGGCCGTGGTCGTCTGGTCGTCCACGACCCCCAGGCGCTGGAGCAGTATGTCTTCTAAGGACCCTGGGCCGGCCGAGAGCGAGCGGCCCGCGCGGGCAAGAGAGTTTTCGGCCGGCGGCGTGCTGGTGCGGGGGCGCGAGGTGGCGGTGATCGTGCCCACCCGGCGGGCGGCGGACGGCTCGCGCGTGCTGGCTCTCCCCAAGGGCCATGCCGACGGCGCTGAGACCGCCATCGAGGCGGCCGCGCGAGAGGTCCGCGAGGAGACCGGGCTGAGAGGCTCGCTCGTGTGCGAGCTGGGGGAGTCCCGCTACTGGTACCGGCGCGCTGGGCGCACGATCGGCAAGACGGTCGCGTTCTACCTGTTCGAGTACGAGAGCGGCGACGTGTCCGACCACGACGACGAGGTCGAGGAGGTGCGCTGGCTCGGCCTGGAGGAGGCGCGGCGCAGCCTCACCTACGACGGCGAGAGGAAAATCGTCGAGCGCGCCATCGCCTACCTCGACAAAGACCGATAGCCTGCTGCCCGCAATGCAGGTCCTGAACTTCTACTCCACGATCTTCGCCGACGAGCTCAAGCGGGGTCGCAAGACGGCCACCATCCGTCTCGGCGACAAGTCCAGCAAGTACCGCAAGAACCAGGCCGTGCTGGTCACGATCGGCTTCCAGTACTCGCCGCGCGAACGGATCTTCGAAGCGGTCATCGACCAGGTCGAGGTGATGAAGCTCGGCGACCTCTCCCCGCGCGACATCAAGCACGACAACCCCGAGTTCCGCCGCCACGAGGAACTGATCAACTTCCTCGAACAGATCTACGACCGCACGGTCTCGGTCGAGGACACGGTGACCGTCGTGCGCTTCTCCCAGATCCTCGAAAACCCCAGCGGCATGACCGAGGCCATGAAGGGCTTCGGCGGCGCCCAGAACTAGCCCGCCGGGCGTCCCCGGGGTCCCGCGGCGCGGTTTCGGGCCGGTTGCAGCGCTTTTCCGGGCTCGCAAGCTGCGGAATTGCAAGAAAGTTGGCAGTCTCGGTGCCCGACTGCCAAAAATACGCCGGAGACCCGCGGAAAGCGTATATATTGAGGGCACTGTTGGCACTCTCCCCGTGTGAGTGCCAAGAGGCGGGATTTCCGCCCGCGGGGCGGATTTCCCCCCGGTTGCACTCTCTAGATGGAGGTTCTTTAGAACATGAAGCTCAAGCCCCTGGGCGATCGCCTGATCGTGCAGGCGATCGAGGAGGAGCAGACCACCGCGAGTGGCATCGTGCTCCCCGACACCGCCAAGGAGAAGCCGCAGAAGGGCAAGGTGCTTGCCGTCGGCGACGGCAAGCTCGACGAGGACGGCAAGCGGATCCCGCTTGACGTCAAGAAGAACGACGAGGTCCTCTACAGCAAGTACGGCGGGACCGAGATCAAGGTCGACGGCGAGGACCTGCTCGTGTTGCGCGAGTCCGACGTCCTCGCACGCGTCGAGGCATAGGAGAAGCTGAAGACATGGCTCACAAGGAACTGAAGTACAGCTCAGAGGCGCGTAATGCGCTTGAGGCCGGTGTCAACGCGGTGGCAAACGCCGTCAAGGTGACGCTCGGCCCGAAGGGGCGCTACGTCGTGCTCGACAAGAAGTTCGGCGCGCCCACGATCACCAACGACGGCGTCACGATTGCTCGCGAGATCGAGGTCGAGGACGTCTTCGAGAACCAGGGTGCCCAGCTCGTGCGCGAGGTGGCCACGGCCACCAACGACGTGGCCGGCGACGGCACCACCACGGCCACCGTGCTGGCCCAGGCGATCGTTCGCCAGGGCCTGAAGAACGTGGCCGCGGGTGCCAACCCGCTGGCGCTGAAGCGGGGCATCGAGACGGCGGTTGACGATGTCGTCAAGAACATCGCCTCGCAGTCCAAGGAGGTCTCCGGCAAGGACCAGATCGCCCGCGTGGCGACCATCTCCGCCGGCGACGAAGAGATCGGCGACGTGATCGCCGACGCGATCGAGAAGGTCGGCAAGGACGGCGTGGTCAACGTCGAGGAGGGCCAGACGTTCGGCATGGACCTCGAGTTCACCGAGGGCATGCAGTTCGACAAGGGCTACATCTCGCCCTACATGGTCACCGACCAGGACCGCATGGAGGCGGTGCTCGAGGACCCCTACATCCTGATCGCGAACTCGAAGATCGGCTCCGTGCGGGACATCCTGCCGGTGCTCGAGGCAGTGATCCAGAGCGGCAAGCCGATCCTGATCATCGCCGAGGACGTCGAGGGCGAGTCGCTCGCGACGCTGGTCGTCAACAAGCTCCGCGGCACCTTCACGGGTGTGGCCGTCAAGGCACCGGGCTTCGGCGACCGCCGCAAGCGGATGCTCGAGGACATCGCGATCCTCACCAACGGCGAGGTGATCACCGAGGAGATGGGCCTGAAGCTGGAGAACACCCAGCTCTCCCAGCTCGGACGTGCACGGCGCGTGGTGGTGACCAAGGACACCTCGACGGTCGTGGACGGCGCCGGTGACTCGGCCGCAATCAAGGGCCGCATCAACCAGATCAAAGCCGAAATCGAGAACACCGACTCGGACTTCGACCGCGAGAAGCTCCAGGAGCGCCTGGCCAAGCTCTCCGGCGGAGTGGCGGTCGTCAAGGTGGGCGCCGCGACCGAGACGGAGATGAAGGAGAAGAAGCACCGCGTCGAGGACGCCCTGCAGGCGACCCGGGCGGCGCTCGAGGAGGGCATCGTGCCCGGCGGTGGCGTCGCGCTGCTGCAGGCCTCGAACGCAGTCAAGCTCGACAACGGGTCCGTCGCCAGTGAGGACGGGACCGACGACGAGCGCACCGGTGCGCGGATCGTGCTGCGGGCGCTCGAGGAGCCGCTCCGTCAGCTGGCCGAGAACGCCGGCATGGAGGGCTCGGTCGTCGTCAACGACGTCCGCAAGGCCAAGAAAGGCCAGGGCCTGAACGCCGCCACCGGACGAGATCGTCGATCTCGTCGCGGCGGG
This sequence comes from uncultured Solirubrobacteraceae bacterium, assembly GCA_963758055.1. Lineage (GTDB taxonomy): Bacteria > Actinomycetota > Thermoleophilia > Solirubrobacterales > Solirubrobacteraceae > Palsa-744. Next base: position 83,456 of record CAVWTU010000008.1, read on the forward strand.
GATCATCGACCCGGCGATGGTGACCCGCTCTGCGCTGCAGAACGCGGCCTCGATCGCCAAGAACATCCTCACGACCGAGGCGATCGTCGCCGAGGTTCCCGAGAAGGAAGGCAACGGCGCCGGCGGCGGCGGCATGCCGGACATGAGCGGGATGATGTAGCAGGCCCGCGGCGGGGTTCGACCTCGCGCCACCTGTTTGGCTTCGCGAAGGGCCCGGCACGCGTGCCGGGCCCTTCGTCCTTGCGGGCCGGCCTACGCCTATTCGACGTCCTCGACCGAGCGCGGCCCGGCGCCGACGTACTTGGCGGTCGGGCGGATCAGCTTGGCCTCGCGCTTCTGCTCGAGGATGTGGGCCGACCAGCCGGCCACGCGGGCGCAGGTGAACATCGGCGTGAACAGGTCCGGCGGCACTTCCGCCAGGTCGAGGATCGACGGCCGACCAGAACTCCACGTTGGTGGCCAGCACGCGGTCGGGCTGGCGCGCCTGGAGCTCGGCCAGGGCCGCCTTCTCGAGCGCCTCCGCGGCCTCAAAGCGGGGGGAGCCGAGTTCGCGGCAGGTACGCCGCAGCACGCGGGCGCGGGGGTCTTCGGCGCGGTAGATGCGGTGCCCGAAGCCCATCAGGCGCTCGCCGCGATCGAGCGCGTCGCTGACCCACCTGGTCGGCGTCGCCGGTCTGTTCGACTTCGTCGAGCATCTTCAGCACCCGTGAGGGGGCGCCCCCGTGCAGCGGCCCGGACAGTGCTCCCACCGCGGCCGAGAGGGCGGCGGCGCAGTCGGCGCCGGTGGAGGCGACCACCCGGGCGGTGAAGGTGGACGCGTTGACGCCGTGCTCGGCGGCCGAGATCCAGTAGGCGTCGATCGCCTTCACGTGCTCGGGGTTGGCCTCCCCGCGCCAGCGGATCAGGAAGCGCTCGGGGATCGTCCTGCCCTCGTCGATCAGCGGCTGGGGAACGGGCGGCTGGCCGGCATCGCTGGCCGACTGGGCCACGAACGACAGCGCCATCACCGAGGCGCGGGCGAGGTTGTCGCGGGCCTGCTCGTCGCTGATGTCGATCAGCTGCCCGAAGCCCCACTCGGGGGCCAGCATCGCCAGCGCGGACTGGACGTCCACGCGATGGTCGCCGGAGCGGACCGTCAGGGCGTGCGGTTCGGCGGGGGGCAGGCCGGGTTTGAAGTGACCGTCCACGAGCAGGCCCCAGACCTGCTCGTAGGGGACGCGGCCGACGAGGCTCTCGATGTCTACGCCGCGGTAGCGCAGAGCGCCACCCTCTTTGTCGGGCTCCGCGATCTCGGTTGCGAAGGCGACGACGCCCTTCGAGGCCGGAATGGACCTCGGGGCTTGTGGTTACCGCGCTCATGGCACTCGCTTTCTGGCAGAGGATGCTTGACGGGAAGCTGCCTTGTGGGCAGACACATATCGTCGCAGGAATGGCCTCGGGAGTAGGCTTGCGGGCGCTGAGTCAAGCCCGGCGCGATCCGCGACCCGGGGATGCCGAGGAGGAGGGTCCGAGGATGCCCGACAGCGACATTTTGTTCCGTTCCGCCACCGAGCTCGCGGCGATGGTCCGCGACGGTGAGGTCTCCTCCCGTGAGCTGGTGGAAACGTCGTTGGAGCGCATCGAGGAGCTCAACCCCGAGCTGAACGCGTTCGTGGAGGTGGACGCCGACGGCGCCCTCGCGGCCGCCGACGCGATCTCCCCCGGCGACGAGCGTCCCTTCGCCGGAGTGCCCACCGCGGTCAAGAACAACCGCCCCGTGGAGGGCATGCGCCTGACCTACGGCTGCAAGCTGATGCAGCAGCACACCGCCCCCTACGACCACAACGTGACGGCCCGGCTCAAGCAGGCCGGCTTCGTCCTCGTCGGCACCACGACGCTGCCCGAGTACGGCATCCTGCCGGTCAGCGAGGCGCACATCTTCGGTCCCACGCGCAACCCCTGGGACCTCGAACGCACCCCGGGAGGGTCATCCGGGGGGGCGGCGGCGGCCGTCGCCGCGGGTCTGTTGCCCGTGGCCCACGGCAACGACGGCGGCGGCTCGATCCGGATCCCCGCGGCCTGCTGCGGGCTGGTGGGGCTGAAGCCGAGCCGCGGACGGATCTCGCTGGCCCCCGAGCTGGGCGACGGGGAACTCGTCTGCGACGGCATGCTCACCCGCCACGTCGAGGACGCCGCCGCCACGCTGGACGTGCTGGCCGGCTATGAGCCCGGGGACGCCACCTGGGCGCCCGCGCCGCCCGAGCCGTTCGCCGACAGCGCCCGCCGCGAGCCGCTGAAGCTGCGGATCGCCGCCACCACCAAGCCGCCGGTGGCGGACGCGGTCGTGGACCCGGTCGCCGCCCGCGCGGTCGGCGAGGCCGCCTCGCTGCTGCGGTCCCTCGGCCACGAGGTCGAGGAGGTCGACCCGCCGTGGCAGGAGGAGTACCTGCGCGAACTGTTCGGGGTCGTGTTCTGCGACGCGATCGCGCTCTCGATCGCCTACTCGGGCCAGGTGGCCGGTCGCGAGCCCGGGGCCGAGGACATGGAGCCGATGAGCTGGGCGATCTTCTCGATGATCCGCAAGCTGACCTCGCTCGAGGCCGGTGCGGCGGCCGTGCGCCTGCAGCAGTTCGCCCGCCGGCTGGTCAGCTTCCTGCTCCCCTACGACGCCCTGCTCACCCCCGCCCTGGCCGAGCGCCCGCTGCCGATCGGCACGCTCGACACGGCCGCCCCGGAGCCGATGCAGACGTTCACCCGCTCGGCCCTCTTCACGCCCTTCACGCCGGTCTTCAACGCCACCGGCCAGCCCGCCATCTCGCTGCCCCTGTACGAGGGCGAGGACGGGCTGCCGCTGGGCGTGCAGCTGGCGGGACGTCCCGCGGCCGAGGGGACGCTGCTGGCCTTGGCCGCGCAGCTCCAGGAGGCCCTGCCCTGGGCCCAGCGGCGCCCCCAGCTGCTGCGTCGCGGAGCGGGCGCCGGGGCCTGAGGCCCGCCGTTTGCCGGGCCGCGCGAGCTCGGCCGCGAGCCGAGGTCCGCGCGCGAGCTCGGCGCCTATTCCCTGAGCAGCAGGGCGATCGCCCGCTGCGCCATTTCGGGGCTGGGGTTGGCGTCGGGCTCGCCGCCGTTGTGCAGGAAGCGCTCGGTCATGGAGATGACGGTGTCGGCCAGCAGCCGTGGGTCCTCGGGCGGCACGTACCCGTGGGCTGCGTCGTTTTCGATGCTCTCGGTGACGTAGTCGAGCAGCCTCGTCCGGTAGCTGTTGCTCGGCACGGTGAGCGCCTGGAGCCCGCGCTGGCCTTCGCTGAGCAGGAACGAGCGGACCGCCTCTGAGCCGCACAGGATGTCGATGAAGCCGACCGCGATCGTCTCCGTGTGCGGGTAGGGGCCAACCGCGGCGACCGCCGCCAGGGCGTCGAGGCCGCTTTTGGTTTCAGCCCACAGGACGTCCGCCAGGAGCCGGTCGCGATCCCCGGTCCAGCGGTACAGCGTCGTGCGGGCCACGCCCAAGTCGTCGGCGAGCCTGCCCATGTCCAGGCGCTCGCCGGCCGTGAACAGCGAGCGGGCACGGGCGAAGGCGGCCGCCGGGGTGGGGACCGTCTTGGACAGGGCCGTGCCCGCCAGGGCCTGGGTCAGCGCCGGTGAGGAAGCCGCCGTGGGTGCGTCCGCCATGGGACATAGCTTACCGCGCGCCGCGGAAAGTACAAGTTGACAAGTGTGTAGCGTGCGCTACACTACCCCGATCGTGACGAACGGTGATATCCTCTTGGGCCACACGGAGGGAGGGCAGCGATGCTGAGAGTTGGAGGGCGCCCGTGGCGGCGGGGAGCGGATAGCACCGCCGACGGGCTGGGAGCCGGATGCGCCCGTCACGCCCGTAACGCAGGGGTGACCCTGTGCGCCGCGCTCGCATTCCTCCTCGCCGCGCCCGTCGCGTCTTGGGCCGCGGTCACGATCTCTCCGCTCGCAGGCACTCCGGATGCGCCGCCGGCGACGCAGATCAGCATCCTCGGGACCGCCGCCGCGAACATCGAATCGGTCACCGCCACGGGCTCGATCAGCGGCTCCCACCTCGGAACGGTGCAGTCCTACGTCAGCTCGCCCGGCGCGAGCTTCGTCCCGCAGCTCCCCTTCACCGAAGGCGAGGAAGTGCACGTGGTCGTGCATCTCAAAGAAGGCGCCCCGCTCGAAGACTCGTTCACGATCGCCCACCTCGCGCCGGCCGAAGAACTGCTGCACCAAACGACCGAACAGCCCGAACAGCAGGAACACTTCGTGACCGAGCCGGAACTGCGCCCGCCGAAGTTCACGGTCACGACGGCCGATCCGAGCCTCGAAGGCGACATCTTCACGGACCCGATCCCCGCTCCGGAGATCCACCCCGGCGAAAAAAAACTGCTCGAATTCAACCCGGTCGGGCCGAACGGGCTGGAGATCCTCAACCCCGAAGGCAAGATCCTCTACTGGCACCAGCTCACCGAAGAAGCCGGCTCGGTGTTCGAACCCGTCACATACGAAGGCAAACCGGCGCTCGCCTGGTGGCAGGGCAAGGTCACCGAAGCGGCCTACGGGCTCGGGGAAGGCGTGATCGTGAACACGGCCTACGAACCGGTCGCGCACGTGAAAGCCGGCAACGGCCTGCCGGCGGACATCCACGAGCTCTACATCACACCCCAGGGGCAGGCCTGGATGATCGCCGTGGAGCCGATCTGCCAGCCGGAATGCAACAAAGAACATGTGCCGTTGCTCGACGACGAAATCCAGGAGATCGACATCAAAAGCGGACTCGTGATGTGGAGCTGGCACGCACTCGGTCACGTGCCGACCGCCAACACGGAAGCGATCACCGCCGGCGGCGTGTTCGACCCGTATCACCTGAACTCGATCCAGGCCATCTCCGGCAACCGGCTCGTGATCTCGATGCGCGACACCTCCGGCATCTATGAGATCGAACAGGCCGCCGGCAAAATCCTGTGGGAAATCAGCCCGAAATACAACACCTTCAAACTCGGCAAGGGCGTGATCTTCCACTTCCAGCATGACGCCCGTCTCGAAGGCGGGAAACTCCAGTACCTGAGCCTCTTCGACGACGAAGCCGGGCCCCCGCTGTATGGGCCGTCGAAGGGGATGGTGCTGAGGCTCTCGGGGAAAACGGTGAAACTGGCGCACACCTACGAGAACTCCCACAAAACCGAGACCCTGGCCGAGGGGGGCCAGCAGGTCATGCCCGACGGTGACGCCGTGGTGAGCTTCGGGGCGTCCCAGTACATCGCCGAGTTCGGCAAGCGCGGAGCCCCGAAAAAAACCGGGCCGCTGCTGTTCGAAGCCGAATTCCCGAAAGGCGACGGCACCTATCGGGCGATGCGCTTCCCCTGGTCCGCCACGCCGAACACCAAGCCCGCGGTCGTGGCCAAACGCGAAAGCCCGAGCGAAGTGGCGGTGTACGTGAGTTGGAACGGCGCCACCGAAGTCGCGAAATGGGAAGTGCTCGCAGGCGAAGAAGCGAACGCACTGTCGCCGGTGACGACGGCAAGCTGGGGCAACTTTGAGACGCGGATCCCGGTCTCGAGCACCGACAAGGTCTTCGAGGTGAAGGCTCTCAACAGCGAAGGCAAAGTCCTCGCGACTTCGGAAGTGGTGAACGAATCTTGAGGCGGCGCATCAACTCGACGGAGGGAAAGGAAGCAAGCATGAAACGGATCGGAATCGGCACTGCGCTCTTGGCCGCGGCAATTGCGCTGGTGGCGCTGTCCGCCGCGAGCGTCGCGGCCGCGAGGAACCCCGAATACCTCACCTGCGGCAAAGTGAAGAAGGACAAGACGACCAAGAAATACACCGGCCACTACACGGACAAGCTCTGCTCCGAAACAAACCTGATGAACGAAGGCAAGTACGAACGGGTGCCGGTGACGAAGTTCCCGATCAAGACAGCGGCCAAGAAGATCGGCGAAACGTCGATCTTCCTGTACAACCCGCTCGAACACAAAAACGAAGCCGAACTGCCGTGCAAAGAAGCCTCCGAGTCGGGGACGATCAACAACAGCAGCGAACAGACGCTGTCGATCGTCTACAAAGGCTGCGTAGTCCCAACTGTCCTGAAGACCGGCAAAACGGCGAAAGACCCAGGCCCCTGCAGCTCGCCCGGCAAGGCCTCCGCGGAAGTCGTCACGGAACCGCTGGTGACGAAGCTCGTGTGGCTGGACGAAGCCGAAACGGTTCCCGGAATCCGCGTCGAAGCCGCCACGATGGGTGGCGTCTTCCAGGACGCCGAATGTAGTGGCGGAAACGTCAAAATCAAGACCACGGGGGCGATTCTCGCGAAGCTGACCCCCGCGGGCGAACTCACGAAGCTGCTCACCGCCACGTTCAACGCCACCCTCAGCACGGGTGAACCGGAATTCGGCGGCTACTGGGAAGGCGCCGTGAAAACCGAAGTCAAACTCTTCAGCGAAATCAAAGGCCTTGTGGAAGAGCCGGCCGTGCCGACATCCGAGGTCGCGACGATCCCGCAGAAGAGCGGAAAGGTGCTGGTCGGCTAGCGGTTTCAATCTGCTCGGGGGCGTGGAACGGGGGCTCACCCTGGGGCCGGGAGCAACGGAATAGCTCCCGGCCCACGCTCCTTGTGCGTCGGCCGCCGCTGTTGCGTGGCCGCCGGCGCTGCATACGCAACGGTGGGCGCTCGCCGGAAACGGCGGGCGCCCCGGTTGCGCGGGCCGCTGTTCGCCGCGTGCCCGCGCGGCGCTGACGGTTCATGCGGCGCCCTTACGGGCGCTGCCGGGTCAGGCGGCGCCGAGCACGGCGGCCATCCGCTGCGGGCGCACCCCCAGGGCTTCCGCGTCCGCGGCACCACGGGCGGAGGTCATCGGGACCTCGAGCAGCTCGGCCTCGTCCCAGGTGGCCACGGCCGCCGGGCCGGCGAAGCGCTCGAGCAGCCTCAGCCCCCGCGAGACCAGCGGCGTGGGCACATGCAGCAGGGGCCGTTTGCGGGCCAGCGAGTGCAGCACGATCCGGGTGATCTCGTTCAGGCTCAGGGTCTCGGGCCCGGCGAGCTCGTGGCGGGCCCGCCGCGGGGGGCTCTCCTGGGCCAGCACCGCGCTCACGCAGGCGGCGACGTCCTCGGCCCAGATCGGCTGGAAGGAGGCCCGACCGGCGCCCGGGACCGGCATCAGGGGCAGCCACGCCAGGCGCTCGAGCAGCGTCAGCCACGGGTCCCCGGGGGCGTAGACGATCGAGGGGGCGATCACGACCGAGCGCAGGTCGGCCTCACGGACGGCCTGCTCGGCCAGGGCCTTGGCACGCAGGGTGCGGGTGCGGTTGTGGGTCGAGGCTCCCAGCACCGAGAAGAACACGAACGACTCCACGCCCTGGCGTTCGGCCGCCTCGACCATCCTCCAGGTGGCGATCCCGGTCAGCTCCTCGATCGAGCCCCGGGGCTGGTCGCGGATCGAGGCCGCCAGGTGGACCACCGTCTCGACCCCCCGCAGGGCGTTGCGAAAGGAGGGTGGGTCGGTGAGGTCGCCGAGGGCTATCTGCACCCTCACCCGCTGGGCCCCGAGGCGCCGTGGATCGCGCACCAGGCAGCGGACCTCGGCCCCTTCGGCGAGCAGACGGGTCAGCAGTGTCGAGCCCACCAGGCCGGTGGCGCCGGTAAGCAGGAGCATGCCTCGTACAATATGCCTCCGCCACCGGAAGCCCTCAACCACCGAGAAACGGACAAAGGACGCGAATGGCCTACGTGATCGCCGAGCCATGCATCGGCACCAAGGACAACTCTTGTGTCGAGGTTTGCCCCGTCGACTGCATTCATCCCACGCCCGACGAGTCCGGGTACGACGCGGTGGAGATGCTCTACATCGACCCCGAGGAGTGCATCGACTGCGATGCCTGCGTCGAGGCCTGCCCGGTCGATGCCTGCTTCGCCGAGGACCAGCTCCCCGACGAGTGGCAGAAGTACACCCAGATCAACGCCGACTACTTCGCCAACGCGAAGTAGCGGCCGGCGTCTCAGGACGCCGGCTACTCGTGGCGCCCGCGGGCGAAGGCGCCGAGGCGCTGGGTGCTTCCTAGACGAGGTTGCGGATCAGCGGGCCGATCTCCGCGGCGAGGCGATCTCGCTCCCCGGCGGGGACCTGTGCCGACTCTGGCTGGGTGAGGAACTGAAAGACACCCGGGCCCACCTGGTCCTCGGTGAAGTTCGCCATTCGGGGCACGACATGGATGTGCAGGTGAGAGAAGGTCGGCGTCTCCGCAAACATCATCACGTAGGTCTTCACGCATCCGAGGGCCTCGCGCAGGGCAGCTGTTGCGGCGCTGAGGAGCGGCCCAAGCCCGGCCGACTCCTGGCCGCTCAGCTCGTCAAACGCCTCGAGATGCCTGCGCGGCACGACGATCAGCCAGCCCGGGAGGCTCGACCATGCGTGCGACACGCGCCAGTTCTCGTCGAGATACACGCACTCCCGCACGGGCAATGACCCGACGCGATCGTTGATCCCACAAATGCGACAGTCCCCGGACACCGCCGCGCTCACAGCGAGATCACCTCACCCTGGACGGCGGCCCTGACCGCCCCCGAGCCCCCAAGGCGCCGGCACAGCTCGTCGAGCTGGTCGTCGGTGCGTTCGGGATGGTGGTGGAACAGCACCACGCTGCGGGCGCCCGCCCGGCGGCCGAGCGCGGCGGAGTACTCCGCGCAGGCATGCCCGAGGAAGCCCTCCCGCGCCAGCTCGCCCTCGCCGTGCAGGTGGGAATCGTGGAACAGCACGTCGGCCCCGTCGGCCAGCTCGAGCACGGCCGCGTGGTACTCGCCGAGTCCGTCCGGGCCATCCCCGAGTGCCGTCGGGCAGTGGTCGGGGATGTAGGCCAGGGTCGAGCTGCCGTCGCTGATGCGGTAGCCGAAGGTGCGGCCTCCCTTGTGGGGGACCTCCCGGGCGAGGATCGTGTAGGGGCCGCTGCGCCGCTCGCCCGTGGGCAGCATGGAGAAATCCCACTGTCCCCGCAGCTGGCCCGGTTCGATCGGGAAGAAGGGCGGGGACATGTTCCTGCCCAGCACGCGCTCGGCGTCGGCGCCGTTGCCCTGCTCGGGCACCAGCACGCTCACGCGCGAGTCCTCGCGGTCTCCCCCGGCGAAGAACGGGAGGCCCTGGATGTGGTCCCAGTGCAGGTGGCTCAGCAGCAGGGTGCCTTCGAAGGGGTGCTCGTGCAGCAGGCCGGTGACCCCCCGCAGCCCCGTGCCGGCATCGAGGATCAGGTCGGGCTCCTCGCGATCGCCGCTGACGAGGGCCAGGCAGCAGGTGTGCCCTCCATAGCGGGTGAACTCCGCCCCCGGCGCGGGTGTCGAGCCCCGCGCGCCGCACACGTGAATGCGCACTTCGTCACGAACCCTACCCGCCCGGGCCCGTGTGTACGCCTGTCAGTACTCGGGCGCGCACACGTCCACGATCGGCACGTCCTCGATCGTCCGCGAAAGCCCGTCGCGCAGGCGCCGGGAGTCGAAGCTGTGTGACCGTGGGGCGACCGGGTTGACGGTCAGGGCCAGCAGCGGTGCACTGCGTGTCGCTCCCAGCAGGATGCCCTGGCGGCGATACCAGCCGACCCCGTGGCTGTTGAGGAACACACGGGTGGGGTCGTGGACGATCACGTGCGGGAGCTCGCGACGGCGACGGCGCAGCTCGAGCAGGGCCTCCAGCAGGCGCTCGGGGAGCGCCCCGCCGACCAGCAGATAGCTTCCCTGCGCCTGTTGCGGGAGCAGCTCTGCGAGCACGGCGCCGTCGGCACGCAGGGCAAAGCGGGCCGGCAGCTCCTGTACGCCGCCGTCGGCCGCGATGAGGGCACTGAAGTGACCGCCGTGGCCCTCGGCCAGCTCCCGCAGGCGGCTTACGGCCGGCCCGTCGCCCGCGAGGAGTGGCAGGCGGGCCAGCTCGACCGCCTCGGCGGTGCGATCGCACGACCTCCTCGAGCTCGCTCCCGAGCACGGCGCCGGTGGCCATCACAGCCCGTCGGCGACCTCCGGGGCGCGAGGCCGCGCGGCGGTCGATGGCGCCGTCGATCAGCACCTGGTCGGCGCCGTGCGCGAGCATCGCGTCGCGACCGCGCGCACCTGCTCGGGCGCCGCTGGGCCGGCGACTTCGACGCCGCCGGCCTGCTCAGGCGCACGACCAGCACCGCGCCCAGCGGCGTGCGGACGTCGGTCGCTCGCCAGCAGCTCGATAGGGCAGCCCGCTGGCGCCGTCAGCAGCTCGTCGGTGGTCGCGAGCAGGCTGCCGCGCCGCCAGCGCGCACGCGAGGCTTCTCGATGCGGAAGTCGATCACGTCGTGCTCCTCGCCGTCGCGGCCCGACCGAGGTGACGCCGACGGTGCGGCCGTGCTGCTCGAGCTCGCCGCAGCAGGGTGTCAGGGCCACCGTCTTGCCGGTGTTCTTGGCGAGCCCCACCAGCGCCACGCGCTGGGCCGTTGCGGTCAGCTCGCTGAGGTGCACCGGCGGCGGCGCGCTCAGGCCCTCGCGGGCGTGCGCGCCGCCAGCTCGCGCACAAGGAAGGTCGCCAGGTGGTGCGGTTAGGTGCCTTTCGAGAACCCCGCGTCGTAGCCGAGCTCCTTGGCGAGCTCGTTGGTGACCCGCGGGCCGCCGCAGGCGAGGATCATCTGCGCCCGGCGGCCCTCCGCCTCGACCATCTCGACGAGCTCGGTCAGGTTCTGGACGTGGAGGTTCTGCTGGGTGACGGTCTGGGAGACGAGGATCGCGTCGGCGCTGACCTCGATCGCCTTGGCCAACAGCGACGCTGTTGGGCACCTGGCTGCCGAGGTTGTGGGTCTCGAAGGTGCGGTAGCCCTCGAGGCCGTGGTGGCCGTGGTAGCCCTTGAGGTTGAGCATCGCGTCGATTCCCACGCTGTGGGTGTCCGAGCCGGTGCTCGCGCCGACGACGACGATCCGCCGCCCGATCTGCTCCTCGGCGAAGCGCTCGACCTCGTCCTCGCTCATGTACTCGATGTCGAAGCCCTCGCCCTGCAGCGCCGCGAAGTCGACGCTGGCGGTGCAGCGGCCGTACATCACGAAGTACGTGTAGCCCTCGGTCAGCTCCTCGTAGTGGACGACCTCGGGCTCCTCGAAGCCCATCGCGGCGGCCAGCTCCAGCGCGGCCCGGCGGGCGGCCAGCGAGTACGGGCACCGGCAGCGTGAAGCTCATCTGCACGAGCCCGTCGCCGAGGTGGTCGGCGTAGGGCCGCACGGCCGTCAGGTCGATCTCCCTACGCATAGCTGGCCTCCGCCATCAGCTCGAGCAGCGGGTTGAAGTAGCTCGTCGGCGGTCTGCACGATCCCCTCGATCCCGCGGCCGTCGTCGACGCTGCGGCTGACGTCGCCGAAGCGTCGCCTGCTCGATCGCCTCGAACAGGCCCGTCTCGGCGATCCGCTCGAGCAGCTCGTGGGCTCCGCCGAGCACCTGCTGGGCGCGCGTCTGGATGATCCCGCCCGGCTTGAACTCGATCTCCTCGCCGAGGTCGCGCGGCCGCGTTGAACACGTAGTCGACGTTCTGCAGGCCGAGCACGCGGTCGTGGACGTGGGGCGTGAAGATCCCCTCGGTCGGCACGCCGATCGTCTGGATGCCCTGCCCGGTGGCGATCGTCACGAGGTTGAACAGCGTGTCGGTCGCGTGCGTGCGGAAGAGGTTGCCGTCCATGTGCCGCGTCGGCGGCATGTACTTGACCGGGCAGTCCGGGAACAGCTCGCGCGTCAGCTGCGCCTGGGCCCACTCGTAGCAGCAGGCCGTTGTGCACCGGGCGTCGATCTCGAACGCGTCGCCGAGCGCGATCTGCGCGTCGGGCACGCCCGACTCGCGCGCCAGCTGGTGGTTGATGAACTGCGAGGCGGTCACCGACGGCGCGGCCTCGCATCGCGTCGGCGGTGCGCAGGTAGTTGTCCTCGCCGGTGTTGATCACGACCCCGAAGTAGCCGTTGATCATCCGCGAGACGCGCTGGTCGATCAGGCCGCGGACGAGGTTGATGTCGCGGTAGAGGATCCCGTAGAGCGCGTCGTTGACCATGTTGTCGAAGCCCTCGATGGCGCCCATCGACGGCGATCTCCGACATGCACAGCCCCGAGCAGAAGCTCGACAGGCGGACGTAGCGGCCGTGCTGCTCGGACCACTCGTCCATCGCCTCGCGCATGATGCGGAAGTTCGCCTGGGTCGCGAACGTGCCGCCGTAGCCCTCGGTCGTCGGGCCGTAGGGCACGTAGTCGAGCAGGCTCTGGGCGGTCGAGCGGATCACCGCGATGATGTCCCCGCCGGCCTCGCGCGACGGCGCTTGCGCGTGGACGACGTCCTCGTAGACGTTGCCGGTCGCGGTCAGCACGTAGCGCAGCGGCGTCGGCGGTCTCGCCGAGGCGCTCGCGCAGCGCGCGGCGCTCCTCGAAGCGGCCGCGTGATCTCCTGCGAGCCGCGCCGCGCACTCCTCGAGGACGCGCTGCGCGGATCGCCTGCGTCCGTCGGCCTGCTCGAGCGCCAGCAGGTCGAGCTCGCCGGCGCTGACGGCCTCGGCGATCTGCTGCGGTGTGCGCTGCGTCTGGAGCATCGCGTTGCCCAGCCAGTGGGCGATCCCGCGCTCGAGCTCGCCGCGCGGCCTGACGTGGTCGACGAGCACGTTCGGCAGCGGCGCGTCGAGCTCGTCGGCGCCGTCGACGCCCGAGCAGCCGGGTGACGCTGCGCTCGACCGAGACCGGGTCGTGGCCCGGCGATCTGCTCGCAGACGTCCTCGGCGATCTGCGCGGCGGCCTGGCGGCAGGCGTGCGACGACGCCCGGGTCGAGGTCGAGCTTGGGAGCTCATCGCAGGTCCCTCACGATCGGGAAGGGGATCACCTCGCGCAGGGTGTCGCGTTCGGTGAGGATCATCACCAGGCGGTCGACGCCCATGCCGCCGCCGGCCGTCGGCGAGTAGCCGTACTCGATCGCGCGCGCGTACTCCTCGTCGTTCGGGTGCGGCACGTCGGCGTCGTCGATCATGCGCCGCTTGCGCTGGTCGACGAAGCGCTGCCACTGGTCGACCGGGTCGTTGAGCTCGGTGTCGCCGCTGACGAGCTCGATCCCGCCGATGACCGCGTCGAAGTGCTCGCCCAGCTCGGGGTGGACGGCGTGGCGCTTGGTGATCGGGAACGGCTCGAGCGGGAAGTCGAACACGTGCGTCGGCTGGTTGATCGTCGACTCGATTTTCTTGGAGTAGATGTCGCGCGACGACCTCCGCCCAGGTGGCCGCCGGGTCGACCGGTCCGTCGAGCACCTCGGCGAGCTGCTCGCGCGTCGGACTCCATGAAGTCGAGCCCGAAGCGCTCGAGGATCAGCTCGCGCATCGTCACCCGCCGCCACGGCTTGGCGAGGTCGATCTCTTCGCCGCTGCGCTTGATCATCGTGCGGCCGAGCGCCTGCTGGGCGACGTCGCGGAACATTTCTTCGGTGACGGTCGCCACGTCGTTGTAGTCGGCGTAGGCCATCATGAACTCGATGATCGTGAACTCGGGGCTGTGCTTCGGGGAGATCCCCTCGTTGCGGAACACCTTGCCCATGTCGTAGACGTTCTCCATGCCGCCGACGATGCAGCGGTTGAGGAACAGCTCGACGGAGATCCGCAGGTAGAGGTCGCGGTTGAGCGCGTTGTGGTGGGTGGTGAACGGCCGCGAGCCGGCGCCGCCGGCGAGCGACTGCAGCGCCGGCGTTTCGACCTCGACGAAGTTGCGTTCGTTGAGCCATTCGCGGATCGCGTAGACGATCTTGTGCGCGCGTGACGAACAGCTCGCGCGTCTCCTCGTTGGCGAGCAGGTCGAGCTCGCGGTAGCGGTAGCGGGTGCCGGTGTCGCCGAGGCCGTGGTGCTTGTCCGGCGGCGGCCGCAGCGTCTTGGTGAGCAGCGTGCACTCCTTGCACCGCGCAGCGCGAGCTGGCCGCGCTGGGTGACGTACACGACAGCCGTCGCACGCCGACGATGTCGCCGATGTCGAGGCCAGGATCCGGTCGTATGTCCTGCTGCCCGAGCGCGTCGCACGCGGACGACGAGCTGGATCGTAGCCCGAGAGGTCGCGGATGTCGAGGAACGCCGTCTTGCCGTGGCCGCGGCGGGAGATCAGCCGGCCGGCGACGAGGTGCTGAGCTCGGGGTGCTCGCCGCGCATCGAGCGCCGCCGGGTCGTGGGCGCGCGAGCACGTCGGCGATCCGCTCGCGGTCGCCCACAGGCTCACCGGCGGGTAGGGCTCGATCCCCTCGGCCGCGCAGGCGCTCCATCTTCGCGCGGCGTTCGTCGAATTCGACGACCGCCGACGCCTCTCGCCGGCGCCTCGTCGCGTGCTCCTCGTCCTGCTGCTCCGTTGACGACATCCATACGATCCTCCCAGTTGCGGTGCGCTTGTCAAGCGCGTCGGGGCGGCTGCCGGCGCCGCTGCGATGGGCGCCCGCGCGCGGCCGGCCAGCCTCGCGCCGTCGGGTTTCGGGCATGTCGCCTGCCGTGCGGATGGCCCTCGCTCAGGCCATCGGCAGCGACATGCCCACGGGTTTCGCGCTCTCCTGCGGCGCCGGCGGCGGCGCGGGCACCTCGACGAGCGGCAGGGCCGGAAGCGCGGAGGGGCAATCGCGATCAGGCCGCGGGCGACCTGGCGGATCGCCTGGGAGGCCGGGTCGTCGGGGTCCTCGATGACGAGCGGCAGGCCGGCGTCGGCCTGCTCGCGCAGCGGCATCGTCAGCGGCACCTTGCCGAGCAGCGGAACGTCGAGCTCGTCGGCGAGCTCCTCGCCGCCGCCCTCGCCGAAGATCGCGAAGCGCTCGCCGGACGGGGTCGTGAAGCCGGACATGTTCTCGATCACGCCGGCGATCTCGAGCGTCGACCTTGTCGCGCCATCTCGGCCGAGCGGCGGGCGACCTTCTGCGCGGTCGGCTGCGGGGTCGTGACGATCAGGAACTTCGCCTGCGGCAGCAGCTGGGCGAGCGTCATCGAGACGTCGCCGGTGCCCGGCGGGAGGTCGATCAGCAGGTAGTCGAGCGCGCCCCAGTCGACGTCCTGCAGGAACTGCGTCAGCGCCTTGTGGAGCATCGGCCCGCGCCAGACGACGGCGGCGTCCTCCTCGACGAAGAAGCCGATCGACATGACCTTCACGCCGTGAGCCTCCAGCGGGATGATCTTGCGCTCGGCCGAGACCGTCGGGCGGGTCGCGCCGAGGCCGTACATGCGCGGGATCGAGTAGCCCCACACGTCGGCGTCGAGCACGCCGACGCTGCTGCCCTCGGCGGCCAGCGCGGCGGCGAGGTTGGCGGTCAGGGTGGACTTGCCGACGCCGCCCTTGCCCGAGCCGACGCAGATCACGTTTGCGACCTGGGCGAGCGCGCCGGCGGGCAGGCTTCCGCGTCCGAGCTTCTGCTGCAGCGCGCCTTCTGCGTCGTCGGTCAGCACGTCGAAGTAGACGTTCACGTGCGTGACGCCGTCGAGCGCGCGCGACGGCCTCGGCGACAGAGGTCTGGAAGTGGCCCTTGATCGGGCAGCCGGGGGTCGTCAGCGAGACGGTCACGTCGATCGACGCCGTTGGCGCTCGACTCGATCGAGCGCACCATGTCGAGCTCGACGATCGAGCGGTGCAGCTCGGGGTCGATCACGGCCTCGAGCGCCTCGTGCGGATCTTGCGTCACGGCTCGCAGTCAGCCACGCCGCCATTGTGGCAAACCGCTGCGTCGCCGTGGCCCGGGTCGCCGCCTGTCGGTCGGGAGGGACCAAAAAAGACCCGCGGGCGGTGGGGGCCGCCCGCGGGTCGAGGGGAGGAGAGGTGCTACTACTGCCGGCGGGATATGAGGCCGGCAGACTGTCCCGCTGGCCCGGCTCTCCGGCCGGGGCGGGGTAAGCGTCTGGTCAGACCAGGCTCAGGATCCGCTCCTGGACCTGCGCGTGCGATCTCGGGAACGTTGTTGGCGATTTCACTGCTGTTGTTCAGCGATGCGACTTCGCGGCGGTCGTCGAGGTCGTTGACGCGGCTCTCGATGATCCGGCGGCGCTGGCGCAGTTCGCGCTCGACGCGCACGCGGGCTTTGCGGACCTCGCGCTCGAGGCGTTTGCGGGCGGTCTCGCCGCGACGCTCGAAGCGGCGCAGCTGGGCCTGCGCCTTGGAGCTCGAGGAGTAGGTCGAGATCGTGTCGTTGACGCTCGGTGACGACCCGGTCGCGGGCGATCAGGGCGGCCCCGACGGGGATCAGCACGGCGCGCTCGGCGTAGTCGCCGAACACGTTCGCGGTCTCGCGGGTGGCGGTTTCGCTCTGGCGGATCGTGGACTGAGCCGTGTTCACGGCACGTGTGCGCGAGCCCTTGGCGTGGATCGCTTTCGAGCGGCGCGAGCTGGCGCGGCGTGTGGCCGTGGCTTTCGCGGCCGGTTTGCGGGCGGTCACTTTGCGGGCGCTGGTTTTGCGGGCCACTTTGCGGGTGCTCGTTTTGCGCGCCGCGGTGGCGCGGGTGGTGCTTTTGCGAGGCCGTTTTGCGGGCCGCTTTGGCTCGCGGTTTGCTGGCTTTGGTGGCGGTGGTGGTGGCGGGTGGCATGTATTCCTCTTTCTTCCTCGGCCGCGGGGGCGCGGGTGTCAGTTCGTGTGGTGTTCGATTACCCTCGATGCATCAACCGAACACATGTTTGTAACCCGCTACGGGAAGATCGTTACAGAAAGAGTAGCACCAAGCCCGGAATCCCTGATTTCTCGCGGGGTTCCAGGGGGCGACTTTGTAACATACGGAACGCGCGTTCGGCCCAGTTTGGGGTAAGTATCTATTCGCCCTGGAGGCCCGATCGCCTCCGAAGCGACCTTCCGGCGCCCCGACGCGGCGTTCAGGCGTCGCTGAGAGTGCTCTGGGCGGCGCTCTTCGCGGGCCGGGACCGTCAGCCGGCGGTCAGGATCCGCAGTGTGCGGTCAGCGCGGCGGGAGGTTTGCTGATCCGCTCCAGCCAGCGGTCTGGTTGCTCGAGCTCCTGCGGGCGGGGCAGGGTGGCAGGGCTCTCCCAGGCGCGGGCCAGCGCCAGCGGGCCCCCGGCGGCCACGACGGCGTCGCAGAAGCGTCTCCCCGTCTGATACTGGCGCATCTTCAGCTCGAGCCCGAGCAGGCGCTCGAGCACCCTCCACGGCAGTCCCCGGTTTTCGCGGCGCGAGTTCATCGCCGCCCGCAGCCGGTCCAGGGATGGGAGCAGCTGGGCGCCGATCACGTCCATCGTGTGCTCGGCGTGTCCCTCCACGAGCGACATCGTCGCCTGGATTCGCTCCACCAGCTGCCAGCGGTCCTCCCCCAGCGTGAGCCGCAGCAGATCTCCCCGCCGTGCCCGCTCGACGAGGTCCTTCATGTCCGCGGTGGCCGGGAGCTTGGGCAGCCAGCCCCCGCCGCCGCCGGAGTCGACGCTCACCTGCAGGCCGTCGATCAGCTGGGTGATCATCCCGCCGAGGTGCTCCCGCAGCCAGGGTGCGCCGGAGAACTGCACCGCGTGGGTGATCTCGTGGATCGTCACCCACAGCACGAGCTCCTCGCGATCGAGCTGCAGGTTGCGCGCCGCCTGGGACAGGTTCGGGGCCAGCAGCAGCAGCCTCGGCTGGACGCTCGCGTCGAGGAGCGACAGGTCGTACTGGCCCAGCACCCGCTGGGACAGCACTCCCGTCAGCGCCCCCACCTGGGCGCCCATCATCAGGCCGGTGGCCGATCGCAGCGGGCTCCCCAACAGGCCGCGGGGCGCCTCGATCCCGGCCCGCTCGGAGAGCGGCCCGAGCAGCGGTCGCATCGTGCGGAGGTTGGCGGCGATCCAGGCGGAGCGGTCCACGAGCTCCAGGCGGGGCAGCTCCTCGGGGGGCCGCAGGCCGCTGTAGGCCGCGACCCTCGCGGCGAAGTCGTGGGCCATCGGCTCAACCCGCTCGGAGCTGATGGCCCCGAAGTGAGGCGCTCCGGCGACCAGGTCTCCCACCATCTGCGCCACACGCCAGTCGACGAAATCCATCGGACTGTCAGCCTAGCTTCCCGCTCGCGATCGATTGCAGGGGCCGGCGCCCGGGGGCCGTATCCTGTAGAGGAGTGTCTGGGTTGGAGATCGCCACGGCGCCGCCGGGGCTCTCGCGCGACACACCCCCGCGCGAAGGGGATACACCGGACGGCTTTCTCGGACGCCCGCAGGTGCGGGACGTGATCGCCTGGCTGCGACTGCTCGTGGATCCCGAGGACGCCAGCGCGGTCGCCCGTGCGCTGGCCCGCCCGCCGGTGGAGCTCCGCCAGGTCGACCTCGCCCGCGTGATCCAGGTCGCCCGCCGGCGCAAGCTCGACCTCGTGGTGGGGGTGGGCGCGGCGATCGAATCGCCCCAGGTTCCTCCCGAGGCGCGTGAGCGGATCGAGCGTTTCGCCTCGCTGCACCGGGTCGTGGAGGCCGAGCTGCACAGCCTCGAGCCGGCGGAGTTCCTGGCGGCGCTGATCGACCGTCTGGGCCTGCTGCGGCGCAGGCTCATGACCCCGGTGGACGCCGCCCGCTCGAACGAGGATCTGCGCGCCCTGCAGGAGCTGGCGGGCCGCTTCCTGGCGGAGAACCCCGGCGCCGAGACGATCGACCTGGTCCGCCACCTCGCCGCCGTCGCCACCGAGCACCACGAGCGCTCGATCGCCCCCGGACCGGTCGAGCAGACCGAGGAGCGGCTGGAGCGGATCGTGCAGGCGCTCCGCGAGGAGCTGGCCCAGGGCATCGGTCGGATCGGGGACCGGCTCGGCGAGCTGCGCCTGGACACCGACCTCGACATCTCCCACGGGATCGTTCGCTACCTCGAGCTGCTGAAGGTCTCGGCTCTGATCCAGCGACCCCCCGGACAGGACCTGGCAGAGGCGCTCGCCGACATCAACGGCCGCCTGCTGGCGGCGGCCACCCCGCTGCAGCGAGAGATCCTCCAGACCTCGACCCTCGATCAGACCCTGCTGGCCGAGCCCGGCGCGGCGGACGCTCCCTCGCGCCCGCTCGTCGCGCGCGAGGAGCTCTCACTCGAGCCCTTCCTGCCGCGGCGCGGCGCCGGGCTGGCGATGTCGGCCTCCGACATCCAGACCTACCTGGGCTGTCCCCTGCGCTACAAGTTCGCCCGCGTCCTGCGGATCCCCGCGCCCCAGACCGTCCAGCAGCGCTTTGGAATCGTGATCCACCAGGTGCTCGAGCGCTACCACTCCGGCCCAGACCGGACGCTGGAGGCGCTGCTCGAGCTGCTGGAGCAGGTGTGGCGGCGCAGCGCCCTCGGCGAAACCGAGACCGACCTGGTCTTCATGGCCAAGGCCCGTGACGCCCTCTGCCGCTACCACGCCCGTCTCTCGGAGGAGTCGGTCGACCCGGTCTGGTTCGAGCGCTCGTTCTCGTTCCGGGTGGGCCCCCACCACCTGCGCGGGCGGGTGGATCGCGTCGACCGCCTGCCCGACGGCGCCCAGCACCGCTACGAGCTGATCGACTACAAGACCTCGCGTCCCCGTACCCCCGAGCAGCTGTCCGACGATGTCCAGCTCTCGCTGTATGCGATGGCCGCCCGCGAGGACTGGCAGCTGGAGTCCTCCAGCCAGGCCTACTACTACGTTCTCGACGACCTCAAGGTGCCGGTTCCCGATCGTGCCGGCAACGCCCGGGCGCTCGAGGAGGTCGTGCTCGAGGTGGGCGACGGGATCCTGGGCCAGCGCTTCCAGCCGACGCCCTCGCCCACCGCCTGCGCCTACTGCGACTACCGCGTCATGTGCCCGGCCGCCGAGGCGGCCTAGCCTCGCCGCCGAGGAGCCGGCGGTCGTGAGGGGCTCAGCCTCCTAGTTACGGCCCCGCTGGCGCAGGAAGCGCTGGAATTCGCGCGCCAGGGCGTCGCCCGAAGGAAGCTCCTGGGCCGTGTCCGCAGGCTCCGAGTCGGCCGCCTGCTCGAGCCGTTCCACGAACGCCAGGATGTCGGGGTCGCTCTGCACCGCCAGGCCGATCTGACGCTCGTAGTCGGACGCTGCCGACTCGAGCTCCGAGACGTCGACCGAGACCCCGACCAGCGATTCCACCCGCCGCAACAGCGCCAGCGCGGCCTTCGGGTTGGTGGCCGCGGCGACGTAGTGGGGCACCGCCGCCCACAGGCTGGCCGATGGCAGGCCCGCGTCGGCGCAGGCCGTGTGCAGCACGCCCACGATTCCGGTCGGTCCTTCATAGCTGGAGCTGGCCACCCCGAGGCGCTCGAGCAGGGCCCCGTCGGAGGCGTGGCCGGTGAGCGCCACGGGGCGCGTGTGGGGCACGTCCCCGAGCAGTGCCCCCAGCGACACCACGATCTGCACCCCCAGCGCCTCGGCCAGGTCGACGATGTGCGCGCCGAAGGCCCGCCAGCGCATCGAGGGCTCGATCCCCTGGACCAGCACCAGATCCCGCGGGGCCCGCGGGGCGGTGGCTTCGAGGATTTCGACCGTCGGCCAGGTGATCTGGCGCTTTTCGCTCTCGTCCAGCGCGATGCACGGCCGGTTGGCCTGGAAGTCGTAGAACTCCTCGGAGTCGAGCTTGGCGAAGCGCCGGGCGTTGAGCGAGGAGGCCAGGAAGGAGACCGCGCTGGAGGCAGCGTCGCCGGCGTCGTTCCATCCTTGAAATGCGCAAACCATCGCCGGGGCTCTGAGCCCATCCGGCCGACGGTCCCAGATGAGGGGCTGCATGGCCCGACCACCGTACATCATGGGCGGATCCTGTCCGCCGGGTGCAACCGGCGAATGCCGCCCTGCAAGCGGTCAAGAGCCCTCTCCGAAGTGCCGATATGAGCAGAGATGGCAGAGATCGCCACGACCACCGCCGCACGCCCCGCGGCGCCAGCGGACGAGGATCAGGGGACCGTCCCCGCGCCCGCGCCCAACCCGAACAAGGGCCTCTATCCGCCGCGGCACCCGGGGCGTTCCTCGCGCATGATCGGCGAGGTCGTCGTGGACCTCGGGCTATCCGACCGCGAGACCGTCGAGGACGCCGTCCAGGCCGCCCGCGAACAGGGTCGCCCGACCGGCCTGATCCTGGTCGAACGCGGGATCCTGCGCCACGACCAGCTCGCCCGCGTGGTGGCCGAGCGCTTCGGCCTGGACTTCGTCGACCTGACCTCCTTCGACCTCGACATGGGCGCCGTGAATCTCATCAGCGCGTCGACGGCCCGCCGCTACCAGGCGGTCCCGGTCGGCTTCTCCGAGGAGGGCGCCGTGCTGGTCGCGATGGCCAATCCCACCAACGTCCTCACGATCGACGACATCGGGATGATGACCGGCCGGCGCGTGCGCCCGTGCGCCGCCTCGATCGAGGACCTCGACCTGCTGCTGGCCAAGCTCGCCCAGATGGACGACTCGATCGAAGACATCGTCGACGAGGAGGAGGAGATCAGCGCGGAGGATCTCCGCCTGGCCGAGTCCGAAGACCAGGCGCCGGTGATCAAGCTCGTGCACTCGATCGTCGCCCAGGCCACCCAGCAGGGCGCCTCCGACATCCACATCAACCCCGAGGAGGGCGACACCCGGGTGATGTATCGCGTCGACGGCGTGCTCACGCCGGCCGCCACCGTGAGGCGCAGGATGACCGCCTCGGTGGTCTCGCGCATCAAGATCATGGCCGACCTCGACATCTCCGAGCGGCGGGTGCCCCAGGACGGGCGCTTCGGTCTGACCGTGGACGGGCGCAGGGTCGACATCCGCGTGGTCACGCTGCCGCTGGTCTACGGCGAGGGGGTCGTGATGCGCATTCTCGACACCACCGCCTCGGTCGGCGACATGGATGCGCTGGGGATGCAGGACGAGGAGAAAGAACGCTTCGAACGCGCCATCAACCGGCCCAACGGGGCGGTACTCGTCACCGGCCCCACGGGTTCGGGCAAGTCCACCACCCTGTACGCGGCCCTCAACGCCGTCAACGACGGCGAACGCAGCATCCTCACGATCGAGGACCCCGTCGAGCAGCGGATCGCGGGCATCAAGCAGATGCAGATCGCCACCAAGGCGGGTGTCACCTTCGACGTCGGCCTGCGCTCGATGCTCCGCGCCGACCCCGACGTGATCATGGTCGGCGAGATCCGCGACAGCCAGACGGCCCACATCGCGGTCGAGGCGGCGCTCACCGGTCACCTCGTGCTCTCCACGCTCCACACCCGCGACGCCCCCAGCGCCCTCAGCCGCCTCACGGACATGGGGATCGAGCCCTTCCTGGTGTCCTCGGCCGTGGACTGCATCGTCGCCCAGCGGCTCGTGCGCAAGCTCTGTGAGAGCTGCAAGCGTCCCCTGAAAGTCTCCAAGGCGGTACTCGCCGAACACGGTCTCGAGGGGGCCGAACCGCTCGAGCCCGAGGGCTGTCCGCGCTGCGGCGGCTCCGGCTACCGCGGCCGGGTCGGCATCTATGAGGTGATGGAGATCACCGAGCCGATCCGGGCGATGGTCCTCGAGCACGCCTCCGTCGATGACATCGTGGCCGTGGCCGTCTCGGAAGGCATGCGCCGCCTGCGCGACGACGGGCTGCTGAAGGTCCGCGCCGGGCTCACCTCGATCGCCGAGATCGAGCGCATCACCAGCAGCCTGCTCTAGCCCGGACGGTTGTAGGGGACCCGGGGCCCGGCACCCGCCGGCGCCGCGCCTGGAGGTTCGCGCGACGCCGGTCAGGTGACAGGAGGTGAGGCCGGCCCCTCACGGGAGGCCGGGTGCAGCTCAGCGCGTGTGCGCTGCCTTCTTGCCCTTCTTGCTCGAGTGCTTGTGCTTGGAGTGTTTCTTGGACTTCTTCGTGGGCGGCTTCGGGTTCAAACGGGTTCCGCCCGAAAACGAGTCGGCCTTGCAACCCAGCGGACGGCCGAGGTCGAAGGGCCCAGCGATGGCCTGCACGACGGCGCCTTTTTCGATCGTCGCGGAGACCACCGTCAGGAGCGGGTCCTCACGCGGCTCGGCGCAGATCTTGTGTTCGATCGCGAACTGCCCCGTGATCGTCTCGTAGCCGGCCTTGGCCAGCCCCACGCAG
This sequence comes from uncultured Solirubrobacteraceae bacterium, assembly GCA_963758055.1. Lineage (GTDB taxonomy): Bacteria > Actinomycetota > Thermoleophilia > Solirubrobacterales > Solirubrobacteraceae > Palsa-744. The sequence continues at coordinate 106,404 of CAVWTU010000008.1, forward strand.
TTGAGCGCGAAGCCGGGCACTTCACCGTTGCAGGAGAAGTTGTCCGACAGCACGCCTTTGGTCGCGTTCGAGGTGATTTCGGGCGGGCTCTGGATTCCGGTCACCGGGATCTGGGACTGCAGCTGGTAGCCCGTGATCGCACCGTCGCAGTAGAAGCTGTAGCTGACCTGCTGTTCTTCGCTGCCTTCTTCCGGCGTGCCGGCCTTGATGCTTCCGATGCAGTTGAGGTTGTTGGGGTTGGATTCTTCCGCTCGGCCCACCGCGGGCAGAAGCAGAAGCAGGGCGAGTGCGCCCATTGCCCCGGTGAGCGCCAGCAGCGCCCGCCGGTGGCCGGGTAGTGGTACAGGTCGGTGCAACAGTCTTCTCCGTTCGTTTCGTTGTTGATCTGGTTTTGTGGTCAGGGGGAGCTTGTGCGGACGGGCCGCCTCAGTGCAGTAGCTGTTCCACCGTGTGCACCGGGGCGCTGATCTGGTAGGTCACGCTCGAGTGAGCGCCCGCCTTCGCAAAAGGTGAGATCACGAGCACCCCTGCGGGTGGCTTGGAGGTCAGCGTGGCGCTCGAGGCCCCCGCCGGGAGCCCCTGCTGGGATGCCACGCCGACGGTCGTGAACGTCACGACCGCGAGGCCGTGTTCGCGGAAGGCCGCGGTGCCGGTGACCTGGGGCAGCGTGGCCTGCGCGAATTCGTCGGCCGCCTTCAGCGCGCCGGCGGGGGTCGCGCAGCTTTCGCCCGCGGCCCCTTCCGGGCACGGGGGCTGGACGATCGAGTGCACGATCGGGGGCGTGGTCAGTTCGCTGGCGGGCGCAGCCAGGGCGGCCTCGCTCGCAAAGGCGCTGCCCTCGATCGCCGACCATCCGCTGAGCAGCGTGCCGGTCGGAATCAGCTGTCCGCTGATGTAGGGGGCCGAGGCCTTCTGGGCGAGCAGTTCTTCGTAGCTCGGACCCGAGAGCTGGATCAGCCACACGTTGGTCACCGCGGGCACCTTCGACTTCGCCGGTGTGCTGGATTTGCCGGATTTTTCGGTTTCCGCTCCGGAGTTCTGCGACCCGGAGGCCGGAGTTCCGGCCGACGCGGCGGGCGTCGTGGTGGCGCTGCTGGCCGGCGGCGAGGAGCTCGGCGGCGTTTCGGCGGGGGTTTCGGCCGGCGCCGGGGTGCTCGGAGCCGGTGCCGCCGCGTTGCGGGCCGCCAGTTCCGAAAGCAGCTTCGCGACCAGCGCGGGCGTGTCGCCGGCAAAGGATGTGCTCGGGGCGGGGCCGATCGCGGCGCCCACGCCGGCGCCTACGGCGAGCATCCCGGCGGCCAGGACCGCGGTCACGCGCAGGCTCGGGCGGCGCGAGAGCAGCGGCGGACGGGCGTAGGCGGGCAGCGCCGCCGCCGGCGGCTGAGTACCCGCAGCGTCACCCACCGGACCCTGCCCGGAGGGTGGCTGGGCGCCTTCGGGTGCGCTTGCACGCGGGCCCCCGGAGAAGATGTTTTTCAACTTCCGCACTATTTACACTCGTCTTGTGTTCTTTAGGACGGCGCTGCTGCCAAGAAACGGGAATCCCTTCCCGTAACCCCTGCTTAACAGATCATTTCGACAATATAGCTAATGTCGATCGGGTCTATGAGGTTATGGTATCTTGGCGGCGTCTCCCGCGTCAACCGATAACCGCCACTCGAAAGGATTCCTGACCAAATGCAACGAATTCGCCGTCTCTCCGTCGCCCTCGCGGTGGCGGGTGTGCTCGGGGTCAGCGGCGCCTGCGGCCGCCAAGCGCAGCCACCACGATCACGATCAGCGGTGCGACCGCCTCCTACCCGCTCGTCAGCCTGCTGGCCCAGAAGTACGTGAAACTGCACCCCGGGAAAGTCAAATTCAAGATCGCCCAGGGCGGCGCCCAGGTCGGCATCAACGACGTCACCGCCGGGCGTGTGACGATCGGGGACGTCTCGCGCGACCCGCTCGCCGAGCGACCCCGCGGGCCTGGTCTTCTACCCGATCGCCAGGTACGGGATCTGCGTCGTCACGAACAAAGCCAACACGCTCGCCAACCTCTCGACGGCCCAGCTGGTCGCCATCTTCACCGGCAAGACGCGCTCGTGGAGCGGCATTCCCGGCGCCACCGCGACGGGCACGATCGACCTCGATCAGCCGCACCTCGGTCGCCGGCGTGCTCACGAACTTCCAGACGATCCTGCTGGAAGGCAAGAAAGTCTCGAGCGTCGCCTCCGAACAGTCCTCCGAGGGGCTGATGCGCCAGACCGGTCGAAAACGACCCGAACTCGATCGGCTTCGTGTCGAACTACCAGTCCGACAAAGGCACCGTTCAACGCCGTCGAACATCAACGGCGTGGCGTGCAACAAGAGCACCGTCACCTCCGGTGCCTACTCCGGCACGGCCCGCTTCTACGAGGTGACCAAAGGCAAGGCCACCGGTGCCGCGTCGGCCTTCATCGGCTGGATCCGCGCCTCGGCGGCGGCCCGCAAGATCATCTCCACCCAGTGGGTCCCCGTCACCTAGGGGCAGGACGCTAGGAAACGACAGGAAGCCTCCAGTGCTGGCGCGACTGCGCAAGCCATGGCCCGACACCCGCGCCGAGCGTACGCTCGGCGCGGTGTCGTGCCTGGTGGGAGTGATCGTGGTGGGGATGGTCGTGTTCGTCGCCGTCCACGCCTGGCCGACCTTCCAGCACAACGGTCTGAGCTGGCTCGGGTCCGGGCGGAAAGCCCCGAATCCAGCTTCGAAAAGATGCAGGCCACGAGCGTCCATCCGCCCGCCTCGGCCTATCACCTGCGTGCCTGGCCGCTGCTCTACGGGACGCTGCTGGTCACGTCGCGTCGGTCGCGTTCGCGTTCGTGGTGTCGGTGTTCGCCTCGATCTTCATCGTCGAGCTGGCGCCCGGCGCGCCTGCGCAGGGTCACGATCCCGGTGATCCGCCTGCTGGCCTCGGTGCCGTCGGTCGTCTACGGACTGATCGGGGTGCTGGTGCTGGTGCCGTTCGTCGGCAACCACCTGATCACGGCCTCCCAGAAGGCCTCGGTGGCAGAACGAAGTCGAGCTCACCGGGGCGGGGCTGCTGGTGACGGTGGTGATCCTGACGGTGATGATCACCCCGATCATGATCGCGCTGACGTGCGAGGCGCTGGCGTCGGTGCCGAGCTCCTGGCGTGAGGGTGCGATCGCGCTCGGGCTGAACCCGCTGCGGGCGATCCTGGCCGTCACGGTGCGGGCCGCCCGGCCGGCGATCGTGGCCGCCGCCGTGCTCGCCACGGCGAGGGCCCTGGGCGAGGCGATCATGATCTCGATGGTCTCCGGCAGCCGCGCCTTCAAGCCCAACCTGGACCACGGGCTGCTGGTCTTCCTGTACTCAGCCGCTGCGCACCTTCGCCTCCGCGATCGTCGACTTCCGCGAAGGGATCGGCGCCCCGGCGCTCGGCTCCTCGCTGTATGCGTTCGCGCTGCTGCTGCTGCTCGGCGGCTTCGTGCTGTCGGTGTGCGGCTACCTGATCAAGCTGCCGCTGCGCAAGTACCAGGTGCGCGGATGAGCACCCTGGTCCCGTTCGACTTCGACGAGCCGCGCGCGATGCAGACCGGCCGCGGACGGCGCTCCTCGCCGCTGAGCTGGCGCTGGCGCGACCGCTTCGCGCTGGTGCTGGCCTGGTCCGCGGGGATCGCTCTGATCCTGATCGCCGGCGCGATCGTGGGCTATTTCGCCTTCCGCGGGGTGCAGTACCTGCGCCCCGGGCTTGCTCTTCTCGAGACCCAGGTGTCGACCACGCCAGGCCGGCAGCGGCGGCTTCCTGGACCCGCTGCTGGGCACCATGATCCTGACGCTCGTCGGCATCGTGCTGGCGCTCCCGCTGGCGCGTGACCACGCGCGGTGTGGATGAGCGAGTACGGCCGACCGCGTTGGCTGGCCCGCGTGATCGAGTCGTGCGTGGAGATCGTCGCCGGCACGCCCGACATCGTGATCGCGCTGTTCGGCCTGGCGGTATTCGAGCTCAGCTTCATGGGCCCGTTCTCGTTCAAGGCCTCCGGGGGAGGCGTCTACGGACGCTCGTTCCTGGCGGCCGGGGCGATGATGTCGCTGATCGCCATGCCACCGATCTTCGCCGCCACCCGCGACGGCCTGCAGGCGGTCCCGACGCACATGCGGGAGGCCGCCTTCGCGCTGGGCAAGACCCGCATCACGACCATCCGCCGGGTGCTGCTCCCGAGCGTGCGCTCCAACATGGCCACCGGGGTGACCCTCGGGATCAGCCGCATCATCGGCGACACCGCGATCGTCGTGCTGCTGCTGGGGGAATCGCTGCGCCTGGAATCGCAGGGCTCGGTCCCCGGCCTGGGACTGCTGCGAGGGACCGGCTCGACGCTCACGAGCTTCGTCTACAGCAACTCCCCGGCGGGCGAAGGCGCGGCGCCGCAGAAGGCCTACGCAGCCGCCTTCGTGCTGCTGCTGTTCGTCCTGGTCCTCAACCTGCTGGTCGAACGCATCGGCCGCAGCCAGCAGCGGGCCACCGGCCTTTCGGTGGCCACCGGGGCCGTCTAGGAGGGTCGTTGACCGTGCAATCTGGGCGCTTTACAACCCGCTTTTGGACCCGCTAACCTCAGTGCTTCGGTGAAAATGGTTTTCCTGATGGGGAATATCGATGTTGCGAGGTAGCGCGATGGCCGAGCATGCGAAGCCGATCCACCTGGGCGACGATCGCGGGGAGCAGCCGACGGTCGAGCACCTGCACCCGGTTCCGGAGCCCGCGGCCGTCGAGCGTCTGCACGCCCAGTCCCCGCAGGCGGCGGCCGGCGAGGGCCCCCAGGCGTCCACCGCCGCCGGCTCACCCGCCGTACCGCCCGTGCGCACGATCGTGCTCGACCGTGCCCCGCTGCCCGCGACCCCGCCCGATGAGCGGCGACGCGGTGCGTCCGGCCGCCGCCGGCAGCGGCCCCGAGCGCCTGCAGCTGGAGGACGTGAGCATCGCCTACGGGACCAAACCGGCGGTCAAGTCGGTGTCGCTGTCGATCCACCAGGGCGAGGTGCTGGCCCTGATCGGGCCCTCCGGGTGCGGCAAGACGACGCTGCTGCGCACGCTCAACCGGCTCACCGAGCTGACTCCCAGCGCCGCCCGCGCCGGCAGCATCCGGCTCGACGGCGAGGACATCCACGAGCTTCCGGACACCAGCCTGCGCTCGCGGGTGGCGATGGTCTTCCAGCAGCCCAACCCCTTCCCGATGTCGATCTTCGACAACGTCGCCTTCGCGCTGCGCGAACAGTCGCGCACGCCGCCCGCGCCGCAAGGAGCTCGAGCCGCTGGTGATCGACGCGCTGCGCCGCGCCGGCCTCTACGAGGAGGTCAAGGACGATCTCGACAGGCCCGCCCTGCGCCTCTCCGGAGGCCAGCAGCAGCGCCTGTGCATCGCCCGGGCGATCGCCCCGCGGCCCGAGGTGCTGCTGATGGACGAGCCCTGCAGCGCGCTCGACCCGATCTCCACCAACACGATCGAGCAGCTGATCGGCGAGCTGCGCCGCGAGCTGGCGGTCGTGGTCGTGACCCACAACCTCGCCCAGGCACGCCGGATCGCGGACAAGGTCGCCTTCATGTACCTGGGCGACCTCGTCGAGTACGGGGAGACCGAGGAGGTCTTCGAGCAGCCCCGCGCAGCCCGTACCCGCGAATACGTCCAGGGCGCCTTCGGTTAGGCGGCCCGGCGTGCGCGACTTGAGTCTGATGGCGGCCCCTCCTCAACCCCAGGACGGGACCAGGTGCGCCAACTGCGGCGCCGAGGTGGTCGCCGACCAGCGCTACTGCCTGTCCTGCGGTCACCCCGTGTCGCCGGTGCGGCTCGGCTTCCTCGACGTGCTCCAGGACCAGGGCACCCACCCGGCTCCCCAGTGGTCCTCTCCCACCACGCTCGAGGCCACCCCCGTGGGCTACGGCCCGCCACCCCAGGACGGGCTGGGCGGCTGGATCCGCCGCAACGGCGCCATCTTCGGGCTGCTGTCGGTGTTGCTGCTGTGCCTGATCGCCGGCCTGCTGCTCGGCCACTGGGCCTCCGGCGGGAGCAAGAGCGGCGCCTCGGTCGTGAAGGTCGAATTCCTCAACGGCACGACCCTCGGCGCGGCGTCGTCGACCACGCCCTCGACCGCGACCCCCGCGAAATCGTCGGCCGCGGCTGCGGCTGCGAAGGCCAAGAAAGAACAGCAGCAGGCGGCCAAAGAAGCCGCCAAAGAAACGAAGGCCGAAAAAGCGCCGCCCCCGCCTCCCAAAAAGGTCTCCCACACAGAACTCGAAAAACTCAGCACACTCGACCGGCAAAAAGCACGCCGAAGAACTCAACGCCAAGGGCGCCGAACCGATCGAAACCAGCTGATCGGGAACTCGACCGTCGCCCGCGAGCGGCTCGCTCGCACAGTTGCGCGCCCGCCAGCGCGAGCTCGCCCAGCGCGTGGCCGAGCTCACGTGGGACCTGGGTGGGCTGACCTACGAGATGGCGATCCGCGACCACTACCGCCTCGACGTGCTCGCCCGGCGGGCCGCCGAGCTGCAGGAGGCCGACGCCCAGCTGGACGAGATCCAGCGGCTGCTCGCGAGCTCCGAGGCCGGCGTCCACGGGCAGTGCTCCTCGTGCGGAGCCGTCCACAGCCGCGGCGCGGCCTACTGCTGGCAGTGCGGCGCGCCGCTCCTCTCCGAGCGCCGTCCCGAGGCGCTCACCGCGGGCTCCAACGGCGCCGGCTCGTCCCACGGCAGCAGAGCCTCCAACGGCTCCAACGTCAGCAACGGCGCCAGCGCCTTCAACGGCGGCGTCAGCAGCTCCGCCGACGACGCCGGCTCCGCCACCGACGCGTTCGGCGTCGGCGGCGCGTAGCTCGGCGCCGCTCCCGGGCCGCGGGACACGCGGGAAACTCGTAGGTCAGCGGCTCATCACGGGCCAGGCGAGCGCTTACCGCTCCGCCGGCACGCGCGACTGAATCACGCCCGCCGGGTCCGGCGGGCGGCTGGCGCACCTCGGCCGGCTAGGCCTGGTGGCTCGGCTCGGCCGGGGCCGGTTGCGCAGCCGGAGCGGCGGCCGGGGCCGGCCCGGGGACCGGAGCTGCCGCCGGGGCGGCTACCGGTGCTGCGGGCTGGGGGGCCGCCTGAGCGGGCTGGGCCGGTGCGGGCTGGGCCGCGACCTGGGTCGCCTGCGGCAGAGCCGCCTGCTGGTGGGACTGCTGGGAGCCGGTGACGGAGTCCTTGAACTCGCGCATCCCGGAGCCCAGCTGGCGCCCGATTTCCGGCAGCCGTTTGGCGCCGAACAACAGCAGCAGGATCACGACCAGGAACGCGATGTGAAGCGGGTTGTCGAGTCCCATCTGCCTACAGAGTCTAGCCGCGGCGGCTCGTCGCGTACCAGACGCACGGCGACGAACACCATGAAGGCGGCGAAAAGGTCGCGCAGGACCTGGCCCGGGAGGGCGTTGGCGAGCGCCACGCCGGCGGCGGCGCCGCCGATCGACAGCAACCCCAGCCTGACGGCGTCGTGACGGTTGACGTTGCCGTAGCGGTCCTGGCGGATCGTCCCGAGATCGCCACGGGAATGATCGCCAGCAGGGACGTGGCCACCGCATGATGCTGGTCGAGGCCCGAGGAACAGCACCATCCCCGGCACGAACACGACCCCGCCGCCGACGCCGAGCAGCCCCGCGATCACGCCCCCGAGCAACCCGACCAGCAGCGCGCCGACGATCACTGCAACACCAGTTGCACGGCGGTGGCGATCAGCACCGCGGCGAACAGCAGGGCGATCGTCCGCTGGGGCAGGCGCTGCTGCAGCCAGGTGCCGGCCAGCACGCCGGCCAGCCGCTGGTATCCCGACCAGCAGTCCGTCCACCACCTTGACGTTGCCGTAGAGCGCCTGAACGCCCGCTGCGAACGAGGCGATGGCGATGATCGCGGCCAGCGAGGTGCCCGTCGCCGGACGCTCTTCGTAGGCCAGCCACAGGACCAGCAGCGGCACCATCACGGTGCCGCCCCCGACACCGAAAAGGCCGCTGAAGAAGCCCGCCGCGGTGCCGATCACGGCCAGCTTCAGCGACCGCTGCGAGGGTCCCCGCCCGCGAGGCGCACCAGCGGACCGGCGGGACTCCATGCGCGGCATACTAGAGCCGCGTGACCCCCGCCGCCACGCTCGTGGAGGCGCTCGAGCCGCTCCGCTCGGACCCCGCCCGCTCGGCGTCCTGCTGGACATCGACGGCACCCTCGCGCCGATCGTCCGCCACGCCGCCGACGCCCACGTGCCCGAGGCGACGCGCACGCTGCTGATCGAGATCGCCCGGCGCTACCGGGTCGTCGGCTGCGTCAGCGGACGGCCGCGCGAACGGCGCCCGCCAGATGGTCGCGATCGGGACGATCGCCTACGTCGGCAACCACGGCGGCGAACTGCTGCGCCCCGGCGCGACCCGCGCCGAGGTGGATCCGGAGCTCGCAGGAGTGGACGGCCCGCGTGCGCGAGTTCGCCGCCGCGCGTCTACGACCCCGAGCACCAGCGGCTGCGCGTGCGCGCGAGGACAAGGGCTCGATCGCCGCCTTCCACTGGCGCGGGGCTCCCGACGAGGACCGCGCCGAGGCCGCCGTGAGGGTGATCGCCGAGCTCGCCGCAGCAGGAGGGCCTGGCCGTGCACTGGGGCCGCAAGGTGCTCGAGGTGCGTCCGCCCGTGGTGATCGACAAGGGCGTCGGCGTGGCCGCGCTGCTGCGGCCACGGTCCGGCCTCCGCCGCGCTGTACGTGGGCGACGACAGGACCGACCTCGACGCCTTTCGCGGGTTGCGCGAGCTGGTCTCCTCGGGGGCGCTGGAGAGCGCTCTGTGCGTGGCCGTCGCCTCCGACGAAGTGCCGCGAGGAGCTCTCCCGCGAGGCGGACCTGACGGTGGACGGCACCGCGGGGGTACGGGCGCTGCTCGAGGCTCTGCTGTAGAGCTCGGCGCGTGCGTTTCGTCGACTTCCTCAGGACGACCGTGCTGCTGAGCGGCGGGGCCGCCACCGCCCTGGCCGCCATCTCGGTGCTCGCCTCCGCCGCCGCCTCGGGCCCGCACACGGTGCTGGTGGCGGTCGACCTCGGGTGGTGGATCATCGCCACCATCGTCGGCCTGCGCCTCGGGCGCCAGGCCCAGACCACCCCTCCGATCGCCCGCCTGCTGTCCTCGCGCCCGCGCGATCAAGACGCTGCCCGAGCTGTACCCGAGCGCGGTGCTCGTCAACCGGCTGTGGCCGCTGGCCGTGTTCACGCTGCTGTCCGGCGCGCTCGCCTTCCTGGCCCCCCAGATCCCCGGCATCGCGGCCGGCTTCGCGATCATGGGGGCGCTCGCCTGGCGCCGCCAGGACGCGGCCGTGGCGGCGATCGAGGAGCGCGACGGAGCCGCCTTCTACGTCGAGCGCACCTCGCCCGTGCGGCCGATCTCGCTGGTGCGCACTCCGGGCTTCAGCACCTCGCGCCCCGAACGCGTCAACGGGGCCGTGGGCTAGCGCGGCCGGCCGATGGCCGCCACGGAGCAGCTCGAGGTGCTGCTCGTCTCGCTGGGCTCAACCGCCGGGCTGCGCCTCGCCGACGAACAGCTGTGCGACGCCCTGCGCGCCGCCGGCGCCCAGGTGCAGCTCGCCCGCGCCGAGCCGCCCCGACCCGTGCGCACGATGGCGCTGACCGACCTCGCGTGGGCGCGGTCCGCGCGGGCGGCCGCCGCTCGCGCGCTGCGCGAGCGCGCGCGCGACACGCTGAACGGGCGCGGAGCCCCGGCGGTGATCTACTCGAGCACCACCGCGGCGCTGCTGTGGCCGCTGCCCGGTGCGATCCGCTTCGACGCCTGCGCCGCCGCCAATCGCCCCGGGCGCCACGGGCTCTGGCAGCGTCCCCTCGAGCGCCGCCGGCTGGCCGCCTCGCCGCTGCTGCTCCCCTGGAGCGAGGCCTCGCTGCAAGAGTGCCCCGCGGCCGCAGCGGCGGGATCGTCGGGGCACCCGCTGGTGCTCGGGGTGGCGGTCGCCCCCTCGGGTCCCGCCCCGCCGGGGCGCGACCTCGCCGCCATCACCTACGCCGCAAACCCTCTCAAGAAGGGCCTCGACCGCGTGCTCGCGGCCTGGCGGCAGGTCCGGGCGAGCGCCGTCGCTGTCGCCGGGGCCGCCGCTCCGGGAGGGGCGAGCGGACTCGGCCCCGCCGCCGAGGAGCTGCTCGTGGTGGGCACCGACGCCGGCGAGTTGCGCCGCGCCGGGATCGAGCTGCCGGGCGCCGAGGAGGGCGTGCGGCTGATGGGCTCCCTGCCACAGCAGGAGTACCGGGCGCTGCTGCGGCGGGCCCGCGTGTTCGTGTGCGCGCCCCGCCGGGAGGACTACGGGATCGCCCAGCTGGAGGCGCTCGCGGACGGCTGCATGCTCGTCACCACGCCCGCCCCCGGACCCTACGTGGCACTCGCTCCGGCACGTGAGGCTGGACGCCCGCCTGGTGGGCGAGGACCTGGCGGCTGGGCTGCGGGCCGCCCTGGAGCAGCCGCTGCCGGGCTACGCCGAACGCGTCGCCCGCGCGCTCGAGCCGTTCGGTCCTGCGGCGCTCGCGCGGGTGGTCGAGCGCGAGCTGGTGCCGCGCCTCGCCAACGCGAGCTAGTGGCGCCTGCGAGCACGAGCTCGTGGCCCGCCTCCCGCGCGGGAGCGGGGGCTAGCGCCGCGCGCTTTTTCGCAGCTTGCGCAGCTGGGCCAGCGAGCGGGTGTTGGCCACCTGGGCCGCGGTCAGCCACGCCCGCCTGGCGGTGGCCAGGCCCCAGCGCATGTTCTCGAGCGTGCGGACGCGGTGGGCGTCGGAGTCGATCACGATCGTGACCCCCGCTGCCGCGGCGGCGCGGGCGGCGGAGTCGGACAGGTCGCGGCGGTCCGGGTTGCCGTTGATCTCGAGCATGGTGCCCGTCCGCGCGGCGGCCTCGAAGACGGCGTCGAGGTCCACCGCGTAGGGGTCGCGGCGTTCGATCAGGCGGCCGGTGGGGTGGGCGATCACGTCCACCAGCGGGTGCTCGATGGCCGTGATCATGCGCTCGGTCATCGCCTGTTCGCCGATCCCGAAGGAGGTGTGGACGCTCGCCACCAGCCAGTCCAGGCTCCCCAGCAGCTCGTCCTCGTAGTCGAGCGAGCCGTCGGGCAGGATGTTCACCTCGCTGCCCGCCAGCAGCTCGATCCCCGGCACGCGCTCGTTGGCCTGCGCCACCAGCTCGATCTGGCGTTCCAGCTGTTCGGGGGAGACGTCGTTGCCGAACCCGTGGCTGGCGGAGTGGTCGGTGATCGCGAGGTAGTCGTAGCCGCGTTCACGAGCCGCGGTCCCCATCTCCTCGATCGTGTTGTGCCCGTCGGAGGCGTGGGTGTGGCTGTGCAGGTCGCCGCGGATGTCCTGCAGCGTGATCAGCGCCGGCAGCGTCCCCTCGAGGGCCGCCTGCAGCTCGCCCCGGTCCTCACGCAGCTCGGGCTCGATGTAGGGGAGACCGACCAGCTCGTACACCTCCTCCTCGCTCCTGCAGGTGGTGGTCTTCCCGGTGGCGTCGTCGAGCACGCCGTACTCGGAGAGGTGCAGGCCACGGCGCACCGCCAGCTCCCGCAGGGCCGCGTTGTGGGCGCCCGAGCCGGTGAGGTGCTGGAGCAGGTTGCCCCGTTGCTCGGGGGCGGCGATGCGTAGCTCGACCGCGATGCCCGAGTGCGTCACCCCGCGCGCCCCGGCCTCGGACGCCGAGCTCACGCTCGCGACCTGGTCGAGCTCGGCGAGCTGGGCCGCCAGCCGCGCCGGCGCCGTGCTCGTGGCCACCAGATCGAGGTCCTTGACGCTGTCGGCCTGCCGGCGCAGCGAGCCGGCGATCAGCACCTCCGTGCCCGCGTCGGCCCGCTCCCGGAGCGCCCCCGCCAGCTCCTGTGCCATCTCCGTCGCGCGGGAGAGGATGACCCGCGCCGGCTCGCGCGAGGAAGGGGGACGGCTGTCGTCGGCAAGCGCCTGGAGGATGCGCTCCTCGAGCTTCGGGCCGAGGCCCTTCACGCCCCGCACGCGCTGGGCGAGGGCGGCCTCGCGCAGGGACTCGACCGAGTCCACCCCCAGCTCGTCGTAGAGCAGGCGGGCGCGCTTGGCCCCGAGCCCGGGCAGGCGGGTGAGCTCCACCAGGCCGGGCGGGAACTTCGCCCGCAGGCGCTCGGCGGCCGGAATCGTGCCGGTTTCGGCGAGGTCGACGATCTTCTCCTGCAGGGTCTTGCCGATCCCCTTGAGCTCGGTGGCCCGCCCCTGACGGGCGAGCTCGGCGACCGAGACGGTCGCTTCGCGGACGGCTTTCGCGGCCCCCTTGTAGGCCACCACGCGGTGGACGATCGCCCCGTCGAGCTCGTAAAGGTCGGCCAGTTCCTCGAACGCCGCGGCGATCTGGGCGTTTGAGAGCTGTCCCTGGGCCACGTTCGGAAAGGGTATGCGGGATCGCTCCGTGAGCCGACTGTCTAGGGTAGGCGCCGATCTGATGTCCGGCGAGGCGTGGCTGATACTGCCCACCTACAACGAGGCCGAGAACGTCGGCCCGATCGTCGCCGCCGCCGGCGAGGTGCTCGCGCGCGCCGCCCCGGAGGGCTTTCGCGTGCTGATCGTGGACGACGGCTCACCCGACGGCACCGGCGAGCTGGCCGACCAGCTGGCGGCCGCCAACGACTGGGTCTCGGTCCTGCACCGCCACGAGAAGGCCGGCATCGGTCCCGCCTATATCGCCGGCTTCCGCCACGCCCTGGCCAACGGGGCCGGCTACGTGATGGAGATGGACAGCGACTTCTCCCACGACCCGGCCGACCTCGCGCGGCTGCTGGAGGCGGTCCACGGCGGGGCGGACCTGGCGCTCGGCTCCCGCTACGTCGCGGGCGGCGGGGTGCGCGACTGGGGCCTGCTGCGCCGCGTCGTCAGCGAGGGCGGCTCGACCTACGCGCGGATCGTGCTCGGCCTGCAGGTCAAAGACCTGACCGGCGGCTTCAAGTGCTTTCGCCGCGAGGTCCTGGAGACGATCTCGCTTCGGGGACGTGCGCTCCCGCGGCTACGCCTTCCAGGTCGAGCTCACCTACCGGGCCGTACAGGCCGGCTTTCGGGTGGTCGAGGTCCCGATCGTCTTCCGCGACCGCGAGCTCGGCACGAGCAAGATGTCCTGGCGGATCGCCGCCGAGGCGATGTGGCTGGTGCCGCTCATGCGCTTCCGCTGAGCGGTTCTCCTACAGCCGCGGGCCGACCGCGCCGAAGAAATGGGGATGGACGCCTCCTCATACGCCTTCACCCACGGGGTCAGGCGCACGCGCAGCACGCTGCTCGCCTGGCAGCGGGCGCCGCTGCTCGTGGTCGGGCGCTGGACCGCGGGCTCGGCGGCGGCCGCAGCGGGGCTGCTGGTGGCGGTGCTGGCGGTCGCCTCGATCGACCACGGCTACCAGCAGATCATCAGCCTGCAGCCCCCGTTCGCGGTCGGCGGCCCCCACGACGTCCTGCAGCTGCTGCGCAGCAACATGCTCGTCCTGGCGCTGCACGCGATGGCCTGCGTGGCGGGCTTCATCGCCGGCAGCTCGCTGCCGCTGCAGGCCGGCAGCCACAGCGGCTTCTCGCGCTGGGTGCACGAACACGGCGGCAGAATCGCGATCGCCTTCGTGGTCGGCGCCACGACCTTCTCGCTCAGCGCCCAGGCGTACGTGATCGGCCACACGCTCGCCGGCGTCTCCCACTTCCTGCACGTCTCCCCGGCGATCCTGCTGCTGGGGGTCCTCCCGCACGCGGTCCCCGAGCTGATCGCGCTGTTCCTGCCGCTGGCAGCCTGGATCCTGGCCAGCCGCCGCGGCGCCTGGGACGAGCTGCTGGCGGCGACGGTCGTGACGGTCGCGATCGCGATCCCCGTGCTCGTGGTGGCGGCGCTCGTAGAGGTGTACGTCTCGCCCCACCTGTTCACCGCTCTGACCCACATCCATCCGCCGATCATCCGCAACAGCGAAGGCTGGATCGTGAGGGTCAACTAGCGGCGGCTCAGCCCGCGAAGCCGTCGTGGTGGGAGGGGGGCTCCCCGGGTACCTGTCCCGCCTCGCCGCCGTCCTGCTCCTCCTGCTCCTGCTGCTGTTCGCGTTCGCGGGCCGCCTCGCCGCGGTAGAGCACGAACAGCAGCGCCAGCGCGATCGAGATCGCGATCGCGATGATCAGCAGACCGCTGCCTGATACGCCGAGGGGGACCATGTCCTTCATTTTGTATAGTGAGGGTCAAGCGACCAAGGAGCAGACGATGGCAGGAACTCTCACACAGGTCACCGACACCAACTTCGACGCCGAGGTGCTCGAGGCCGAGGGCCCCGTGCTCGTCGACTTCTGGGCCCCCTGGTGCGGGCCCTGCCGGGTCGTCGCGCCGGTTCTCGAGGAGATCGCCTCCGAGCGCCCGGAGCTGCGGATCGTGAAGCTGAACACCGACGAGAACCCGCAGGTGGCAGCCCGTTACCAGATCCTCTCGATCCCGACGATGATGGTCTTCAAAGCCGGTGAGCCGGTCAAGACGATCATCGGTGCCTACCCGAAGAAGAAGCTCGAGGCCGAGCTCGAGCCCGTCCTCGCCCCGGCCTGAGCCCCGCGCTCAGTCCCCCGCGGCGCGCGTGAGGGAGATGCCGAGCCGCATCTCCTCGACGCGGGCTCTCGCCGCGGTAGCCCTCGTCCGGCGGCCCATCCGGTGCCGCCTCGGGCGGGGCCTCGGCGTCCGCTGCCGAGGCGAGCGTCAACTCCACGGCCAGGGTCTCGCCGGCGATGTAGTCGCGGTGGGCCTCGGCCGCCGCCAGCAGGGTGGCGTCGCCTGCAAGGGTCAGGGAGATGCGGTCCTCCACCTGCAGGTCCGCGTCTCTGCGCGCGTTCTGGACCGCGTGCACGATCTCGCGGGCGAGGCCCTCCCGGCGCAGCTGCTCGTCGAGGTTCAGGTCGAGCGCCACGGCGTGGGCGCCCTCGCGCTCGACGCTGTAGCCGTCGGGGGCCCGCATCGTCAGGATCAGGTCCGCGGCCGTCAGCGTGTGCTCGCGCCCACCCACCTCGATCCCAACCGCGCCGCCGTCGCGGACCGCCTCGGCCACGTGCCCGGGGTCCAGGGCGGCGATCGCGGCCGCCGCCAGCGGCATCTGCTTGCCGAACAGGGGGCCGAGCGAGCGGTAGTTGGCCTTGATCTCGTAGCTGCCGAGATCACCGGCCGCGGCCACGAAGCGGATGCTCGCCACGTTCAGCTCCTCGCGGACCACCTCGGCGAGCCGTTCGATCGCGGCCCGCTCGCGCCCGTCCGCCACCACCACCGCCTCGCGCAGCGGCTGGCGCACCTTGATCTTGGCCTTGCCGCGTGCGCCCAGGCCCAGGCGCACGGTCTCGCGAGCGAGCGCCATCGCCTCCTCGAGGTCGGCGTCGCGGATTCCGATCTCCTCCGGCGCCGGGAAGTCGCACAGGTGGACACTCGTGAGCGTCCCGTCGAGGTTGTCGTAGATCTCATCGGCGATGAACGGGCACAGCGGCGCGAGCATGCGGCTGACCGCCAGCAGACAGCTGCGCAGGGTGGCGAAGGCCGTCGCCTCGCCGTCCCAGAAGCGCCGCCGCGAGCGACGCACGTACCAGTTGGAGAGGTCCTCCACGAGCGCCGCGATCGCCCGCCCGGCCGAGGTGGCGTCATAGGCCTCCAGGCGCTCGGTCACAAGCTCGGCGGTGGCGGCGGTGCGTGACAGCGCCCAGCGGTCGAGGTCCTCGAGCGCCGCGGCTGCGCCCTCGGACGCCGCTGCGCCCTCGGCTGCTGGCGAGCCCCCGGCCGCAGCCGCGCTCTCAGCGCCTGGGCGGATGCGTTCGCGTACAGCGAGTAGAAGTAGTAGGTGGACCACAGCTGCTTGAGGAACAGGCGCACGCCCTCGCCGATCGTCTCGGCCGAGAAGCGGTAGCCGTCCCACGGCTGCTTGGCGGTGAAGAAGTACCACCGCAGGGCGTCCGCCCCGTAGGCGTCCAGCACCTCCCAGGGCTCGACCGCATTGCCCCGGGACTTGGACATCTTCTGGCCCTGCTCGTCGAGGATCAGCCCCAGGCAGACGACGTTCTCATACGGCGCCGGGCGGGCGAGCAGCACCGCGATCGCCAGCAGCGAGTAGAACCACCCGCGGGTCTGGTCCTGGGCCTCGCAGATGAACTGCGCCGGGTAGCCGTCGCTGAACAGCTGCTCGTGCTCGAAGGGAAAGTGGTCCTGGGCGAACGGCATCGCTCCGGAGTCGAACCACACGTCGATCACCTCCGGCACGCGGCGCATCGGCTCCCCGCAGACGCCACCGGAGCCGTCCTGCTCGGCGCACGGAAACGCCAGCTCGTCCACGTAGGGGCGATGGTGGTCGGCCAGCTCGCCGCCGCTGAGCCCGGCCAGCTCCGCGAAGGAGCCGATCACGCGCACGTGGCCACGGGGGCAGCGCCACACCGGCAGCGGCGTGCCCCAGTAGCGCTCGCGCGAGAGCGCCCAGTCGACGTTGTTGGCCAGCCAGTCCCCGAAGCGGCCGTGCTTGACGTGGGGAGGGTGCCAGTTGACGGTCTCGTTGGCCGCGAGCAGCTCTGAGCGCAGCCGCGAGGTGGCGATGTACCAGGACGGTTTGGCGTAGTAGATGAGGGCGTTGTCGGAGCGCCAGCAGTGCGGGTAGGAGTGCTCGTAGTCCTCGACCTTCAGCACCAGGTCCCGCTCGCGCAGGTCCTCCAGCAGCTCGGCGGTCAGCTGCTCGTCCTTGACGAAGCGCCCGCCGTAGCTCTCGCCGTCGCGGCTCAGGACCCGCTCGTCGTAGGTGCCGTCGGGGCGCACGGGGTTGTAGAGCGAGCCGGCCCGGGCGGGGTCGAAGGGCACCCGTGGGCTGGCCGCGGCCACGCGGTAGTCGTCCTCGCCGAACGCCGGAGCGAGGTGCACGATGCCGGTGCCGTCCTCGGTCGTCACGAAGCCGTCGGCCAGGATCGGGAGCGGTCCGGGGTCACGGTCGGTGGCCGCGAAGATCGGTCCTTCGTAGGCCCCGAAGCGGTCGACCAGCTCGCTGCCGTCGAGGCGCTCGAGCACCTCGACGCCCTCCCCGAGCACGGCCTCGAGCCTCGCCTCGGCCAGCACGAGCACCTCCCCGTCCACCACCGCGCGCACGTAGGTGGCCGTCGGGGACACCGCCACGGCCACGTTCCCGGGCAGCGTCCAGGGCGTGGTGGTCCACACCAGCAGCCGCTCCGGCGCGCCCTGCACGGGGAGCTTCAGGTACACGCTCGGGTCCACCACGTCGCGGTAGCCGAGCGCCACCTCGTGCGAGGACAGGGTGGTCTCGCAGCGGGGGCAGTAGGGGACGACCTTGTGGCCCTCATACAGCAGCCCGCGCTCGTGGATCTGCGCCAGCGCCCACCACACCGACTCGATGTAGGTCTCGTCCAGCGTGCGGTATGCGCCCTCCAGGTCCAGCCAGAAGCCGATCCGCTCGGTCAGCCGGTTCCAGTCCTCCAGGAACGCGAACACCGACGCCCGGCACTCGGCGTTGAAGCGCTCGATCCCGACCTCCTCCTCGATCTGGGCCTTGGAGGTGATGCCGAGCTTCTGTTCCACGGCGATCTCCACCGGCAGCCCGTGGCAGTCCCAGCCCCCCTTGCGCTCCACGTAGCGTCCCCGCATCGTCTGAAAGCGCGGGTAGATGTCCTTGAACACGCGCGAGAGCACGTGGTGGGTGCCCGGTGGCCCGTTGGCCGTCGGCGGGCCCTCGTAGAAGACCCAACGCTCGCCGCCCTCGCGGCGACGCAGCGATTCGGCGAACACGTCGCGGGCGCGCCAGCGCTCCAGGATCTCCAACTCGAGTGCGGGCAGCTGCTGCTGCGGGTCCACCTCGCGGCGGGGAATCAGCGGATGTCGCCTGGCCTCGCCCATCGGGCGGCCATTGTAGGTGGGCTCCCCCCGCTCGAACGTACGATAGGGCGCCATGCGCCTGCGCCTGTACCACCACCACGACGGTGCGCGGGTGGCCTATCGCGAGTACGGCACCGGCCCGCCGCTGGCGCTATTGCATTCGGGTCTGCTCTCGCACATGGAGTGGGAGCCTCTGGTCGAGCACCTCGGGGACCGCTTCCGCCTCGTCCTCCCCGACCTGCCCCTGCACGGAGATTCCGAGGCCCGCCCCCGCCACCCCTACACGCCCGACTGGTTCGCGGAGGTGATCGCGGCCTTCTGCGCGGAGGTGCTCGGCCCGCACCCACTGGTGGCGGGCCATGGCGCCGGCGCCGAGATCCTGCTGCGGGCGATCGCCGGCGGGCGCCTGGAGCCATCGTGCGTGGTGCTGATGCCCAATCGCCTGCACGCTCCCCCGACCCGTCCTCTGCGCCGCCGTGGCTGGCAGCTCCTCACGAGCGCGGCCGCCGTCCCGGGTCTCGACGGCCTGCTCTCCTACGGCGCGGGCCTGGTGTTCAGGCCGGAGTGGGGGGTGCGGCTGTCAAGCCGCGCCAACCCCGCCGCCGCCGACCTGCTGCGCCACGCCTTCGCCGACGTGCCCGGCAACTCGAGCCTGGCGCGCTCGTGGGCCAGGTGCGCCCGGCATTGGCCTGCGGGGGCCCAGACGGAGCTGTTGGACCTGTATCCCCGCCTGCAGATGCCGGTGCTGCTGCTGTGGGCCGACCAGGATCGCCTGCATCCTCTGAGCGCCGCCGAAGAGGCTCTGCCGCGGCTCGGCGACGGCCACCTGAGGGTGCTCCCGAGCAGCGGCTTCCTGATGGCCTACGACGATCCCGTCGGGCTCGCCCGCGAGCTGGCGGCCTTCTGCGGCTCTGCCTATAGGGTGTGAGCATGGCCACCAAGGGAGCACCTCGAGGCAATAGCAAAGCCCGCGCCGTCAGCAAAGCCCGCGCCGCCGCCAAGGTGAGAGCGCCGCGGGTGGCCCCCAACGGGCGCGCCACCGGGCGCAAGCTCTGGGGCGGCGAGACGGACAAGGCCATCGGGAACTTCCCCATCTCCGGCGAAGTCGTCCCCGTGCCGGTGGTCCGCTGGCTGGCGCGGATCAAGGGCGCCTCGGCCGCCGTGAACGCCGAACTCGGGCTGCTCCCGAAGGCGACCGCGGGGCGCATCGAGCGGGCCGCGCAGGAGATCGCCGCCGGCAATCACGACAGCCAGTTCCCGATCGACGTCTTCCAGACCGGCTCGGGCACGTCCTCGAACATGAACGCCAACGAGGTGATCGCCAGCCTCGCCGGATCCGGGGTGCACGCCAACGACCACGTCAACATGGGGCAGTCCTCCAACGACGTGTTCCCCTCGGCCGTCCACCTGGCGGCACTCGAGCAGGCCCAGAACGAGTTGCTGCCGGCGCTGAAGCTGCTCGAACGCTCACTGGCGCGCAAGGCCCGCAGCTTCAAGGACGTGGTCAAGGCGGGACGCACGCACCTGATGGACGCGGTGCCCGTCACCCTCGGCCAGGAGTTCGGCGGCTACGCCGCCCAGATCGCCCTCGCCCAGGAGCGCATCTCCTCGGCGCTGGTGCACGTCGGGCAGATCCCCCTCGGGGGCACCGCCACCGGGACCGGCCTGAACACCCATCCGAAGTTCGCCGCCCGGGTCCGCGCCCGCCTGCGCCGCGAATCGGGGCTGCGCCAGATCGACGCCCCCAAGGACCCCTTCGAGGCCCAGGCCAGCCGCGACTCGCTGGTCGAGCTCTCCGGAGCGCTGAAGGTGCTCGCCGTGTCGCTCACCAAGATCGCCGGGGACCTCGCGCTGATGGCCTCCGGACCGCGGGCGGGGCTCGCCGAGATCCTGCTCCCCGAGCTGCAGAAGGGCTCCTCGATCATGCCCGGGAAGGTCAACCCGGTGATCCCCGAGGTCGTCCTGCAGGTGTCCGCACAGGTGATCGGCAACGACACCGCGATCACCGTCGCCGGTACCCAGGGCCAGTTCGAGCTCAACGTCCGGATCCCGCTGATGGCGCTCAACCTGCTGGGCTCGATCGGGCTGCTGAGCAGCACCTGCCGGGTATTCGCCGAGAAGTGCATCGATGGGATCCAGGCCAACCGCGCCGGCACCGACGCCTCGGCCGGAGCCACGCTGGCGGTGGCCACGGCGCTGAACGGGGCGATCGGCTACGACAAGGGGACCGAGATCGTCAAACTCGCGACCGCTTCGGGCCGCCCCCTGCGCGAGGTCGCCCTCGAGGCGGGCGTGGACGCGAAGCTGTACGACTCGGTCGTGGACCTGCGCCGGATCGCCCGCGGCAACCAGGCGTAGTCCCGCCGGACGCAGATGCAGGACCTCGAGGCGTATCTCGCGCGCATCGGCCTCGACGGACGCCCCTCGCTGGCCGAGCTGCACCGCGCCCACGTCAGCTCGATCCCGTTCGAGAACCTGCAGTCCCACGGCGGCGAGCCGGTCTCGCTGGCCGGCGAGGACATCGAGCGCAAGCTTGTCGGCGCCCGCCGCGGCGGCTACTGCTACGAGCACAACCTGCTGTTCGCCGCTGCGCTGCAGGAGCTCGGCTACGAGGTGGAGCCGATGCTCGCCCGTGTCAGGTGGGCCGTCCCGCCCGGCACCGTCAGGGGCCGCTCGCACCTGCTGCTGCGGGCCACGGGGGAGGGAGGCGTGTGGCACGCCGACGTCGGCTTCGGGACCGGCACGCTGCTGGAGCCGATCCCGTTCGGGCCCGGTGAGGAGCACGAGCAGGAGGGCTGGCGTTTCCGGGTCGTGCAGGACGGCGAGGAGCTGGTGCTGCAGGGCTTCCTCGCCGACGGGTGGAGCGACCTCTACGGCTTCGTCCCCAAAGCCGTCCCGCTCGTGGACGTGGAGACGAGCAACTGGTTCACCTGCACGCACCCCGCATCTCCGTTCGTGACCGGCTTATTGATCGCCTCCCAGACCGCGGACGGCACCCGCACGACCCTCAGCGACTGGGGCGAGCTCGAGCTGGTGACGCAGACCCCCCGCGAGCGCACGGTCACGGCGCTCACGCGCGAGCAGATCCCCGTGCTGCTGCAGGAGCGCTTCGGCCTGGAGGGCTTCGCGCTCGACCCCTCCGGACGGGTCGTCAGGGCTTCGTCGGTCTAGCCGCTGCCCAGCGCCTGGTACATCTTTGCCACCACCGGGACCGCCGGCTTGGCGAGGCCGCCGTAGGTGA
Organism: uncultured Solirubrobacteraceae bacterium; assembly: GCA_963758055.1. Lineage (GTDB taxonomy): Bacteria > Actinomycetota > Thermoleophilia > Solirubrobacterales > Solirubrobacteraceae > Palsa-744. Next base: position 127,515 of record CAVWTU010000008.1, read on the forward strand.
ACAGGCCCTTCTGGCTGAGGGCCTCGATCAGGCGCAGGTTGGGCAGCCGTTTTTTGATCGAGCCGCCCTGGAAGGTCGGGTTCAGGGGGTAGTCGCGCAGCAGCCAGATCATCATCGCCGTGAGCGAGGGGTCGGCGGCGTAGACATGGATGTGCTCCGCGAGCAGGCGGGCCTGGAAGGAGTAGGAGCCGGGCGCCCCGCCGGGGTTGAGGTCGTTCGATTCGGCCCCGAACTCGCTGATCACCAACACCCGGCCCGGGAACGTGCGCTGCATCGCGGCCAGGCGTGAGCGCATCAGGGCTTCGAGCTGGGAGGGGGTGTCGCGGGGCGAGTCATACCAGCCGCTGTAGTCGGTCTCGGCGATCGCGTCGATGTTGTCGTAGATCGTCCCGGGCGTTCCCGTGGGCGGGTGGTCCCCCCAGATGTCCACGGCCACCAGGCGCGTGGGGTCGTAGGAGTGCAGCCAGTTGGCGGTCCGCTGGACGTAGTGGACCTCGGCCTCGTCGCGCCCGTTGCGGGCGATCTCATCCGACAGGTTCCAGGCGAAGATCGACGGGTGCAGCATCGCGCTGCGGACCGCGAGCCGGGCCTGGGCTTCTGCTTCGGCCAGCAGCCGGGGAGTGCTGGAGTACCAGTTGCCGGCCCCTTCCACCGGCCCCACTCCCTGCCACACCAGGATCCCGGCGGCGTCGAGTCGTTCCAGCAGGGCCGGTTCGAGGGGGTGCTGGGCTCGCACCACGTTGGCGTGGATCTGCTCGAGCTCGCCCACGATCCTGTCCTGGTCCGCGGGGGTGAGGGCGTCACCGCGCCCGGCGACGTCGGGCTGGACCGAGGCGCCGTGGAGCCGCAGCAGCTGGCCGTCGAGGTACACGTGGCCCCCATGCCAGGTGAGCTGGCGCAGGCCCACGTGGGCGGCGTAGGTGCTCTCCCCGGGGACTTCGAGGGAGAGGTCGTAGAGGTTGGGGTGGGCTGTTGACCACAGGGCGGGGCTCGCGACGGTCACGTTGGCGGTGACGTTGGCCGTCTGGCCGTGTTCGAGTTTCAGCGCCGGGAACCTCAGCGGGATCTGTTCGGAGCCCCGTGACAGCGTGCCGGTGGGGGTGAGCGTGCGCGTTTCGCCGTTGTTGCGCACGAGCACGCTGATCCGCACGTGGGCGGGGCCGGCGGCGGGTTCGTGCTGCGGGACGGTCGTCTGGATCCTCGGCTGGGAGAGCTCGCTCGGGCCGATCCGGCGGACCGTCACTTCGCCGTTGAGGCCGCCCCAGTTGAACCAGGTGCGGTGGAAGCCTTCATGGGCCTGGCGTTCGGGGTCGCGCCAGTCGAGCCGCACGACCACGGTGTGTACCCCGGGGGCAAGGGTTAGGCGGAATTCGAACGGCAGGTAGGAGCCGTGGTGGGAGCCCAGTGGCCTCCCGTCCACCCATACCGACGCCATGTAGTTGGCCGACTGGAAGCCCAGCGCGTAGACGCCCGCGGTTTCCGCCTGGAAGCTCGTGCGGTACCACGCCACCGAGCCGTCGTAGTTGACCGCGCCGGCAGCGCCCGCGTACGGCTTCGGCTCGACCACGTTGGGGACGCTCACCGTCTGGCCCGGGAAGGTTCCCCGTTCGTAGCCCAGGTGCTCCCCACGGTCGCCGGGATCGCGCCGCAGGAGCCAGCTTCTCAGCGGCACCCGCCCGCCTGGTCCTTCGTAGATCAGGGGTGCACCGGAGGGCTCCTGGGCGGAGACCTCGCCCGGGAGAGGCACGCCGAGCAGCACCACGAGCGCAGTGAGGAGCGTCAGGGGGATCCTGATTGAGAGTCTCAGCAAGCTGAACCTTCAACAAGCGGCGCGGCCGATCGGAGCGCGTCGCGTGCCAGCAGCTGCTCGAGCACCCACAGCGCACCGGCCTTTGACAGCGGCTCGTTGAGGTTCCCACACTTGGGGGACTGAACACAGGAGGGGCACCCGGAGGCGCACGGGCACTCGGCGATCAGCCGCCGCGCGTCCCCACACAGCTCCTCGAAGCGGGTGAAGGCGATCCTCGCGATCCCGATCCCCCCGGGGTGCCCGTCGTGGATGAAGATCGTGGGGTTGCCGGTCTGGGGGTGGAAGTTGGTGGACAGGCCCCCGATGTCCCAGCGGTCGCACATCGCCAGCAGGGGCAGAACCGCGATCTGGGCGTGCTCGGTCGCATGCAGCGCGCCCAGCATGCTCTCGAGCGGCAGCTCGCAGCCCGGATCCTGCAGGGCCGGCAGCTCGAACCACAGCGCCTGGGTCTCGAAGCTGGTGGGCGGCAGGTCGAGCCCGACCAGCTCCAGCGGATTGTGGTCTGAGAGGCTGCGCCGCTGGTAGGCGAGGACCGTCTCGGTCACGCTCACCTCGCCGAGGGACAGCGTCACGCCGAGCGTCTCGCGGCGGTCCAGGAGGCGCACGATGTCGGTATCGGTGGCGCGCTTGGGCTGCGTGTACCAGTCGCCCCGGAAGGGCGTCACCAGCGCCCTGCGCGTGTCCAGCTCCAGTGCCCTCACCTCGTAGGAGCTGCCGAGGTGCATGTACACGGCCCCTTCGTGGACCGTGCTGTGGGCCCTCGCCGCCTCGGTCGAGCCGAGCAGCTCGCCGGAGGACACGTCGACGATCTCGAAGCTGTCCGGCGAGGCCGAGCGCAGCGACACCTCTGCCGCTGGGTAGGAATCCGGGCGCCGCGGCACGAAGGTGCCGGCGATCCCGCGGCGGCGCAGCTCCCCGGCGCTCTCCAGGGCCTCGGCGTGGCCCTCCCAGCGGGGGCCGAGAAAGCGGGCGTCCTCGGCGCCCAGGGGGCCCTCGTGGGCCGCGCACAGCAGATGCGAACGGTAGATCGGAGCGCTCTCGTGGTCGAGGATGGCGGCCTCAACCGGTCGCTCCAGGAAGTCCTCTGGGTGGCGGCAGAAGAACTGGTCCAGGGCGTCCTCGCCGGCCACGTACACGGCCAGGCCACGGCCGCGACGCCCGGCCCGGCCCCACATCTGGCGCAGCGAGGCGACGGTGCCGGGAAAGGTGACCACCAGCGCCGCGTCGAGCTCGCCGATGTCGATGCCCAGCTCCAGCGCGTCGGTCGTCACGACCGCACGCAGCTCCCCCCGCATCAGGCGGCCCTCCAGCTCCCGGCGCTGCTGGGGGGTGTAGCCGGCACGGTAGGGGCTGACCAGCTCCGCCAGCTCGGGATCGTCGTCCTGCAGACGGCCTTTGACGAGCACGCTCAGCACCTCGACGCCCTTGCGGGACTTCACGAAGCAGATCACGCGCGAGCCCCGCCGGACCAGCTCGGCCAGCAGCTCGGCCGCCTCGCCCAGCGATGAGTGGCGGGCGCCGGACTCCTCGTCCTGGAGCGGCGGGTTCCAGATCGCGATCCGCCTCTGCGGGGCGGGAGCCCCGTCGCGGGAGATCAGCCTCACGTCCTCGAGCCCCGTCAGCTTCTCGGCCAGCTCCTGCGGGTTGGCGATCGTGGCGGAGCTCAGCAGGAAGCGCGGCTCGGTCCCATACGCGGCGGCGATCCGGCGCAGGCGGCGCACCACGTTGGCGACGTGGGAGCCGAACACGCCACGGTAGACGTGGGCCTCGTCGATCACCACCACCGCCAGGTTGGCGAACAGCTCCGCCCAGGCGGCGTGGTTGGGGAGGATCCCGACGTGGAGCATGTCGGGGTTGCTGAGCACCACGTTGGCCGAGCGGCGGATCTCGCGGCGGGCCTCCCGTGGGGTGTCCCCGTCGTAGATCGCGCAACGCAGCTGGCGCAGCCCCAGCGCGTTGAGCGCCCGGGCCTGGTCCTGGGCCAGCGCCTTGGTGGGGTAGAGGTACAGCGCCCTGGCCCGGCGGTCCCGGCAGAGGACCTCGAGGGTGGGGAGGTTGAAGCACAGCGACTTGCCCGAGGCGGTACCGGTGGTGACGATCAGCGGCGCCTCCCAGGCGGTCTCGAGCGCCTCCGCCTGGTGGGCGTACAGCCGCTCGATCCCCGCTCGCTGCAGCCCGGCGAGCAGGTCGGGGTGCAGCTCGCCCGGCAGCTCGGTGAACAGCCCCCCGGTCGGGCCCTCGCTGGCCTCGCGGACGAGCCGACCGTCCGCCCGGCCCGCGTCCAGCAGCGCGCTCCACGGCTCGATCGTCCGGTCCAGGGCCAAGGAAGTTGAGATAGTAGAGACGATGGCCAGGACCCCCGGCGAGCGTTTTCCGCACGGACGGACCTTTCATCACTCGCAGTTCGGGCCCGAGCGGGTCGCAGCCGAGCGCCGGGACAGCGTGTCGGTGTGCCTGCCGGCGAAGGAATGCGCCGGTACCGTCGTCCCGATCGTGGAGCGGCTGCTGCAGCTGCGCCAGGCCGGGGTTCTGGATCAGGTGCTGGTGGTCGACGCCGCCTCCGAGGACGGCACCGCGGAACGGGCGGCCGCCGCCGGAGCGAGCGTTCGCCAGGAGGCCGAGCTGCTGCCGCGGCAGGGCCCGGTGCTGGGCAAGGGCGACGCCCTGTGGCGCGCCCTGTCGGTGCTCGAGGGCGAGGTCGTGTGCTTCCTGGACGCCGACACCGAGGACTTCGAGCCCCACTTCGCCACCGGCCTGATCGGCGCCGTCTGCTGTGAGCCCGGGGTGGACTTCGCAAAGGCCTTCTACCGGCGTCCGGGACCGGGTGACGCGGCCGACCGCGGCGGCGGCGGAGCCACCCGCGAGGGGGGCGGAGGAGATGGAGGGGGCCTCCGGGCGGATCGTGACGGCGGGGGCCGGGTCAACCGCTTGATGGCGCGGCCCTTGCTGGCGGAGTTCTTCCCCGCGCTGGGATGGGTCCGCCAGCCGCTGGCGGGAGAGGTGGCGGCCCGCCGGGAGCTGCTGGAGCGGGTTCCCTTCGCCACCGGCTACGGCGTGGAGATCGGGATGCTGATCGACGTCTTCAACGAGGTGGGCAGCGAGCGGATGGTCCAGGTCGACCTCGAGGAGCATCGCCACGGCCACCAGTCGCTGAGCGCGCTGGAGCCGATGGCGACGACGGTCCTGGCCACGGTCGCCCGCCGCCTGCACGCGGACGGCAGGCTGCTGGAGGAGGCCGTGGGAGCCCCGCCCGAGCGTCCCCCGCTGGCGAGCGTCGCGCTCGTCTGAAGGTCCGGAATGCGCTGCCTGTACGTGGACCTCGACGGCACCCTGCTCGGCCGCGGGGCGTCGCTGCTGCACGACGGCGAGGGCCGCGTCACGATCGCCGGCGTGCGGGCGGTGCAGGCGTGCCTGCGGGCCGGGGTGGAGGTGGTGCTGATGTCCGGCCGCCGCCGCGCCCAGGTCCACGAGGACGCCCGCCTGCTCGGCCAGGACTCCTACATCTACGAGGCCGGCTCCTGCCTGGTCCTGGACGGCGAAGAGCTGTGGCTGACCGGGACGATGCTCCCCGGCGAGCTCACGATCGCCGAGCAGATCGAACGCTCCGGGGCCCCTCAACTGCTGCTGGATCACTACCAGGGGCGCCTCGAGTACCACGAGCCGTGGCACGTCGCGCGGGAGGTCTCACACCTCTTCCGGGGTCTCGTGGACGCCGTCGAGGCAGACCGCCTGCTGGCCGAGCACGGTCACGGGGACCTGCGCCTGGTGGACAACGGGGCGGTCAGCCGGCGCTCGGAGGCACTGGCGGCGCTGCCGCAGGTGCGCGGCTATCACCTGCTGCCCGCCGCCGCCTCGAAGGCGAAGGCGGTGGCCGCCCATCGGCGTGCCCGCGGCTACTCCAGGGAGGAGGTCTTCGCCGTCGGGGACAGCCGCGAGGACCTCGCCTGTGCTCAGGAGGTGGGCGTCTTCTGGCTGGTCGCCAACGCGCTCACCCGCGACCCCACGCTGCGCGAGGCGATCGCCTCGCCGGGCAACGTGAAGGTGGCCGAGCAGGGCCACGGCGAGGGCGTGTACGAGGCCGTTGTCGGCACGCTGATGGAGGGCTAGCGGCCGGGGCCGGGTCGGCGCGCCGGGGGCAGTCGTCGGGCCGTCCGGGCGCCCGGTGTCCGGGGGCGCTCAGTGCCCGCGCAGGCGGGCCCAGGTGCGCCGCCAGAAGCCTTTGCTCGGGCGGCTGCGCCAGCGTGCGGGGGGCGGCACCGTGGCGCGGACGAGGGCAACCCAGTCCTTCAGCGGCAGCTCGCCCGCGATCAGACGTGCCAGCGCGACGGTCACGGGTGCGCTGACGCCCGCCTGCTGCAGCGCCCGCGCGAGCAGCGGGACCGACTCCAGTGCCTCCACCGCCTGCCCGATCCGCTCGGGGATCTCCGCCGCGGGCACTCCGGCGGCCAGCAGCTCACCGGCGCGGCGGTTGCGGCTCTCGGGCGCGAGCGCGGTGGCCAGAAGATCGCCGGTGCCGGCTAGGCCGATCAGCGTTTCCGGGCGCGCGCCGAGTGGCTCGGCCCAGCGCCAGACCTCGGCGAAGATGTGGCCCGCCGCCGCTCCGGCGGCGTTCGCCCCCTGCCTCTCGGTGGCCCCAGCGGCCAGTGCCCCCGCGTTCTTGGCGGCACCGGCCAGCTCGACCCCCACGGGGTCGTTGGAGACCTCGCACACCACCCCCGCCCGCGTCAGCACCTCGGCCAGCAGCTGGGCGAGCTCGCGCTGGGCCGAGGCAGCCACCAGCGCCGCCCCGGCGTGGACCATCTCCTGGGCGTGAGCAGGGCCGCCGAGGCTCGCGACCCGTTCGGAGCCGAGCGCCCGCTCGAGGGCCACCGTCGGCGGCAGCCCGTCGGGCGGGACGAGGCCCTTGGCGGCCGACACCACCGCGGTCCGCGGCGAGACGCCCGCGGCGGCCAGCGAGGCGATCACCTCCGCGAGCGCGGAGGAGGGCACCGCCAGGAATACGAGGTCTGCCCTGGCGATGCTCCCAAGAGCGGGCTCCAACGTCAGCTGCGCCGGTAGCTCCACCCCCGGCAGGTAGCGCTTGTTCTCGCGGTCGCTCATCAGCAGTGCGGCCTGATCGGGGGAGCGGGTGTGGAGCGTCACCCGCAGGCCGGCACGAACCAGCAGGACTGCCAGGGCGGTCCCGAACGAGCCCGCCCCGACCACGCTCGTGTACCGCACGCCCGAGATCTCCCGGCGGCGTGGCCGAGCGCTCCGTGGTGCGCTCCACGCGCGGGGCTCCGGCTCGCTCATCTGCACCCAACCTATCTTGAGGGTGTGCCCGAGGGGGACACGATCCACTACGCCGCCATGCGGATCCGCTCCGTCCTGGAGGGGCGGGTGCCTGCAGAGATCCTCACGCCCCAGCCGCGCCATCGCCTGGACCGCTGGCCGGAGCGGCTCTCAGGCTGCCGCGTGACTGCCGTGGACGCTCACGGCAAGCACCTGTTCGTGCGCTTCGCACCCGGAGGGGCACGGGAGGGCGGCCTCACGCTGCACTCGCATCTGCGTATGAGCGGCTCGTGGCGCGTGTACCGCGGCGGGAAGGCCGTGGCGACGCTCTCCCGGGCGCGCGTGGCTGGTGATCCGCGCCGAGGGATGGGAGGTGGTGCAGTTCGACGGCCCCGTGCTGGAGCTGCTCAGCGACGCCCGTGCCCGGCGCGATCCGCGGTTGAGCCGGCTGGGCCCGGACGTGCTCGGCGGGACCTTCGACGAGGACCTGTTCCTGCGCAACCTCCGGCGCCGAGGATCCCCGTCGGCCGATCGGGGACTCGCTGCTGAACCAGCGCATCGTGGCCGGGATCGGCAACCTGTGGAAGGCGGAGGCATGCTTCGCCGCCGGCGTGGACCCGTGGCGAGCCACGGGCGAGGTGGGGGACGAGGAGGTGCTGCGGATCCTCGCCTTCGCCCGCGAGCGCATGGCCCAGTCCGCCCGCGACGGCTTCGAGGCCCGGCCCCGCTCGATCTACCGCCGCGGCGGCGAGCCCTGCCCCCGCTGCGGCACCACGATCCGCCAGCGTGGGCAGTGGGAGGACAACCGCCTCACCTTCTGGTGCCCGGGGTGCCAGCGCTGAGGGTCTCTGAGCTCCGACGCTCCGGGGTCCGCGTCCCTCGCAGGCACTCGGCTGCGGCGGGTTCGCGTCCTCCGTCACGGTGGTCTCGGGTGCTGAATACTCCGTGCAGACGATGACCCGACGGTCCACGACGCCGAACGCGGAGCAGGCGCTTCGGCGGCTTACAGAGGCGTTCAACCGCCGCGACTTCGAGGCGGCACTCGACCTGTGCTCGACAGGCGCCGTATGGGACCGGTCGGCGGCTGGCCTGGAGGTCCTTGAGGGCCGCGAGGCTATATCGGGCGCCCTCGAGGAGTGGTGGCGGGCATATGCGGATTACGAACAAGTCGTCGAGGAGGTCCGTGACCTCGGCAACGGCGCGACCTTCGGTGTGGTCTTCCAGCGCGGGCGACTCAAGGGCAGCAGTGGAGTCATAACGAATCATCTTGCGCTCGTGGCCACATGGGCGGACGGGCTCATCGAGCGCGTCGCGACGTACACCAACATCGACGAAGGCAGAGCCGCCGCCGAAAGGCTCGCGCGGGAACGGGGATAGGAGCGAAGCTGCCGACAGCATCGTGGTCGACGTCCGCGACCTGCTGTTCCAGGAACGTGCACCGAGCATCGGGGCGCCAGGCAGCCACAGAACCTTCGGGCGGGCGCGGGTGGCCACGCGCGTAGTTTGCTAGAGATCGACGGCCATGTGGCGAGCTTCTCCCACCGCGCGAGGGGAAGGGCAGATGTCAGCTCTTCAGCTGGACCGAAAGCAGCTCAGCGACGGTCTTCCCGCTTTCGCGGTAAAACGCCAGGCCCAAGCCAGAGTATGCGGCGCTCCCGGACCCTCGGTGGACCGTGAACTGCACCGTGATCCGAGCGTTGAATACACCTTCGACGAGGTGGAGCCGACCGGAGATACGGCGTTCCGCCGATCCCACCGAGCAGCTGCTCGCCCTCTGTTCAAATGCCACTTCGGCAGTGCACTTGTGTGTCGTCGTGTTGACCACCACCTGCCCGAACTGCACCCCGTCGAGGTAGAGCTGATACGTCGTTTCGGCTGCTGGGTTCGGCGAGGTGACCTGGTCGGCAGCCAACGCGCTCGAGCCCATCGATGCTGCGAGAACCCCTGCGGCGACCGCCGCGATCGAAGCTGCACGCAGGCGTGACATGTTGTTGGCCCCCCACGTCTCGCGGTTGCCTGGACCGACCCCGCCTCGACGGCTTGGCGGCCACTCCTTACGTTGCAATATATAGGCCCCGTACGCAGCCGGACATCGACGCACGATGTCCGAGGGACCACAACGCCCGACCTGGAGACGTAGGTGAATTCGCAGGAGAATCTGGAGATCGTCCGTCGAGCGGTCGCGGCGCTCAACGCGCGTGATCTGGAGGGATACCTGGCGTGCTGCACCCGAGATGTGGAGCTCCATACCCCCGAGGTCTTCGCGGGTGTCTACGAGGGCCCGCAGGGGATCAAGCGCTTCCTTACCGATGTCGCTGACGCCGCTCCTGACTTTCACATCGACGTCGAGGACCTGAAGGCGGTCGGCGATGATCAGGTACTGGCCTCCATCCAGATCGGTTCCACCGGACGCGCGAGCGGCATTCCGATGACGCAGACGCAGACGAATGTCTATGACCTTCTCGACGGCAAGATCAGGCGAACCCGGATCTTCCTCGACCATCAGCAGGCCCTCAAAGCCGTGGGTCTGGCGCACGGATGAAAACGAGAGCTCTCGGTGGTGGAGGAGTTTCGCGAGGTTGGCAGCGGTGTGGGCTTCGGCGTGTTCCTGCAACCCGGGCGCGTGGGGGACAGCGCCGCGCCGCCGGCGACCGGCTCGCGCAAGAACAGAAGTGGGGATAGAACTCCAGCGGCGCCCCTGCCGTCGGTGCGAGGGCGCGCTACCCGAGCCCGGCGAGCACGTCCAGGGCGAGTTTGCGGCCCGCCGCCCGCAGCGAGCGCGGGGCTCGCGCCTCCAGGACGAGCTGCAGGTCCAGGATCCGCGCCTGGAAGGAGTCCAGGCCGTTCTCGCCGGCGACGGCGTAGCAGGGTACGCCCCCCTGGCGGGCGCGGGTGGCCAGCTCGAAGGCGGGGGTGTCCTGGAGCATCTCCCCGTCAAGGTGCGCGGTGGCGATCAGGAGCGCCCGAGCGTCGGGTAGGCGCTGGACGAAGTGCTCCCGCTCCAGCACCTCCTGGAGCTCCGGCCCCGCCCCCAGGGCGCCGGGGAGCGCCAGCAGGTCCGGCTCGGGCAGACCCCCCTCCTGCAGGCCGTGGGTCAGCCAACGGGCGGCCGCCTCGGCCCCGAGGGTGGCTCCGAACGGCTCGCTGACGAGCAGCAGGCGGAGGTTGGGGCGCACATGCGGCATCCTTTCAGCCGATGGCCGCCAAGAAGGGTGAGAGCGTCGTGCTGGAGGCCGGCGGCCGCGAGGTGCGCCTCAGCAACCCGGGCAAGGTCTTCTTCCCGGAGCCCGGGTTGACGAAGCTGGACCTCGCGAACTACTACCTCGCCTGCGAGGAGGCGGTCGTGCGGGGCCTGCGGGACCGTCCGACGGTCCTGAAGCGGTGGGTGGACGGTGTCGCGGGGAAGCCGTTCTTTCAGAAGCGGGTGCCCGACAGTGCCCCCGAGTGGCTGCAGACCGCGACGGTGACCTTCCCGAGTGGGCGTCACGCCCGCGAGCTGGTCCCGAACGACGGCGCCCACCTGCTGTGGGGCGTGAACCTCGGCGTGGTCGACTGGAATCCCTGGCCGGTCCGCCGGGCCGACCTCGACCACCCCGACGAGCTGCGGGTGGATCTCGACCCCGGGCCGGGAGTCGAGTTCGACGAGGTCCGCCAGGTGGCTCTGACCGTGCGCGAGGTGCTGACAGAGCACGCCCTCGAGGGCTTCCCCAAGACCTCCGGCTCGCGGGGGATCCACATCTACGTGCGCATCGAGCCGCAGGAGAGCTTTGAAGAAGTCCGCCGCGCCGCCCTCGCCCTGGCGCGGGAGGTCGAGCGGCGGATGCCGGGCCGGGCCACCAGCCGCTGGTGGAAGGAGGAACGCGAAGGGGTCTTCATCGACTACAACCAGAACGCCCGCGACCGCACGATCGCCTCGGCCTACTCGGTGCGCGCGGTGCCCGACGCCCGTGTCTCCTGCCCACTGGAGTGGGACGAGGTCCCCGACGTGGACCCGGCCGAGCTGACCCTGCAGACCGTGCCCGGCCGGCTGCGCGAACGGGGCGACCCCTCGGCGGCCCTGGACGAGCGGGTCGGCAAGCTCGACGAGCTGCTCGAGCTGGCCGCACGGGACGAGCGCGAAGGCCTCGGCGACGCGCCCTGGCCGCCCCATTTCCGCAAGCGCAGCGGCGAGCCGCCTCGCGTCCAGCCCAGCCGCGCCCGCTCGCGCAAGGCGAAGCCGTGACGCTGCCGCTCTCGCCGCCGCTGGCACCCCAGCTGGCCCTCTCGCGCAAGACCCTGCCGGAAGGTGAGGAGTACTGCTACGAGGTCAAGCTGGACGGCTTTCGCTGCCTGGCCTTCGTGGACGGGGAGGAGGTCTACCTGCAGTCCCGCAACGGCCGCCCGCTCGGACGCTACTTCCCCGAGCTGACCCTCCCGCCCGGGCGCTACGTGCTCGACGGCGAGATCGTGGTTCGCGACTCCGACGGCCACGAGGACTTCGACGCCCTCGGCCAGCGGATCCACCCGGCGGAGTCCCGTATCCAACGCCTCTCGCTCCAGACCCCGGCCCGCTACGTGGTCTTCGACCTGCTCGCGCTCGATGACGAGGTGCTGCTCGAGCAGCCCTTCACCGCGCGCCGTGAGCGTCTGCACGAGCTCCTTGCGAGCAACGGCTTCGCCGCCGCCCCGATCGAGACGATCCCGAGCTCGGACACCCCCGAGGGCGCCGAGGTTTGGCTCCAGCGGGCCGAGGGGGCGATCGCCAAGCAGCGCGACGCTCCCTACCTCCCCGGCGAGCGCAAGGGAATGGTGAAGGTCAAGCGCGTGCGCACGATCGATGCCGTCGTGGTCGGCTGGCGTCCGGGCAAGGCGGAGAACACGGTCGGGGCGCTGATCCTGGGCCTCTATGACGGCTCCGACCTGCGCGTCGTCGGGCACTGCTCGGGCCTGACGGCGGCCGAGAAGCGCAGGCTGGTTGACTTCCTGGCGCCGTATGAGACCGGCGAGCGGGGCTCGGGCGAGAAGAGCCGCTGGAGTGCGGGACGCGATCTGGAGTGGGTCGGCCTGCGCCCCGAGCTGGTGGTGGAGATCGACTTCGACCACGTCTCGGCCGGGCGCATCCGCCACGGCGCCAAGCTGCGCCGCTGGCGTGAGGACAAGCCACCGCTGGAGTGCACCTTCGACCAGCTGTCGCAGTGAGCCCCGGCGAGCTCGCTGCGTGACCGGCCCGGCCCGCTGCAAGCACCGGCGCGCCGGCGCCCGCGGGAGGCCGGCCTCGGCCCGGGCTCTAGGATCTTCGGCGTGAACGACGAGCAGGGGACACACGCGACGGTCGCCGAGGAGGAGTACCTCCAGAGCCTGTTCTGGCTGCAGGAGGCCGAGCTGCCGATGACCGCGGCCAACGTCGCCCGCGCGATGCAGTTGTCGCCTCCGACCGTCCACGAGATGATCGGGCGTCTCGAGCGCGACGGCTACATCACCCGCGCGGCCGATCGCAGCATCGCCTTTACCGACTCCGGCGCCCGCCACGCCGAGGACATCGTGCGCCGCCACCGCATGATCGAGCGCTTCCTGACCGACGTCCTCGGAGTGCCCTGGGACGAGGTCCACGAGGAGGCCGAGCGCCTGGAGCACGCGATGTCGCCCGTGCTGGAGGAGCGCATGATGGCCGCCATCGGCGACGCCAAGACCTGCCCCCACGGCCACCCGATCGTCGCCGGCAGCCGCCTCGCGGGCGTCCCCCTGGCCGACGTGGAGGTGGGGGCGACGGTGCGGGTCATGCGCTTCGAGAACGAGGCCGAGGACCTGCTCCACTACCTCAAGGCCTCGGGCCTGGAGCCCGGCCTCGACGGCGTGCTCGAGGAGCGCGACGAGGAGCGCGTGGCGATCCGGGCCTCCGACGGGCAGCTGCTGAGCCTCACGCCGAGCGTCGCGGAGACGGTGTCGGTGATCGCCGATCCCTCACCGCCGCCGCGCACCGCCCTGCCCGAGCAGCTGGTGCTCGGACAGCGCTACGGGCGCTAAACGCGGGCGAGCACCGCGCGGGCGAAGGTCGCCGCCGACGCCCGTAGGCGTCTCGCCAACAACGTCTCGGCGACAGCGCTTAACGACACCGGCCGCCGGAGCGCGATGCCCCGGCGGCCGGCGTACAGCTATCTAGCCTCGATCGCTATTCGTTGTATTTGTAGGCGAGCTTCTTGCTTTTCTGCCCGTTGACCTTGGCCTCGACGTTGACCGATTTGTTTTCCTTGAGGCCTTTCGGCGCCACCACCGAGCATTCCGTCGTGGAGGTGCAATCCACTTCGGAGGACGCGGTTTTGCCGAATTCGAACGTCGTGCCGTGTTCACCCGGTTCGAAGCCGAACCCTTTGACGGTCACGACGGTACCGCCCGCGAGCGGGCCTTCGTTCGGTGACAGCGAGGTGAGTTCCGGCTTGCCGTAGAGGTATTCGCTTTTACCGCTCGGTTCGCTGGTGCCCCCCGTTTCGGTCAGGACCGTGATCCCTACTTTGCCGACGCCCGGGGGCGCGGTCACTTCGAGCTTCAGGACTTCGGATTTCGTCACCGTTCCTTCGTTGGGTCCGAAGAACACCGCGATGACGTGTTCGAAGTTTTTGCCCTTGATCGTGACCGTGTTGCCGCCCTTCGCGGCGCCCTTCTTCGGTGAGACCTTTTCCACGACCGGGCTAGCGGTGCCGTTCGTGGTGATGAAGTTGTGTTTTTCGCCTTCACCACCGCGCCCTACGCCGCCGGCGTTGACCGCCACAATTCGAACGAGGTATTCGGTGCCTTTTGTGAGCCCGGTGACTTTGGCACCGACCGGGACGTATTTTTCGCCGTTACCGGGCAGGGCGCTGCATGGTGCGACTTTGCCCAGAGCCCGAGTGGTCCCGTATTCGAAGAAGCACTGTGTGACTTCTCCGCCTTCGGGGTTCACCGACGCTGACAGTTCCGCCGCTTCGTCGGTCACGTTCTTGGCGTGGTGCATCTCCACGTTCGGCGCTGTCGGCCGAGTCGTGAAGTAGTTGTTTCCGCTCACCCCTTCGCCCAGCGAGTTCACCGCGGTGAGGCGGTACTCGTAGTGCGTCGCTTCGGCGAGCCCAGTCAGTTTCGCTTCGACCGGTTCCTTCGTTTCGCCTTCGCCCGTCGGCAGCGATGCACACGGAATCGAGTTTGCGAGCGGCCCTTCACTTTCGGTCGCCGGGCCGTATTCGAAGGTGCACGCCGTGACTTTTGCACCGTCCGGAATCACGAAGCCCCGAAGGGTGGCCGTCGTACGCGCGACCCCGCCAGCGAGCAGTCCGCCCGGGTTCGGGCCTGACGGCTGCGTGGTGAAGTTGTTGTTGCCACCTTTGTCTTCACCGAACGCGTTCTTTGCGTGCAGGCGGTAGAAGTACTTGGTTTTTTCGCTCAGTCCGCTGATTTTGGCTTCCACCCGCTTTGCTTCGGAAGGTTCCCCGCCTGCAGCGATCGTGCCCGGCACACACGTAGCGGTTTTCGTCTCGTTGTTCGCTTCTGTGCCGTAGCTGAAGAAGCATTCGGTCACTTCCGACTCCTTCGGCGTCACGTAGCCGACGAGGGTCGCTGAGGTGTGCTTGATTTCTTCGGCCGGTTCGGTGTTCGCCCGCGGCTTGTTCGGAAGCGTCTCGAGTTCGTGTATTGCGCCGGTTTTCGAACCGTTTTCGTTTTTGGCCGTGATGCGGAAGAAGTACGTCGTCGTTTCGCTGAGGCTTCCCAGCTGCGCGTACTCGCGCACCCTGATCGGCCGTTCGCCGGGTTCGAAGGCGCAGGGGGCCGTTTTGTTGAGGCTCCCTTCCGAGGTCCCGTATTCGAATTTGCATTCGGTGGTGGCGCCGTTAGGTTCGACGGTGGCGGTCACCACCGCGGTGGTGCGAGTGACCTGTTCGGCCTTTTCCGTTTCGACCCCGGGTGCTCCGCCGCTGGCGAATGCCCCCATGGCCCCAAGAAGTCCCAGTGCCACGGCGACTGCTCCCACCACGCTGGCCAAGAGCATCCGGGCTCCCAGGCGCGGGGCATGGCCGCCGTCAGGCCGGCTGCGCCGACCTAGCTTGCGATCCAGCATCATTCCCTCCCAATTTGGCTTTAAACCACGGACTTATCAGGCGATCAATCCGCTGCTCCCCCGCCGGCGCCCCTTCCCGCCGGAAAGCCACGTGTATGACGCAGCCCCTAGCGTAGTCCGCCCAGACCCGGTATGTCAACTTGGCCAGCCGGCCGACTACCGGATGGCTACACGGGATATGGCCGGCCTCTGCCGGTTTGCCGCGGGTCCGGCCGCCGGCCTACAGCGAGCGGTAGGCCTCGGCCAGGCGGCCGACGCCGGTCTCGATCTGCTCCGGCGTGACCCCCGAGTAGGCCAGTCGCAGCGCGTTCTCGCCGCCCTCGAGCATGAAGTCGGTGCCCTTCACGAACGCCACACCCCGCTCGGCGGCGGCGTCGAAGAGGGCCGCGACGTCGGTTCCGGGCGGCAGTGTGACCCACATGAAGTAGCCCCCTTCGGGCTCCACGAACCCGGCCTCGGGGAGCTCCCGCCGCAGGGCGCCGGCGAGGGTGGCGGCGCGCTCGGCAAGCGCCGCCCGCACGGTTTCGATCGAGCGCTCGAGCGCCCCGGAGGCGCAGAACTCGTACACGATCGACTGGGCCACCATGTTGGGGGAGATGTAGGTGTTGGTGGCCAGCTTGGTGATCGCCGCGATCAGGTCGGCCGGGCCGACGAGGTAGCCGACGCGAATCCCGGGGCAGACGGTCTTCGAGAACGACGACGCGTACACCACGTGCTCGGGGTTCAGCGACAGCATCGTCGGGGGAGAGCCCTCGCCGAAGCGCAGCGCCACGTAGGGGTCGTCCTCGAACACGAGGAAGCCGTGGTCGCTCGCCAGCGCCAGCAGGCGGGTGCGCTTCTCGGCCGACAGCGTGTAGCCGGCCGGGTTCTGGAAGTTGGGGATGATGTGGGCCAGCGCCGGGCGAACGCCTCCGGCGGGGCTCAGCAGCCGTTCCAGGGCGTCCACGTCGATGCCGTCCGGCTGCAGCTCGACCGCGTGTATGCGAGCCCCCCGTTCGCGCAGCGACAGCAGCGTGCGGTCATACGTGGGGCGCTCGACGATCACCTCGTCGCCGGAGCGGACCAGGTGCTCGAACAGGAAGGCGTCGGCCTGCATCGACCCGTTCGTGACCAGCACCCGCTCGGGCTCCACGCCGTGGTGCTCGGCGATCCAGTTGCGCAGGCGGGGGTAGCCGATCGCGGTGCCGTAGGCGGTCGTGCCGGCGGGGTCGCTCTCGAAGGCGCGTACGGCGGCGTCCCGCAGGCCGTCCACGTCCACGATGTCCAGCGACGGCGCGCCACGGGCGAAGGAGATGGTCGAGGCGGGGGCGCTCGGCATAGCGGCGTAGCTTAGGCGCCCGAGGACTTCGTCGTACTCATGCGTCAGCTCGGAGGCCGTCCGCGACAGGCGTTCGCGAAAGCGCAGCAGCTCCTGGGGAGCCGAGGCCGGGGCCTCGGGTGCCCTGGCTTCCCCGGGGGACGGGTGAGACGGTCCGACAGGGTGGGAGGGGGCGGCGGGAGAGGGTGCGGCGGGGGAGGGCGCGGCCGTCCCGCCGGCGAATGCCGCGCCGGATGCTCCGTCGGGCGCGGTGTGCTCCAGCGCCTCGTCGATGATCCTGCCCTGGTGGGAGTCCTGGTGGCCGGGTCCGGGGGCGAGCGTGGCTGGGCTGCCTCCCATTCCCGCCGAGGGGACATGCGCCTCGGGTGCCGCAGCCGGGCTTACCGGCATGGGAGCCGCCGGGCCCCCGTCCTCCGGCCCGGTGATGGCGCGAAGGGCACGCTCCAGCTCTCCGATCTTGAGCTGCAGCTCGGCGAGCGTGTCCGCGATGCCCTGGTCCATTAAGGGCAAGCCTAGCCGTGGCCTTACCGGGCTCGGCGCGGCCGGTTGTGGCCGATAGCGCGCTACCGGATCGCGGCGTGAAGCCTGCGGCTGTGCTCAGGCGGCGCCGGCGGGAGCTCCGCCGAGCACCTCGACGGCGATCGACGCCGCTTCGGTGGGGGTCCTGCCCACGCGCACGCCGCGCTGCTCGAAGGCCTCGGCCTTGGCTGCCGCTGTGCCCGAGCTGCCCGAGACGATCGCCCCGGCGTGGCCCATCTGCTTGCCCGCGGGGGCGGTGAAGCCGGCGATGTAGGCGACCACGGGCTTGCTCATGTTGGCCTGGATGTAATCGGCGGCCTCCTCCTCGGCCGACCCCCCGATCTCGCCCGAGAGTACGACCAGCTCGGTCTGCTCGTCGGCCTCGAACAACTCGAGGATGTCCACGAACGAGGAGCCCGGGACGGGGTCGCCGCCGATCCCCACGATCGAGCTGCAGCCGAATCCGGCCTGGGCGATCTCGTTGCCGATCTGGTAGGTGAGGGTGCCCGAGCGGGAGACCACGCCGACGTTGCCGGGCTTGAAGAAGGCCGCCGGGATGATGCCCACGTTGGCCTTCCCGGGAGAGAGGATGCCGGGGCAGTTCGGCCCCACCAGGCGCGTTCCGGGGTGGTCGCGCTTGAGCGTGTTGTAGACGCGCAGCTCGTCGTGGGCGGGGATGCCCTCGGTGATCGTCACCACTAGCTCCACGCCCGCGGCCGCGGCCTCGAGGATCGCGTCGGCGGCGAAGCGGGGCGGGACGAAGATCATGGCCGTGTTCGGCTGGGACTCCTGCATCGCCTCCAGCCAGCTGTCGAACACGGGGATCCCCTCCACGTCCTGGCCGCCCTTGCCGGGGGTCACGCCGCCGACCACGTTGGTCCCGTAGTCGCGGTTGTTGAGCGTGTGGAAGCTGCCCTCGCGGCCGGTGATGCCGGCCACGCACAGGCGTGTGCCCTCGTCGACCAGGACCGACATCAGGCGCTCGCCCCGTTCGCGGTCGAGGACATCAGGCGCCTGCCCCCACCGGCCGCCCGGCGGCCAGCGCCACGACCATCTCTGCGGCCTCGTTCATCGTCGAGGCCGCGTGGACGTTCGGCAGGGCCGCCTCCTGCAGCAGCCTGCGGCCCTCGACGTCGTTGGTCCCGTCCAGGCGCACCACGAACGGCACCTCGGGTTTGACCTGCTCGAAGGCCTCGATCAGACCGAGGGCGACCTCGTCGCAACGGGTGATGCCGCCGAAGATGTTGAACAGCACCGCCTTCACGGCCTCGTTGGCGAGCAGCAGCTCGACCGCCTGGCGGATCTTCTCGGCGTTGGAGCCGCCGCCGGCGTCGAGGAAGTTGGCCGGCGAGCCACCGGCGTGGGCGACCACGTCGAGGGTCGACATCACCAGCCCCGCGCCGTTGCCGAGGATGCCGATGTCGCCGTCGAGCTTGACGTACTGGACGCCCTGTTCGCGGGCCCGGCGCTCGATCGGGTCCTCGTTCTCGGCGTCTGACAGATCCTGGTTCTCGGGGTGGCGGAAGAGCGCGTTGCCGTCCAGGGAGACCTTCGAGTCCAGCGCCCTGACCTCTCTCTCGGGGGTCACGATCAGGGGATTGATCTCGGCCAGGGTGGCGTCCTCGGTGTCCCACACCTCGTACAGCGCCACCAGCGCGTCGGCGACCTGCTCGACGACGTCCGCGTCGGCGCCGCCCTCGGTGGCCATCGCCTCGGCCTCCTCGCGGGCCAGCCCGGCGAGAGGGTCCACGTGGTGGCGGATCAGGCGCTCGGGGTTGCGTTCGGCCACCTCTTCGATGTCCACGCCCCCTTCGGTGCTGAACATCACCAGCGGCTTCTTCGCCGAGCGATCGAGCAGGACCGCGGCGTAGTACTCGGTGGCGATGTCCGAGGCGTGCTCGATCCAGACCGTGTGGACGGTGTGGCCGCGGATGTCCATCCCGAGGATGTTCTGAGCGTGCTCGCGCAGCTGCCCCTCGTCGGCGGCCAGCTTGACCCCGCCGGCCTTGCCGCGCCCGCCGATCAGCACCTGCGCCTTGACGACGACGGGGTAGCCGATCTCGGCTGCCGCGGCCACCGCGTCCTCGACGTTCTCGACAGCTCTGCCCGAGGAGACCTTCAGACCGTGGCGCGCGAACAGCTGCTTGCCTTGGTACTCAAGCAGGTCCATTTGCGGCGCGGGACTCTAACGCAAAGCCAGTTTCCCGCGCTGCGATCACGAATTTCGGGCGAGATCCGGGATTTGCTCCCAGGCGCGGCATAATGCCCGTCGCCTATGCCGATACCCAAGAACGTCTCCTTTGTCACGTTCGACGTGTACGGCACCCTGATCGACTGGGAGACGGGCGTCTACGAAGCCTTCGCCAAGGAGGCCGAGCGTGACGGCTTCGAGCTCGACCGCAACGTCCTGATCCCGATGTTCCACGAGATCGAGCAGGAAATCGAGGCCGGCTCCTACGAGCTCTACGCCGAGGTGCTGCGGCGGACCGCGCTGGAGATCGCCAAACGGCTCGAGTGGAACCTCGAGCCCTCGCGATCGGGCTTCCTGCCGGAATCGGTCCAGCGCTGGAAGCCCTTCCGGGAGACCAACCCCCAGCTCGTGAAGCTCGCCAAGAAGTACAAACTCGGCCTGCTCTCGAACATCGACGACAAGCTGCTGGGGCAGACCCGCCGGCACATCCCCACCGACTTCGACCTCGTCGTGACCGCCCAACAGGTCCGCTCCTACAAGCCCGAACCGGCCCACTTCACCGAGTGCGCCCGGCGCATCGGCGGCAAGCGGGGCTGGGTCCACGTGGCGGCCAGCCACTACCACGACGTCGCGCCGTGCATCAAAGCGCGGGTGCCCGTCATCTGGGTCAATCGCCACAAAGAGAAACTCGACTCCTCCCAGAAGAAGCCGACCGCCGAGGTCCCGAACCTCAAAGAGGCGGCCAAGCTGCTCGGCATCACCTGATCGAAGGGTGCGGGCGCAAGCGCTGCACCCGGACGTCCTGCTCGTCACCAGCGCGGTCCTGGCGCTCAACTGCGTGATCGTTCGTGCCGAGCTGAAGGAGCCCCCCGGCGAGGCCGAGGTGTTCGTGATCGACTCGCCCGTGCTCCCGGAAGAGCTCGACTCGCTGCCCGGGCTGCTGAGCCAGGCGGGCTTCCCCGAGCCGAGTGGGCTGCTCGCCACCCACGGCGACTGGGACCACCTGCTCGGCCGCCTGGCGTTCGGAGGGCTGGCTCTCGGGTGCGCCGAGAGCACCGTCGAGCGCCTGGACGCGCGGCCCGGAGAGGCCCAGCGGGAGCTGCGGGCCTTCGACGAAGAACTGATGATCGAGCGACCCGGTCCGCTGGCACTCGGCTCGCTCCAGGGGCTGCCCGTGCCCGGCCGCCTGGACATCGCCGACCGGGAGCTCGAGCTGCACCCGACGGCGGGGCATACCGAGGACGGGATGGCGCTGCTGGTCGGCTGGGCGGGGGTGCTGGTGGCGGGCGACTACCTGTCGGCGACCGAGATCCCGACCGTCCACGGGGACGGCGGCATCGACGCCTACCTGCAGACCCTCGAGCGCCTGCGAGGGCTGATCGCCCGGGTCGAGCACGTGGTGCCCGGCCACGGGCCGCTGTTGGAGAGCGAGCGTGCCCTGGCGGTACTCGCCGAGGACAAGGCCTACCTCGAGCGATTGCGTGGGGAGGGGCAGCAGGCCGAGCTACCCGAGGGGCGTCGGGGGCCGGCCCAGCGCAAGCTGCACGCACAGAATTCCGCCGCTTCGGGCTCCGCCTAGCGACGGCGGACAGCAACGTGGAGCTCGCACGGGCCGCCCAACCCTTCCACCGGGGGCGCCCGCCGGCGTCAGGACGTTTCGACCAGTAGCGCCTTTTCGCCCGTAGCGATCGTCGAGGAGATCAGCAGGTCGGGGCCCGTGGAGTTGGTGCGCTGCAAGCTCAGCACGTGAGTAACCGCTATCAGCGAGATGGGCGGCGGAGGCTGCGACCCGATGAATTGTGCTTCGCATTCGGACTTCGTCCTCGTGCCCGCCGGATATGGAGGTTCGCCCTTCTTGCACCCCTGCAGAGCGACTTCCCATTCGAGTGCGGCTTTGCCGGTTTCTTCGGAGAACGCCTCTTCCTCGTAGAGGTTGCTCTGGAGGGCGAGCGGACCTTCGCTCGCGGAGGTTTCGAAGGTTCCGGTCGTGTCGATGTCGCCGCGGCGTTCGAGCAGCAGTTCGCCGAACACTTCGACGGCCAGGCCGAAGCACGTGTACCAGGCGATGCGTCCACCTGGTCCGAGACCTCTCACCCGCATGCCGACACGGCTGTGGTCGGCCGACAGATACACGAGCCTGCCTTCGAGTTCTTCGGTGACGATCGCGCCTTTGCCACCGAGCGTTTCGCACGCTCCTGGCCCGCTCGTTTCGAGTCCCGATTGGGTGCACTGCTGCCACTCCAATTTGAACACTTCTTCTCTCGGGCCTGTGACGGAGCCGGCCGCCCTGCCCTTGCGGCAGGAGATGGCGGGCCTGGTCTGCCCAGGTTCGCCGGGCCCGCCGCTGCCGGTGCCCTGCGGTTCGACCAGGCTCAGCAGCGTGGCGCCGATCTTGCCCTTGAAGGACTTCTTCTTGGCTGCGGTCCACGGCAGGCGTTCGTACCTGTTGTCCTTGCCTTCGGTCCGTTCCTCTTCGGTGGCTTCCTTCGTGCAGGCCTTGTCGGTGTAGGTGCCGGTGTACTTGCCGGCGACCTTCGCGGCCTTCCCGCAGACCTTGAATTCGGGTGCCGCCGCGCTCGCCACCGGGGCCATCGCGCCGGCGCCCAGCACGCCGAGCAAGACCCCGCAGACGATCGACCTGATGTCCCTCATCCGTGCTCCCGTCCCCGTCTCGAACGCCCCACTCCCACGTGGGGGAGTGAGCGTCTGAACGCGTCCCTGCGACCGTCCGAGAGTGAGATTACCCGCTCCCCGGGCTCCTCCGCAAGCGGTAAGTCAGCCCGCGTCGCTCTTGATCGTGGCGATCGGGGCGCCTGCCTGGATCGGCTCGCCCTCGGCGATCGGGAGCTCCACGACGGTGCCGCTCTTGTGGGCGGTGATCTCGTTCTCCATCTTCATCGCCTCGATGATCGCCAGCAGCTGGCCCTCCTTGACGGAGTCGCCCTGCTTGACGAGCACCTTCCAGACGTTGCCCTGCAGGGGCGAGGGCAGGATGTCGGGCCCGCCGCCCGAGGAGGATGAGGCGCGGGCGCCTCGTTTGGGGGCCGGGCGAGCGCCCGTCGCGGGGCCGTTGGAACGCCGAGCCATCCAGGGCCCCGCCGGCGAAGCCCGCCGCCATCGGGGGTCCCACGACGCGGACCTGAAAGCGCCGGCCGGACACCTCGACGTCGTATTTCTGCTCGACGCGCTCGCCCTCCTGCTCGCCCTCCACGGGAGCCTCGGGCGCCGGGAAGGCGAGCTGCTTCAGCCACGCCTTGTCCTCGAGCAGGTCCCTGCAGGTCTCCCCGCGGGCCCACTGGTCGCTGGCCATCAGCGCCTTGTGGAACGGGATCAGCGTCTTCAGTTTCTCGATCTCGTATTCGCCGAGCGCCCTCAGCATGCGTTTGGTGGCCTGCTCGCGATCGGCGTCCCAGACGATCAGCTTGGCGACCATCGGGTCATACATGGGCGAGACCTCGCCGCCTTCGCCGACGCCCGAGTCCACCCGCACGCCCGGGCCGGTCGGCTCGCGGTAGCGGCCGATGGCTCCGGGTGCGGGGGCGAAGTTCTTGGAGGCGTCCTCGGCGTTGATGCGGCACTCGATCGCGTGACCCCGCAGCACGATGTCCTCCTGGGAGTAGGACAGCCGCTCGCCGGCGGCGGCCCGGATCCCCTCCTTGACGATGTCGATGCCGGTGGTCATCTCGGTGACGCAGTGCTCCACCTGCACGCGGGTGTTCATCTCGAGGAAGAAGTACTCGGCCTCGCCGGAGCCGTTGGCGCCGTCGGAGCCGGTCACGAACAGTCCCTCGATCGTCCCCGCTCCCACATAGTCGACCGCGCGGGCGGCCTCGACGCCGATCTGGCCGATGCGGGCCCGCATCTCCTCGTTGACGACCCACTCGGGCGCCGGGGACTCCTCGATCAGCTTCTGGTGGCGGCGCTGGATCGAGCAGTCCCGCTCGCCCAGGTGGATCACGTTGCCGTGGGTGTCGGCCAGCACCTGGACCTCCACGTGGCGGGGATCGGGCAGATAGCGCTCGAGGTACACAGTCCCGTCGGAGAAGAACTTCTCGCCTTCGCGGCTGGAGCCCTCGAAGGCGCCGGGGAGCTCCTCCTCGGTGAGCGCCACCCGGAAGCCCTTGCCGCCCCCGCCGCCGGCCGCCTTCACGGCCACCGGGAAGCCGATCTGCTCGGAGGCGATCTTCAGGGCCTCCTCGGCGTCGGCCACGGGCTCGGTGGTGCCGGGGACGATCGGCACGCCGGCCGCCTTCATCAGCTCGCGGGCACGGGTCTTCGAGCCCATCGCCTCGATCGCGCTGGCGGGAGGGCCGATGAAGACCACGCCCGCGTCCGCGCAGGCCTGGGCGAAGGCCGCGTTCTCGGCCAGGAAGCCGTACCCGGGGTGGATCGCCTCCGCCCCCGAGCGCGCGGCCACGTCGAGGATCTTCTCGATGCTGAGGTAGTTCTCGGCGGCGGGCCCGGGGCCGAGGTTGTAGGACTCCTCGGCCCGGCCCGCGTGGAGGGCGTCTTTGTCGAGCTCGGAGTACACGGCCACGGAGGCGATGCCAAGCTCCTCCAGGGCACGGATGATCCGGATCGCGATCTCGCCGCGGTTGGCTATGAGGACCTTGCTGAACACCGGCCGCGGAAGCTTAGCTGGGGCTCGCCGACGGGCCGGTGAGGATGGACCCACCGGGCGCACGTCCGGGTGGGCTGAAGGCCCTGGTGGGGAGCGCCGAACGGGCGGTCCCCGGGTGGGCCTCCTTAGAAGTAGCCCGCCTTCTTGCGGTCCTCCATGGCGGCCTCCGAGACGCGGTCGTCGGCTCTCGTCTCGCCGCGCTCGGTGATCGTCGTGGCGGCGATCTCGAGGACCACCTCGGGCAGGGTGGCGGCCTCGGAGCGGACCCCGCCGGTGCAGCTCATGTCCCCGACGGTCCGGTAGCGGACCGTCTCGGAGTAGACCTCCTCGCCCTCGATCAGCTCGGTGCCCTCGCGCCAGGCGTAGAGCATGCCGTCACGCTGGAACACCTGGCGCTGGTGGGCGAAGTAGATCGACGGCACCTCGAGCTGCTCGAGGTCGAGGTACTCCCAGACGTCGAGCTCGGTCCAGTTCGAGAGCGGGAACACGCGTACGTGCTCGCCTTTGTTGATGCGGCCGTTGTAGAGGTTCCACAGCTCGGGCCGCTGGTTCTTGGGGTCCCACTGGCCGAACTCGTCGCGGAAGGAGAGGATCCGCTCCTTCGCCCGAGCCCGCTCCTCGTCCCGGCGGGCGCCCCCGAAGGCGGCGTCGAAGCCGTGCTCGGAGATCGCGTCCAGCAGCGTCACCGTCTGCAGGCGGTTGCGGGAGGCCCGCGGGCCGGTCTCCTCGACCACGCGCCCGCTGTCGATCGAGTCCTGGACGCTGGCCACGATCAGCCGCTCGCCCAGTTCGGCCACCCGGCGGTCGCGGTACTCGATCACCTCGGGGAAGTTGTGGCCCGTGTCGACGTGCATCAGCGGGAACGGGAACGGGCCCGGCCGGAAGGCCTTCTCGGCCAGCCGCAGCAGCACGATCGAGTCCTTGCCGCCGCTGAACAGCAGCACCGGGCGCTCGAATTCGGCGGCGACCTCGCGCATCACCTGGATCGCCTCGGACTCGAGCGAACGCAGGTGGGTCAGCTGGGGGCGGGCGGAGTAGTTCACTCGTGCAGCCCGCACTCGGTCTTGTCGGTCCCCACCCAGCGACCCTCGCGGCCGCTGCCCGGCTGGGTGCAGGGTGCGCACCCGATCGAGGCGTAGCCCTGGTCGTGGAGCGGGTTGTAGGGCAGGTCGCGCTCGTGGATGCGTCGCCAGAGGTCCTTCTCGGTCCACTGGGCCAGCGGGTTGTACTTCCACAGCCCGCGGCGCTCGTCACGTTCGATCAGCTGGGTCCCGGCCCGGGTCGGGCCCTGCTCACGGCGGATCCCGGTGATCCAGCCCTGGGCGCCGTCGAGCGCCGACTCCAGCGCCGCCACCTTGGCCGCGCCGCAGCAGTGCTCGGGGCCGGTCCAGGGCTTCTCCGGGTTGCTGGCGTCCATGACCTCGATATTGACGCCGAAACGGTCCTCGAAGACCTTCCAGGTCCGGAGGGTCTCCTCGAACAGGACCCCCGTGTCGATGGTCACGATGCGGACCGCGTCGGAGGTTCCCTGGCCGAGCTGCAGCAGCTCGTCGATCAGGACCGACTCCTCCTTCTGGAAGGAGCACAGCAGCACGGCCTGATCGCCGTGGCGGGCGGCCTCGCGCAAGGTGTGGGTGAGGCCGAGCGCGATGTCGGTCGGGGCCTGGGTCTGACTCTTGATGGGGTTCATCGTGCCGTGGATCGCCTGATTCGCTGTTTTCCTTTAGTTACTTGCGGTCCCGTGCGCTAGACGGCGCACTCGCCCTCGCCGCGAATGACTTCGAAGGGGACGTTGCGGTTCCAGTCGATGAACGTGTTCATCGTCTCCAGGCCGAACTCCACAGGCATCGACAGGTCCTTCACCAACCCCTCCAGCTCTCCCGTGCCGACCCTCTCGGCGAAGGCCCGGAAGTCCTCTCCCTCGTTGCGGTTGGACTCATAGTGACGAATCCAGCGCTCGATCGCGTCGGGTACCCGCTTGGCCGGCAGTCGCAGCTTCAGGCGCTGGCCGAAGGCCACGTCGGCGTCCTCGTAGTGGCCCCCGATGTGGGGGATGTAGGCGGGGATCGTGTGGTCGCCGACTTTGATCGAGGCCCCGTAGAGGCCGATGTCGGCGACGTGGTGCTGGGAGCAGCCGTTCGGGCAGCCGCTCATCTTGATGTGGATCCGGCGGCTGAGGGGGTCGGTTACGTCCATCGCTTCGATCCGCTCCTGGACGGCCTCGTTGAGGCCCATCGAGCTGGTGATCCCGAGCTTGCAGGAGTCCGTCCCCGGGCAGGAGACGACGTCGCTGACCTCTCGCGGCCCGGGGTCCGCCAGGCCCAGCTCCGACAGTGCCTGCCAGACGTCGTACACGCTGTCCTCGGGGACCCACCGCAGCAGCAGGTTCTGCTGGACGGTCGTGCGGGCGTAGCCGCCGGTGTAGGTGCGGGTGATGTCCGCCAGTCCCCGGAACTGCTCCGGGGTGAGGTCGCCACGGGTGATCCTGGCCTCGACCGTCACGTAGCCCTCCTGGCGCTGCTTGGCGACGTTGCGGGCGCAGAAGTCCTCGAAGCCGGCCAGATCGCCGTTGGGGGAGCCCGCGGTGGCCGGAATGGCCGGTGCGGTCTCGCGTTCGTCGATCACGAACAGCTGCGGCTCGAAGTCGCGTTCGGCGACCCAGTCGCCCTGGAGCTCCTCCTCGACCTGCTTGCGCAGCTCGTCGATCCCGTACTTGTCGACGAACACCTTGATGCGTGCGCGGGCCCGGTTGACCCGCAGCCACTCCTGGCGGTCGAAGATGCGGAACACGGCCTCGGCGACCTTCAGGTAGTCGCCGTTGTCGAGCTCGACGAAGTCGTACAGGGTGTGGGTCAGGCGGGGCATGATCGAGGTGCCGCCGCCGACCAGCACCTCGGCTCCGCGCACCTCGCCGCGACCCTCGATCTCCCGCACCCGGGCGCGGAAGGCGATGTCGTGGATCGCGCAGATGGCGCGGTCGGCCGGGCTGCCGTCGAAGGCCGTCTTGACCTTCCGCGGCATCGCCTGGGTGGTGGGGTGGCGGACGAAGTAGCGGATGTAGGCGCCGGCGTAGGAGGTCATGTCGAACAGCTCGTCCTCGGCCACCCCCGCCCAGGGGTCCCCGGTGACGTTGCGGACCGTGTTGCCGCAGCCCTCTCGGCTGGAGAGCCCGGAGTCGCCCAGCTCGCGGATCGCCTGCTCGATTTCCGGCAGCGGGATGTGGTGCATCTGGATGTTCTGGCGGGTGGTCACGTGGCCCTTCTTCAGGGGCGTGTACTT
Source organism: uncultured Solirubrobacteraceae bacterium (assembly GCA_963758055.1). Lineage (GTDB taxonomy): Bacteria > Actinomycetota > Thermoleophilia > Solirubrobacterales > Solirubrobacteraceae > Palsa-744. The sequence continues at coordinate 154,586 of CAVWTU010000008.1, forward strand.
CTCGACCACGCTGGCGAAGGCTTCGAGCTGCTCCGGCGTGACCCCGCCGAAGGGCAGCTTCACGCGGATCATCTGGACATCCGGCTGGCGCTGCCCGTAGACGCCCTGCTTGAGGCGGAACTTGATGAATTCGTCTTCCTCGATCTGTCCGTCGAGGAACCTGGTGGCCTCGGTCTTGAAGTCGTCGAACTCCCGCTCGAGGATCGGGATTACGTGCCCGGGCACGTCCTCGATGACCTCGGGGTCCTCCAGGGTGCCGCGTCGGGGGGAGATTGCAGATGGCTCCATCGGATCCTCCGGGTCCTCGCGCTGGGGGCGCACGAGAACCCCTCGTAGCCAGCAAAAGGTTATTGGGCCAAAGCCTAGCGACTTTTAGGTATTTATCCAGGGGTGGCGGATATCCGGGCGGGGCTCACGTTCGACCCCCTCCAGAAGTCCCGCCAGGCGCCATCCTGCGGGTGCCGGCGATCCCGTGGCCGGCGGCGGCGTGGTGTCGCGGATGAACCGCTCCAGAGCGGCCACGATGGCGGCCGCCTCCTCGGGCCCGGCGGAGGGATCGAGGAGGGTCAGGCGGGCGGGGCCGGAGCTGTGGGGCGCCACCGAGCCGTTGCCGGCCTGCGGGGCGGAGCCCGGGCCGGCGCCCGCCGGAGTGCTCACAGGGGGATGTTCCCGTGCTTGCGGCTGGGACCCGGTTCGCGCTTGCTCTGCAGCGTGTGCAGAGCGGTGATCAGCCGCGGGCGGGTCTCATGGGGAACGATCACGTCGTCGATGTAGCCCCGTTCGGCGGCCGTATAGGGGTTGGCGAAGCGGGCCTTGTAGTCCTCCATCAGCTTCTTGCGCCGCTCCTCGGGGGTGGGGCTGTCGGCGATGTCCCGCCGGTAGATGATGTTGACCGCCCCCTCCGGGGCCCATCACGGCGACCTCGGCGGTGGGCCAGGCGAAGTTGAAGTCCGCCAGCAGGTGCTTGGAGGCCATCACGTCGTAGGCCCCTCCGTAGGCCTTGCGGGTGATCACCGTCAGCTTCGGGACGGTGGCCTCGGTGAAGGCGTACAGCAGCTTGGCCCCGTGGCGGATGATCCCGCCCCACTCCTGGGCGGTCCCCGGCAGGAACCCGGGGACGTCGGTGAAGGTGATCAGGGGGATGTTGAAGGCGTCGCAGGTCCGTACGAAGCGGGCCCCCTTGGCGGAGGCGTCGATGTCGAGCACTCCGGCCAGCTGGGCGGGCTGGTTGCCCACCACCCCGACGGCGAACCCGTCCAGGCGGGCGAAGCCGCAGATGATGTTGCGGGCGTAGTGCTCGTGGACCTCGAAGAACTCGCCGTCGTCGACGATCAGGCTGGACGACGTTGCGCATGTCGTAGGGCTTGTTGGGGTTGTCCGGGACGACCGTGTCGAGCTCGGGGTCCATCCGCATCGGGATCGTCCGTGGGGGCCACCCGGGGAGCCGTCTGGAGGTTGTTCTGGGGCAGGAAGCTGATCAGGTAGCGGCAGTCCTCCAGGCACGCGTCCTCGTCCTCGGAGGCGAAGTGGGCCACCCCCGACTTGGAGTTGTGGGACATCGCCCCGCCGAGCTCCTCGAAGCCGACCTCCTCGCCGGTCACCGTCTTGATCACGTCGGGGCCCGTGATGAACATGTGCGAGGTCTCCTTGACCATGAAGATGAAGTCCGTGATCGCGGGGGAGTAGACGGCACCTCCTGCGCACGGCCCCATGATCAGGCTGATCTGGGGGATCACGCCGGAGCACTTGACGTTGCGGACGAACACGTCCCCGTAGGCGCCCAGGGAGACGACCCCCTCCTGGATACGCGCCCCGCCCGAGTCGTTGATGCCGATCACGGGGCAGCCGATCTTCGCCGCCAGATCCATGATCTTGCACATCTTCTCGCCCATGACCTCGCCCAGCGAGCCTCCGAAGACGGTGAAGTCCTGGCTGAAGACGCACACCGGGCGGCCGTCGATCAGCCCGTGGCCCGTCACCACGGCGTCGCCCCAGGGCCTGTTCTTCTGCATGTCGAAGTCGTGCGTGCGGTGGCGCACGAAGGTGTCCAGCTCCTGGAAGGAGCCGGGGTCCAGCAGCTTCTCCACCCGCTCCCGCGCCGTGTACTTGCCGCGGGCGTGTTGCTTCTCCTCGGCCTCGGGGGCGGAGTGCAGCGCGGCCGCCCGCAGCTCCTCGAGCTGGGCCAGCTTCTCCTCGTAGGTTTCGGGGGCCTTCTGGCGGGGAGGTTTGCGATGCCCGCTGCGGGACGTGGCCAGCAGCGCGGCGTCGGCCTGGCGGTCGTGGGGACTTGCGGCCATGGGGCAGCGGATGTTATCCCGCAAGGCCCGAAATCCCGGCTCGGGAGCCCGATCCGGCCGCGGTTCGGGCTAGGCGGCCACCCAGGCCTTGGCGTCCTCGAGCCCGTCGAGTCCGTACGCCTTGACCTCCCCGGGTGTCAGCCAGCCGAACAGGTGGAGCACCTGGGTGATCCACTCCACGTCCGTCACGAGGGCGGTCCGCTTCCAGGCTTTGGGGTGGCCCAGTCCCAGGGTGACCCCGGTCTTCGTGTCCTCGGCCAGGGCACCGAGCTCGAACTTCTCGAAGCCGGGACCGACGGCGAACACCATCCTGACCTCGCCTTTCTCTGCCGCCGCCTTCATCGCCGGGAGCAGCGCGTCGCGGTACTCCTCGCGGGTCACCCGCCCGGTCGCCCGAAAGCCGATCGTCCCCGGCGCCATGCCATCGAGCGGCTCGATCACGAGCCCGATGTTACGCCTGCCGCAGCGGCTCGCGTTACGCCCGTGAGAACGGCCGGTGATGGGCCGCCCCGAGGCGGTCGAGGACGCCCGTGAGGATCTCCTTGACCTCGTCCTCGGTGGGCGCCGCCGTCACGTCTCCGGCTCCGATCTCCTCCGCCTGGCGGAGCTCGCTCGAAAGGTCCTTGCCGGTCGCCTGCTCGGATGCGTCCGCGGCCGCGATGGATCGCCCGGGCTCCTCGGATGGGGGATCGCTCGTCGCAGCGGGGGCTTCGGCGAGGACGGGTTCTGTCCGCACCGGGATTTCCGCCACGGCCGGTTCTTGCAGCACCGGCGGGGACTCCGGCGCCGGCGGCCGGACTCCGAAGCGCGCCTGTAACGCCTCCAGGGCGGTGGGCTGGATGGGCTCGGAGCTCGCGCCCGCGTCTGCGTCTGCGGGTGGCTCGTCCGTCTCGGCGGGTCGCTCGCCGACCCCGGCCTGGCCCGCGTCCGCCCCCGCAGCCGGCCCGTCGTCGATGGGCGCCCGGTCGCGCTCGCCCTGTCCTCGTGCCCGGCGCCCGAACAGTCGCGCGAAGAACCCGCGCCTCGTCGGCGGCGGTGACTCCTCCTCGGGCGCGTCGCGGACGGATGCCCCGGAGTCGGCCACGGCTTCGTGGGCCGGGTCGGCGTTGGCTGTCCGGGCCGCCGCAGGGAGGGGCTTAGGCGCAGGCGGAGTGGGTGCCTCGACGGGCCTGGGCGACCGGATCGGGGTGACGCGCTCGGGCGGCGGGGATGGCTCGACGGAGTCGCGCAGGCCGGCGGCTGTGAGGGGACCCGGCCCGGCGGGCGGGGAGGCAGGAGCCGGCGCGGCAGGTGCGGCCGTGGTGGCGGATGGCGACGCCGTGGCGGATGCGGGAACGAGTGTTGCCGCCGCAAGAGCGCTGTCGGGCGTCGGGGGAGCGGTATGGAGCGCGGGGAGCAGCGCGGCGCGCTCGGGCTCCGGTTCGGTGCTCGCCACGGTTGCCCGGAGGGTGACCTTCGTGCCCCAGCCGGCCTGCTTGATGAGGGCGCTGCCGGTGGCCTCCTCGCCCTCCCAGTGGACCGCGCTCTCGGCCACGGTGGAGGTGATGCGGATCTCCCCGAACTCGGACAGGTGGCGGGCGAGGGAGTCCTGGTCGCTCAGCTCCGCCCACAGCTCGGGGGGCGACTTCACGAGCGTCCGTTGAACCTCGGTGGTGGGCACTGTGGCCCTTGTTCGAGCGAACCCTCGCGACTCCTGCCGTCGTGGTTTGGCTTGCCGCGGGCAGGACGGGCTGGAGGCCGTCCAACCTTTGACGGCCTGTCGCGTTTAGGTAGGTACAGGCCGGCCGGCCGCACGCGAGGAGGGAGGGACGAAGATGACACGGAGGGGATCGAGGGACGTCGCAGCGAGGTTCGGGCGGGGCCCCGCCCGTCGCCGAGGTCAGGTCATCGCGTTCCTTGGCGTCGCGGTCGTTGCCGGCCTGTGCGCCTCCAGTCAGGCGGACGTCGGTTCCCTGGGTGGGGCGCTGGTGCGCTCCTCCTACCCCACGCCGATCGAACACGTCGTCGTGATCCTGCAGGAGAACCACAGCTTCGACAACGTTCTGGGACAGCTCTGCATCCAGGAAAAACGCGAATGCAACGCCGCCTCCACCGGAACCAACAAAAAGGGCGAAACGATCCCGCTGACAAAAGCGAGCGACGTGGTGCCCACGGTTTCGCACACCCAGGAATCCCAGCTGACGGCGATCGACAAAGGCAAGATGGACGGCTGGGAAAAGGTCGGGGGCTGTTCCGCACGCGCGTGCTACACGGCGTTCGAACCGTCCCAGATCCCGTCCCTGGCGGCGATGGCGCACGCGGGCGCGATCTCCGACGACTACTTCTCGCGCGACATCGTTCCTTCGTGGGGAGGCCACCTCGACTTCTTCGCGCAGACTCTCGACGGGTTCGTCGGCAACAACCCGTCGCACGCCAAAGGCGCGCCGGCGGCGGGACCCGGGTGGGGGTGCGACTCGAACCTCGACGCCAAATGGACCGACCCGGTCACGCATGAACTGCTGAGCGAGCCCTCCTGCATCCCCAACCAGAACGGCGAAGGTCCGTACCGGCCCTCGCCCGTCCCGTACGTGCCCACGATCGCCGACCGCATGGAAGAAGCGGGCCGCACCTGGGGCATCTACGGCGCCGTGAACCCGTCCGTCAAAGCCCAGAAGGGGCCATACAAATGGGCCATCTGCCCGACCTTCGCGGAGTGCCTGTACGGGCCCCAGAAAAACGACATGCACGTGGCCTCCCAGCTGCTGACCGCGGCCAAAGCGGGCACGCTGCCCAACTTCTCGATCCTCACGCCGAGCGCCGGCAAGAACGGAACCGTCACCGGCTCCACCAGCCAGCACAACGGCACCTCGATGATCATCGGCGACAACTGGATCGGCGAAGAGGTCAGCGCGATCCAGAACGGGCCCGACGGAGCTTCGACGACGATCTTCATCTACTACGACGACTGCGGCTGCTTCTACGACCACGTGGCGCCGCCGGCCGGGCTCGGCATCCGTCTGCCGCTGGTGATCGTCAGCCCCTATGCGAAGGCGGGCTTCACCGACCACAACGTGGCCACCAACTCGTCGATCCTCGCCTACGCGGAGAGCGTCCTCGGTGTCGAACCCGTCAACGAAGAGGACGGCGACGCCTACGACTTCGAAGAAGCCTTCAACTACAGCCAGTCGCCCACGGCGCCGTTCAAATTCAACAAGGCGCCCGTCCCGCAGAGCTCCCAGAACCTGCCGCCGCCCCCGCCCGACGACACCTGAGCCGGGGCCTCAGCGGCCGCGATCCAGGGCTTTCGCGGGACGCCCTAGGCGAAGGTGACCGCGCCGCTGGCACGGTCGGCGCCGAGCAGGCCACGCTCGTGGAGCAGCTCGGCGAGCTGGACCGCGTTCGTCGCGGCGCCCTTGCGCAGATTGTCCGAGACGATCCACATGTCCAGGGCCCGCTCGTGACCGGGGTCGCGGCGGATGCGTCCCACGAACACCTCGTCCTTGCCATCGGCGTCGATGGCCAGGGGGTACAGCGCCGCCGAGGGGTCGTCGAGCACGCACACACCGGGTGCCGCCTCGAGCAGCTCGCGTGCCCGCTCGGGCGAGAGGGGCTCGCGGGTCTGCACGTTCACCGCCTCGGAGTGGCCGTTGACGACCGGCACCCGCACGCAGGTGGCGCTCACCCTGATGGAGGGGTCCTCGAGGATCTTGCGGGTCTCGTTGATGAGCTTGCGCTCCTCGTCGGTGTGGTCGTCGCCGTCGGCGAAGTTGCCGGCGTGGGGGAGGGCGTTGAAGGCGATCTGATGGGCGTAGGTGCCGGGCGGCTCGATGGCCTGCTCGTGCAGCAGCGCGTGGGACTGGTCCAGGAGCTCGTCCACCGCCGCCTTGCCGGTGCCGGAGACGGCCTGGTAGGTCGAGATCACGAGCCGCTCGATGCCGGCCTCGCGTTGCAGGGGGGCGAGCGCCACGACCATCTGCATGGTCGAGCAGTTGGGGTTGGCGATGATCCCGTGGTGGGAGTCCAGCGCGTGGGGGTTGACCTCGCTGACGACCAGCGGGACGTCGTCGTTCATGCGCCAGCGGGAGGAGTTGTCGACCACGATCGCTCCCTCGCGGGCGAACACCGGCGCCCACTGCCCTGAGGTCCCGCCGCCCGCCGAGAACAGCGCCAGGTCGAAGCCGCGGGCGGCCTCCTCGCTGAGGCCCTGGACGACGAGGCCGTCCTCGAGCTCACGCCCGACCGAACGCTCGGATGCGAAGGGGACGATCTCCCGGGCGGGAAACTCCCGCTCCCGCAACAGGCGCAGCATCAGCGTTCCCACCTGCCCGGTGGCCCCTACGACAGCGACTCGGTAACCCTCACTCATGCTGGCAAGGAGGGTACCGTCCCGCGGCCGCCGCGCTAAGGCTTGACGACCATGAAGAGGATCGTCAGCAGCACGAGCAGGCTGAGGCCGGCGCCGACGCGGCTCAGGCGGCGAACCAGCCGCTGGTACTCCTCGCCCAGCACGACCTCTCCGTCGCCGGCCGCTGCGATGTCCCGTTCGGCGGCCTGCTCGGCCTTTTTCGCGCTCGGGATCATGACCGCGCCGACCAGCGCTCCGATCACGAACACGGCCGCGAAGCCCCACTGCACGAAGAACGCGCTCCACTGATGGCTTTCGCTGGCGAGGTAGATGCCCGCCACGAACACCACCAGCAGGCCCGGGTTCACCAGCCAGCGCTCGGTCGAGTACTCGATGCGGTGGAGCACGGGCAGCGAGCGGGGCTGGGCCTTGGCCCCGACCGCGAACATGATCGGGTAGGCAAAGGTGACACCGAAGGCGATGACCACGGCCATGACGTGCAGCGCGAGCACGATTTCGAAGGTGGACGCGGCGGGCGTCAGGATCACGCGGGGGTCTCCGTTCTCTAGAAGCGCGGGGTGTACTGGCCGAAGACGTCCTGCATCGCCCCGCACACCTCGCCGAGCGAGCAGCGGTCCTTCAGCGCCTGACGGATGCCCGGCAGCAGGTTGTCCTCGCCGCGGGCGAGGACCCGCAGCTCCTCGAGGCGGCGGTCCACCAGCTCCTGGTCGCGCTCGGCCTTGAAGCGCGCGAGGCGCTCGACCTGTTCGCGCTCTGACTCGGGGTCCACGCGCAGCAGGTCGGGGACCTCGAGGTCGTCCTCCTCGTAGGCGTTCACGCCCACCACGATGTCCTGGCCGATGCGGTAGCGCTCCTGGTAGCCCCAGGCGGACTCGTCGATCTCGTGGGTGATGAACTCGATCGCGTTGACCGATCCCCCGAGCTCGTCCACCTTCGCGATCAGCTCCTGGGCGCGCGCTTCGATCTCGTCGGTCAGCGACTCCACCAGGTAGGAGCCCGCGAACGGGTCCACGGTGTCCGCAACGCCGGACTCGGCGGCGAGGATCTGCTGCGTGCGCAGGGCGATTTTGGCCGCTCGCTCGCTGGGCAGCGCGAGCGCCTCGTCGAAGCCGTTGGTGTGCAGCGACTGGGTGCCTCCGCAGACCGCCGCGAAGCCCTGCAGGGCGACCCTCACGATGTTGTTCTCCGGCTGCTGGGCGGTGAGCGTGACACCGCCCGTCTGGGTGTGGAAGCGGAGCATCATCGCCTTCGGGTTGGTGGCCCCGAAGCGCTCTTTCATGATCTGCGCCCACATCCTGCGGGCGGCCCGGAACTTCGCGACCTCCTGGAAGACGTTGTTGTGGCCGTTGAAGAAGAACGCCAGCCGGGGCGCGAACTCGTCCACCGACAGTCCCCGGTCGATGGCCCCCTGCACGTAGGCGATGCCCGATGACAGCGTGAAGGCGACCTCCTGGACCGCCGAGCACCCCTTCTCGCGGAAGTGGTATCCGGAGATCGAGATCGTGTTCCAGCGCGGAACCCGTTCGTGGCAGTACTCGAACAGGTCGGTGGTGAGCCGCATCGTGGGCTCGGGCGGGTAGATGTAGTTGCCCCTGGCGATGTACTCCTTGAGCACGTCGTTCTGGGTCGTGCCGCGGAGCTTCTCGCTCGGCACCCCCTGCTCCTCGCCGACGAGCTCGTACAGCAGCAGCAGGCAGGAGGCCGGCGCGTTGATCGTCATCGAGGTGGACACCTGGTCGAGGGGGATCCCCTCGAAGGCCGTCCGCATGTCGTCGATGGTGTCGATCGCCACCCCGGTACGCCCGACCTCGCCCAGGCACCTCGGGTTGTCGGAGTCGAGCCCCAGCTGGGTGGGCAGGTCGAAGGCCATCGACAGTCCGGTCGAGCCCTTCGAGAGCAGGTACCGATAGCGTTCGTTCGACTCCCGGGCCGACGCGTAACCGGCGTACTGGCGCATCGTCCACAGCTGCTTGCGGTACATCTCGCGATGTACTCCGCGCGTGTAGGGGAAGTCGCCCGGCTCGCCCAGTTCGAGCTGCTCGGGCAGGTCCTCGGGCCCGTACAGCTCGTCGATCTCGATCCCGGAGTCGGTGAACCGGCGCGGGTCGTCGGGGCCGACGATCGGGGCCACCGTGAGGTGGTCCTGGTCCTCGCGATCGGCTCTGGCGGTCGCCATGGCATCGATGATATGGGAGTACGCCGCGACGATTGGCCGGCGCGCGCCGGGCCGGGCGCGGTCGGGGCGGGCGCGACAGCGGGTTTGCAACGGATTGCGGTAGGGGCCCTCGGGTAATGTCTCGACGGGTATGGCTACCTGCCTGGTCACCGGCGGCGCCGGCTTTCTCGGATCCCACCTCTGCGACGAGCTCCTGGCGCGGGGCAACCGCGTCATCTGCGTGGACAACTTCGAGACCGGCTCGCTGGCCAACATCGAGCACATCCGGGATCCCGAGCGCTTCCTGCACCTGGGCTACGACATCATCGACCCCTACCACGTGGACGAGCCGGTCGACTTCGTCTACCACCTGGCCTCGCCCGCCTCCCCGATCGACTACCTGCGGCTGCCGCTGCACACGCTCAAGGTCGGCTCCTACGGCACCCACCACACGCTCGGCCTGGCGAAGGCCAAGCGCGCCCGCTTCCTGATCGCCTCCACCAGCGAGGTCTACGGGGATCCGCTCGAGCACCCCCAGTCGGAGAGCTACTGGGGCCACGTGAACCCGATCGGCCCCCGCGGCGTCTACGACGAGGCCAAGCGCTACGCCGAGGCCCTGACGATGGCCTACCACCGCCAGCAGGGCGTGGACACGGCGATCGTGAGGATCTTCAACTCGATCCTCGCCGACGAGCAGGTGCTCTACGACGACGGCACCGAACTGCGCCGCGAGACCGCCGAGCAGGCGGCCGCGCGCCTGATCCCGTACGCGTGGGCCGCCGGATACACCCCGCGCCGCGAACCCATGGAGCAGGCGGTGGGCGCGTCCTCCGCTGCCGTCGGGGCGTCCTCGGGAGCTGTCCTGGCCGGCCGCCAGACGACCGTGCCGGCGCTCGAGTACCCGCTCGACGGCTACACGGTCCCCGCCTTCGGCGAGGGCGGCCGCCTGCAGGCCGCCCGGGCCTCTCACCTCATCGCCCACCCGACGAGCTCGCGCTGCTACGAGGTGCGCACGCGCTACGGGCGCTCGATCCGGGTGACCGGCGACCACTCCGTCTTCACCGAAGGTCCCGACGGCGAGCCCATTCCGGTGCCCGTCGAGGAGCTCGAGCCGGGCCAGCGGATCGCGATCGCGCGCCGCATCGAGGTACCCGAGCGCGACCGCCGCGAGGTGAGCATGCTCGATGCCTGGCGACACGCCGAGGCCGACCCCTGGGATCTGACGGTCGAGGCGGAGGGCCTCGGCGAGCTCGCCTGGGAGCGCCGGCGGGAGCTGTTCGGGCTGCTCGTCTCACGGCGGCGCAACAACGGACCCAACTGGCGCAACGGAGCCTGGACGAAGCTGATCCGGATGCGCCAGACCGATCGCCTGCCACTGCCGATCCTGCGGCGGGTGCTCGGCGAGGTCCCCGAGGGCGCGCGGGTGCGCCGACGCCATGCGGGCCGCGGGGTCTCCCTGCCGGCCAAGATCGAGATCACCGACGAGCTGTTGTGGCTGCTCGGGCTGTGGGTTGCCGAGGGCTCGTGGTACGAGGGGCCCAATAACGGCTTCGTGAACATCAGCTGCGAGGAGCCCGTCCTGCGCCGTGCCCAGGAGATCATCGAACGGGAGCTCGGGCTGCACGTCGTGTGGTCTGGCAAGAGCGACGCGCGCGAGGCGTCCATCGCCATCAACTCGAAGCTGCTGCTCAGGCTGATGGAGCACCTCGGGTTCGGCCGGAAACGCAAGCGGATCCCGGGGTGGATCCTCGGGCTGCCGCTGCACCGCTTGAAGTGGTTCCTGGAGGGATACCGCGAGGGGGACGGCGTCCACTCTGGCCAGCATCTGGAGGAGGGCATCCGGCACGCCTTCGTAACCGTCACCGACGAGCTCAAGGACGACCTGATCGTCGCGCTCGCCCGCTTCGGGCTCGTCCCCTCGATCGGGCGTTACAACACCTACGTCCGCAAAAAGACCGGTGACCGTCCGTATCCGTTCTGGACGATCACCCTGTGCAACGTCTCACCCTGGAACATCCTCGAGTGGGATCAGGGCGTGACCCAGCGACTCAACGCGCGCGTCACCGGAGATCTGGTGTGGGCGGTGGTTACCGGGATCGAGGAGATCGAGGCAACGCCGCTGGTCTACGACTTCTCCGTCCCGGGACTCGAAAACTTCTGGGCCGGCACCGGCGTGATGGCAAGAAATACCTTTGGCTCTCGAATGAGACCCCACGACGGGCGCGCGATCCCCACCTTCCTCCGCCAGGCGCTGGCAAATCGACCGCTGACCGTTTTCGGGGACGGCAGCCAGACGCGATCCTTCTGTTACGTCAGCGATCTGATTAGAGGATTGATAGGACTGGCCGAGTCCGGGTACCACGAACCTGTGAACATCGGTAATCCGGACGAGTTCACGCTGCTCGAACTCGCCGAGACCGTCAAGGAGCTGACCGGCTCGAGCTCGGAGATCGTGTTCGAGGCGCTGCCCGTGGACGACCCCCGCCAGCGCCGTCCCGACATCACCCTCGCCAAGGAGCTGTTGGGATGGTCGCCCGAGGTGAACCTGCGCGAGGGCCTGCGCAGGACGATTGAGGACTCCGGAGTCGAGATTCTGTTGGGCGGCGGCTCTCGCTGACCAGCCCCCAACAGCCGTCGAGGGACGCCCACGCGCCGACGACGGGACCGCTCCATGTGAGAGGGTGAGGTGTTGTGGCAGGCGACATGCGTTCAGGTAGGACAGGAACGTCGGCCCCACCGGCCAGGGGTGCTCGCAAGCCCTCGGCCCCTCCGCTGACGCGCCCCACGCGGTTTCGCCGCGAGCCCGAGCAGGTTCCCGAGGAGGGCTGGCACGGCCGGGTGCAGGCCCGCGGCCCGGAGCCCGCGGCGGCGGGCGCTGCCTCGCTTCCCGCGCAGGTCAGCGAGCGCGACATCCGCCGCAAGCGTCCTCCGGCGCTCTCGTTCCTGGCCCGCGCCGCCACCATCGGGCGGGGCGCCAGGGTGGTCTCGCTGCTGGCTCTCGACTTCGCCGCGGTGGCGCTCGCGATCTTCACCGCGCTCGTGCTCAAGGAAGCCGTCCACGGCACCGTGGACGCCTCCAACTCCGTACACGGGACCAAGGAATTCCTCCCGTTCGCCTACCTGCTGACGGCGCTCCTGTTCGCCCGCTCGGGCCTGTACGCCGAGCGAGCCCAGCGGCCCGGGCTGCCGCGGATCGTCGGCTCTCTGTTCCAGGTCGCGTTCGTGGCCCTGATCTTCGCCGTCGTAAACGGCGAACACTTCTCCAGCTACTACCTGTTCTGGAGCTCGCTGCTGTTCGGGATCATCTACGTGTCGGCCGGCCGCGCGATCTTCGACCGCGTCACCGACGAGGTGCTGAGGGCCGCGGGTCACCAGCGCCGGGCGGTGCTCGTCGGCCGCGGGCCGCAGATCGCCGAGGTGGCCAACGCACTGGGCTCCGGATCGCATCTGCCGACCGAGGTGCTGGGCTTCCTCTCCCCGCAGCCCCTGCCCGCCAACGGCCTTCATCCGCTCGGCTCGCTGGCGGATCTCGAGAACGTCCTCGACCAGACACGGGTGGACGAGGTGATCATCGCCGACTCCGACTTCCCCAAGGACGACGTCGTCGAGCTCGTCGATCGTTGCCACCAGCGGGGCGTGACCGTGCGCCTCGCGCCCTCGACGATGGAGATCCTGATCCACCGCGCGGAGTTCGTCCCCGGGCAGTCGCTGCCGCTGTTCGAGCTCGGCCCGCCGGTGTTCGAGGGGATCGACTTCGCGCTCAAGCGGACCTTCGACATCGTCGGCTCGAGCCTGCTGCTGATCCTTCTCAGCCCGCTGCTGCTGGCGATCACGCTCGCGGTGCGCCTGACCTCCAGGGGCCCGGCGCTGTATCGCTCCAGTCGCCGCGGCATCGGCCAGCGCCCGTTCGCCTGCCTGAAGTTCCGCACCATGCAGATCGACGCCGAGCAGCGCCAGGAGGACCTCGAAGAGCTCAACGAGGCCGACGGGGCGCTGTTCAAGATTCGCGAGGACCCCCGGCTGACGTCCGTCGGCGGCTTCCTGCGCCGCTTCTCACTCGACGAGCTCCCCCAGCTGGTCAACGTGCTGCGCGGCGACATGTCCCTGGTCGGCCCGCGGCCGCTGCCCGAACGCGACTACGAGATGCTCGAGGATTGGCACCGCAAGCGCTACCTCGTCCTACCGGGCATCACCGGCCTGTGGCAGGTCTCGGGGCGCTCGGAGCTCGACTTCGACGACCTCGTGAACCTCGACTTCGTGTACCTCGAGCGCTGGTCACTGGCACTCGACCTGACGATCCTGCTGAAGACGGTCCCGGCCGTTCTCAGCCGGCGCGGCGCGTACTAGCCGGGCGCCCCCAGAGGGCTGCCACTGAGCCGGCGCCGGCACAGCTCAGCCGCCGCTCCGCAGAGCGGCGTGCCGGATCAGACGCCCTCGGCGCGAGGCCGGCGCGGGCGCGTCGGCACGGGGCGCGGGCCGTTGCCGCTGCGTCGTTCGGCACTCTCGGCGAGCGAGGTCGAGTAGACCTCCCACGTCGCCCGGGCGGCGTCCAGCCAGCTCCACGCCGGCGGCGCCGGGGCGGGACGGGTGGCGGCTTCCGCCGCCGCGATCAGCGACGGCATGTCGCCCTGCTCGACGAAGGTGGCCCGCTCGCCCAGCACCTCTTCGAGGGCCGGCGTGCGGCAGGCGGTGACGGGCGTGCCACAGGCGAGCGCCTCCACGCCCGGCAGCCCGAAGCCCTCGCTCTCGGATGACAGCACGAGCGCGTGGGCGCCGCTGTAGATCGCGGCCAGGTGCTCGTCGGAGACCATTCCCGTGAGCGTCACCTGCGGAAGCTCGTGCGCCCACGGGCGCGTCGGGCCGACCATCACCAGCGGCAGCCCTCGTGGCGTCGCGGCCAGCTCGCGCACGTGTTTGGCGGGGTCCGGATGGCGCAGTGCGCCCACCCACACCAGATAGCGCTCTGGCAGGTTGAAGCGCTCGCGCACCGCGGCCACCTCGCCCTCGCCCCGGGGGCGCATCACGGGATCGGCGGCGTGCGGGATCACGACCACCCGCTCGCGCTCGACGCCGAGCTCCTCGACGGCGTCGTCGGCGACGGTGTGGGTGGGGACCACGACCCGCATCGCCCGCTGCACCGCGAGGTGGCGCAGGCGCCGGCGCACGCCCGTACGCAGATGCTCGCTGCGACGCTTCAGCCGTGTCAGGTCGTGCACGGTGACGACCGCCGGGCAGGGGCTGCGCAGCATCGCACCCTCCATCCAGGGGGCGTGCATCACGTCCGCAGCTCCGGCTCTGCACGTGGTCGCCGGACGGTTCGTCTCGATCAGCTCGTCGGCGTCGCCGAGCAGCTCGTGCATCGCGGCCAGCAGGCAGCGCGAGTAGCGGCCGATGCCGTCAGGCTCGGACAGCGGTCGCGTATCGAAGGCGACCTTCAGCGCCCCTCCCCATTGCCTCGCTGAGCACCGCGGTGGCGCACGCGGGCAACCCTAGTCGTTCGGCCGCGCCGGTGGGAAGCCCTGGGCCGCAACGTGCAGGGCATAGCCTTCATGCGATGCCTCCGCGCGCCTACCACGAGGCCGTCTGGGACGCGCTGCCCGAGGGCCTGCAACCGAGCGACTGGGAGGCCCGTAGGCGCTTCCTGCTCGACCACGTGAAGGCCGGACAGCGGATCCTGGACGTGGGCTGCGCGGAGGGCCGGTTCGCCGCCGAGCTGCAACGCGCCGGCGCCGACGTGCTGGCCGTCGACGTCGCGCAGGAGCCGCTGCGCCGCGCGGGTGCCGCACACCCGGAGCTGGAGCTGGAGCTCCTGGCCTGCGAAGGCGAGTGGGAGCTCCCCGACGCCGGCTTCGACGCCGTGTGGGCCGGAGAGGTGATCGAGCACGTCGCCGACACCGCCGGCTGGCTGTCGGAGGTCCGCCGCGTGCTGCGCCCGGGCGGCACGCTGCTGCTCAGCACCCCCGCCCACCCGCTTCCCCGGCGCCTGGCGCTCGCGCTGACACCGGGCGCCTGGGAGCGCAACTTCGATCCGCGCGGCGAGCACCTGCGCTTCTATACCCGCCGTTCGCTGCGGGCACTCCTCAGCGACTTTCGCTTCGAGCGCGTCGAGGTGAGCAGCCTCGGGCCGCCGCTGGTCCCGCGTGTGCTGCTGGCCGCCGCGGTGCGCGCGCGCTTCTGAGCGGGGGAGAAGCCGGTCCCTTCGCAGAGGGATCCGTCCCCGGAGAGGCGAGCGTGCGCGCGAGCGAATCCCCCGCGCACGCTCTGACCAAGGCCTCGGCTCAGGCGGCCCCGGAGATCTCGAGGCCCTTTTCGAGCGGGCTGATGATGACGTCGTTGGTGAATTCGAGCACCGCGGGGCCGGATTCGACCGCGTCGCCTTGGAACGGGTTGACGAACGTCGTCTGCAGGTCCTGTTCGCCGCCTTGTTCGGTGAAGGCCTCCTTGAAGGTCGCCTTGCCGAGCTTGCCTCTCTTGCCGGCCCTGCCCGCCTTGAGTCTGGCGTTCACGTACGCCGCTTCGACGACGCCGCTGATCGAGCCGGACAGCGCGAACGGAATTCCCTCACATTCGAAGCTCGCGAGCCACGACCCCACGCCGAATGCCGGATCGGTGCTGGTGCCGGCGGCGGTCTCCTGCTCCCACACTTCGCCGGACGCGGGTTCCTTGCCGCTGAGGCCTTTTTCACCGTGATCGATGAACGTGCTGGCGAGCTCGTTGGTCTTGATTTCGCCCCCGGCCGCTCCATAGCTCTTGCAGAGCTGTTCGAACGGCGGATCGAGGCTGCAGTCGGTGAACGTCAACGTGTCCGTGTCTTTCACTCCGCCGGGGAGGTATTGGCCCTTGTCGGCGAGACCTTCGCAACGGAGTTCTTCACCGGCCGCGACTTTCCAGTGGCTCGAGCCGCCGTCGGAGGCGAACGGGATGGTGGCGTTGTTCGCTTCCCATTCGTACTTGCCCGTTTTCGCCGGCGACGCCTTGGTCGCGCAGTACGGATCGGTGTATTCGCCGCCGTGGAACTTCCTCGTTCCTTGTCTCGCCTTCACGCACCTGCCGATTTGGCCTGCCTGTGCAGCGGAGGCCATGACCGCGGTCAAGGCGAGCACGGCGACCAGGCAGAGCCCGGAAGATTTGAAACGCCGCATCTCGACTGCTCCTTCCCCCCGCAGGTGCTTCGATGACTCTCGTACGCCCGCCGGTCGCGCCCTGGCACGAGCGGCCATCCGACTCTACTCCTTCGCCCGCGACGGTTGTGGGCGTCGCGGGCGCCTCGGGTGCCTACCCGCCGGTTCTGCGGATCAGTTCGACCAGGCGGTCGTAGATTTCGATCGATTCCGGCTGGGCTGCCGGCCCGCTCACCTCTTCCGGGGCGATCGACTCGGGGTTCAGGTACACGGCCGCCTGGAACTCCCTCAGCGCGGCCCGCGGCCGGTTGCGCAGGTCAAAGCGGGCCAGTTCGATCCAGGTCTGGGGGTTCGACGGCTGTAGGTGCACTGCCTGCTGCAACGTGTCGTGGGCGCGCGCGGAGAGCCCGGCGGCCTCCTGCACCGCCGCCAGGGCGAAGCGCGCTTCGGCGGACACAGGGTCCCGGGAGACGGCCGTGTGGGCCTCTTCCACCGACGCTCGCCGCTTGCCTGCTTCGGCCAGCGTGAGCGCCTGCTGGCGGGCTTCTTCGGAGCGCTGTGGCTGCCACTGCGTCCAGGCGACCAGCAGCGCGGCCGCCACCACCAGTGCGGCGAGGAGCAGGCGGGGATCGAGCTCTCGGCCCCGGATTCGCCAGCGCGGCGAGTCCGTCTGGACGACCGCTGCAGTCACGGGCTGCAGCGGCCCCCGCCCCACGAGCCAGCCGGCGCACAGCAGCGCCACGCACGCGTCGCCGGGCACGTACCAGCTCCAGTCGATCAGCGAGTGGACCCCGAACACGACCACGATGCAGAGCATGCTCAGCAGCCCCACACGCTCGGGCGTGTACGGGCGCCGGGGCCGGTTCAGTGGCCGCGTCGGTCGCCTCGCCTCGAAGATCCAGCTCCCCAGCAGCGCCAGGGCCACCAGCAGCCCCACGATCCCGAGGTCGGCCAGCGTCTGCACCACGAAGCCGTGGGCGTGCGTGACCACCAGCGTCTCCTTGCGGTAGCGCAGGCGCGCGGTCGCGTAGCCTTCCGCGCCCGCACCGAGCGCCGGGTGGGCGCCGAAGACCTGCAGCGCCTCCTTCCAGTACCGGGCCCGCACACTCGCCACGGCGGTCAGCCGCCCCGGCGTGTTGGGTGGCGGTTTGGCGTTCGGGTTGGTCAGCGCGCTGACCGCGTGCGAGATGCTCCCCGTGAGCCCTCGCTGGCTGTGGGCCAGACCGGCGATCAGCGCCAGCACGGTCAACCCCACGAGCACCCACAGCGCGAGGCCCGCCCGGCGGCGCGTCCGCGTACTCGGAGCCCGCCGGGAGGTGAAGAACGTCAGCGCAGCTCCCACCAGCGCCAGCGCGAGCACCATCACCAGCGCCAGCGCACCCAGCTCGTGGCCGGCGGCCGCGCGCTGTGCCAGCGGGATGTTTTCGTCGCTGAGGGCGGACTGGGAGAAGTCCCAGGCGGCCACCGCGCCCGCCCCGAGCATCCCCGCCAGCAGCACCGCGGCGCCGCGCAGACGCAGGGGGACGATCGCCAGCCACAGCACGGCTCCGACGGCGAGCGCCACCAGCGCCCCGCGCGAGTACGCCAGCAGCAGCGTCAGCAGCAGCACGCCGCAGGCGGGATAGGCCAACGCGCTCAGCAGCGCGTGTCCCCGCCGGCGGGCCCCCAGCCACATGCAGCCGATCACGCCCATCGCCGCCGTCAGGCCGAGGGCGTTCCAGTAGCCGAACGGTTCCTGCAGGCGGGCGGGCGCGTTGGCCGGGGTTCCCGAGGGGAACACCTTCGTGGCCAGCCCGTAGGCGCACACCACGGCGGCCGCCAGGGTGATGCCGCCGAGCACCGCCGCCCAGCGCACCGTGAACATGCGCACGGCCGCGATCGAGCCGGCCAGAACCGCGCTGTAGGCGAGCATCCGCGAGGCGTCGCGCCAGCTGGAATCCGGCGCCACCGACCATGCGATCGACAGCGCCGTGAGGGCGCTCAGCGCGAGCATCATGCCCAGCGTCCAGGTGCCGTACCGCCGCCTCGTGGCCGGGAGCGTCAGCACCGAGGCGGCGAACAGCACGCCCCCGCCGATCGTCAGGCCCATCTCGGTGGCGGTCATCGATTCCTGCGTCAGGCCGCCCTTGGCGTAGAAGGTGACCACCAACAGCAGGCCGCAGACCAGCAGCGACCCCCACACGGTCGCCTCGGGTCGCCGCCACCCGGCACGTGCGGAGGGAACCGGGCTTCGCGGTCCGGCCTTCCTCGCCGGCGCCGCGGGCGCGGGGACCGGCGTCAGCGTCTCAGCCGTCGCGCCTGGCACCGAGACGCCTGCGGGCGAAGCTGACGACGAGCGCTACCAGGACCGCGAGCATCAGCGCCAGCACCGCCAGCACCGGATCCGGCAGCGTGCTCACCGCGCTGGAGAGGTTGGCGTGCACGACCCCGGGACTGATCACCTGGCCGCCCACCGCCACCGGCCCCGAGCCGCTCTGCTGGGCGTGCTGGAGCGCCGTCGCTTCGCGCGGGGAGACGGCGATGGCCGTCGTGGGGGCGCTCGTCGCTCCGCTGCGGTGGGCGCCCAGGGCAGCCAGCTGGGCCTGGCGGATCTGCTGGCCGCAGGGCGAGTACTCCAGCGAGTCGGCGCTCAGTTCCTTCAGCGCCTGGCGGTAGGCGCTCTGCGAGAAGCCGCTTAGCGACTGGCCGTGAGTGCAGCGCAGGACTATCTGTTCGCCGACGCTCATCCGACCTGTCCAACGCTACCAGCGCCCCGGGGTTGCGGTACGGGCCGAAACCCGCACGCTCCGAAGCTCACCGGGTTGGCACCCCGACGCTCTCCAGGGCACGCGCGAAGGCGGCCGCCCAGGCGTCGTAGGTGTAGCCGGCAACTGCCCTCTTCGCCGGCGGCTCCGAGCCGCTCGCGCAGGTCGCTCGAGCCCGCCAGGCGCCCGATCGCAGCGGCGAGCGCCCGTGGATCACCGGCTGGCACCACGATCCCGGTGTCGCCGTCGCGCACGAGCCCACCGGCGGCGGCCCCGACGGCGTCGCTGGCGATCACCGCCATCCCCCGGTTCATGGCCTCGTTGACCACCAGCCCCCACGGCTCGCGGAAGCTCGCCGTGGGTATCGAGGGCACGACCAGCACGTCCGCGTGGGCGTACACCTCCCGCAGCCGCTCCCGTCCCAGAGCACCGAGGGCGTGGATCGAGGCAGAGCGGCCGGGCGCCCGCCGGGCCTGTTCCGCCGCCGGCGGCGTCCGTCGCGCCCGCCCCGGCGGAGCCGGTGTCGCCCGGCTTCGGACCAACCAGCACGAGCTCACAGCCGGCGGGGGGCCCGGCCAGCGTCCAGGCGTCGATCAGCACCGCGAGTCCCTTCTCGCGGGCCGCGCGCCCGACGAACACGAAACGGGTGGGTGCACCCTCCGGCGAGCCGTCTCCCCGCGGCCAGTCCTGCAGCTCGGGCTCGGCGACGCCGGCGGCCGACCAGAACTCGTTGTCCACCGCCTGGGGCGCCTCGAACACGTTCACCGCGCCCCGCCGGCGCACGTAGGCGCTGACGTGGGGCCCATAGGTGACGACCGCCTGCGCGGAGCGGTACAGGCGCCGCAGCGGCAGGTAGCTGAGGGCGTGGGCGGGCGTCCGCGGGTGGGCCCACAGCGAGGCCCACAGGATCACCGGCACGCGCCCGGCCCGGGCCCCGGCCCAACTCGCCAGCAGGGCCGCACGGCCGCCGGTGGGGCAGACCACGGCCCGGTAGCGCCCGCTCGCCGCCAGCCGGTAGAGCTCGCGCGGGCCCGCTTCGCGCGAAGGGAAGGGAAGCTGTCCCGGCGCATCTGGGCCGCCGTGGCGGCGTGAGCCACCGAAGCGGGCCACCTCCAGGCCCACGGCCTCGTGCAGCACGGCGAGGGCACCCACGCGGTAGGCGGGGACGTGGCCGGTGACGAACAGCACCGGATCGGCCGCCGTGGCGCTCGCGCCGGGGGCGCCCCGGGCCCCGGCGGCGGGGGCGCTCACGGCTGTCCTCCTCCCCGGGAGCGAGCCCGCTCCAGCACCTCCCGGTAGGCAGCCAGCGTCTCCTCGCCGCAGCGCTCCCAGGTGAAGCTCTCCCTGACCGTCCTGCGGGCGCGGTCGGAGGCCTCCTGCAGACTGTGAGGGTCCGACAGAAGCTCGTCGATCCGCTGGCTGAGACGCTCGATGTCCCCCGGGGGCACGAGCAGGAAGCCCCCGCCGGCGGCGGCGATCTCCTCCGGACCCGGCTCACCGCGGCAGCCGATGGCCGGCACCCCGCCGGCCATCGCCTCGATGTAGGCGGTCCCGAAGGCCTCCTCGGTCGAGGGCATCACGAATACGCTCGCGCTGCGTGCCTGGGCGAGCGCCTCGGCCGGATCGAGCTGACCGTGGAAGTCCACGCGGTCGGCCACCCCCAGGCGGGTCGCCAGCGCCTCCAGTGCGGGGCGCTCGGGCCCCGCCCCGACGATCGAGTAGCGCAGCGTCGGGTGCCGCGGTCCCAGCACCGCCAGCGCCCGCAGCACGTCGGCGTGGCGCTTGCGGGCCACCAGGTGGGCGACGGTCACGAGCGTGGGCGGCCCCGGTCGCGGACGCGCCCGGGACCTTGGTGGCTGTGTCCCGCGGGCCCCCTCGCCGGTGGCAGCTCGGCGCCGAGGTGGACGACGCGGGTGCGCGCGGCCCCCCGGTCGCGGGACAGCTCGGCGATCCCGCCGCTGTTGGCCAGCACCAGCTGGGCGGCCCCAAGTCCCCGTGCCACGGCACGCGCCCCTCGCGGTCCGCGCCAGGCCGTGTAGAGCACATCCGCCCCGTGCTCGGAGACGACCAGCGGCGTGCGCGGGCCGGCGCGCCGGACGGCATCGCCGGCGGGGACGGCGTTGTGGGCGTGGATCAGCTCGTAGGGGAACGTGCGCCGCAGTTGCCGCAGCGCCAACGCCAGCGAGGGCGCCGCCCAGGCGCCCCAGTCCGGATATCCCCGCTCGCGTCGGGGAGAGACGTAGGGCGCGTAGGTGACGGAAAGCCCGTCGCGCAGCTGGTGGCGGGGCTCGGCGAGCATCTCCCGCAGTGTCGAGGCGGCCTTCCCGACCCCTTCCGCGAGCGCCCTCCGCGGGGGCACGATCCGGTGCAGCACGATCACGCGCACGTCGGCGCCCGCTTCGCGGACGGCGAGTGCCTGGCGGTGGGCCCAGATCCCCATCACCGGGTCGCGGCGGCTGGGGTAGAACTCCGCCACGATCGCGACCCGGGGGCCGGGGGCCGTGTCGCTCACCAGTGGCGGTGCGTCGTCAGGGTGCGGGCTGCCTCTCGCGCGGGCAGGTGGGGCTGCTCGGACAGGAAGGCCCGAGCCTCGGCCAGGGCGGCCTCGCGCCCGTAGGCGGAGGCCACGGGAGCGGCCAGGTGCTCGATCGCGACGGCGTCCACGACGCCGCAGCGCCAGCCGTGCCGGCGCGCGAGCGCAGCCCAGTGGGTGTCCAGGCCCCAGCCCATGCGCAGCGGCGGGAACGGCAGCAGAACCTGGAAGGTCGCGGCCGCGAAGGCGCTCACGGGCCCGATCTCGACAAACCCGGTCTCCCGCACCACGCTGCCCGGGTGCCGGCGCGTGACCGGCCAGGCCGCGTGCGAGCGCAGCCGGTGGGCGGGTTGCGCCAGCGCCAGCGAGAAGCGCTCGCACAGGAACACGAAGTCGTCCAGGAAGCCGCGCGGCAGCTTCACGTCGTCGTCCACCACCAGCAGCCAATCGTGGCCCTCGGCCGGGTGAGCGCGAGCAGGCGGTTGAGGTTCTCGAACTTCCCCAGCTCCCCGGCTGGCGAGGTTCGCAGCTCGACCTGGTGGCGCGAGCGCTGCAGCTCGCGGCTGATCGCCGCCGTCATGGCCGCGTTCTCCGGGCGCTGCACCGACAGCGCGAGCACCCTGCGGACGGGTGTCTGCCGGGCGGCCCGGCGCAGGCGCATCCGCGCGCCGCTCAGCAGCGCCAGCGAGTCGACGGCGGCGTCGGCGGCGCCGCGGGCGATTGCGTCCAGGCCCCCGACCGCCCCGCTCTGGCCGCTGAGGAAGTCGTCCGCCGGCTGGGCCGGGCTCGCGGGCCGTGCAGGGCTCGCGGGCCGGGCAGGGGTCCGGGGCTCGGAGCGGGCGGCTCCGATCGCTGCTTCCCGCAGCCGCCCGGCGCTGTGGGCGACCATCGTCAGCCCCGCGGGGCAGGCACGCCTGAGCACGTGCCAGGCGCAGCCCGCGAGCGTCCTCAGCTCGCCCGCGATCGACGGGGCCAGCCCGCGGCGGGAGTCAAAGCGCCGTGCTGCGCGCCCGCGCGTGTAGGCGGTGGCGCACAAAGCCCGCAGTCGCGCATCGGCACCCGCCCGCCTGTGCTCCACGCGCGCGCGGGATAAGTACATCGTCTGGCTTTCGGGGCGGAGCGCGTGGAGGCGTTCCTGCCACTCCTGCTCGTCGCCGCCGTGCTCGAGTGTGACGTCGAACGGGCCGGCGAGCCCCAGAGCGCTGCGGCGGATCGCCATGTTGACGCCCCACGCGAGCTCCGTGGGGATGTCCCGCTCTCCCAGCTCGAGCGTCGTCACCGGCGGCGCCTCGCGCCCGCAGCTGCGGGGGGCCGGGCCCTCGAGCCGTGCGACCACGGGTCCCGTGAGGACGTCGGCGTGGGGGTACTCGCGGGCGCCGTCGAGCAACGCCGCGAGCCATCCCGGGCAGGCGCGGATGTCGTCGTCCACGAACACGACCAGCTCACCCGTCGAGTGCTCGACGCCGCTGTTGCGGGCCGCGTTCAGCCCCAGTGGGCCCGGGTGGGGCTCATAGCGGGAGCCGGCACGCTCGGCCACCGCGCGGACGTCGGGCGACTCGCCGGCGTCGTCGACGACGATCACCTCGGCGTCGCATTCGCGGGCCTGGGGCACGATCGAGTCGAGCGCCACCTCGAGGTAGGCGGGCCGCCCGCGCGTAGGTATCACGACCGAGGCCGCTGTCATGGGCTGCACGCTGTCATTGGTTCCGGCCAGTCTAGGTTTGCCTCGCCGGGGCACCCCACCGTACGCTGCTGGCAGTCGATGGTCCTGTTCCTGCACAACCGCTACCGCACGACCGGTGGCGAGGAGCGCGTGGTCGAGGACCTGCTGTGGCTGGTCCGCGAGCGCCTCGGTGAGGACGCCGAGCTGCTGGCCCGCGAGTCGGCCGCGATCCCTCGAGGGCGGGCCGCACCGGGCTGCTGCGGGAGGCCTGTCTCCCGCGGAGGTGCGCAGACGCAGTCAGCAGCGGCGGAGCCGGGCTGCACGCCCACAACCTGCAGCCGAGGTTCGGCTGGCGTGCGCTGGCGGCGGCGCGCAGGGCGGGGGCGGCGGTCGTCCTGCACCTGCATCAGAGCAATACGTGCCTGG
>CAVWTU010000009.1:0-12938 GCA_963758055.1 uncultured Solirubrobacteraceae bacterium
TACGAACTCGTTCGCGCCCGCGGGCAGGGTCTCCTCGAGATCCCTGCCGGTGAGGTCGCGCTGGTAGAGGGCGATCACGCGGCCCGGCGCTGCTCGGCGTCGCATTACGCACGCGACACGTATTCGCCCGAGCGCGTGTCGACCCTCACGACGATCGCCGATGTTGACGAACAGCGGCACCTGGATGCATCGCGCCGGTCTCGAGCATGGCCGGCTTCGTGCCACCGCCGGAGGCCGTGTCGCCGCGCAGCCCCGGGCTCGGTCTGGGTGACCGCGAGGTCGACGGCGCTCGGGAGCTGGACGTCCGCGGGCTGGTCGTCGATGTAGAGCACGTCCACCTCGCTGTCGGAGTCCTTCATCCAGCGCAGCGGGTCGGCGAGCGTCGACTCGGGGATCGTCATCTGCTCGAAGGACTCGGTGTCCATGAAGTGGGCGTCGGTCCCGTCCTCGTAGAGGAACTGCATCTTCGCGCACCTCGGTCCGCACCGGGCGGAACTTCTCCCCCGCGCGGAAGGTGCGGTCGATCACGTTCCCGTCGGACGCCCGGCGCAGCTTCGTGCGCACGAACGCGCCGCCCTTGCCGGGCTTGACGTGCTGGAACTCGAGGATCTTGAAGACGGTCCCCTCGACCTCGATGTGGTTGCCGTTCTTGAACTGGTTGGTGCTGATCACGGCCTGTGAGGGTAGCGTCCGGGGCGGGAATCCCTGTCCACCGGTGGCTACGCGGCCGCTACCGGCACCTCGCTCGCCGGGCGGCGGGTGTCCGGCTGCTAGTAGGCCGGGTTGATCTCGAGCGGTTCTTCGTAGGTCTGGGTCGGCTTCGCGCGCAGGCCAATCGCTTCGTAGGCGCCGCCCGCGAAGGAGGCTTCGAGCTTCTCTTCGGGCCCGCCCACGAAGTGATTCGGCTTCTGCGCACCGTTGGAGGCCTTGAAGTTGATCGTGAGCGATGATCCCGAGTTGCCGGCCTTCACCGAACCGATCACGGCGCCCCGGATGCTGACGGAGGTCGTGCCGCAGGTGAATGCGGCGAACACGCCCGGCGCGGAGAGCTCGATCCCGATCTTCCTCTTTGGTTTTTCGGTTTCCACGCCGAGGGCGCCCTCCAGTTCTTCGGAGTCGATCTGCCCAGGGCTCGCCATCGTGCTCGTGCACTGCTGCTCGGCCTTTTGACACCCGGTCAGGCTGAGATGCAGCCCGCTGAGCTCTTTGCGACCAAGGACACCCGAGCCGGAGAGCCCGCTGCAGGTGATCGACTGCTTCGAGTGGGTCGATAGCGTCAGGGCCCCGCCCGCGAGGGTCAACCCCGCTTTGACCGCGCCGGGGGTCCATTCATAGGGCGTGCCCTTTTTGGGCAGCTGCTTGGAACACGCGGCGTCGGTGAAGGCGCCGTCCGACACGCGCGGATGCAGCACACAGCGCCCGATTTCTGGCCCCCGTACCGGTTCGCCGGGAGTGAATTCCCAGACTCCACCCGCATAGGTCGAGACGGGGGCCGGGACGCTGGCGAGGATGACCTGCGCATCGGTCGAGAGCGCGAGCTCGGAGTTGTATTCGAGCTTCTCAAATCCCACCGGGAGCAGCCCTTCGACCGCGGTCCAATCGGCGCCCGAGCCTTCGTACAAGACCGCGCCGGCTAGGCCCTCCTCGATCAAGAGGTGCGTTCCTTCTGGCGCGATCGCGATGGGGCCGAGCCCGCTTTCTCCAGGCGGCAGTGGCTGGATTTCGCCCGCAAAGCTCCACGCTTCGCCGCCACGCTGGTAAATCCGGACGGTTTCGCCGGCCGTGAACAATGTTTCGCCGTCGGGAGCAAGGGCGATGCCCGCGCCGCGGGAAGACACATTCGCCTGCAGCGTCCAACCGGTTTCCGTGCGAGCGAAGATTTGATCGACACGTCCGCTGTGATTGGCGTTTTCGCACCCAATGACGGCGGTATCTCCATCAGCGGAGAGCGCGAGGACGTCTCCGCAGTGCCGAGCGGAATCTTCCTGCAGGATCGCTTCTTGGGTCCACGTTTCGCCGTCTCGTACGAACGCCACAACGCGTCCGGCGGCTTCTATTTCCCTGCTTTCGGGGGCTCCTACGAGGACTGTGCCCCCGTTTGCCGAGACCGCAGAGGCAGCACCGAATTCCGGCTCTTTCCCGGCGAGCCCTTCCGGTTCGAGCCGCACCGCGTTCCCCCAAACTCCACCCGAACGCGTGTAGACAAAGGCTTCCTCGAAGTAGAGACCACCCACGCTCGAGACCAACGTGTCGCCGTCGGCGGAGAGGCTGTTCATATATCCGCCTTCGGTGACTTGCCGCTGCTGGACCCATTCGTCGCCTGAGCGTGTCTGCAGATAGCCACCGAACAGGGCCGTGTTCCCGTCGGCGGACAACGCGATCGGCTGTTCGACCTTTTCGCCGGACGGCTGGAACAGCTTCCTTTGGAAGTAGGAGTCGCCGAACGCGACCCCGCCGATCAGCCATAGGAACGCCGTCAGCAGAACCGCAACAGCCAGCGCGGGCCGCCCCACCGGCATTCGCGGCCGCCCCACCACGAAGGTCTCAGTCCACGTCAACGCTTTCCCCCCACAGGTTCCCCAGACTGGTCGGAAGCTACCACCAAGGGGCCCGACGGGTCAACGGTCCCGACAGCTAAGGGCCGCCGCCCGCCGATCTGATGCTCCTCACATGAGTCACGACGGCCCGAGCCGACGGCTTGGCACCTGACCCCCACTTCATCCAGTAGCCGCCGCGGGCGCCGCCGGGTGGGCCCTTGGCTGGCCGTGGCGCGTTTCGCGCCCGATCGGCACCGCCTGCGGCACACTGGCTGGGTGCTGACCGCCTTCGGCGTCGTCGTCCTGACGTTCATGATGCTGATGTACGCACTCGAGAGCCGTGGGCCTCGTTTCGTGCTCGCGTTCGCGGTCGGCTGTGTGCTGGCGAGCGTCTACGGGTTCCTCGCGGGAACCTGGCCGTTCGGCGTCGTGGAGCTGATCTGGGCCGCGATCGCCTGGCGCCGGTGGGCTCAGCTCGCCGGCGCGGACCCGACCCGTGCCGCGGGCAGCTCATCCAGCCACGGGCGCGGGATGAAGGGCGGCACGGGCCCCGGGTAGTCGGGGAACAGCTCGCGGGCCGCTGCGGTCGACGGCCGCCCGGCCAGCTGTGGGCGCAGGTCCTCGAAGGAGTCCAGGGCGCGGACGCTGGAGAGGATCTGGAAGGTGGCGGCGTTCGGCGGGTCGGTGGTGAGGGTCCCGTCCGCCAGCAGGCCGTCGGCGCGGTCTAGCATCGCCGGCAGGTCATTCAGGGCTCGCCGGGCCGCGGCTTCGTCGGCCCCGATCGCACGGGCGTAGTAGCGGGCCACGGGGACGGAGGTTCGGGCGGTGAGCGCCGGCAGCGGCATGCCCGCGGCCCCTGCCAGCCAGCGCCGCAGGCCCGGGTCGCCGATCAGCCCCCAGCGGAGCATCAGCCGCGGCGCGTTCTGGATCTCGCGCTCACCCCACGCCTCGGCCTCCTCCACGCGCGCCCGCAGGGCAGGGTCGGACGGATACAGAGGAGGCTCGGGGGCGATCCGCTCGAGCGCCCTCGGGATCGCCAGCGAGCCCTGGACGCGACGGCCGTCGAGCTTCAGGGCGGGGACCGTGCCGGCGCGGAAGCCGGCCAGGCGCAGGTGGACCTTCTGGGCCCCGACGAGCACGTCGACCGTTTCATACGGCACCCCCTTGAGCTCGAGCATGGCCTTCGCCGCCATCCCCGGGTGGGACATCGGGAACCAGTACAGCTTCGCCGGGGCGGTCATCCGACGAGGGCGGTCATTCGATGACCGTGAGCTCCTTGGAGATCGAGGTGAAGATGCTGTTCTGGCTCTCCCCCACGGCCACCAGGTCCTCGATCCGAACCCCGAACTCGCCCGGCATGTACACGCCCGGCTCAACGGTGACGACGTTGCCGGGCTGCAGCTGGGCGTCGGCTTCGGTGCGCGACAGCCGCGGGCCCTCGTGGACCTCCAGGCCGACCCCGTGACCGAGTCCGTGCCCGAAACGCTCACCGAGACCCGCCCGCTCGAGCACCTCGCGGGCGGCGGCGTCGGCATCGCGGCCACTGACCCCGGGGCGGACCGCCCCCAGGCCGGCGAGCTGGGACTCGAGCACGCTCGCATATGCCTCCCGCTGGCGATCGGAGATCCCCTCTCCGGTGGCGTAGGTGCGGGTGCAATCCGAGCAGTAGCCGTCGAGCAGTGCCCCCCAGTCGATGATCAGCAGCGTGTCGGCGGGGATCGCCTCCTCGCCCGGCTGGGCGTGCGGCAGGGCCCCCTGGGCGCCGGCGGCCACGATCGACTCGAAGCTCGGCCCCTCCGCCCCCAGGCGGCGCATGCGGAACTCCAGCTCGACGGCCACCTCGCGCTCGGAGCGCCCCACCACCCCCGCTTCGAGGGTCTGGTGGAGGGCTTCGTCGGCCAGCTTGGAGGCCTCGAGGATGCGGGCCAGCTCGCCCTCGTCCTTGACGGCCCGCAGGCGGGCCACCTCGCCCGGGCACGCCACCAGCTCCCACTTCTCGCCCAGCTTCTCCCCGAGGCGGCGATGGGTGCGCACACTGAGGGCCAGCTCGTCGAAGCCCAGGCGACCGCCCGCGGCCGGGAGCGCAGCGGCCGCGGCGACGAACAGGTCGCCGCTGACGATCTCGCGGCGGAAGATCTCGGGCAGCTGCTGGGCCGACTGGGTCTCGTAGCGGAAGTCCGTCAGGAACAGGTGCTCGCCGATCGCGCCCTCCGGGTCGGCCGCGATCAGTGCCAGCCCGTTGCTGCCGGTGAAGCCCGTCAGGTAGCGCAGGTCGAAGCGCGTGCCCACCAGCAGCCCGTCGAGCTCGAGCTCGGCCAGCCGCCCGGCCAGCCGCCCGGTGCGCTCCCGCAGGGGTGCCGGGCCGCCTGCGCCCGGGGATGCCGGGGGATTCATCCGGTCACCCGGTCGAGCTCCTCGCGCAGCGCCGCCAGCGCGTCGCGATAGCCCTCGGGGCCACGCCCCGAGATGGTCGTGAAGCACAGGTCGCGGATCACCGAGAAGCGCCGCCACTGCTCGCGGTTCTCGATATCGGACAGGTGGATCTCCAGGGCCGGCAGGCTCGCGATCTCGAGCGCGTCGCGGATCGCCCACGCATAGTGGGTCCAGGACCCCGGGTTCAGCAGGATCGCGTCGGCGTCCCCGCGCAGCGAGTGCAGGTGCTCGATGAAGGCCCCTTCGTAGTTGCTGTGAAAGAAGCGCACCGCCAAGCCGTGGGCGTGGGCGTCGTGCTCGATCTGCTCCTGCAGCTCCGGCAGCGTCATCGTTCCGTACAACCTCGGGTCCCGGCGTCCGAGCTGATCGAGGTTGACCCCGTGCATGACCTCGACGCGGTAGCGGGAGGCGCTCATCCGACGAGCTCCTGAACCGCCGCCCTGACGTCCCCGTCGGGCACCGAGCAGCCCTGGTGCACGTCTCCGGGCGCCCTCACGAGCACGAACGGAACCTGTGCGCCGAGGCGCTTCTTGTCGTGGGAGATCACCGCCAGCACCTCCTCGGTCGGAGCCCCCGACAGCCGCACCGGGAGTCCCCGCGAGCGCAGCAGCTCGAGCACCTCCTCGCGCAGGCCGTCCTGACCGGACAGGCGCAGGGCCGCCAGCAGCCCGAGCCCGACCGCCTCGCCGTGCCGGTAGCGGCCGTATCCGGTGGTGGTCTCGATCGCGTGGCCTACGGTGTGGCCGAGGTTCAGCACCTGGCGGAGCCCCCCGTCGCGTTCATCTGCCGCCACCACTTCGAGCTTGGTGCGTACGCACGAGAAGATCATCCTCTCATCGACCTCGTGGCCGGCGGAGACCGCCTCCCAGAGCGCCCCGCCGGCGATCAGTGCGGTCTTCAGGACCTCCACCCAGCCGGCCGCCAGCTCGGCCGCCGGCAGGCTCGCGAGCACGCCCGGGTCGACCATCACGCCGGCGGGCTGGTGGTAGGCGCCGACGTAGTTCTTGGCCTCCGGGAGGTCGACGCCGGTCTTGCCGCCGTAGGCGGAGTCGACCTGTGCCACGAGACTGGTGGGCACCTGCACGTGGGCGATGCCCCGCTGGTAGGTGGCCGCGCAGAAGCCCGCGAGGTCTCCGACCACCCCGCCCCCGAGGGCGACGACGTGGTCGGCACGGGTCAGCTCGGCTCGCAGCAGCTCCAGCCACACACGTTCGGCCTGCTCGAGCGTCTTGTGCAGCTCCCCGGGCGGAAGGGTGACGCTCCCGGCGAGCGCCCCGAGCCGGTCCCCGTAGAGCGCGAGCACGTTCTCGTCGCTGACCAGGAACGGGCGTGAGGCGCCGCGGTCCAGCGGCCACAGGGCGAGCGCCCGGCCGTCGCCGAGCAGCCCGCTGCCGAGGAACACCGGGTATTCCCCGGAGCTCGAGCGAGCCCACAGCATCCGCGTGCCGGGGCTCCCGGCGAGCTTTGAGAGGCTCGCCGCCGCGTGGCCTAGGGTTCCGCGCACGGGGGCCACGACGATCGCGTCGGCGACCTGCTCGTAGAGGTCCCGGCGGCTGAGGTGCAGCGCGAAGAAGGCATCCCGGCTGGCGGCCAGGGGGCGCTGTCCGGGGACCCGCGCGCCAGCCACCCGCTCCCAGCAGCTCGCGGGATCGACGTCGAGCCACACCGTCGTGTGGCCTGGCAGGGCCTCGCTGACCCGCTCGGAGAGGACGCTTCCACCGCCGAGCGAGACCACCGCGCGCTCGCCGGCGCTCGCCAGCAGACCACACACCACCTCCTCCTCCACGGCCCGGAAGGAGTCCTCCCCGGCGCGCTCGAACTCCTCGGCGATCGAATGCCCGAGGCGCTCCACCACGAGCGTGTCGCTATCGAGGGGGCTCACGCCCCTCAAGGCGGCGAGTTCGCGGGCGGCGCTCGACTTGCCGGCGCCCATGAACCCGATCAGGACGAGTGCCATCCGATCCGTTGCTTGTAGGCGTCGAGGGCCTCGAGCATGTCGTCGATGTGGTCTCCGCCGAACTTCTCGCGGTAGGCGCCGGCGAGCACGACGCCACCATCGCCTCGCCGACGACGCCGGCGGCCGGCACTGTGCACGAGTCGGTGCGCTCGCGCAGCGCCTGGGCGGGCTCGTGGGTCTCGGTGTCGACCGAGCGCAGCGGCTTGGTCAGGGTCGGCAGCGGCTTCATCGCGGCCCTCACGAGGAGCGGCTGACCGTCGGTCATGCCGCCCTCCAGGCCTCCCGCGCGGTTGGTTTCGCGGTAGTAGCCGCGGGCGGCCGAATAGAAGATCTCGTCGTGCGCCTGCGAGCCCGGGAGCCCCGCGAGCGTGAAGGCGTCGCCGATCGAGAAGCCCTTGATCGCCTGGATCGAGCAGATCGCCATCGCCAGGCGGCCGTCGAGGCGCTGCTCCCACGAGACGTGCGAGCCGAGCCCCGGAAGCAGCCCGAAGGCCTGCACCTCGAAGACCCCGCCGAGCGACTCGTTGGCCTTGCGCAGCTCGTCGATCTCGCGGACCATCGCGCGGGAGGCGTCCGCGTCCAGGCAGCGGACGGGCGACTCGTCGACCGCGGCGAAGTCCTCGGGCGTCAGCGCCTGCTCCGCTGCGGGCGCCCGCACGGAGCCGATCTGGATCACGTGCGAGTAGATCTCGACCCCGAGCGCCCTCAGGAGCGCCTTGCAGCAGGGCGCCGCCGGCGACCCGCGCGGCGGTCTCGCGCGCCGACGCCCGCTCGAGGATGTTGCGGACATCGCTCTGCTTGTACTTCTGGGTGCCGACCAGGTCGGCGTGTCCGGGGCGCGGGAGATGAACCTGGGCAACCTCCTCGCCCCCCGGCCACGGGCTCATCCGTTCCTCCCAGTTGGCGTAGTCGCGGTTCGCGATCTGCAGCGCGACCGGTCCTCCGAGCGTGCGGCCGTGGCGCACCCCGGCCGTGACCTCGGCGCTGTCGCGCTCGATCTTCATCCGCCCGCCGCGCCCGTGGCCCAGCTGGCGGCGGGCCATGTCGCGGTTGATCTCCTCCTCGGACAGCTCGAGTCCCGCCGGGAGACCCTCGACGATGCAGGTGAGGCCGGGCCCGTGGGACTCGCCGGCCGTGATCAGGCGCAGTGACACTGCGAGCAAGCTTATTGGCCGTCCGAGCAGCCCTCTGGGCGCACCCCCGTGCGCCGCACCGGAGCCGCCTGCGAGAGCTCCGTCAGGAGGTGTGGACCAGCACGCCGGCCAGCGAGCTCATGCCGAGGCCGGGAATCGCAACCAGGTTCGCCCGCCGGAGCACTTCCAGCCCGGCTTTCGACTCATGGCCGTAGACGCTCGCCAGGGAGGCCGAGGAGGCCGTCGCGGGGGTGATGCTGACGAGGCGCAGTTCGTAGGTCTGGACCGTCTGGGTGCCGGGCTTGAGGTACTGCAGGGTCTCGTTCTGGTTGGCCTTCAGCTGGATCGCCTTGCATTCAAAGGCGCTCGGCAGGCACCTTCCCTGGCCCTGCAGGATCGTTTCGGACGCCACCGTGAAGGTCGCAATCGTGCCGCCCCGGTTGACGCCGCGGAAGACCACGAGGGGCTCTTCCTTGGATGGCAGCGGGGTGAGCAGCTTGAGGTTTTCGTACGGCTTCAGGCCGGTGCCTGCTTCGCTGGGCGTCCCGGGGACGGCTTCCCCGAACAGCACGGACACCTGGTAGACGCTCTTCGGCTTGGCCTTGGTGCCACCGCTGTGTTTGCCCGAGCCCCCACTGGAGCCGCCGGACTTGGACGAGCCCCCGGAGGATTCGCCCCCGGAGGATTCGCTGCCGGAGGATCCACTGCTGGAGGATCCGCTGCTGGAGGAGCTGGAGGATTCGCCGCCGCTGGAGCCGACGGACGTCGAGGACGTGCTGGAGCCACCGGAAGCCTTGGCTTCGGCCGCGATCGCGGAGGGCAGCAGCGCGAAGGGGTTGTGGGTGGCACCCGCCGTGTGCTGCGCGGAGGCGCCCGTGGCGGTCTCGTCAACGGCGCTGGAGGTGCTCACCGGGGTGAGCACCAGGGCGGTCGTTTCGCCCGCGTTGGCGCTCGCTGAGTTGCCGGCCGTGGGGGCGACCGCGCTGGAGCCTCCGCCCGAGCCACCGAGGATCACGAACGCGATCGCTGCCAGCATGGCGACGCTGACCAGAATCACCAGCGGCAGCATGCGGCGATCGCGCAGGTCCTCGCGGAGGGCGCTCAGGAAATCGGTGACTGCGTTCATGGCTTTGCTCCGATGACGGCCGGGGGTGCGGAGGGGGAGGAAGTCGAAGATGAGCCGCTGCCGCCGGCGGGTGTCGCCGAGCCGCTGCTCGAAGCGCCTGTCGAGGCCTGTTCGGGCGGCATCGCGTAGGCGGTGGCGGTGACGGTGGCGGTGAGGTTGGGGTTCTTGCCCGACGCGCCCTGGAGGACCACCGGCTGCAGACTCACGCCCTGGATCGTCAGCAGGCGGCCGTTGACCTTCAGTGCGCCCGAGGGCGTTTTGGTGGCGAAGTTGGTGAGCTGGCGGAGCATTTTTTCGAGCCCGAAGTAGCTGCCGTTGAAGATGAACGTGAACGGCATCTGCTGGAAGCCTCCGGTGGAGGCGCTCGCCGAGGAGGCTGCGCTCGGGGCGCCGCCGGGGGTTTTGGAGGCGTCCGAGGAGGAGATCGAGGCGAATTCCACGCTCTTCTGTTTGGAGGCCTGCGCCAGTTCGTAGATCAGCGAGGGCACTTCCTGGGTCGTCGGGACCGCTTTGCCGAGGTGCACGATCGTGCCGTAGCTGGCCGCGTACTTGGCCCGCGCCGCACGTGCCGTGACGAGTTCGCTGTGGGCGCTGGCGAGCTGCGCTTCCGCCGCCACCACCGAGGCCGCGGCTTGGCTGGCCTTCTTGCGCTCCGGGGAGACGAGCATCAGGTACACGACGCCGACGAACGCGAGTGCGATGACGCCGATCAGGACGAGCCGGTCACGAGCGGTCATTTGGAGCTCCCCGTGCTGGTGGCGGCCGCGGCGCCCGCGGGCGTGGCCGGGTTGGAGACATTGGTCGCGCCGCTCGGGATGCTCGCGGGCAGCGGTTCGAAGGTGACGCTCACGGTGAAGGTGGGGTTGGGGCTCGGGCAGCTGGTGGAGCCGTTACCCGAGCCCGTGGAGCTCACGGAGCTGGTGAGCTGGGCTTCCTTGACACCGGTGATCAGGCGCAACCGCTGGAGCGTTTCAGCGACCACGGTCTGGCTGTTCGCGCAGCCGGTGAGGATGACGCTGGGGACCGTCCCCGCCGGGGTCGCGGAGGACACCGATGAGGAGGCAGAGGCCGACCCGCTGGTGCTCGATCCGCTCGAGCTGGTGGAAGCGGAAGCCGCCTTTTTGCTCGCTTCGGTGGCCGCGATGGTGCCGGCGAGCGAGGCGATCGACACGCCGGAGGGCAGCACGCGGCTGAGTTCGTGGAGCGCGTGGGACCAGTCGAAGCGCTGGTCCATCAGGCTTTCGGCGGCCGTGGTGCGAGCTTCGCTCTGGGCGATCAGGCCGTTGTAACGCGCGAGCGCGCCGGCGTCGGAGCGCGCCTGTTCGGCTTCGCTGGTGACCTTCGCGGCCTGGGAGTTGTCGCTCGAGATCTCGTGGCTGGCTTTGCCGTAGACGAACAGCAGCAGCGCGAACACGCCTACGAGCGCGATCACCGCGTAGGCACCACCCTGGGAGCGGCCGAGTCCGACGCCGGCCCCCACCCGTCGCTCGACGGGGATCAGGTTGACGGCCTTCACCGCGAGACCTCCTCGACGGCCAGCCCCGCAGCCACCGCCAGACGGTGGGGGGACACCCCGTCGCGGGCGCTGGCGGCGAACTGGATCTCATGCGTTCTGACGTCGATGCCGAGGGCAGCCTGGAGCGCCTCGGCGAAGCCGGGAATGTCCTGTGCTGCTCCGCTGAGGACCACCTGGGAGACATCTCCGCCGCCCTCCTGGGAGCGGTGGAAGTCCAGCGAGTTGCGAACCTCGCCGTAGATGTCGCGAATACCGCTCTCGAGCACCCCGTAGACGTCCTCGTCCTCCTCGGCGCCGAAGCTACCGTTGCCATAGGAATCCTCGTAGGGAACCTGCTCGTCGCTCGCGCGGACGCCCGTGAGCTCCTCGGTGTAGGACGCCTCTGGGTAGGACGCCTCGGGCGCCTGGGAGTCGCCCGGGGAGCCGGGGTCACCCTCCGGCGCGGAGAAGGGCGCGGCGGCAGCCTCGGGGGCCATGCCCTCGCCGGGTGGGAGCTGCTGGTCGGCCGTCGGCTCGGCCGATGCCTCCTGCGGGGCGGGCTGCTCTGAGAGCGCCGGGCCCCATTCGTCGGCGTTGGGGGCTTCCGTGAGGTTGGCGGCGAACAGCAGCGCCCGCGCCTCGGGGGTGCTGATCTCGCGCTTGGCCGCGAGCTCGGCGGCCATCGACTCGATTCCGCCGGCCACCACACGCGTGAAGCGGCACACGGGACCCTCGGCGATCGCCAGGTTGGTGAGGCCGTCGACGTTCAGGTACAGGACCCGCGGGGTCTCCCCGCTGCCCTCGCCCTCGGCGAGGGGGGCTTCGGGCGTGTACAGCGAGCGGATCAGCGCAAAGGCGGAAAGGTCGATGCCCACGGGGATCAGGCCCGCCTGTTCGATCGCGCCCAGCAGGCGCTCGATCATGTCGCGCTGGGCCGCGACCAGCACGACGCGCTGGCGGGGCCCGGCCGGCGTGTCGATCACGCCCAGCGGGTGGAAGTCGAGGACCGCGTTGTTGAGCGGCATCGGCACCTGCTCCTGGGCCTGGAAGTTCACGGCTGCGGCAAGTTCCTTGGCGTCGGTCACGGGGGGCAGTTCGAGCGTCCGCAGGACCGTCCGCTGGTTGGCGATGCCGACGCGGACGCGCTTGGGCATACCGCTCGCGCCGAACAGCTCCTTCAGCGCCTCGGAGAGTCCCGCCGCGTCGTTGACTTCGCCGTGGTGGAGGGTGTCGGGAGCCAGCGACATCGAGGCTGCCTTCTCGACCATCACCGAGCCACCGCCGCGGCCCTGGGCGGCGGCGATGAAACCGGGCTGGATATCGAGACCGACGACCGATCCGCCCGGGCGGGCGAAGCTGAGGTTCATGACGTCCGTGACGTTCAGGCTCTTGAAGTCCGGGACCTTCAGATGCTTGAGGTCGGGCAGCTTCAGCATGCTGAGGCTCGGCTTCGCCCTGAGGGCGTCAGGTGTGGAGAGTTGGGGCATTCTCATAGCGAGGGGCGTTCCGGGCGGTCGGCCTGCAGGAGGGGTATCGGCGGCAGCCCCGACGCGCTTTAGTGAAGAAAGTTGGTGCTGTAGGCGTGAATGACCGGATCGCCCAGAAACACCGCAAAAATGGCTCCCAAAGCGAGGAAGGGACCGAACGGGACAGCGGTCTTGCGCCCCGCCCCGACCCCTTGGTGGGCCATCACGAAGACGCCGAACAGGACGCCGGCCACCAGCGCCACGAGCAGCGCCGGAGCCACGGCCGCGCCGAGCATCAGCCCGAGCACGCCGGCGAGCTTGACGTCGCCCATGCCCATCCCGGCGGGATAGGCCAGCGCCGCGAGCAGCAGGAAGCCGCCCGCCGCGGCGCCCGCGATCAGGCGTTCGGGCTCCCCGGCGGGATCGAGCGCGGTACCGATCGCCAGGGCCGCGATCGCGCCGAAGGCGGTCATGCGGTTGGGGATGATGCGGTACTCGAGGTCGATCAGCGCCGCGGGCACCACCAGCAGGATCACGAGGATGCTGAGCGCAATCGAGACGGCTGAGTGGTGGACCAGGACGGCGCCGACGCAGAGCAGGCCCGTGAGCGCCTCCACCAGCGGGTAGCGCACCGAGATCGACTCACCGCAGCTGCGGCAGTGGCCCCGCAGCAGCAGCCACGAGAGCACCGGGATGTTGTCGTAGGGCTTGACCGGCGCCCCGCAGCCGGTGCAGTGGGACCCGGGCGTGACCAGCGACTCCTTGAGCAATACGTCGTCGCGGCCACACAA